>CAJUIL010000021.1 GCA_910586225.1 uncultured Eubacterium sp. | reverse complement strand
CCCACCAGAGTTTTTTATCCACTCTGGTTCCGGTTTCGTCGAAATGTCCAAGCGCAGAACCGATCATCTTATCCTTGATCTTACCTACTGTTTCACTCAGACTGTCAGCGCATCTTTTTACCATGCTGCTGACCGTTCCTGTTGCAATCGGAATGTTAAATACTCCGGAAAGAATCTCATGGGTACGTTTGATGCTGACTGCGCCTACGGTATTTAGTGCAACAGCTAATGCCTGAAGGTTTTCACCATACTGTACGGTTGCTTTTACGTCAGAAGGGAAAGCACCTGTGCGGGTATCTCCATGCAGCATACAGACTGGAAGTTCCAGTGCCTGATGCTCCGTTACATTGACTGTAACAACCGCGTCAATAACATGGCGTTTCTGCGCAATACATGCAGTGCCTTTGCATATCTGATAATGCTGGCATCCTTTACATGCGGAGGGCATATGTTTGACTATTTCATCCGGAGCTGTTATTACCGCTAAATGTATCCCCTGATGTCCATCCTGTCCACCGACCTTTTTTCCGGATGGTTTGCGCAGACTCTTAGGAGCAGGTTTTTTATAGCCATCACTTGAAGGTGGTTTGGAACTGTTTTTGGAGTTCTTATTAAGCTGTTCCTTCAGTTCCTGTATGGTCTGATTTAACTCAGCAATAGTTGCTGTGAGAATTTCATTTTGCCTGAGCAATGAAGCATTCTGTTCAAGCAATTGCTGAACCATTTCAAGTGTAACATTTACTGGCATTCAGACCACCTTCTTCCGTTAAATTTGATACTTCTATTTTAACGGAAAATGGTCCAAAAAGCGAATCGTGTCGTTTTGATATACTGTCAAAATGACGGTGGATAAACAGTAAAAAACAAGAGCTAATTGCCGGTAACACTCGGATAAAATCCACAATTACTCTGTTATCTGTGATACAACTGGGGAATTATGTTTCAGTAATCCACAACCCAAAAGCACTTGGCAGTTATACTAGAAAGTTATCCACTTTTTACACTAAAGCAATGACGAAACAGAAATTTTATTTTCTCTGTTTTGTCCAAAAATCAATGTGCCCTTAACGGGGTGCTGAACAGTTACAATTACAATTAAAATATAACCAGAAAGCTGTTTTTTATACTGGTATACTGTCCCGCAAGCAAAGCGCCCCATACCCCAACTGCGGATTCGGATACTCCTCAAACGCCTCCAGCCGCCTCGCCCCTTTGATCAAATAAGCCTTCACCTTCTCCCCATACAAATATGGATCATTCCCATCCACAATCCCCCACTGCATCAACAACGCCGCACTCCCCGCCACAAACGGCGTCGCCATCGAAGTCCCGCTCTTCACCCCATACCCTCCGCCTGGCACTGACGACACAATCCCGACCCCAGGTGCCGCCAGGTCCGGCTTCACCTGCCCGGTCACGCGCGTATAGCCTCTGCCGGAAAAATCTGCAGCCTGGTTTGTCCTGGAATTGTAAGCAGCTACGGAAATGACCTTTTCCGCTGTGGATGGAATGGTAAGTGTCGTTGACTCTGTAGGGTACAAAAATCCTGTTCCGCGGTTTAAGATACCCCCGCCTGGCATCCACATATCGATATTTCCGTCTACAAGGCTCCGTGGAACCATGCGTATTTCCCACACTCCGCTGTCAATAAAGTCCGCAACCGGCAAAAATTCTAAAAAGATTTCCTGATAGACACTGTAAGGACTTGGCTCTCCGTAATAAAGCAAAATCTCTGTCTGCTGTATTCGGAAACGCTGCGTACCTAAAATGCGCTGTATCGGACCTGCTGACTGTCCAGACGGGTGTACGATCTGAATATCGATTTCATCAGAATAGGATTTCCAGATTTGAATGCTCAAAAAAGCTTCGTATGTGCTTATAACAAACTGTGCAGTATTTTCAGGATGCCCTTCCCCGGAACGGACCTGCAGGGACGTATGGACGCTTGCAGTGCCCTCATTTCCAGTTCCTGCGGCGATCACGTTTTTCCAGTATCCGCTCAGGCTGTTTAAATAAGTCTCAATCAAAGAAGATCCGCTATGAGATCCGTAGTTGTTTCCAAAGCTCAGGTTTAACGCGATCGGAAGCCCCATTTCACGTGCTTTTCTTATCATATAATCGACTGCCATCATAAGCTCGACCGTACTTGGAAATCCCTCCTCCCGCGGTATACCAAGCTTGACGATGATCAGCTCGCTTTCATATGCCACGCCGCGGTAGCGGCCGCCGGATGCTCTGCCGTTGCCTGCTAAAATGCCTGCTACGTGCGTCCCATGCCCGCTGCTGTCTCCGGTCAGCCTGACATACTGCTGCACACTGGCTTCTGGGCCTTCTTCTATTATAATTGTCTGCCCCGTTTCCCTTAATGCAGCATTGATCTGCTCTCTTGTAAATTGTACACCCCGGTCATAGCCTGATGGAGGATACATACCGCGGGCTGCGTCCGGGATCAACGTCTGATCCCAGATTGCCGCGATCCGTGTCGTTCCGTCGGGATTGCAAAAATCAGGATGCCGCCAATCGATACCGCTGTCCGCAATGCCGCACAAAACCCCCTTACCGCTCAGCCGTAGGAACGAGGACTGCACCGAATTAATACAAGAAGCTCTGATTCCCTGGTCAACAGCGAAAAAGAGCCTCTTTGGTTTTTCAATATATTCAATTTCTGTACGATCTGTAAATGTATCCATCAACTGCTGCGGTACAGTCGCAACCGCGTATCCGTTTAGCAATTTCACGATCGAAATCTGCGGAAGCTCCTGCCGCAGCTCGTCTAATCCCGCAGAATATCGGATGATCAGCTCCCATATACGCCCCGTCTGGTCATACCCTATTTGCAGGCTGGGAGATTGCTCCAGTTCCCGGTCAGTCGCGTCAAGCGCAAGATTAAGCAGATTTTCACGTTTTGGATTATTGTTGGACATAAGATCACCTGGCAGCTTTTTATCCAATATATGAAAATACGCCTATCACGTGACAGCTGGTTTTAGCCAAAATACTGCCGCATCACCTTCTCGATCGGCTCCATGTCAATCGGCTTGGCAATATGTCCGTTCATTCCCGCCTTTCGAGAATTTTCCACATCCTCGGCAAGCGCATTCGCGGACAGCGCAAAGATTGGTATGTGCGCCGCATCCTCACGTTGCATAGCACGGATTCTACGCGTCGCTTCGTATCCGTCCATGACCGGCATCTGGATATCCATAAAGATCAGATCAAAATATCCACTCGGCTTTTCTTCTACCAGCTGCACCGCCTCAAGGCCATCATACGCTTTTTCGATCTGAACACCTGTCATGCCGATCATCGCTTCTGCGATCTCCATATTCAGCTCCACATCCTCTACCAGCAGAACGCGCTTACTCGTATAATCACCGCCTTGCGCATCCCCCTGTGCAGCATTGTCATTCGCTGGTTCTGACTGTTCGCCAGAAATCAGACCCGCTTCCTCTGGCGCTCTACCCGCACCCAACAACTGCACACCATCTACGTCTAACCGCCCCTCTATCGGCCACTTTGTTGACGATTGCGACGCATCCATTACTGGCTGACCTCTATCGGCTGACTGCACAGCTGCTTCTGTTTGCATCCCCGCACTCTCTGGCTGCTCTTCACTTTCCGGCGGTTCTCCGCTCACCAGCTTCCCATCACCTTCCAGCTTCTCTCCGCTCACCACCTTCTCTCCACTCACCAGCCGCTCCACATCCTCCTCTACTGCCTGCAAAGGAAACACCGCCGTAAATACCGAACCTTCCCCAGGCTCGCTTTCCGCCAGGATGCTTCCGCCCATCAGCTCCAGCAAGCCCTTTGTGATCGCAAGGCCAACGCCTGTGCCGGCGATTCCGCTTGCTGTTGTATTACGGCTTCTTTCGAACGGCTGAAATACCTTTTCCAAAAAATCGCTGTCCATGCCAATACCCGTGTCGCTGCAGCTGAAATGATAGACGGCGCAGCCTTCCTTGGCATCCCTGGTCTGCTCCAGACGGAGCAGGATACGGCCGCCGGACGGTGTATACTTGATGGCGTTGTCGATGATGTTTACCATGATCTGGCGCATCCGCATTGGGTCTGCTAAAACGGTCTGCTGGCTGAGCTTTGGCGGCAGGGCTTCCATCGTAAGCCCTGCTTCCTGTACACGGTGATCCATCAGGCTGACCACGTCGCTGAAGATTTCGTGGATATGTACTGTCTCCTCATTCAAGATCATTTTCCCGCTATCCAGCTGGGACATATCCATAACGTCATTGACAAGGTTCAGTAGATATCTGCCGGACATATTTATTTTTTTCAGGCAGTCCTTTGTCCGCTCTCTGCTGTCTATCCGCTTTTGCGCGATCGCTGTCATTCCGATAATGGCATTTAGCGGCGTGCGGATATCGTGAGACATATTCATTAAAAATGCCCCTTTGACATTATTCGCCCGGTCCGCAACCTGCAAGGCCTGCTCCAGCTCGTAGGTGTGCCGGGTGTTTTCCCGCATCTTCCCCGAATAAAAAATAAAAAACAGCACCAAAATAAGCCCTATCTGAACGATCGCCAAACATAGCGTTTTTACTAAAATGCTGTTCGTCTGCGCCAGAATATTCTCCTCTGCGACGATGGAAACAAGCATCCACCCGGAATCTGACCAGATCGGCTCATAGCAGAACACCAGGCCGACCCCATTATCGTAAAACCTGGCCCAGCCGCTTTTCAGTCCTAAAATGCTTTCCCGAAGCTGCTGTATGACCTGCTCATCATTTTCCTCCTTTGGAATCAGGTCAAAAAGATTCTGGATCGTTTTATTGCTGTTTCTGTGGCGCGACCTTACCATGATCGCCCCGTCTCGGTTCACCAGATAAGAAAAGCCGGAATGACCATAAAACGAAGGCGTAAACTGCGCGGCGATCTCCTTTGCCCGGTACTCCTTGACCAGACACGCAGCCGTACCGTTCGACAGGGCAAAACGACAAAAAATATTAAATACGTTTTCTCCTGTCACGCTGCTGCTGTGCGCATCCAAAATACCAAGCTCCTTATCGGTCTGTTCAAGCATCTCCACAACTACTTGGTCCGGTTTCCTGTTCTTATCCAAGAGCCGCTCACCCTCCAGATAAATGTTAATATCCATCCGGACCTCGTGGTACAGCCGTATGATATCCGCAAGCTCGCTCTCATCCGCCTGCGAAATGTTTTTTCCTGTCGCCACCAGCTCATCAAAATCCATCTCCAGCTGCATATTCAGCGCATTCACTCCCTGGCGGATGCTCTCTGTCATCGTGCTGATCGACTGTGACCACAACTGGCTGCTAACCTGTTTGACATAGATCCAGGTTCCAGCGCTCAGCACAAATGCGATCATCAGCACCAGCGCAATTTCCTTTTTTAAAAAACCCGTCTTATTCTCCATCCTTCACCACCTGCGCATCCATCCACTCCATCAATTCCCCAAACTCCTTGCCTGCCAGCAGCCGCTGCGAGGCATCCGTCAAAAGCTCCCAGACCGGGAACTGCATATGGCTGTCAGAGCCTATCACCGGCTCCTGTTTTTTGTAGATTTCCGCTATTTCCTGCACCTCCGCCAGCGATGGCTCATACTGGTCATCCAGCGGGCAAAAAGACGACTGGTTATCCGCCAGACGCCACAAATTCTCCGATTTCAAAAAATAACCGGCAAAATCCTTTGCCAGCGCCTCGTTCTCCCCCTGCGCCGCAACGCTTAAACGAACATCCGGATTAATGACCAGCACAGAGCCGTCCTCCCGCACCGGATAAGGCACCACCCGAAAAGCAAAGTCCGGCTTCATTCCCTTTACCATACCTGCCGCCCATACCCCGGTCAGCATAAACGGAGACTCTCCCTGTACAAACAGCTCCAGATCGTCTGCTATCTTTTCTGTTTTCAATGCCTGCGCCGGATCAATAAAACCCTCGTCACAAAATTCCCTAAGCAGAGCAAAGCCGTCCGAAAGATAACTGCTCAGCTTTTCCTCCCCGCCGTTTATTTTATCAAACACCTCCTGCTGAAGCCCTGCTTCATAAAAAGGATAAAATCCAACCGCGACCACGATCGTTTTCAAAGAAATATCATTATTCGCCACGATCGGCGTGATCCCTTTTGACACAAAATAAGCGCAGACCTCTTTCCACTCCTCAAGTGTCTGCGGTACCTTCTGCCCATGCTTATGTAAAAGATCGAGGTTGCAGTACAGCCCAAACGCCGAAACCGTTGCCGGCACCCAGTAGATGCTCCCGTCCCCGGACGTCATCTGGCTCAGCATACTGTCCGAAAACGGCACATATTCCACAAGCTCTGACAGATCCGCCAGGCTTTCGTTATTCGCAAACTCCAGCGCAGTATCATGATCGACCATAAAAATATCATCCAGATTTCCCGTTTGCTCCTTGTTGCTTAAAGCATCAAAGTACCCAGATCCTCTGATACTTTCATACGTCACGCTGATATCCTGGTTCTGCTCCATATATCCGTTAATAATATCCTCTATCACCTTCACATTTGCAGCTTCATATTTATTGCCGAAAAAAGAAAGCGTGCAGACCGCTTCCTTTGGTACCTCGTAGTTTACAACCTCACAGTGGCTCCCACAGGACGAAAAACACACAGACAACGGCAAAAGCAAAAATACAAGACTTTTTTTGTAGTTTATCATTCCTATTATCCTCACATTTTCATTCAGTCACATATTATTTATTTTATCATATCTGCCTGTAAAAAGCTATGTCAATTTCAAGGTTTTATGTATTTTTCACAAAATAAACTTCACAATTTTGTAACATTTACACAAGCTTGTATATATTTCCATTTATTGCTTTACATTTTTTATAACTTGTGCTATATATAATACATACTTGTTGAACAACTTAAATCAAATGTACAACCAAAAGGAGGAAACAAATGAAGCAGCAAAGGAAACGGTTAACGGCACTCTTACTCACCGCCGCGATCGCAATCCCATCCATCCTGACCGGATGCGGCAGCAGCAGTGACCCCAAGGCAGAGCGGAGCGGCCCTCATATCGGCATTATCTTTACGCAGGCAGGGCTTGGCGGCAACTCTTTTAACGACCTGGCGCTGGAGGGCGTCAGACGCGCGGCGCAGGATTACGGCATTACCTTCGACCAGGTAGAGCCAAAGTCCGTAGCAGACGAGGAGATCATCCAGGACGAGATGGCGTCCTCCGAAGAATATGATCTGATCATCTGCGTCGGCGACGAACAGGTAGACGCGCTGAATAATGTAGCTTCGGTCTACACCGGACAGCGGTTTGCGCTGCTGGACGCGACCTCAGAGCTTGATAACGTGGCGTCTTACTCCTGCAAGGCACAGGAAGGCAGCTTTATGGTCGGCGCGCTGGCGGTACTGGCAAATGAGGAAAAAATAGACACCCGCCTGTCAGACAGCGGTACGATCGGCTTTATCGGCGGTGTGGACAATCCGCTGATCAACCAGTTTGCCGCAGGCTTCCAGGCCGGAGCAGCGTACGCAGACCCAGACGTAAGCGTGCTTGTAGATTACGTCGGCGGCTTTAACGACCCGACGACTGCCCGCACGATCGCTAATACGTTTCACGAAAAAGGGGCGGATATTATCTTCCACGCCTCCGGCGCTTCCGGTATGGGACTGTTCCAGGCAGCAGAGGAAAAAGATTTTATAAGCATCGGCGTAAATCTGAACCAAAATTCCATAGCCCCGGACTACATAATGGCAAGTATGCTCAAAAAGCTGGATAACTGCGCATACCAGGCAATCACAAGCATTGTGGAAAACACCTATACCGGCGAAAACCAGCTGTTGGGACTAAAGGACGGCGGCGTGGACTTCACGACCGAAGGCAGCAATATCACGATCCCAGACAACATCCTGCAAAAGCTGGATGAGATCCGCGCAGACATCATATCCGGCAAGATCGAGGTTCCGGACGCCTGACAAGCCAGCAGGCGCTTCATCAAAACAAATCGGCAGTAAGAAAGGAGAACGGAATGGACGCTATCAAAATGAAAGGAATCGTGAAATGCTTCGGACCAGTACGGGCAAACGACGGCATTGACCTGACCGTAAGGGAGCAGGAAATCCACTGTCTGCTCGGAGAAAATGGCACGGGCAAAAGCACGCTGATGAATATCTTATTCGGGCTATACCACCCAGACGAGGGAGAGATCTATATTCATGAAAAAAAGCCCATATAACCAATCCAAACGACGCCTACTCGCTTGGCATCGGCATGGTGCACCAGCATTTTATGCTTGTGAGCCAGCTGAGTGTACTGGAAAATATCATTATTGGAAAAGAACAAGGCGGACTGTTTTTAGACCAGAAAAAATGTCTGGAAAAAGCAGCGGAGCTGGTCACCCGGTTCGGATTTCAGATCGACCTGCACGAAAAGGTCGCCAACCTCTCTGTCGGTATGCGGCAGCGTGTGGAAATCTTAAAAACACTCTACCGCGGCGCAGATATCATTATTCTGGACGAGCCAACCGCCGTACTGACGCCGCAGGAAGTCGAGGAGCTGTTTAAAATATTAAGGCAGCTGAAAAAAGAAGGAAAAACCATTATTTTTATCACGCATAAGCTCAATGAAACCATGTCGCTGTCCGACCGCATTACGGTCATCCGCAAGGGAAAAGTGGTATTCAAATGTGATACAGCCGACACAAACGAACGCGAGCTGGCTACCCAGATGGTCGGGCGTTCCGTCGAAACGGTCGTCGCAAAGCAGGGCGCAAATCACGGAAAATGCGTACTAGAGCTTCAAAACGTAAGGCTGCTGGACAAAGCGCAAAATACCGTAAGCCTGACCGTCCATGCAGGTGAGATCGTCGGCATTGCAGGCGTAGACGGCAACGGACAGCAGGAACTGGAGGCTATGATCACCGGAAACCCAGATCGTACAAATGCTGCCATACGCAATTACCCTTCTGATCCTGCTTTTTGTTGGAAAACACGTAAAAGGACCGGAAGCACTTGGCAAATTGGTCGATTAGAATTATACTGTTAGCATAAAACACCGGAAGGAGCGAGTAATCTGCAATGGAGCATTTGATAAAAGAAAAAAATGTAAAAATACCATTATATGTAACCGTATACGAAACACTGACCCAATGGCTGAAAGAGGGAAAATACAAGCCCGGCGACAAACTGCCCGGTGAAAATATTTTAGCCGAACAGTTCCAGGTCAGCAGAGGTACGTTACGTCAGGCCATGCTGCTCCTTCAGGAGGACGGATTGATCAGTAATCACCAGGGAAAGGGCAATATTGTCCTTTCCAACCAGGATATCAGCTCAAACGGATTGGAAAAGATCGGCAACCCGATCGTCGATTTCTGTCTCCAGCGTATCGACCGTGTGGACACCTCTATCGGCTTCCAGCCCCCGACACAAAAGCACCAGCAGGTGTTAAAGCTTCGGCCGTCCAGTATTGTAGCGGTCATAGACATTACCTATTACAGCGGGAACCAGCCGGTAGGATTTGCCATGGTCTATATGCCGCACGAAATACTGGATAAAAACAATGTCGACCTGGAACATACAGACAGCGTATACCAGTTTTACACACAGCTTTTGTCATCTGGCGGTCTATACAGCGATACGAGGCTTCGTATGCGCAGAGTCAGAGAACGGCTCTCAAATATTTTACAGATCCCGGAGGGAGAATCGATCCTTATTTTGGAAGAGGAGTTATATACCGAATACGATACCCCGGTATTATCGCAAAAACTGTATATGGGGACAGACCTTTATGAGCTGAGCCTGCGCAGAAAAAATAAATAAAAGGGAGAATCACATTTATGAAAACATTTCACAACGAAGCAGAACCGGGCCAGATCGCAAAAACCGTATTAATGCCTGGCGACCCGCTGCGCGCAAAATATATCGCAGACCACTATCTGGAAAATGTATGCTGCTACAACCGCGTCAGAGGCATGAACGGATACACCGGAGACTACAAGGGACGCCGCGTTTCCGTACAGGGCAGCGGCATGGGCATCCCTTCGATGGGAATTTACGCTTATGAGCTGTTTCACAATTATGACGTAGACAACATTATCCGCATCGGCACCGCTGGCGCCCTGCACAAGGACGTTGCAGTCGGGGATCTCATATTTGCTATGGGCTGCTGCACCAACTCCAATTTTACAGCGCAGTATCATCTGCCAGGCTGCTTCGCGCCTCTCGCCGACTATTCGCTTCTGGAAGCCGCTGTCTGCAGAGCTCGTCAGGACGGCGTACGCTTCCATGTCGGCAACGTATACAGCTCAGACATCTTTTATGAGGACCGGCAAGGGGAAAAGGGCATCTGGGCAAAAATGGGCGTACTCGTACAGGAAATGGAAACGCTGTCCTTATATTGTACCGCGGCAAGGGCCGGTAAACACGCGCTTAGTATGCTCACCGCAGGGAGCAGCATTTTAAGCAGCGAAGCTCTGACGAATGAACAGCGTGAAAAAAATCTGGACATTATGATACGATGCGCGCTTGAGCTGTCGCTTTCCTAGATGCACCGTATACCGACTGCCTGATACATCCATGAATTTTTTGTCAATCCAAAAATTATGTATAAAAAGGTTGCAAAAATCCACAAAATTCCGTATCATAAACGTAGACGGAAACATATCAAAAAACAGGCGTTAAGAGGTATATGATGAGAGGAAAAAAGACAAAGCTCATAAGAGCCGTTTCAGAACTGAAACCTGAAGATTATTCAAAAGAGCCCGAACTAGACGATATTTATAAGCGTCTGACACATGCACGACAGGAGTTTGCGCAAATTTTTGAAAAAAATATCAAAGCGGTCATGCAGATCAGCTCTCTGGACCTTACGATGCAGCACCAGACGGAAAAGATCATGTCCATCTCACGCAAGGTATCCAAGGCAGCCGAGACTATTTTCGGTACGGCATCCGGTAATTCTATGTTCTCCGGTGCCTCCAATAACCAGCATGAGGAACTGGCGCACGCGATTACACACATCGCCTCCGAAACCACCGAAGTAAACGAAAAAATCGAATCCTGTCAGACTGACCTGACCGATATTCGCGACCTGTCCGCACAGACGATTGAAATTTCCCGCAGGATGCAGAAGGATATGGATAATCTGTCTGGGATCATCAGCCGTATCAACGAGGTAATCACAGGTATCGAGTCCATCTCCTTACAAACGAACCTGCTGGCCCTAAACGCTTCCATCGAAGCAACCAGAGCCGGAGAAGCCGGAAGAGGCTTTGCCGTAGTCGCAGACGAAATCCGTGCGCTGGCAGGGGAAACGCAAAAGCTGACCGGAAATATGGGCAATTTTGTCGAGGAGATCGAAGCCGCATCCAGAACAAGCGTGAAAAGCGCGGCCAGTACCATTCAGGCGCTCGAATCCATGACAGGCAAGATTGAAAATGTGTGGGTATTGAACAACCAAAATCACAAGCACGTGACCAAGGTGAATGATTCCATCAGCTCCATTGCCGCTGTCAGTGAAGAGATCAGCAGCTCCATGACAGAAATGGAAAACCAGCTGCATGACAGCACCGATTTTATGCAGAGCGTCGGCCACGACCTGAAAAAAGCAGCCGAGCCAGTCGTAGATATCGAAAAAACACTGGACGATACCGTTAAGCAGATGGGGGCGCTGTCAGAAGACACCTTCTTCCATCTGGAATATGCAGAATTTGCCAAGCATATCAGCAATGCTATCACTGCACACCAGACTTGGCTTAGGAATCTGAAAAATATGATCAAGCAGCGCAGCATCATCCCGCTGCAGCTGGATTCCACCAAATGCGGCTTCGGACATTTTTATCACGCGATGACACCGTCTACGCCGGAGATCCGCCAAATCTGGGACGGACTTGATAAAAAGCACGAACGGTTCCACAAGTTCGGCGGAGAAGCCATCCAAGCACTGAACCATAACAGCTATTCCGAAGCAGAAGCCATTTATAATCAGGCGGAGCTTTATTCCAGGGAACTGATCGCCGATCTGGAGCGTATCATCCAGATTGCCCATGAAAAGGCATCAGCAAAATAAGCAAACATAACAAAACAGCGGCTTTTCACCGATCATCGGCAGCCGCTGTTTTTTCTAGCTTTTTCTATTTCATAAACTGATCGATCGCCTGGTTCAGATCCTCGATCGCCTGCTGGTCTTCATTTTCCACCGCATGTACAATGCAATGGCTAATATGCTCTTTTAATATGAGCTTCCCCGTATTATTTAATGCAGATTTTACAGCTGCCAGCTGTACCAGCACCTCGCTGCAGTCCCTTCCGTTTTCCACCATGCCCTTGACTGCCTCCAGATGCCCGATAGCCTTTGCGAGACGGTTGCAGATCGCTTTCATCTCTCCTGGATCATGCGTATGTGTATGCGTTTTTTGTGACATCCTTCTCTGCTCCTTTCCGCTTCGGAGGCTGCAGCGACGAAGCCTGATGCGCACGTACGTACGCTTATGCCGCGCCGAAGCCTGCCAGCTTGTCGATAGAGTGCAGCATCTCCAATAGCTGTATATTTTGCTGCTGCCCGTTCGTCTTTATCATACGTACGATCTCCCTGCGCTCGTTTTTCACGGTTTCTAAGTTAGACGCGATCCGTGCGCGCAGCTTTTGACGGCGTACGAGTAAGTTGTGCTTGATCTCCACCATTTCCTTCTGGTCTACCAACGCCTGCGGCTGTTCGATCCAGACGCGGGAATCATAAAGCTCACACTTCTTTAACAGACCGACGAGCTTGTCATAATAATAATTTAAATCTTCATTTGTTTTTCTGTATTTTTCCTGTTCCCGCATAGCGTTCTGGTACATATCCCACTGATATTCAAACTCCCTGGAATCCCGCACATGGAATCTTTCCCGTCCGTAGTCTACCGCGTTTGTAATATTGACATATTTAATCTTAACTTTATTAAGCAATATAATCGCGTAGTTAATATTGACCTCCGCCTGCTGGATATCCCGCCTGCTGCTTTCCAAACGGAACACAATATAAGCCGAGCAAAAAAACGCCACGGCAATGACCGCTGTCCATGCATATTGCAGATCATAATCAAATCCCATCGACAGCACGAGCAGCAGTACAGCTGCCGTCGCCGCGGCAAACAGCAGCATAAACGAAGCCCTCCGCAAATGCCTGCGTCTGCGCCTGCACTCCTTTTTCAGTATTTCCCACTCCTGCTTTTCGCCTTCGAGATACTGCATATCCCGCTTCACCGTCGCCTGATACTCTTCATTCGTGCGAAGGTTCCTGATCGCATCCGGTATCGTATCCTCCTGCCTTTGCATCATCTGGAACTGCGCGTCGGAAAGCCGTTTGGACGTATTTAAAAACTGATCTCTGGCTTGATTCAGCTTCGCCACATAATCCGCTGCCTTTTGAATCTCCTCCGCCTGATCCGGCGAGAGGTTTTCGATCAGCTCGATATCATTCAGATAAGAGGTGACGATATAATACTCCTTCTTGCCGTCGTCAATCTCCCTTGCGTTTTGCATCGTCCGCTCACAGCGGTCCATGATCTGGCTTACAGCATCATCCCCAGTCAAATGCTCCAGCCCGCCGGATACTTGTACGTCCTCCATCACCTTTTCCAAGGCCGCCCGGTCTTTTCTGCGTTTGAAAAATCCCATCAAATCACCCCTTATAGCCTGTATATTCATCCTTCCATGCATCTACCTGCATATGGATCTCGCTCCTTGCCTGCACGGGAGACGTCTGCGCCAGCCGCGCGTACTGCATGATCCTTCCATATTCTGCCGAGCCTTCCGTCATTTGCTTTAATTCGCCCAGATTCTTTTTCATAGAAGCAAACTGGTCCTTGCTGATATGGTGCTGCTGCAAAAACCACTGGATACGCTCGTCATCCTCCAAAAAACAAACCGCCTGCGACGCTGCCTTTAAAGAATCTACCCGGTGGCTCAGCTCATATGCGTGCTCATAACAGCTGACCGCCCGCTCAAAGCAAAACAAATACGCGTAGGCCGTTCCCATATTATGCCAAATATCCCCGCTGACCCGCACGTCCGAAGGATTATCCGCCGCGGTCAGCAATAAGCTGCGGTATTCGCTGATCGCCGCCAGATACCGCTTTTTCTCCATCAGCTGGTCAGCCTTGATCTTGCGGTTTTCATAATTGCTCTGGTGGTCCATCTTCTGCAGCTTCATGCCCAAAAACTGCATCTCATTTTTGGAAAAATAGCCCGAATCCATAATGATCTGCATACAAAACATCCGAAACCCCTTCTGGTCCTCCATCAGACGGCGCAGCTTTTGGGCCAGCTCCTCTGCCTCTACCTCGGTTTCCAGCCAGTCACAAAATTCGGTCGTCATAATATTTTCATCCAGCAGATAAATATTATCCTGTAAAAAATAGCACAATTCCTCGATTGAATAAATATTCTGCTTTGCACTCTCCAGATAATAAGGCTTCGCCGCACGCTGGAAGCTGCAGAAAATCAGTCCGCTCATCCTAATCCACCTTCATTACATATTCCCAGACCATATCGCTCGCCCGGAAAAACTCCCCAAGCCCCAGATCGCGGATACGTATCTTCACGCAGCGGTCTGAGATCGGCTTTGCCACAATCCGCAGTCTGGTCGCCTTGACCGGACGCGACGGCAGGTTTGTCAGCTCCAAGGATTCAATCCTGGCCTCTCTGCTGTTCGGAAGCTGGAGCCAGAAATCGACTTCCCCAGGCCCGTCCAAAATAACCTCGCACACTCCGCTTGCCTCGTACCAATTCTCACCTGCAGAGATCAAGGTATGAAACGCCATTTCGTTATTTTTGCGTACCTTTAGGCTGATATTAAATTTCATCTCGTTTTCGCCCATATAGGCATACGTCCATGGCAGTACCCCTTCCATGACCTCAGCCGCGTAACAGGCGCCTTTGGAAAAAAGGTTCTTGCCAAGAAACGCACGCCTGCCCTGACAAAGCACGCGCAGCGAATGCTTCATCCATTCTCCCTCAAAGCCTTCCCCGACCAGATACACCGACGAAATGATCTTTTTTTCAAATACCTTTGGTATGATCTCCGCAAACGACGAGTCCTTATCCTCCGTCAGATACCCGCAGTCCGTCTCCAAGATCTGGATCAGCTGCGGCCGGGACTGCTTACCGCGGGAAAGATACCAGCATACCATACTCTTTCCATAATAACGAAACATCGCAACATCATGAATCGCCAGCCCGTCTTTTTGACTCAGCGCATAATAATAAAAGCTTTTCATATAATCGGTGACCGTGATCTTTTTTCTTGGTACCGGAAGCTGCTCAAACACATATTCCATCAGCTCCATCAGCTTTTCGTTCAGCTTGAGAAACGTAAATACGACCTTGCCGATTTCCAGCTTTGGTCCCAGCTTCCCCGCCAAAAGCAGGATCTTTTTGATAAACACCGCAAGCAGCGCACGAATTTCATATGCCTTATCCTGGATCATTGTATAATCCCGCTCCAGGGCGCGGGAGAGCAGATGGCTTTCACATTTTCCCATATCCGCCTTCTCAAACCGGATAGCTTCGTCTCCGTACACCCACTGGCCGGAAGCCGACGCCATACAGACAGCCAGCGGAATCTGAAACATCTCGCTGCCCGCCACGGAGCTGACAGTCTCCGGCTCCTGGTGTGCGGTTGTCGCAAAGCTGACCATGGCATAGCTATCATTTAGATCAATCCCAATATATAATTTTTGTTCGCCCTGTGCCATAGCCTTCCTCTCTTTATCAAAAACTGCTATCCTATTTTAGCACGCTTATGACATTACTTCAAATAATTTTAAACATTTTACTGCTCAAAATATTCAGTTTTTCATATTCCTGCATTACACGCATCAAATCCTTATAATTGCCCTGCTCACGCAAATAAAGCATTTGGTTGATATAGGCATAACGCCCGCCGCAGCGGATATCCCGATACTCCGTGCCTGCTGCGCGCACATTCTCGCCAAGCTGCTGCATCCCGTTATCCGTTTCCTGCGTCATATAATACTCCACCTCATCGTCACGGAACAGCAGAAATTCCCACGTAAATATCCCGTCGTAAATATGCATCATCGGCGCAGACGTAAATTCCTGCTGATTTGGCATACGATAATGGATCCGGATACGGCTGTCCGGCCTTGCGCGGTACTCTACAAGAATGCGGCTGTACAGCTGATGTTTGCTGCATAGGCTATCCGGCAGATTTTTAAAAAATGCGAGGTTCATATTTCTGGAAAGAAATTCCGACAATAGCTCATCCGCCAGTCTCATCTGAAAACGGTCCAACGTATCCGCCTCGGAAAGATATTTCAAAACCCCCAAACGGCACGCAATGCCCCGCAGCTTCCCTTCCTTGTACATCTGACAAGCCTCCAGCAAAAGGCCGGACGGCAGGAGCATATCATGAACGACATATTCGTGCATACAATACGCCCGATACGCCTGCAAAAGAAACTCCCGCCCGTTATGCGTCCGGTATTCCTGGTAAACCTCATATAACTGGCCGACGGACGTCGTACTGTAAAGCGACTGCATGAGCAGACGCTCCTCCAGCTCCGCTGTCTCCGTCACCCCGCATACCTGGGCCGCCCGATAGACACGCATCATCTGTCCGGACGGCCCCTCATAGTATTTCGCCAAATACGAAGCGATCGCTGCATTCTGTACGCCAGACGCAAGCACCGCCATACAAAGCTCCAGCATAAAAGCATCTTCGCCAGTATCCCTTGTCCGCAGCGTATGTTCTGCCAGCTGTGCCAGCCTGTGCACATCGATCCCTTCATAACCGTAGCTGCTGATCAGCTCAAACGCCTGCTCCTGCCAGTCCCGATCGATCATCAGCTCGATCATCAGATTCCGGTTCTCTCTGCGCATCGCTGCAAAATCCACCTGCGTCAGATAGGTATCCAGCCCGTCCTCCAGCTGATTCATCAAGCAATAACGCACAAGCCCCGGCCCAAGCTGGCTTTTAAATTTTGCGCTGATCTGCGGAGCAGCCATTAATATTCGAAGATATTCCACATCTGTTTTTACCGGAACGCTCAAATCCGTCTTTCCGTCCATATGGTGCATTAAAAACTGCAGCTTTTCCGGCGCAAAATTCAAACACCTGCGGATATAATGCGACGGCTTCATCAGCTTTTCCAGCTGGCAGGACTCCGGCGATACAAAGCGCTGCCCCCTGTTATTCTCCAAAACGATCGCGTAATCATTGGAAAAGAGCTGGAAATATGCCGCATCACCCGGCATTGCGACCCGCTGCTCTTCTTTCATATGCTTTTGAATAACGACGACATACGCCGCCGTCTCGTTCATACAGTAAAACTTATGCGTATATAAAATATCCGCCAGCGGAGCCGCAAGCTCCTGCGTTAAGATCCCTTTATCCAGTACCTCATCGTAAACAACCGCTAGGTTATCATCCATATGCCCCTTTAAGATCTCGTCAATGGCAAACTGCTTCATCGTTTCGGAATATTTTTCGTAAATAACCGGCTGTTCTTTTTTATGCGCAATGATATTCACATACAGCGCCGCCTTATACTGACTGGCAAGCTGGTTGTTGTACTGGAAATACATCTGGATCACTTTTGGCAGCGATTGTACATGATGCAGGTCCATTGTCAGCAAAAACGCCTCATACAATCCCGTAATCTTTAAATTTTCCGTTATCCCTTTTTCATACCAATGGTGATATTTCGTCTGAAAGCACTGGCCCTTGATTAAATATGCGCACACCCCGGCCAGCATATCCTCGTCTGGATTTTTCTCATAGCTTCGAAATAAGATCCTGCAGACGATCGGATGGAACTGCCGCATATTATTCGCAAGCCGCATCACCTGATCGGCAAGATCCTTGGACAGCACGCCCTGTCTGGATGCCCAGTTCATCAGCAGGATCTCGTACTGGTCCAGCTTGGTCAAAAGATACGGCTGCTCCTGATACACGCCGAATGCTTCCACATACCACAGCGGCGAATACTGCCCCTGCATGATCCTCGCTTCCATCACGCGCAGCTTAAACTGCGGCTGGGTACGCAGCGTCCCGTTTAAACGCAGCGTCAAAAAAAAGATCATCGGATGGGTACCATAGCGCTTTGCAATCTCTTCGATCTCATCCAGCAGGCGGTCTATGACAACCGGCTCCTTTTCTTTCTGCAGGCACAAATAGTCATAAAAGGCCCATTGAGGGTCTTTTTTTCCCTTATTTTTCTGACGAAATTCATCCATCAGCCACTCGGCGTCCTGCCGCTGCTTGTTGCGCTGCAGCGCATACGCTTTAAATAATAAATACCAGGGATCGTTTGGCTTAAACTCCTCCATCCGCTTGATCAGCGCCAACGTCTGCTTCGTCCATTCCCCGGTCACAAGCTTTTTCAGACGATAATTGATATAACATTTCGTCAAAAGATAGGTCGCGCGCTGCAGCCCCTGTACATACCGCTCCTTGCGCACCTTAATGCTGTCCGCACTCGCCCACACTTGAAATTCTTCTTTCTGGACATCATTTTCAAAAGAAATGCAGCCAAAGTTGTTGCCTGCGTGCATTTTTTCTGTATCTATGTAAAAGGTAAACGGAAAGGAACTGCCCATAAAATCCTGATCGGTAATATAACGTTTTTGAGGCACAATAAAATCATCCTCTGTCTGCACCCGGATCTCTAAAAATCCCCAGCCCTCCTTTTGGATGAGCAGCTGCTCCTCCACTGGGGCAGACACTTCAAAAATCTCTGTGCTGCGCTTTTCCAGAGTAAAACGTACACGCTCCTTCTTGCCCGTCCCGATCAAAAACTCATCCATCGTCCGCTCCGTCATCGTCGGCCGCGACAGACCCTCATATAATAAAGAAGCCTTCAGCTCCTTGGGCGACAGTATATTTTTAAACGCCGGAGAATGAAAGATATGATATGCTTCCTTCCATTCTTTTTTCGCCAGCTTCGTAAAATCACGGAGGTTCTTGATCCGTCCCGTCGACGCCTCCGCATACAGCCTCGTTACCGTTACCGAAAAAGCAAGCGGGTACTCGCCGCCGTTGCAGACTACATACAGCCCGCCATGCGCAACCTCCCCTTCTGACATTCCATCCGCGCGAAACCGCACCTGGATATCCACTACTTCTCCTTCAAACCGCTGCGTCAGACATTCCATCCTGGCGCTGGAGGAATAGATCAGTCCCCGCATCCGTATTCCATTTTCACTTTTTATCTGAAAGCTGTCTGTTATGGTCTGTCCCTCAACAACCTCCAGCTCCAGCTTTTCTTTTGAAAACGCTACCTGCGGCTGTTCGTAAGGAATCCTTCCTTCCGCCAGCTCTTCGATCCTCTTTCGCACGTTGCCACCTGCTTTACTCTTGCTTTTTTTTCCAATACCGCTATAATGAACAAAAGGTTATACTATTCCTAACCGTTCGGACAAGCCGAACTGTTACAATTATAAACTATTTATGAGTGACACGCAATATGTTCCTAAAAGTTCGTGCTCACGTTATGAAGGAGGTTTTTCGTTATTATGATACGGCATAAGGATCATTTTCATGGAAGCGACTTAGAAAAAATCGAACAGGTTTATGGAATCCAAAAAGAAGCCATCACCAGCTTTTCTGCAAACGTCAACCCGCTTGGCATCTCTCCTGCGCTGCGGCAAACGCTGGCGGCGCGCATCGACGCGATCACAGCTTATCCCGACCGGGATTATGTATCGCTGCGTAAGTGCATCGCCGCATATGTCGGGACAGATTATGAAAACATTCTTGTAGGAAACGGCTCGACCGAATTAATCTCCCTGTTTATCCAGGTGGAGCATCCGAAAAAAGCGGTTGTCATAGGACCGTCCTACTCGGAATACGAACGCGAGATCGCGCTGGGCGGTGGTACGACGCTTTATTACCCGCTGCGTGAGGAGGATGGGTTTGTCTTAAATACGGCTGATTTTATCTCACGTCTGCAGGATGATATAGACCTGCTTGTATTATGCAACCCAAACAATCCAACCTCCACCAGCATTACCACCAAATCTATGCGCCAAATCCTTGACGCTTGCCTGCAGCATGGCATTTACGTTATGGTAGATGAAACGTATGTGGAATTTGCCGACGATATGGCGCAAATCACTTCGGTCCCGCTGACCCATTATTACAACAACCTTGTAATCCTGCGCGGCACATCCAAGTTCTTCGCCGCGCCCGGCCTGCGGCTGGGATACGCCGTAACAGGAAACCGGGATCTGATCAAGACGATCAACACACGCAAAAACCCCTGGACGATCAACTCGCTTGCCGCGATCGCAGGGGAGATCATGTTTCAGGACGAAACCTATATCCGCCAGACAAAAGCCCTGATCTCATCAGAACGCCGGCGGATGTACGACCTGTTCGCATCAAGGGACGATTTTAAGGTATATGAGCCTTCGGGTAATTTTATGCTTGTCAAGATCCTGCGTCCAAACCTGACCGCGCAAGACCTGTTTGAACGTACAATCCGTCAGGGGATGATGATACGGGACTGCTCCACGTTTCCGTTCTTAGACGACAAATTTTTCCGATTCTGCTTTATGGATCCTGATAAGAATGACCGTCTGACAGAATGCATCCTAAAGGAATAAGGCACACTACAAAAATGCAGGCGGTCTGATCATCAGCCGCCTGTCATCCATTCTATTTCGTACCAAAAATACGGTCCCCAGCATCTCCAAGCCCAGGGCAGATATATGCATCCTCATTCAGGCAGCGATCCATACAGCCGCAGTATATCTGTACGTCCGGGTGCGCCTTGTGCAGACGCTCCACGCCTTCCGGCGCTGCGATAATGCACAAAAATTTAATATGCTTTCCGCCATGCGCCTTGATAAAATCGACTGCTGCAACCGCAGACCCTCCGGTCGCCAGCATCGGGTCGAGTGCTGCGATCGTACGCTCCTCGATCGGGCTCGGCAGCTTACAGTAATATTCCTCTGGCTCATGTGTCTCATGATTGCGGCACAGACCGATATGTCCTACTTTCGCGCTCGGCACCAGTGTCAGTATTCCGTTCACCATACCAAGTCCCGCACGTAAGATCGGCACAATCGCCAGCTTCTTACCAGCGATCATCGGCGTCATACACGCCTCGATCGGCGTTTCCACTTCTACCTTCTCGACCGGAAGGTCGCGGAAAGCCTCATATCCCATCAATACTGCGATCTCCTCCACTAGCTTACGAAACTCATTCGTTCCTGTCCGCTTGTCCCGCAGCATAGAAATCTTATGCTGGATCAACGGATGCTCCATTAAAAACACATTCTCCATCGTTTCTTCCTCTCCCTTTCTTCATGACAGCTTAAGTGAGTCCCTTCAAATCAAAATATACCCGGCTGCTGACAACCTCGTCCATTGCCGCAATCTGGGCCTTCGCCTGATCTGCCTGGTCATGGTGCGTAACGATAATACACACTTCCTTCGCTCCCTCGTACTTTCTCCTGCGCAGCAGCGGCACTTTATGCCACTCCTCCGCGTATGGGATCCTCTTTTGTATCATAGCGTTCATTACCTTTGATTTGATTCCTGCATCAGCGACAGCGCATAATGCAATATCACGTTTTGCTCTCATACTTCATTGATGCCCCCTAATTAAATCCTACTACCTTCTGCGCAATCTTGTAGGCCGCAACAGATATCCTTCTTCCGCTCCTTCCCGGAAGATTCATTGTATTGCCCATGATCCCATTGCGCAGGCGATGGAACAGACGGATATCCGCCTGCTTGATATAGTGCCACAATTCCCTTTTCTTTTCCAGATTTTCTTTTGTGCCAGACCGTATCAGCAATACGGTGGAGATCACCGTGATGATTTCCAGATAATTAAACATATACTTTCGCTGTTTCTTATTCGGTATTTTCCACAGGTCATATGCATCGATCATCATCTTATTTACCTTGATCTGCTGGTCGATACGGCCAATCATCACGCCTTCGTTGACCGACTGGTCGTTTCGTCCGATAAAATATCGGTAAAAATCCACATCCAGATAATACATCGTCCTTACATACGGCAGCGGTACGTATACATACAGGTTGTCAACATAAAACGTATGCTTCGGAAGCTCCAGGCTGCAGTCCCGCAGCAGCTTCGTCCGGTAAATCACGGAATGCATTAAAAGATACTGTCCCTTACGGATACGGCGCACGTCGCTCCATGTAAAAATCTGGTTCTGTACAAACGCAGACGTATATTTCATGACTTTTTTATGCTTTACGCCCTGCTTCTCATAGACAAAATTGGAAATAAGCATATCCAACGTCTGGTCAGAACCGACCAGCTCACGCAGCGTTTCAAGCACTCTCTCATACGCCTGCGCGTCTACCCAGTCGTCGCTGTCTACCACCTTGAAAAACAGTCCGTTCGCGTGGCGCAGCCCTGCGTTGACCGCCTCGCCGTGTCCCCCGTTCTCCTGATGGACCGCCTTTACGATGTTTGGATACCGTTTCTGATAAGCATCCGCGATCTCCGGCGTCATGTCCTGTGAACCATCGTCTACAATGAGTATTTCCACATCCTCTCCCCCAGGAAGCAATGACTGGATACAGCGCTCCATATAATCCTGAGAATTATAGCATGGTATTGTAATTGATAATAATTTCATTTTATTTTCTCCTAGTAACGCTATGCTTCCTGCAGCAGGCTATCTGCCAGACGCAAAGCCTTTTTTGCCATGGCATCGATATTATAATACTGGTATTCCGCCAGCCGTCCAAGCAGGTACAGTCCCGGCGTCTGCTCCGCCAGCTTTTTGTACCTTTGATACAATGCCTGGTTTTCTTCATTTAATATCGCGTAATACGGAATTTCTCCCTCCGCTCCGGTATAGGCAAACGGATACTCCTTGATGATCGTCGTTCCGTCCGTATGCTCCTGCCTGGTCAGATGCTTAAACTCCGTGATACGAGTATAGTCCTCACTGACTGTATAATTGACCACGCTGTGCCCATCCTGAAAATCATCCTGCGCAAAATGCTCAAACGCAAACCGCAGCGAACGATACGCCAGCCTGCCATACCGGCAATCATACAGCTCATCCAGCTCCCCGGTATAGATCACGCTGCCTGTAAAGCGCTGTCCACCCCAGACAAGCCCATCTTTTTGTATTTTCAGAAACTCCCTTGCATCCGTCCCCGTCTGCACCGTAATATTTTCATGATCAAGCATCCGTTCAAACAGCTTTAAAAACCCATCCTTCGGCACGCCCTGGTATTTATCCTGAAAATAGCGGTTATCATACGAGATCAGCACTGGGACTCGGCCCGTTACCTCCGGGCTGATCTCTTCCGGCGTCTGTCCCCATTGTTTCATCGTATAGCGTAAAAATATCTTTTCGTAAATATACTGCGCGATTGCCTGTATCTGCGGATCCGGATGCCTGCGAAGCTCCATCACCGGAACCCTGCTCCCTTCCCCGTAAGCCTCCAGCAGCTTTGCTTCCAGTGCGTCCGCTTCTTCCTTTTCATAGACCATATGCAGCGTATTCAAATTAAACGGAACCGGTATCAGCTCTCCGTCAACCCTTGCAACAACCTGATGCCCGTTCTCATAAAGCGTCCATTCCGTAAACCGGGACAGCCACGCAAATACATCCTCCATATTTGTATGAAAAATATGCGGTCCGTATTCATGCACCAGAATGCCATATTCATCCGTCCTGTCATAGCAGTTGCCGCCGATATGATCCCTTTTTTCCACAACGAGCACCTTCCTGCCGCCCTGCTCGGCAAGCTGTCTGGCCACAACGCTTCCCGCAATGCCGGATCCGATCACAATACTGTCGTACATAGTCTCCTCCTGTTTTTTTGTAACAGCGCAATTTACCGTTCAAACATGATTATACACAATTTTACGCAAAATGCCAGTCATTTTTAAGGATTTGCTCAAAAAAGCAGCTTGTAAAACTCAAAAAGCAAATATGAAAAAAGTTCACATTTTATTTACAATATCCTCATTTCTTTCACATACGGATTTCACAAATTACCTTTATGATAAGTACAGTTGATACAAAACATCAATTACTAATTAATAATCATTTTCATATTTTAAACGCTGGCCTGTGTCAGAACAGAAGCCGCGTTACCCTGCCGCCAACGGCAGGGTTCCTCCCAAAGCCAATTACTTATTTTCTTTTTCATATAAAGCCGGTGTCCCCTAACACCGGCTTCCCCTTATTTTATGTCGTTTTTTGGATTCCAAGATGGATATTCATATATTTCGTATATCTGGCAAATGCCGACGGGATCGCATACTTTTCTTCTGAAACCTCCGCCTGTGCAAATACATAGCCTTCACCCTGCCGGGCAAGCTCGTCCAGCTGCGCTACCCGTATCATATAGCCTGTCATGCGCCATTCGATATGAGAAAAAATATGCTTGGCTTCTTCTAATGGTTCAACCTTTAATGGGAGCAGCTCCAGCCCTTCCACAAAGCGCGTGACCTCCTCTCTGGACAAATGCCCCTCCAGATTTGGAAATTCGTACATACCTGCCAAAAGCCCGCGGTCTGCGCGGCGGTGCAGCAGCACCTTTTCCCCGTCGCGGATCACGAGCACTGTTTTTTCTTCTATTTTTCTCGGCTTTGGCTTGCCCTTGTACGGCAGCCTGCCATAGCTTTTATTTTGGTACGCCAGACAATACGGCTGCCAAGGGCATTGAGGGCATTTCGGCTCTCCGTTTGGTACGCATACCGTCGCCCCAAGCTCCATCAACGCCTGTGTCAGCTTCCCAGCCTGGCCCTCTGGGATAACCGGAAGCAAAAGCTCGCGCGCCCTTGTTTTCACCGATTGCTTCATAATATCCGAATCGTCCTGCGAAACACGCATCAAGATCCGCAGCACATTCCCGTCTACCGCCGGAACCGGGATACCGTAAGCAATGGACGCGATCGCGCCCGCCGTATAGTCGCCGATCCCCTTAAGTCCTCGCAGCGCTTCATAATCCGGCGGCAGCACGCCGCCATAGTCTTTCATCACTGTACGGGCCGCTGCCTGCATATTCCGTACCCGGTTGTAATAGCCAAGCCCTTCCCACAGCTTTAACAGACGATCCTCCGGACATTCCGCGAGCGCGCGGATATCCGGCAGCTCTTTCATAAAGCGCTCGAAATACGGCTTTACCGCCTCCACACGCGTCTGCTGCAGCATGATCTCCGATACCCACACCCGGTACGGCGCAGGCTCCTCCCGCCATGGCAGCACCCGCGCATGGGATGGATACCATTCCAGCAGCGGCTGTATTAATTGTCCGATTGGATAATCCTTCAGCATTCGTATGCTCCTTACTTTCGTATACCTGTAACTCCTTTAGAGGACTGGCTTTTAACGATCACTTTATTTTGCTGCATACCATATTTCAATACATAATAGTATGTCGCACCGCTTTTTGCCGTCCGGTCCTCATAGCTTGTTTTTTTCATATTAGTGATCGTTTTGATCCTTTTATACGAACCGCCCCGTTCCTTGCGGTAAATATAGACCCTGTTTGCTTTTGTATATTTCTTCCAGCTGAGCGTATTCGCCTTTGCGCTGCACTTGATCGTAGTTTCTGGCTTTTTCGCCTGTACCGCCAGCATCTGCTTTAACATATCCTGCGTCTGGTCGCCTACGATGCCGTCCGCTGCAATACCGCATTTTTTCTGAAACTCGGTTACGAGCTTTGTCATAGATTTTGTCCAGCTGCCGTTTACTGTAATATCCGCCTGGCCCAATGCGATCAGCGTTGCCTGCAGCCACTGTACATGCTGCTTTTTCATATTTTTTTCCGCATAAAGCGCGCCTGTCGGCTTTGGATAATCCGAAGGATCTGTCGAATATACCGTGACCGGAATATTCAGCTGCGCCGCCTCATACGTGTCCGTCTGCCTTTGTCTGACAATAATCTCCGCTTTTCCGGCTCCTACAAGCTTAACCGCACCGTTCCCATTCACAGTCAGGACCGCGCTCTCAGACGAACGGTAAGTTAACGGCTCCTGCGTATGCGTGCTGGTCACTGAAAGCTGAAATCCCTTGCTCGTATCATTTACCGCATAGCTTGCCTTCGGCGACTTTAACACTGTTTTTTCCAGCGGCTTTTGTATCGGAATATCCGGCTCCTGCGTAGAGCCGCCCGGATTGCCAGGTGTCGTTATATCATCGGTATTACCAGGTGTCAAAGTATCGCCCGGATTGCCAGGTGTCGTCGGGTTCTGCGTCGTATTATCCCCAGGCGTATCCGGATTTGGGGACGTCGTCCCTTTAAAAACCATCTGCATCAGCTTTACGATCGTATCCCGTCCGGCATAACCGTCCACAGTCAGCTGATTCGCAGATTGAAAACGCGTCACAGCTATCTTTGTCGCATCGTCGTATGTATTCGTTACGGCAAGCCCCGCGTTCATACACGTATTCAGCGCACGCTGCACCCATGCCGCCCCGCTGTCCCTCGCCGACACATAATCATACGGAATATACGAATCCGACGGGCTGCAATAAACCCATCCAAGCCCTGCGGCATACTCATAAGTCTCAAAGCGCCGTTTTAAATAAGCACTGTTTCCCATTACGGAATCACAGACCGCCGCCTGGTGCAGCTCGTTGAGCGTTACCGCAGCATAGCTGCCCGTATATTTGGATGCAGAAAGCGCAACACGCCCTGCCGCACCCGCGCCGCCCTGGTTCGCCAAGTCCGCAAAATACACAAGCGCCGGCTCATTCACAACGCCAAGCCGCTGTCCCTGTTCAATATACTCTGTAATATCCTTTACCGCAAGAAGATCCTGCGCCGCTTTACTTTCATCTGTCGCTAACAGCGTCTTTACCGCAGCCGCTTCCTTTGTCGAAAATTTTCTCGTACTCCACTTTGTCGTATCCTTTGTGGAAACGATCTCCTGATATAAAGCATCTCCCAATAGCTTTTGCGCCTGTGCTTCATCCGCCTTTACGATCGTCTGCAGCAGGGAAAGCGCCCGCCAGCCGTGCCACTGGAGCTTTCCAATCGAAACCGCTCCATTGTCATTCGGATTGACCGAGCTGTAGCTGCCCTCATTATGGTATAAAATCTGCGCAGCCGCTTCTACAACCGCATTTACATCCGCCTGTGCAGCTGCTATCGGACGCGGCGGGAGCAGCAGCAGCGTAACGAGCACCCCAAACAAAGCCGCGGACTTCCATCCTTTTGCCTGGTTATTGTTTTTCATACTGATTCCCTTTCTGTATTTATAAACTAAGATCCATGCTATATTAATACGCACGTATCGTAAAAAATACCGGGATGTTGCCGTATTTTTATTGACATATGTTTAACAAAGTTATACATTATAAATATCAGGTACTTAATTACATATTTCTTAGGAGGAAACAGAAATGAACAACTTAACACTTGAAGTTGAAAATCAGGTCGCAGTCCTTACGATCACCAGACCAGCCGCATTAAACGCGTTAAACAGCGAAACACTTGATGAATTAAACACTGTCCTGACCGAAATCGAAGCACGGGACGATGTAAAGGTTGTTATCCTGACCGGAGGAGCTGACAAAAAAGGCAACGCCTTCAAATCTTTCGTTGCTGGCGCTGATATCGCTGAAATGGTTAACTTTACCGCTGCAGAAGCTCGTGCATTCGGTATGCGGGCTTCCGTACCGTTCTTTAAGCTTATGAATATGCGCCAGGTAACGATTGCTGCAGTAAACGGCTTCGCACTCGGCGGCGGCTGCGAGATCTGCATGGCTTGTGATATCCGTATCGCTTCTGACAACGCACTGTTCGGACAGCCGGAATGCGGACTTGGCATTATCCCAGGCTTTGGCGGCACACAGCGTCTTGCACGTCTTGTAGGTATGGGCCGCGCAAAAGAGCTGATCTTTACCTGCGACAACATCAACGCAGAAGAAGCATACCGCATCGGTCTTGTTAACAAGGTCGTTCCGACAGAAGAATTAATGCCTGCTGCTAAAAAAATGGCTGAAAAGATCGTATCCAAGGGCAGCTACGCTGTATCGATCGCAAAAGCAGCTATCAACAACGGCTACGACATGGATATTAAAAACGCTGTGGAAATGGAAGCGAATCTCTTTGGCGTAACCTGCTCTACACATGACAAACAGGAAGGCATGACTGCATTTTTAGAAAAACGCAAAGCAGATCTGACAAACTTCTAAGCTTATGTAATAGGTTGTTATTTTACACTGGAAAAGGAAGGGGTATTGGCCCCTTCCTTTTCCGCACTTATTCACTACGTGATAACAATTTTTCCACACTCACCAAGCGTACGCAGCAAGCAAATACCCGCGCTGCCTGCTCCATTTCATCCAGATCCGGAAACGTCGGCGCAAGCCGTATCGTCGCATCCCGCGGATCGACACCATACGGGAACGGCGCTCCCGCGGCTGTCAGCTCTATCCCTGCTTCCTTCGCCTTTGCTACGATCGCCCGCGCACATCCTTCCATCGCTTCAAAGCAGATAAAATACCCGCCCTTTGGTTTGATCCACGATCCGATCGCCCGCGGCCTGATCTCTTCGGATAAGATCTTGTGCACCACCTCAAATTTCGGACGTATGATTTCCGCGTGCTTTGCCATATGCGCGCGCACGCCGTCCATATCCTTTAAATATCTCGTATGCGTCCACTGTTTGATTTTGTCATGTCCGATCGTCTGTACAGACATCTGCTTTAGCATATCCTCCCGGTTTCTTTCCGACATTCCCATCGCAGAAATACCTGCACCGGAAAATGTCACCTTAGACGTCGAACAAAATTCATATACCATATCCTCGCTGCCTGCCTTTTCACACTCCCGCATGATCGGCAGCAGCACATCCCTGTCGTTCCCATACAGGTCGTGTACCGCGTATGCATTGTCCCAATAGATCCGAAAATCCTCCGCCGCAGGCTTTAGCGCCGCAAACCGGCGTACTGTTTCATCTGAATAAGTAATTCCCTGCGGATTGGAATACTTCGGTACGCACCAGATTCCCTTTACCGTATCATCCCCATTCACAAGCTGCTCCACAAGGTCCATATCCGGCCCTTTTGCAGTCATCGGGATATTAACCATCTCGATGCCAAAATATTGTGTGATAGCAAAATGCCTGTCATAGCCCGGAACCGGACATAAAAATTTTACCTTGTCCAGCCTGCACCATGGCGCAGAGCCTAATACTCCATGCAGCATCGCCCTTGCGATCGTATCGTACATAATGCTCAGGCTGGCGTTGCCGTGGACAATTACCTGCTCCTGGCTGCAGTCCATAAAACCCGCCATCAGACGCTTTGCCTCGTCAATCCCATCCAGGCTGCCATAATTTCTGCAGTCTGTGCCTGCCTCGGTGCGCAAGATGGATGCAGAGCTTATGATATCATACATCCCCATCGACAGATCCAGCTGCCTTGGAGACGGCTTTCCCCTTGTCAGATTAAAATCCAGCGAAAGCTCCTTAATATCCGCAAACTCTTTCTCCAGCTCCTTTTTTTCCTCGGCCAATTCTTCCCGTGTCATTTGTAAATATGATTTCATAACATCCTCCTGGCGGTTGATTTTCATGTTTAATTATGAAGCCCATCGTGCTTCCACGCATTGACCCTTTTCAGATAATCGCTGATATGCTTCTCATATCCGTTTTGCGTCGGCTCATAAAATACCTGATCCTCCAGTCCTTCTGGAAGATACTGCTGCTGCGCGTAGTGGTCAGGATAGGCGTGCGCGTATTTATAGCCGGTTCCCCGTCCCAGCTTCGCGCTGGATTTATAATGCGCATCCTGCAGATGCGGCGGGACCGGAGGCGTTTTTGTCGTCCGTACCGTCTCCATCGCGTTTCCGATCGCTACACAGGCTGCGTTGCTCTTTGGCGCCGCCGCTACATACGTTACAGCCTGCGACAATACCAGCTGCGCCTCCGGCATTCCCAGCCGCTCCGCTGCCAGTGAGGCGGACACCGCTACCACAAGTGCCTGCGGATCCGCATTTCCGACATCCTCAGCGGCACAGATCATGATCCTTCTGGCGATAAATTTGACATCCTCTCCCGCATACAGCATCCTGGCCAGATAATATACGGCCGCATCCGGATCTGAGCCGCGCATACTTTTAATAAACGCAGAAACCGTGTCATAATGATTGTCACCGGATTTATCATAGCGCACGACACGCTTTTGGATACACTCCTGCGCCACGTCCAGCGTAAGATGTATTTTCCCGTCCGCACCACGCTGCGTTGTCAATACACCCAGCTCCACAGCCGTTAACGCTGCTCTGGCGTCACCGTTCGCCGCGTCAGCCAGAAATTCCGCCGCATCCTCCTCCAGCAGGGCGTTATAAGAGCCGACGCCTTTTTCCATGTCTGTAACGGCCCGGTACAGCAGCGTTTTAACATCCTCCTTTGACAGCGGATGCAGTTCAAAGATCACAGAGCGCGACAAAAGCGCCCCGTTTACTTCAAAATATGGGTTTTCCGTCGTTGCTCCGATCAGGATAACCGTCCCATCCTCAACAAACGGCAGCAGATAATCCTGCTGGCTTTTATTAAAGCGATGGATCTCATCGATAAACAGTATCGTCTTTTTCCCGTACATCCCTTGGTTATTTTTGGCCTGGTTCACCAGCTCTTCCATTTCCTTTTTCCCTGAGGAAGTCGCGTTCAGCTGCAGAAATTCCGCACTGGTCGTATTTGCGATCACCTTTGCCAGCGTCGTCTTACCAGTGCCGGGCGGGCCGTAAAATATCACAGAGCTTAGCTTATCGGCCTGTATCGCACGGTACAAAAGCTTATCCCTGCCGATGATATGCTTCTGCCCAACGACCTCATCCAGCGCCGTAGGGCGCAGCCTGGACGCCAGCGGGGATTCCTTCAGTTTATTCTGTTCCCTCATATAATCAAATAAATCCATCGTTTCTCCCTGTACTATTCCTCCAAATCCGTAAACAGCTTTCGCTTCCGCTCGATCATTTCATTTATTTTTGCGAGATAAAGCGTCACATCCTTCACATTCTCGCAGCGTACGATCCTTCCATCCGGATACAGCCGCTTCGAAATGCTCCCGGCGCCGCAGGCGACAATGGACTGCTTTTCCTCCATCATCAGCACATTGTAAACGCCCGCCTTCCCCTCCTTCGCATATCCTACGTTCTCAAAATTCCCGGCCATATTTTTCTGCCGGTACAAATAATACGGAGCCATTCCCATCTGCGCGCACGCCTGCTCAGCCGCGTCCAGATGTTCCTGCGTATTGACCATCGTAAGCCCCGCATAATCCTCCTTAAACATCTGCAGCCGCGCCGCACGCTTTACGGCAAGCGAATGCACCGTAACGCTGTCTGGCGCAAGCTCCTTGACCCTGGCAAGCGTATTCCTGACATCAGCAAGCGTTTCCTGAAAAAGTCCCATGATCAGGTCCATGTTGATATTCGTAAAACCCATGCTCCTTGCAAGGTAAAAGCTGTCAACGGTCTGTTCGACGGTATGCCGCCTGCCGATCAGATCCAGCGTCTCCTGCTTCATTGTCTGCGGATTGATCGAAATGCGGGAGATCCCATGCGCACACAGCACCTCCAGCTTTTCCCGGTCGATGCTGTCCGGCCTTCCGGCCTCCACTGTAAATTCCAAAAGCTGCGAAAGATCTAGGCTGCGCTCCAGCATCGTCAGCAGCCGGTCCATCTGGCGCGGGGACAGCGTGGTCGGCGTACCGCCTCCGATATAAATACAATCCAGATGCTTGTCCGAAAACCTGTCGGCTGTAAACGCAATTTCCTGCTCCAGCGCGTCCAGATATTCGTCAACACGCTTGCCCCACTGGGATAACGGAAAAGAAGTAAACGAGCAGTACAGGCAGGTACTTGGACAAAACGGAATGCCAATGTAAAGACTGTAACCCTTTTCATAATCCAAACGCTGCAGCAGACTGCGCTCCCGCTGCGCAATCTCTAAGCTCAGCGCGATCTTCTGTGCAGACGTGCCATACGTTTTTTCCATATACTGTGCAACGTCCGCCTCTGTTTTTCCTTCTTCCAGCAGGTTCATCGCAATCTTGGTCGGGCGGATCCCCGTCAGCGTCCCCCACGGAAGCGTTTTGCCTGTATGCTCTGACAGCAGCTTATAAATATGCTGCTTTAATAGATTTTTGGTTCCGATGCGGTCTGATCCATTTACGGCAAACACATCGGTAATCGGTTCCGGCTCACAAAGCGCCAAACGGATCTCATTTGTCAGGTAATCCACCTGCATCCGCAGCCGCACCGGGTCCTCGCTGTCTTTTAAAACGGTACATACAGAAACATTCTCTGATGGGTAAAAAGCCTTCACCAGAGAATGAATATCGTATGCATAATCATCTTTATTCAACTGTACTAAAATCATGCCATTCCCTGTCCTGTCTATAAAAACGGATTATACTGCCGTTCCTTGCCGATGGTCGTCCATTCCCCATGGCCCGGAAGCACCTTTGTATCATTTGGCAGTACCAGCAGCTTTTCTTCGATACTGCGAATAAGCTTTGACATACTTCCCTTTGGAAAATCCGTGCGGCCCACAGACTCGCAAAACAGTGTATCCCCGCTGAATAAAATGCCCTCGCTCTCTACGTAGAAGCATACACCGCCCTGCGTATGGCCAGGCGTATGCAGCACATCGATCTCAAATCCGGCAATAGAAATATGGTCTTTTTCTCCATGAAAATATTTGTCTGCATGGAATACAAGCTCCTTGCCGATCATACCGCCACAGTTATATGCTGGATTTTCCATCGTTTCTTTTTCGTCCTCATGTGCATAGATAGAAATGCCGTAATGATCCGCAAGCTCCTGCGCCGCCATACAATGGTCAAAATGTCCGTGCGTCAAAAGGACTGCCGCCGCATGAAGCTGCTCCTGCTCGATATATTGTTTCAGCACAGGCGCGTTGTCGCCCGGATCGATGATCAACACATCCTTCGTTTCACTGTTCACTGCTAAAAAACAATTCGTGCCGACCATGCCGACTTGAAATTCCTTGACTGTCATCATATTCTCCACCTCATTCTCCTTTGCTGTATCCTGTTTGTTGCACGATTGCCTGTTTAACCTGACGTACGCTCAATATCGATCACGCTCTCTACTTGGCGGATCTTCGTGATCAAATGGTTCATCTCATCCTTGCCCTTTGTACCGAAAGAGATAGAAATCGTCGCAATGCCCTGCTTGCTGATCTTGGAATTGATCGTATTAATGTCAATTTCCCGTTCCGTAAAGATCCTTGTAACATCTACAAGCAGCCCTGTCCGGTTGTTGCCGTATATTTTCAGCTCGCCCAAATACAGCCCGTGCTCACCGCTGCCGCAGCCTTCCTGCCATTCCGCTTCTATGAGACGTGTTTTTTCAACGTCGGTCAGGTTCATCATATTGATACAATCGGTCCGATGGATCGTCACGCCGCGCCCTCTGGTAATATAGCCGCAGATTTCATCGCCTGGCACTGGGCTGCAGCATTTTGCGAAATGGGCTGCGATATCGCATAAGCCGTTGACAATGATCCCGCTTTTTGATCTTGTCTGCATCTGCCTGGAGCCGCCCTCTCCGCTTTCGGCAAGCACCTGCTCGTCAGTTATTTCGATCGGATGGTCTTTGTGGTATTCCTCGTGCATTTTGTTGACAATGCTCGCTTCTTTTACACCACCATGGCCGACCGTAGCCAGACACGAATTCCAGTCATGAAAGCCGTATTTGCGTAAAACCTTCATCTGATACGCCGTCTTATTAATGACAGAAAAATCGATACCCTTTGCCTTACAGTAAGACGCAATCAGCTCCTTACCATGTTGGATATTTTCTTCCTTTAGCTCGCTGCGGAACCATTGGTTGATCTTTGTCTTTGCTTGTGTGCTCTTTACGATACTCAGCCAGTCGTGACTTGGCCCTCTGGAATTTTGTGACGTTATAATTTCGATACGGTCGCCGTTTTGGATCACATAATCGATCGGGACAAGCTTGCCATTGACTTTTGCGCCGATCATTTTATTGCCGACCGCAGAATGAATGCTGTATGCAAAATCTACCGGTGTAGACCCGTTCGGCAGATTTTTGACATCGCCGTTTGGCGTAAAGCAAAATACCATATCAGAAAATAGATCCAGATCGCTCTTTAGCAGGCTCATAAACTCGCGGTTGTCAGACATATCCTGCTGCCATTCTAGGATCTGGCGCAGCCAGCTCAGCTTTTCTTCTTCCTGGTTGCCGCTTGATTTGACGCCGTTGGCCGCTTCCTTGTATTTCCAGTGTGCAGCGATACCATATTCCGCTACACGATGCATCTCGACCGTCCGTATCTGGATCTCAAACGGCTGGCCGTCCGAGCCCATCAGCGTCGTATGCAGCGACTGGTAACGGTTCGGCTTTGGCATTGCAATATAATCCTTAAACCGACCCGGCACCGGCACATAATTTTCGTGAATCACGCCAAGCGCCGCATAGCATTCCATCACGTTCCTTACGATGATGCGAATGGCAAACAGATCATAGATCTGGTCCAGCGTCTTGTTCTGATTGACCATTTTTTTATAAATACTAAAAAAATGCTTTGCCCTGCCGCCAATTTCTGCTTGGATGCCTGCCCGCTCGATATGTCCGCGCACCTCGTCCGTCAGATTGCGGATATAATCGTCTTGCGCCGTTTTCCGCTGCGCTACCTGCTTGATCAGGTCATAATAAGCCGCTGATTCCAAATATTTCAAACACAGGTCATCCAGCTCAATCTTTACCTTGGAAATACCGAGGCGCTGCGCGATCGGCGAATAAATGTCCATCGTCTCGCGTGCGATCTCCTTTTGCTTTTCCGGACGCATATATTGGAGCGTGCGCATATTGTGCAGACGGTCCGCCAGCTTGATCAAAATGACCCGGATATCCTTCGCCATAGCAAGAAACATTTTTCTTAAATTTTCTGCCTGTACCTCGACCTTGTCCGCATCATAGGACAGCTGCCCCAGCTTGGTCACACCGTCTACCAAAAGCGCTACCTCCGCGCCGAACTCCCGCGCGATCTCTTCGTCCGTCATGATCGTATCTTCCACTACGTCATGTAAAAGCCCTGCGACGATCGTCTCTTTATCCAGCTCCAGCTCCGCCAATATCATCGAAACGCACAGCGGATGGATAATATATGCCTCCCCCGACTTGCGTTTCTGATCCTTGTGGGCCGCCGCCGCAATCCGGTACGCCTTTTCCACCTGCGAAATATCTGCAGACGGATGGTATTTACGGATGCAGCTGATTAACTCCCCATACAATTCCTCCGGTTCGATAAAATCAGGCATTTTACGGATTCCATTCCTTTTTGCGCCAATCTTGGCTTCTAGCTCTTCTACGGTTTCCTGTGGTTCATTACTTGCAAACGAAAGATCTGCCATATTGATCACCTGCTCTCTTGGCTGTGCTAATGTATTCTTAATCTCTTATAATATTTAAGCATTATACTCAATTTCCAGCAAAAATGCAACGATTGTGTGAAATTTGTGTGTATTTTGAACCAATCTATCACGAATTGCCGACCTAGACACCAGGAACTATACAAATTCTACAAAAATAAGCCTGTCCGCTTGTATGCGCCAGGCATGAAAAACGGCCTGCAGATCATCTGCAGGCCGTTTGTACAGACAGAAAGCTGTTTGACTTTAAGGGATTTTCAATTCAGTACCATAATCTGCATGTAATTTCCACGCGAGACCCAACAAGCTTAGGGAAATTCGTTGTCTATGGTTTTCTTTCAACATCTGTACCACTTTATTATAGTCGCATTGCGACTATTTTGCAAGAGTACTTTCACTCTTTTTTAAAATAGTCATAAAAAATCTAAATAAAATGAAGGAGGATTTCCATGATTTACCCAAATATCAGAAACTTACGGGAAGATAGCGATAAAAAACAGATCGAACTGGCCAATTACTTAAATGTCAAGCAGACTACCTATTCCAAATACGAGCTTGGAAAAATAAATATTCCGATCGAGATCATCATCAAGCTGGCGGATTACTACGATGTAAGCGTCGATTATCTGCTCGGACGCACAAGGATGAAAAACATCTGCAGCTCCGAAACAGACAAAGCAGGAAAGCTGTAACCCGAAAAAGAGAATTGCCGCCCAAAACAGCAATTCTCTTTTTTAGAAGCTTTTCTTTCCTTATTATTTATTAGGCCATTTTCTTTGTTTTGGCACCTTTTTTTGCCCCGCCGGAAGCCTTCTGGCGGATCTTCATCTCAAACCAAAGCTCCGTCGCGATACAGATCGAAGAATACGTACCGCTGATAACGCCTACCATCAAAGGCAGCGCAAACTCCCGGATAGAAGCCACGCCGAGAATATACAGAAGCAGCACCATAACAAACGTCGTCACTGACGTATTGATCGAACGGGAAAGCGTCTGCGTAATACTCCTGTTTGCGATTTCTTTCAGCTCCGATTCCGTTACCTTGGCCTTGGATCTAAGATTTTCACGAATACGGTCAAAAGTAACGATCGTATCGTTGATCGAATAACCAAGTATCGTCAGCATAACTGCAATAAACGTAGAGCCGACAGAGATCCGCACAAGCGCGTAACAGGTCAGCACAACCAATATATCATGCACAAGCGCAATAACCGCGCTTGTCGCGAACCGGAAATCACTAAACCGGAACCAAATATAGATCAACATCAGGATTACCGCGATCACTACTGCCCAGATCGCATCTGAAGTCATTTCCTTACTGATCGTCTCGCTGACATTCTGGTAGGAGATCGCTTCTGTTTTTACAGAATAATTCTCCTCAAAGAGCGTTGCAAACTTCTCGCGCTCTGCCAGCTCCAGATTACGCGTTTTAAAGATCACCTGCGTCGTATCCGCGATCTTTTGCACCTGTACTTCGCTCGTTCCAAGTGTTTCATTGATCAGCGGCACGATCTCTGCATCAATTTCACTCAATTCATAATTTTTGCCTAGGTCAACCGTCGTGGATGTGCCGCCGACAAACTCCAAACTGTAGTTAAACGCGCCTTTCCCGCCTGCGGAATTAACGCCCTCGCCGACGAAGCCTGCCGCGATCAGTACGACTGAAATAATAAAGAATACATATCGCTTGGAAATAAAATCAACAACCTTATGCTCCTTTGCCGCGCCGTAATATTTCACGTCCTTAAATCCGATCGCATGGATCGCATACATGGAATAACGCGTCACAATCAGCGCTGTAACCATCGACAGGACAATACCGATCGCTAACGTATAAGCAAAGCCCTTTACCGTACCTGAACCCTTTACCGCCAGTACCGCCGCCGCGATCAGCGTCGTTACGTTTCCGTCAATAATCGCGGACAGCGCTTTTTGATAACCTGTTTTGATCGCAGCACCCGTAGACTTGCCAAGTGCAAGCTCTTCCTTGATACGTGCGTTGATCACTACGTTGGCATCCACTGCCATACCGATACCGAGAATAATACCTGCGATACCCGGAAGTGTCAGCGTCACCTCAAACAAATAAATAACCGCTACAACTGCTGTCGCATAGATCAACAGCCCCAGCGAAGTCGCCACACCTGCGATCCAGTAAAACGCGATCAAAAATATAATGATCAGAGCCAGTCCGATCGCCGCCGCTGTCAGCGCGGTAGAGATTGCTTCCTCTCCTAAGGATGCGCCGACAACCTGTGAGGTCAGCTCTTCTAACTCCAGAGACAGTGAACCGATACGAATCTGGGACGCCAGCGTCTCCGCTGCCTGAAAAGATTCCATACCCTCGATCGAAGCCGTACCTCCGGTAATCTGTGAATTTACTGTCGGGGAGCTGATAATTTCCCCATCATATACGATCGGAATGATCTTTCCGATATTTGCTCCTGTCAGCTCGGAAAATGTCTCTGCCGCGTCATCTGTAAACGTCAGCTCTACGATCGCCTGATTTCTTCCATCCTGTGTCACATAGCGCGCCGCCGCGTTCGACACATCGTCGCCCGTCAGCACGACATTGCCGTCCGGATCCTGAAATTCCAAAGAACCTGGCGTACCAAGCTCCTCCAAAATGTCATTGGCATCCGTAACACCTGGGATCGCAACCGTGATCCGGTCGCTGCCTTCCCTTGCCACCTGCGCCTCCGTGCTATAGTCTTCTACACGCCTCTGCAGCTTGTAGACGGTATCGCTGATCTGCTCTGCCGTTGCTTCCTCATCTAGAATCTGATACGTAATACTTACGCCCCCGGCCAAATCCAGACCGAGCGAAATGTTCTGGTTTTCCCCGCGTCCGGTCGAGGATAATATAATCGAAGCATAGTATCCCAGACCGAGAATACAAGCCAAAACAATACACAGTATTGCAATGCCTTTTCCTTTTTTCATTTTTTTATCCCTTCCTTAAACTTGTAGTAGCTGCAGCTGTCTTTACAGACGTTACTCCTGCGCAAGTGCCGCCTGAATCATGATCGCGCACTCTACCCGCTTTCTCTGCAGCTCACACCCGATATCATAGGTTCCGTGAATATCTCCATGGAAATTCCAGGCATTCGCCGCACATCCGCCGCTGCAGTAAAATCTTGCAAAGCATTCCTTACACTTTTCCTTTGCATATACATTACAGCTTTTAAACATATCACGAATCTGCGTATTTGTCACGCCTTCTTTTACATTTCCCATCAAAAACCTGTCATTTCCAACAAACTGATGGCACGGATACAGATCTCCCCATGGCGTCACCGCCAGATATTCCGTACCAGAGCCGCAGCCGGACAGCCGTTTTGCCACGCATGGCCCGCCCTCTAAGTCAATCATATAATGGAAAAAGGTAAAGCCGCGCCCTTCTTTTTTACGCCTGATCATTTCCCTTGCCAGCGCGTCGTATTCGTCAAATAACTGCGGCAGATCCTCCTTACGTATCGCATAATCATCCGTCTCCTGCGCTACGACAGGCTCCACAGAAATCTGACAAAATCCCAGATCCGCAAGATGCAGCACGTCTTTTGAAAAGTCCAGATTGTGGTGCGTAAACGTTCCCCGGACATAATAGTTTTTCTGATTTCTGCTTTCAGCAAATTTCTGAAATTTCGGTATGATCAGCTCATAGCTTCCCGCACCGTTGCGAAACGGGCGCATCCGGTCGTTTGTCTCTTTTCTGCCGTCAATACTAAGCACCACGTTTGCCATTTCCTGATTGGCAAATTCCATGATCTCATCATTTAATAATACACCGTTCGTCGTCAGTGTAAACCGGAAATTTTTCTCATGCAGCTTTTCCTGCTCCCTGCCGTAGCGTACCAGCCGCTTGACCACATCCAGATTCATCGTCGGCTCGCCGCCGAAAAAATCCACTTCCAGGTTCCTGCGGCTGCCGGAATTTGCGATCAGAAAATCCAAAGCCGCCTTTCCCACCTCATAGCTCATCAGCGCACGACGCCCATGGTACTCGCCTTCTTCCGCAAAGCAGTAACGGCACGCCAGGTTGCAGTCATGTGCAATATGCAGACAGAGCGCCTTTACGACAGTCTGGCGGTTTTTAAAATCAAACACTGTATCTGTATACGCGTCCTCGGTAAACAGATCGCCTGCCTCTTTCAGCTCCATCAGCTCCGCGAACGCTTCCTTCACCTCATCGGACGGATACTTGTCCTTCAGCCTGGCCGCAAGCTCCTCCTGCAGGCCATCCTGCGCCTGTCCCTCCATCTGCAGATACAGCGCCAGCACATCATAGACGACATCATCCACAATATGCACCGCCCCGCTGTTTACATCCAAAACAATATTATAGCCGTTATTTTTATATTGGTGAACCTGATAACTCAACGCCTGATCCATCCTCCCTAGAATTAAAGACACACAAATGACCGCACGCATAGCGGACGGCCCTTCTGCTCATCTGAAACGGTAAACTTCTCCAACTCTCAGAGCGTGTTTAAAAATCCATTCCGCAGCATACTGCTACCGGAATAAATTTTTAAACACGCTCCAATACGCATATCCTAATATGCTATTTGCTCTGCTCGCAGGTCTGATTTCCTACAGTGCAAGATGTCTTACACGCAGACTGGCAAGATGTCTGGCACTCACCACAGCCACCTTTTTTAACAGTATTCTGCAATTTTTTGGTATTTAAAGTCTTGATGTGTTTCATAAAATACTCTCCCTTCACTTAAACTCAAGACGTACATCAAATACGCCTAGTGGCTAGTATAACACATCTTTTCTTATAAGGAAAGTATTTTTTTATTTTTCACAAACACCTCACAATATTGTTGTGGAGCGTTGAAAGATATGATATAATCGCAAAAGAGTAATCGTGTTACAAGGTGGTAAATCTCCCTAACTTGAAAAAGAAGGGAGGTGGTGCAGATGGATACATATGAAGTATTAAGCCTGTTACTTTTGGGCGGAAATTTCCTGATTGCGCTGCTTGCCTATATTGATAGGACGAACAAACGAAAATAAATAAACCTACCTTGTACTTGGCCGTGCAGGTAGGTTTATAAACCTTACATGGAGGCAACCACTTTGTGGGCGGTTGCTCTTCGTTTTGTGTCTATACTATAGCATATCTTAGGTTTGATTGCAAGAGCCTTTTTTATCTGCCAAATATCTATCCTTATCCATCAATCGTAACAGTTCAGGCAAGCTGACCTGTTACCCGCCTTCTCATATTGACAAACCACTCCACCTCTTCTATAATTATAATCTCAAAAAGACCCACTGTCAAAAAACACAACATCGAGCAATCAAAGGAGAACCCACCATGAACGAATTGGAACTAAAATACGGATGCAATCCAAACCAAACGCCTTCCCGCATCTATATGCAGGACGCTGCCCCTCTCCCAATCCGCGTCTTAAACGGCAAACCTGGCTACATCAATTTTTTAGACGCCCTAAACGGCTGGCAGCTGGTAACGGAATTAAAGAAAGCAACCGGCCTTGCGGCCGCGACCTCCTTTAAACACGTATCCCCTGCCGGCGCCGCTGTCGGACTTCCTTTAAATGAAACCGAACGTAAAATCTACTGGGCTAACGACTATCCAATACAGTATTCTCCGCTGGCAAGTGCTTACGTCCGTGCCAGAGGCGCTGACCGTATGTCGTCATTCGGCGATTTTATCGCACTGTCCGATCCGTGCGACGTCCCTACGGCAGAGTTTATCAGCCACGAGGTATCCGACGGCATTATTGCTCCTGGCTACGAGCCGGAAGCTTTGGAAATCCTGAAAACAAAAAAACGCGGTACCTACAATGTCATTGAGATCGACCCGAATTATACGCCGGCTCCGATCGAGAAAAAAGAAGTCTTTGGCATTACCTTTGAGCAGGGCCGCAACGAATTAAAGATTGACGATGCGTTTTTCAGCAACATTGTTACCGAAAATAAAGAGCTGCCGGATACAGCCAAGATCGATCTTGCTATTGCAATGATCACGCTGAAATACACCCAGTCCAACTCTGTCTGCTATGTCAAAGGCGGACAGGCGATCGGCATTGGAGCCGGACAGCAGTCCCGCATCCACTGTACAAGACTGGCCGGCACCAAGGCTGACAACTGGTTTCTGCGCCAGTCCCCGCAGGTGCTCGGACTGCAGTTCCGTACAGATATCAAGCGTGCAGACCGTGATAATGCGATCGATCTGTATATCGGTGAGGATTATATGGATGTGCTTGGAGACGACGTATGGGAGCGCACCTTCCTGGTAAAGCCTCCGGTATTTACCGCAGAGGAAAAACGTGCCTGGCTGAAAAACAGCGCAGACGTTACGCTTGGCTCAGACGCGTTCTTCCCATTCAGCGACAATATCGAGCGTGCCTACCGAAGCGGCGTCAAATACGTCGCACAGCCTGGCGGCTCCGTACGCGATCAGGCTGTGATTGACGCGTGCAACGCACACCAGATGGTTATGGCATTTACCGGAATCCGCTTGTTCCATCACTGATCTGACATGGCACATTCCGATGCCGGAAAGCGCGAACGCATTGCAAAACATTGCTATAACAAAAGCAGCAGGATGGATATACCCTGCTGCTTTTTTGCAACGCTATGTTCCTAACGATTTCCAAAATCCAACGCCTGCTCCTTCTCTAAATCCTCCGGCGACATATATTTGCGGAAAATATTCTCTAAAAACATATCATACAGCCACATCCCCGCCGACGGTACAAATACGATCGATATTGGCGACAGCCAGGCAAGCAGCATTCCCACCAGCAAAATAGCGAGCACTACAAACGACCACGGCAGATTTAACAGTGCGATCAGCCCCGCGTTTTTCATCGTCTGCTTCAGTCCGTTTTCAAACCTGGCGGAATAAGTAAAAATGTAGACACACCACACCGCCCAAAAAAGCATCAGAAACAGGAAAAAATAATACAGTATTCCCAGCTTGGAGCCCTGCTCGGCAAACATCCGCATGATCCTATGATCGGCAAATAAAAATGCAAACACAACAAGCATCATAAGCCAGATCTTGGTCGTCTGTTTAAAATTGGTTCTAAACGAGTACCAAAAGCTCCGCCAGACATAGCCCCTGTTTCCGCGCAGCGATTTATGCACGGTATAATACAAGGCCGTCGTAGCAGTTCCCGCCGTAACGATCGGCAGGCAGAACACCATCCACAAAATACTCGCCCAAAAGCAGTCCACAATCTTATTGACCACCCGGAAAAATCCATTGTCATAGCTAAAAAAATTGTTCATATCCTACTCCTTCGTATAAAAAATACCTGCCAGCCTTCCGTCATAAACATAAAAATCCGTCATCGGCCCACCATCCGCATTCGTACGGTGGATCAAATCGCCCTCTCGTTCATAGGTTCCCTTCATCACCTTGTCGTCACCGTCTGCGGATAACGCCTTGATCGTATACGTATAGCTGCCGTCTTTCGCAAAACGCACAATATATTCCTGCCCTGCAAAATCCTTCATCGTACATTCCGCGTCAAATGTATCATCCGGAGGCAGACTTCCTTCATATAAATACTGCCGGTCCAGCAGCAGGCGGTCCTGGATCAAAAATGTGATCGTCTCACTCTTTGCCCCGGTATCCTCCTTCCCGTCGGTGACAAGTGTCAGCGTATCTCCTTCCACAGTATAGCTGCCTGTCAGCAAAGTACGTTCGCCCCACAGCTCCTCAAACGTCCCTTCCTTTGCGTCGAACTTATAGTAAACCGTGATCGACTTATCCTGCGAGCCGTTGATCGGATATTCGCATGAATACGTACCCTCCACGCTTTTACGCTTCCCTGCATCCGCCCGCATCGCCATCCAGACACCAAAAACAATGACTGCCGCAAAAATTGCCGCAACCAGATATTCGCCGGGCACAAGCCTGCTTTTTTTCTTGTTATCCTTCATGGTACTGAAATTCTCCCTCCCTGTCTGAACATTATAACATATCCTTTTTATTTTTCAAGCCGTTTTCCACACAGTCATAAGCCCCGGAAGCTGTTCTCAGCTTTCGGGGCTTTTCCATCAGCCTATTTTACGCGGATTTCCACCACACTGCATACTGGAAGCACAAGCTTCATCCTGCTTCCCTGCAGCGTATAGCCGTTAAACGCCTGCTCTGTTACCTTATCCGGCTCGTCAAACGTGTTATACGTATGCATATCCTCATGCGTTACAATCCTCGCTTCCAATACCTTATGATCCCTGTCTCCGATAAAGTGTACATCTACTTCCTCTTGCTCAGACGCAGACAGGTTGTTAAGTGTCATTGTGATGATCCCGTCCTTTTCCGATACGGATTCGGTTACCTTTGGCACAAGCCATTCTCCCATGCCGATATCCTCCACACCGGTCAGCTCGCTGCCAAGCAGGTTTGCCCCCTGGTGGTGGCGGTACATATGAAAGACATGGTAAGTCGGCGTCTTGATCATTTTTTCGCCTTCCGTCAGCAGCATCGCCTGCAGCACATTAACGGTCTGCGCAATACACGCCATCTTTACACGGTCACAGTGCTTGTTGAAAATATTCATCGTGATCCCCGCCACAAGCGCATCTCGTACCGTATTCTGCTGATACAAAAAGCCCGGATCCGTGCCCGGCTCGCACGTATACCAGGTGCCCCATTCGTCTATGGCCATCCCTATTTTCTTCTCCGGGTCAAAATGGTCCATGATCGTACCGTGCCGCTCGATCAGCTCTTCGATATACAGCGCCTTGTACAGCGTTTGATACCAAGTCTCTTCGTCGAAATCAGTCGCGCTTCCCTTGATCTCCCAGCCTTTCGGATGCACATAATAATGCAGCGACAAATGGTCCATATGCCCATGCGCTTTCTTTTCTACATGAGAAAAGCAGGTTTTCAGAACATCCCTTGTCCAATAATAATCAGCTACATTGGCGCCGCAGCAGACTTTTTGGATCGGCTCTTGATCCGGATCCAGATTTTTTACAAACGTCTGGTAACGGCGGTATTCATTCGCATAGTGCTCCGGGTTCATATTGCCGCCGCAGCCCCAGTTTTCATTGCCCACGCCAAAATAGTCGACCTTCCATGGCGCATCGTGCCCGTTTTTCTTACGCAGGTCAGCCATCGGCGATATGCCATCAAACGTCATATACTCAATCCACTCCGCCATTTCCTGCACTGTACCGCTGCCAAGATTGCCATTGACATACGTCTTGCAGCCAAGCTGACGGCACAGCTCCATAAACTCATGCGTCCCAAAGCTGTTATCCTCTACAACGCCGCCCCAGTTCGTGTTAACCATCCGCTTGCGGGTTTCCTTCGGCCCAATGCCGTCCTTCCAGTGATATTCATCGGCAAAGCATCCGCCCGGCCAGCGCAGTACAGGCACCTCCAGCTCCTTTAACGCTTCCACGACATCCGTGCGCATCCCGTTCACATTTGCGATACCAGAATCCTCCGTTACAAACAGGCCCTCGTAAATACCCCTTCCCAAATGCTCAGAAAACTGGCCGTATACCTCCGGCTCAATCTTCCCTTGCTTTTTCGCCTCATTAATGACTAATTTTGCCATACACTATCTCCCTTTCCTATCCAACACGGCCGTCTGCAGACGCATCCATGCCGTATCGCTTCTGTCCGCTATCCAGCTTATTCATCCTCATAAGTAAAAACAGGCCATCCCCGCTCGTCCCAGCGCACTTTCATCAGACATGCGTGGCGGTTCGGATTATACAGCGGATTTCCTTCGATCTTTGCTTCTGTCCGCAGATGGTATACCATAATATCGTTTCCCTCATCATCCGTCGTAAACGAATTATGCCCAGGCCCGAATATCTTTTTGGATGCATCCGTGCAAAGCACCGGGTAACGCTCCTTTTTCCATGACAACGGGTCAAGAAGGTCGGCTTCCATATCTGCCGACAGCATCCCCATACAATAATGCTCTCCCGTCTCACTGGCGGAATACGTCAAAAACAGCTTCCCTCCATGCTTAATGACCGCCGGGCCTTCGTTTACCCAAAAGCCGACGCGCTCCCAGTCATAATCCGGCGTTGTTAATAGCACCTGTACCGTCTGCAGCTGATGCGGGCTTGCCATTTTCGCAATATACAGGTTGGAAATCTGCTTGCCAACACCGACCTTTTCCGCCCAGACATAAAAATATTCGCCTTTATTATCAAATACCGTGGCATCCAGCGAGAACGCTTCAAAGGAAAACTCGTCCTCCGGCGCCCTCTTCATTTTACCAAGCTCTCTCCATGGGTCTTTCATCGGGTCGTTCCCCATACATTCCAGTACATAAGGGCGTATCTCCCATACATCGTCCTTATCGCCGCCTGCATAATAAATATACCATTTGCCATCCAGATAATGCAGCTCCGGCGCCCAGATATGAATGCTCATCGGGCCTTCCTCATGCTTGTGCCACACCTCGACCTCTTCCGCCTGCGGAAGCCCTGCCAGACTGTCCGCCCTGCGCAGGCAGATACTATCATAAGCAGGCACCGACGCTGTAAAATAATATACGCCGTCCGTATGCCTGTACACATAAGGATCCGCCCGCTGCGAGATCCACGGCTCATTATACGTTAATTTCGTATCCATTCCAGTTCCTTCTTTCTACTTTTTATACTCATATCCTTTAGGAGCACATTGCTGTGCGTATCACAGTCCGATAAAAAAGAACGGCCAGCCCAGTCTCAGCCGGTCGTTCTTTTCTATATTTTATGCCGCTCGGCTTTTAGCCCTTCACCGCCCCGGCAACCATACCGTCTACAAAATAACTCTGGAAGCAGAGGAATACTGCTAATACCGGTATAATGGAAAACATGGAACCTGCGATCAGGATATCATAGTTATTCCCATATGGATTCAATAGCCCGTTTAAATAGACAGGAAGCGTAAATTTTGACTGGCTTCTGTATACAAGCATCGGCCACAGCAGGTTGTTCCAAGACCCCATAGAAGTCAGGATTGCCATCGAAGCAAACGCCGGCTTCACGATCGGAAGCATAACTTTGACGCAGATCCCATACTCCGTCGCTCCGTCAATACGTCCAGCCTCCAGCAGCTCCTTCGGCAGGCCGATCATATATTGCCGGAAAAAGAAGATCGTGGACGCACTACAAACACCGGGAAGCACAACGCCCCATGTCGTATCGGTCAGGTTCAGCTTAATGATCTCCTGATATAATGGAAGCATCAGGATTTCAAACGGAACCATCATCGTCGCGATCACAAGGAAAAACAGTACGTTGCGAAGCTTAAAATCATACATCGAAATACCATATGCAATAAAATAGCAAACAACCAACGTCCCCACAACCGTTACAAACGTTAAAAACAAGCTGTTCTTAAACGAATTTAAGTATCTTAAGGAATCCGCGTTGCCACTGAAGATATACTTATAATTTTTCAACGTCATGGTAGAAAAATCAAGGTTGAGTGACAAACCCTTGCGGAACAGCTCCTGGCCCGGCCGGAAAGATGCAAGGAATCCGGCAAGCACAGGAAAAACAATAATAAAGCTTACTAATACAAACATCCCCGTGGAAAGCATCGTTAGAATGGTCGTTTTTGTACCACCAACCTGCTCTGATCTTGTCTTAGCCATTTACCTCTCCTCCTTTTTAAACGTACCGGTCATCACCAGCTGTACCATATTAATGATCAGCGCAATAACTAACAATACAAGGCCGACAGCCGAAGCATACCCCATCTGATTCTTTTCTATACCGCGGCGGTATAAATAACCTACAATCGTAAGGCCGATATTTTTCGGCGACGTATTTCCCGGCCATAACATAAAGGATTCCAAGAACATTGCAAGCCCTGCATAAATAGAGATCGTGCATACATAAATAGTCGTTGGTTTTAAAAGCGGAAGCGTAATATACCAAAACCTTTTCCATGAGGTAGCCCCGTCGATTTCAGCAGATTCGTACAAACTAGTATCGATCCCTTTTAGACCGGACAGGAAATAAAGCATATTAACACCCGTCCATCGCCAGCAGGCAAGCATCAGCAGGGCAACGTATGCTGTCCCTTTGATCTTTAGCCATTCAATCGGCTGCATCCCCAACGCGATCATAATTTTATTCATCTGTCCGGATTTCATTTCTGTAAACATAAAACGGAACAATGTACCGGAAATAACGACAGATGTTAAAGACGGCATATATAAAATAGCCTTCCACAACCCCTTCGCCTTTACCAGGCGGCTGTCCATTAATGCCGCGAACAGCATTGGAAATGGAATCAGCAATATTAATGTAAGGATCATATACAAAAAGCTGTTTCCTATCGCTGTATGGAACACGGAGTCCTTTAACAGCTTCGTATAATTTGTTGCGCCAACCCATTCTGCGCCAACCGGCTTAATATCCTGAAAGCTCATAACGACCGTACTGCAAAGCGGATAAATCCAGAAGATACAAAAGCTCAATAAAAATGGCAATACAAATACATACGGCGCTACCTTCTGGGAATATAAAAATTTTTGAAAAATATTCTGCTTTTTCACGTTCCTTCTCCTCTCCCTTAGATAAGAAAAGAAATGCCTGAGAATCAGGCTCTCAGGCATTTCCATTCATGCAACAGCTCCGATGCCTTCACTGTTCCTTATAAAAATCTGTCGCTGCTGCCAATCACACGCTATGTATTTACTGTTCCAGATCGATCGCATCCTGCGCTTCCTGCAATACCTCGTCAATATCTCTTCCTTCTTCTAAGATTTCATTAAAAGAAGTCAGGTTAAACTGCTCGCCGATAGTCGTTGTTGCTTTCAAAATGCTGATCTTGCCAATCTCATCTTTGATCTCATTCAATACGTCATACGGCATATTGCGGAAGAACGTATTGTATTTATTGTCTTTATTGTGTGCAAACGCATCGTCATCCCACAAAGAAGTATTACATACGTCAAATCCAAGATCTTCCCAAATAACCTTAGAACCATCCGGAGACATCTTTGCATAACATACAAAATCAGCTGCCAGCTCTTTGTTTGCAGACTGCTGCGTTACAACCGTACCAGTACCGCCAATACCTACAGAACGCGGCTGTCCTTCCTCAAATACCGGACATGGCGCGATATACCAGTTACCCTTTTCATCCGGCATCTTATCCAGGAATCTTGACATATACCACATTGCCTTCGGGAACGCTACGATATTATGCTCTAAGATGTTGCTGATACCAGGATCCGTATCTACCTGGCCTTCCGGAGAAACCTCTGCGATTCCTTCGTCCAGCATACTCTTTTCTAAGGTAAGCATCTTCTTTACAGATTCCAGCTGTACGTTCGGCGCTTCTTCGAAGGTACCTGTCCAATCCTCTCCATGCTCAGCCATAGCGATCCATATCCAGTCCGTGCCGCCTGTATCCACACTAGTCCAGAATTTGCCTTCCTCGCCGCGCGCTTCCACATATTTCTTACCAAGCGCTTTCCAGTCTTCCCATGTTACAATAGCGTCAATATCCTCCTGCTTGATGCCATACTTTTCCAGCTCGCCCAGATTATAATACATAACGGTTGCGCCTACATGGAACGGTGCACCGTAGTAATGGCCGTCTGAACCCATATAAATTTCCAGGCGGGACTGTACCATATCTTCTTTGTATTCCGCCATTGCGTCATCCAATGGATATAACCAGGTATCTAAGCCTTCAATAACATTTGGATACTGGCCAGCTTCAACGTCTACGATATCCGGCGCGCCTTCGCCTGCCTGAAAAGACATTAACAATTTCTGATGCATATCTGCAAATGGATAAGCCGTTGCTTCCAGTGCGATCGTATTATCTGGATTTTTCTCATTCCACATTTCAACCATCTTGCCGTAAAAGTTCGCATGAACGTCTACGAACGTCCACATCGAAAGCTTTGTACCGTTTTCATCACCGAATGTGCCAGAAAAATCCACTTCTTCTCCTGTGCTGGTATCTCCTTGCGCATCTGCGTCGTCTGCCGCGTCATCCCCCGCTGCATCTGCGCTGTCGTCTGCCGCATCGCTTTTGCTTTCCGTACTGTCGTCAGAACCGCCGCAGCCTGCAAATGCAAGACAGCTAGCAGTCATTGTTGCGCACAATAAGGCGCTTACTAACTTCTTTTTCATTGCTTTCCCTCCTGTTTTGAAAATCCCTTAAAATTTGAAATCAGCTCTCTAACTTCATAAAAGTAGGTTATTATATTTTTTATAATTTGTCAATATTTGTTTTAGATTTTTCTATACTATTTTAGTTATTTGTGAAATATGTTAAAAAACAGAGCTGGGATTTTGTATATTATTTTCAAAATAAGGGGTTGATTTATTTAAAAATTGTAGATTTTGACTTTTTCATTTCTATTAAGATTTGATGAAAGGCAATTTGTTTAGATTGGTCAGAACTATTTTTCAATTTTATAAAGGATTGACGCATTCCTTCTTTTTCGCTATACTGTTACTAATAATATGGGGTCCCAACAAAACTATCAATTTGTCAGCTGTTCAGAACAGCATGATGCATTTACCATGCAGCGTAAGGGCAACTGGGCAGATACAATATGGCATTATATCAACGGGGGAATTTATTATGCTGCATATCGAATCGCTTGACGATGGACTAGAATTTTTTAAAGCGCTTGGTTCGGAAATACGAATCGAGATCATTAAGCTGCTGATCGTAAATAAATATATGAATATGAATGAGCTGGCAACCAGGCTGAACATTACAAACGGCGCACTGACGAACCACATTAAAAAGCTGGAAGCGTGCGGTATCGTCAACACATCCAACGAATCCGCCAGCCATGGTAACCAGAAGCTCTGTTCCCTTCAGCTGGACAAGGTGCTGATCGAGATCAACAACCCGATCATTCAGGAAAACGTCTACAATACAGAATTAAAAGTCGGACACTTTTCTAATTATCAGGTATTTCCAACCTGCGGCCTTGCTTCTGACCAGCGGCTTATCGGAGAGGTGGACGATACGCGCTATTTCGCGCATCCGGGACGCTATGACGCCGATATCCTCTGGTTTACAAAAGGTTATGTAGAATATATGATACCAAACTTTATTCCGTACACCCAGCGGATCACGCAGATCGTCATTTCGGCCGAGCTAAGCTCCGAAGCGCCTGGCTCTAACAATAACTGGCTGTCTGATATCAGCTTTTATTTAAATGACGTATTTATCGGGAAGTGGACCTCGCCTGGTGATTTTGGCGACGTACGCGGCATCTTTACACCGGACTGGTGGTTCCCGAACTGGAACCAGTACGGGCTATTGAAAATGCTTGTTATTAATCATAAAGGGACGTTTATCGACGGACTGCAGATTTCCGATAAGACGATCTTGGATTTCCACTTGAACAGCAACAGCATGATCAAGCTGCGGCTGGGCGTGGACGACGACGCTGAGAATGTCGGTGGTCTTACGATTTACGGAAAAGGCTTTGGCAACTATGGTCAGGATATCAAGGTCAGTATCCATTATACACCCATAGAAAGCACATAAGCTATTTCACCATTTTTTATAAGGACATCTGCCATGCCGTAGCGCTGCCCGCAGCTCCACGTAGCAGCCGCACGCCTGGCAGGTCGCTTCGCTTAATCTGTCGCACGACTTGCAGATAACAAGTCTTTTTTCATAGACCTGCTCCTGCACGCGGTCTTTTTCTTTTATTGCATCCAAATATCTTTGGATATTTTTCTGATCTTCCACTGCAAGTTCTCTTAGCAGACACTTTTTGCATATCCGCTTTTTTGTTTGTTCCTCCGCCATTCCTGTTCCTCCTCACGGATGCTGTCTGGTATCCGTATTTGCTATTGTTTTGCATATAAAGTCAACATAATCATCTACAATATCATGATCAGTCAAAGAATACAAGCCTCTGGCACCTGCCATATCCTCAAGCTCATTAAACACCATTTGCCCTTTATGGAAAATGAAATCTATTCCCACCATTCCGATCGAAAGCCCAGACGCCGCACGCTGTACAAGCGCGCGCTCCTCACCGGACAGCTCATACAGGCGCACGCTGCCGCCAAGACAATAATTACTGCGAAAATCCGTATCTGAGACGCGCAGCACAGCCGCCCTTATCTCATTTCCAACCACATAAACACGCACATCTCTGCCAAGCTCGGAAGCTGCCTGCTGTACTATGTATTGCGCTTGTTCCGCCGCCTGCAAACGCCTCTGGCTGTTCCATTCGTGCCACGCAGACGCGTCACGGATATAAAAAACCTCCGTACCGCCATGCCCGCCGCGTGATTTCACGACTGCCGGATACCACGGCGGAGGTGTCTGCAGACCGCAGATTGTCGGCATTACCGGTATTTTACGCCGCTGCATATACGCACACGCCAAAGCCTTATCGTTTCCAAAGCGGCACAGCTGCGCATTATTAAACACATGGATCCCCGCAGATTCCAAAAGCTGCGCAAGGCGAAAATCCCTCGTACGGTTGATCACAAACTGCGGCCTCTTAGTACACAGCAGATTTTCCAAACGCCGTACAGCCACCCAATCGCTCAGCAGCCTTGGATCATACAGGCCTTGGCAAATAGTCATCCCACGTTTCGCGCAGGCAGTCTCGTAAAGTCTGATGTAGTGCGGATTCCAGCTGCTATCCCCAATCGTATACAAGATCCATCCAGAAAAAGTATCCGGTGGTAAGATAGCTGTCTGTAAAGTGATCACCTGCCTCATACCCTCACCTGCTCCCCGGCCGACGCGTCCATACAATACCGTACAATCTCTTCTGCCGCGTTCACGCCCGTACACTTCCAGATATTTACAAAATGTGCATTGGAATTAGCTTCACACAACACCGGTTCTCCATGTTCTCCAAACAGGATATCTATCCCTGCAAAATCCAGCTTTAGGATCTCCATCACCTGCCGCGCCATCGCAAGCTGCGCCTCGTCCAGTTCATACGGCTCCATACTTCCTCCATTCGTAATATTCGCCCGGAAATCATTTTGATTAAAACGGCGCATCGCGGCAGCCGCCCGTTTTCCAACCATTTGAATCCTAATATCCTGCCCCGCTGACGAAGCAATGTATTCTTGGAATAAAAATGGCCGGTTTTTTATTCCCTGCAGACATTCCAGCAGCTCCGCATAGCTGTGCACAAGCCATACTTGCTGTCCGAAGGAGCCATAGCATTCCTTTAAAACCATCGGATATCCAAGCACACGCTCCACCTCCGGCAGAAAATCCAGCTTCGGATACCCGTCGATCCGAAAAGTTTTCGGTGCGATCACCGTCTTTGGCATACGAATCCCATAGCTTAAAAGCTCTAGATACGTCCGCGCCTTATCATCACAAGCTTCGATACTGTCCGCACAGTTAAACAGCCGCAGCCCCAGCTTTTCCAGCAGTCTTGCTAAACGGATATCCTTATCCCAGAAAATAACAAACTGCGGCTGTTCCAGCTTATACAGCTTTCCGTCTGCAAGCTCTGGCAAAAGCTGCGCATTGGTCTTTATTTCCAGCGTACAGCCCTGCTTTTTCGCCGCCTGCACAAGCCATGCAAAAAGCTGCTGGAATTTATCTGATTCAAGAAAGGCATTGACCACAAGCCATGCATACATGATTATCTCCTCCAAAAAAGCAGCCGCAGACGGGAACTAACTGAACCGATCCAGTACGCTTCCTTTCTGCGGCAATTTTTGCAACAGTTATCCTGTCAATTTTATTTATCCATCCCCATCGCGGACATTTCTCTTTCTATTTCTTCATTCTCTTCTCTATTGATATTTTTTGTCAGCCTTGTCCTAATCTGAAATCGGCTTCCCTGCCGTATTTCTTCCGCTCCCCAAAATCTTCTCCTATCCTTGCTGTAACTGCGGCTGAATCCTTTCGGAAGTACTTTCATTCATCGTATACGGTGTTTTTCAGATTTTACACCGCCTAAAAAAATATTACCTAGCTGCAGACTGCCACAGTCCATCTTCCTGCAGATGCGTCCAGTCCACTTCTAACAGCTGTTGCGTATATTCATGGTTTCTTCCGGTTTTTTTCGTCGTAACCTCAATGTATTTCTGGCTGATCATGCCGTCTAATGCAGTCTTTACGCGCGATTTCGACACGCGGTTGTACGACGCTACACTTTCGATCGTTTTCCAGTATGAAGGCTTTCTCGCCGCATTTTTTGTCCGCAGACGGTCCAGGCTGATCAAGATCAGATCATTATAATGATTACGCTCCTGTTCCTGTCTTGGCATCTCCACATAACTTGTAGCAGCAGATTTCAACGCATTGCTGAATGCAAACTTCACCCCATAGATGATTACTTTTTTATCCTTTTCTTTCAGATATTCCACAACCTTTGTAAAATGAGCATCGCCCGTGAAAAGAATGTATACCTCATCATCATTTTTCTCTGCCATACTGCGGTAAATGGTATCCAATATAATAATATCCGTGAAATCCTTGTCCACGCCTTCCTTCGTGCTTGCCGTATGTACGACATGATCAGTAAGCGCCTTAAGCTTTTCTAATTCCGTACCGATCTTAGGCTCTGAAAAATCGCCAAATATGTAGAGCTTGTGTATCTCATACTCCTGCTTTAATTCATCAATCCATTCTTCTACATTCGGCTTCATCTGCACTTTATTGTGATACCCGTAATACCAGTGCTCATAATCTACAAAAACTACTGCTTTTGGCTTGCCGGAAGTCTTTTTCTTAAAAAACTCAAACATCTCGTCCCTCCTTTCCCTATGCAAAGTGACTCCCATTTAGATCATCATATACTGATCCTAATATATTATAAATCATTCCGGACATTTAGAAAAGTCTTTTCTCTTTGTCCTTACAGAAAAAGAAAAACGCCAAAACCGTTATTTTTTGGGCGTTTTTCCTAATTTTTTCATTCTTTTCCAGTTGATCCGCTTATAAAATCCTGCGTACGGCTTCCTGCACATTATCCACGCCTATCAGTGTAATGCCGTCTGCCTTCATCTTCGGGTCCACCGATACCTTCGGCAGGATGCACGTCGTAAATCCAAGCTTGCGCGCTTCCAAGATCCTCTGCTTTGCCATATTGACCGCGCGCACCTCACCGCTTAAGCCCACTTCGCCAAAGCAGATCGTTTTCTCATCAATACATCGCTCCTTATAGCTGGACAAGATCGCCAGCACAATCCCTAGATCCAGCGCTGGTTCGTTCATTTTGATACCGCCTGCAATATTTACATACGCGTCACATTCGCTAAGACGCAGGTTCAGCCTTTTTTCCAATACTGCCATCAAGAGATTCACACGGTTCGTATCGGTGCCCGCCGCAGTCCGGCGCGGGATACCGAAATTGCTGCGGCAGACCAATGCCTGCACCTCCAAAAGGATCGGGCGCGTCCCCTCGATCGAGCAGGCGACGACAGAGCCGGACGCATCCTTCGGCTTTCCGCTGAGCATATATTCCGATGGGTTCGTCACTTCTGCAAGTCCCTGATCGCGCATCTCAAATACCCCGATCTCATTGGTAGAGCCAAAGCGGTTTTTCACGCCGCGCAAAATGCGGTAAGCCGCATGGCGGTCGCCTTCAAAATACAAAACCGTATCGACCATATGCTCCAATACGCGCGGGCCTGCCACAACGCCTTCCTTTGTCACATGGCCAACAATGAAAATTGTGATCCCAAGCCCTTTTGCCAGCTGCATAAACGCCGCCGTCGCCTCCCGCACCTGGGAGACGCTGCCCGGCGAGGATGAAATACTCTCACTGTACATCGTCTGGATCGAATCGATAATGACCGCCTGCGGCTTTTCCCGCCGCAGCACGCCGTCTATCGTCTCCAGATTTGTCTCGCAAAGCAGCGACAGTCTGTCCGTAAACGTTCCGATCCGCTGCGCACGTATTTTTATCTGCTGGAGCGACTCTTCCCCAGAAATATAAAGGACGCTGATTTGCTGTGCGCTCAGCTTTTGGCACACCTGCAGCAGCAGCGTGGATTTGCCGATTCCGGGATCTCCGCCAACCAGCACGAGCGAGGCTGGTACGATCCCGCCGCCGAGCACACGGTCAAGTTCCGGGAAGCCGCTTGTAAAGCGCTCTTCCCGTTCTGTTGTGATTTCCGACAGCACAACTGGCTTCGCTGACTGGCCCAGCTTTTTTGCAGACGTGCTCTTTGTTCGCTCTATCGTTTCTTCCACAAACGTATTCCACTGTCTGCAGCCCGGACACTGGCCCAGCCACTTTGACGATTCGTGCCCGCATTCCTGGCAGAAATAAATGGTTTTTGCTTTTGCCATATTTATTTCTTTACAATCCGGACGGCGATAGGCTCCTGCGCTCCCAGCTCTACGCTTACGGTCAGCTTGCCGCCCAGGTTCGTTTTCATCGTTCCCGCATTTTCGCCGTTGATCAGCACCTCGTATTCCGTAGAATCCGAAAGTCCCAGTGTAATCTTTGCGTCCTCCGGCCCCTCTACCTGAAAAGAAACCTCATTTTCTGTAATGTCCAGGCCGTTTACCGCTGTTCCTGGTACGGACTCGTATACAAAGACGCCGTTGCATTCCAGCTTTGTGATCTCGCGGAATGTCTTAACTTTGTAGCTGTCCGTGCCATGCGCAAAATTGTCCTTTTTTGTCTTGGAAGCCAATGTATAGTCCCCAAAGCTAATGGTGCCATCCGCTTCCGTACGAATCAGTTCGCTAATTACACTCATTTTTTTATCCTCCAGTTGCTTAAAAAGATAGTAGTAAGCTTATTATACTATAGTTCTGTCAAAATTGTCACCCGTTTTTTCAATTTTTAAAGCTCTTTTGCAACAGTTCCATAACAGTTCAGGCAGGTCTTTGCACTCTGCTGCAAAGACCGTAAGAACATGATTCAGGAGTGCAAAAATCCATGGGTTCACGCCTGGCCCGAAAAATGGATCTGCTTATTCTTCGTTCCAATCGTCACTGTGCCGCCCTTTTTGACTTTGCCGGAAAGTATCTCTTCTGCCAGCTTATCTTCGATCTCGGTCTGTATCATCCGGCGCAGCGGTCTTGCACCATACTTCGGGTCATACGCTTTTTCTACTACGTAGCTCTTTGCCGTATCGCGGATGACCAGCTGGATATCCATCTGTGTTTTGCATCGCTCCACAAGGTTTTTCGTCATCAGGGCAACGATCTTTTTCATATCCTCCCGATTGAGCATACGGAATACGAGCATTTCATCGATCCGGTTGATAAACTCCGGCTTGAAGATCCGTCTGACCTCTTCCATAACACCGTTTTTCATCCGTTCGTAATCCTGCTTTTCATTTTCAGACGACGCAAACCCAAGCTTTTTCGGTTCTACGATTGCCTGCGCGCCCGCGTTGGACGTCATTATGATAATCGTATTTTTAAAATCCACCCTGCGGCCCTGGGCATCGGTGATCCGACCATCGTCCAACACCTGCAGCAAAATATTGAAAACATCGGGATGCGCTTTTTCAATCTCGTCAAACAAAATGACCGAATACGGATGACGGCGTACCTTTTCGCTAAGCTGCCCGCCCTCGTCATATCCGACATATCCCGGAGGAGAACCGATCAGCTTGGATACGCTGTGCTTTTCCATATATTCCGACATATCCACGCGGATGATCGCCTGCTCATCGCCAAACATCGCTTCCGCCAGCGCTTTTGATATTTCCGTCTTGCCTACGCCGGTAGGCCCAAGGAATAAAAAGGAGCCGATTGGGCGATTTGGGTCCTTTAAGCCTACCCGCCCTCTGCGGACCGCCCTTGCAACGGCTCCAACAGCCTCTTCCTGTCCGATTACGCGCTTATGCAGTATCTTTTCCAGCTTTTGCAGCCGCTCCGCTTCTCCTTCGGTCAGTTTTTTCACTGGGATCTTCGTCCAGCCGGATACAACGTCGGCAATCTCATTTTCCCCAACGCTCAGACGGTGCTTCTCATTGTTTTTCTGACAGCGCTTTAACAGCTTGTCATGCTCCTTTTTGCATTTGTCGCGCTCTGCCTTTATCTGGCTTGCCCGCTCAAACTCTTGGTCTATTAACGCCTGCTCCAACGCCTGCTCCTGCTCATGCATCTGCCGTTCCAGCTCGGTCAGCCGCTCCGGCACCGGATACCCGGCCAGACGCACTCTGGAAGCCGCCTCATCGATCAAATCGATTGCTTTATCCGGCAGAAAGCGGTCGCTGATGTACCTTGCAGACAGCTTTGCGGCCGCTTCCAGCCCGCTGTCTGTGATCTCGACCTGGTGATGCTCCTCATAGCGTGCACGCAGTCCCTTTAAAATCTCTACGGTCTGCGCGGTCGTCGGCTCTTCTACGGTTACCGGCTGAAAACGCCGTTCAAGCGCCGCGTCCTTTTCCACGTACTTACGATATTCCTCGATCGTAGTGGCGCCGATCAGCTGGATCTCACCGCGCGCCATCGCCGGCTTTAAAATATTGGAAGCATCGATCGCGCCTTCCGCGCTGCCTGCTCCAATGATCGTATGGATCTCATCGATAAACAAAATAATATTGCCTGACGTCGTCACCTCATGGATCACACGCTTAATACGCTCTTCAAATTCTCCGCGGTATTTGGAGCCTGCCACCATTCCCGACAGATCCAGCGTTACGACACGCCGGTTCGCAACGCTGTCCGGTACCATACCGGATACGATGCGCTGTGCCAGACCTTCCACGATCGCCGTCTTGCCTACGCCTGGCTCTCCGATCAGACATGGGTTGTTTTTTCCGCGCCTGCTCAATATCTGGATCACACGCTCAATCTCCTGCTCTCTGCCGATCACCGGATCCAAAGCATCCTCCAGCGCCAGATGCGTCAGATCTCTGGAATACTGGTCCAGCATAGCTGTCGCCCCGTCTTTTCTGCGGATCGGCTTGCCGTTTTGAAAATCTTCTTTATATAAATTGGTATCCTCGCCCATTGCTACGAGAATATCAATATACATTTTCTGCATATTCACGTTCATCGTGTTCATCAGACGGGACGCCGCACAGTCCGCCGATTTGATGACCGCCAAGAGCAAATGCTCCGTACCGATCGTCTCGCTGCGGAAACGGTCCGCCTCCGCAGCCGCCATTTCCAGCAGCAGCTCCGTTTTCGGCGTATAGCCGTCGCGCTCCAAAACCGCAACGGAAGAGGAAGGCGCAATCAGATCTTGGATCAGCTGCAACAGCTGGTCCTTTTCTACACCATTATCCATTAAAATCTGAGCTGCCACACCAGTCCCTTCTTTTATCAGTCCGAGCAGGATATGCTCAGTTCCGATATAATTATGCTGCAGGTTTTTTGATATTCTGCCCGCAAGATCCAATGCCTTCTGCGCTTTTGCAGTATATGGTTTTCGCATCCATCTTTCCTCCGAAATTCGTTATAAGTCGTTCAAATCCATAATCTCCATATCCTCATCCTGACGGGCGCGCTTCTTTCGAAGAGCCTTGCCGGACTTCTGCGGCCTGCGGCCAGCAGACTCTTCCATATCCCAGTCGTCCATCGGATCGTGCTCCGGTGCCTGCGGCTCTGCTTTCGACGCCTTACGCGTATACTTTACAGACTGGCGCATCCGCTCCGCCGCCATCTGCATCGTATCCGGCGATGCAGGCTCTCCCGCCAAGCCGCGAAAATCGTTCTGCCGCTGTTTCTGCCCAGCCTGTCCTCTGCTGACCTGCGCGCGTATTTCCTCCGGCGTGCTGATATGGTCTGAGGAATCGTTTGCCCTTGCCTGCGTCTGTCTGGCAGTATCCTGGGTAAAGGTTTTCGTTACCTTTTTTGAACGCTTGCTGACATTCCCTTCAAAGCTCCTGCCTGCCGCCAGTGAACTTTTGGAGATCGGCTCCGATTGCCCGCCTGCTTTTTTCGGCCTTTTTTTCCTGCCGCGTCCCCCAGCGTCCGTCTCCGTGTCGTCCTCGTCATCATCATGGCCGCGCAGCAGCAGCGCCGTAAAGATGATAATCAAAAGAACGATCGCAACCACAAGGATGCTCACGATTTTCACACGGCTGTCCTTTAGCTCCGTATACTTTTCATTCAGCGTATTGTATTTTGTCAGGGAAACGGTCCGCTCTACTTCTTCCTTGCCGTCCTCCTCCTGATCCTCATAAGACGCAAACGCATCGGAATACCGCAGATAAGTCCCCTGCTTTTTATCATACAGATACCAGCCGCTCGTACTGTCCGAATAAATACCATAGACGAGATAATAGTCCTTAAGCTCATCCGAAAACTGACTCTGATAAGCCGCCGCCTTTTTGCCAGAAGGGAGCTTTAACGTTTTTTCCCCGTATCCTGCCGGAACCTCTTGTCTGGCATTGCTGATAAAAATAACAAAATTTTCGTCTGTCCCAACATATTTAAAACGCTCTACCACGTTTTTCATCTCATCATAAAAATAAAATCCGGTCGCGCCTTTTCCATCCGTATTTTCCATATAGACCAGATGCACGCCGTTTGACGGGCAATAAAGCGTGGAATAGTTGTTATCCCCGATCTGCACCGAGCCTTGCCCAAACGCAGACGGAATATCCTGCGATACCGAGCCGTACGTAAAGCCGCTGGAAATCTGATAAGCCGCGCCGCTTAGCTTTACCGTTCCGTCTGCCTTGACCGCGCCCGACAGTCTTTCTGCCAAACTGCGCTTTTTCGTGTTTTTAGCAGTTTCCGCGCTGCCTGTATCCAATGAGCCGTCCGGCTGTGAAGCATCCTCAGCGTCATCCGGTGTGAAATCCCCGCCCGCTGGAGTATCGTCTGGCAGTGAAGCTCCTGTTTGGTCCGGATCTGCGCCCGTCTGCGGCGAGTTTTCAGCATCCCCCGGCTGTGTGCCGCCTGCATTCCCGTCTGTATTCGTCGTTCCTGTATCCGGCTGTGTGCCGTCTGCGTCCGTATTTCCATCCGGCTGCTGTGCACCCACATCAGCGCTGCCGACCGTCAGCGTGACCGTATAAACGGTATACGTATTATCCGCCGCAGAACACGTCACTTTGATCGTATTGACACCTGGGCGCAGCCCGTCTCTGCCTTCCACCGCGGCAATGACCGCTCCTGAAGCCGCAGCGCGCGGTACTGCCTGTACACTCACGCTTGTTACATTTGCGTCAACCGTGGACGTATATTCCGTAACATCTGGTGAAAAAGCCGGACTGAGCACGCCCGGAGCGATGTCAAAGGCTGACAGCTTACTGTCATGCGCAGCAGACACCTGTGTAGCTTTTACTTCCATCATCTGCGGAATATATGCATTTCGTACCGGCCCAAGCAAAAACAGCCCGGTCAATGCCACAAGCAGCGCTTGTTTGCTTTTGTTTTTTTTCATATTCGTTTCATTCCCTTCTTTTGCACACCTAAATAACTTCATATGGAAATATTTTACCATCTTTCCCGCTATTTGGCAATGAAACAGTTTACGAAAGCAGCTGCTTTAGCAGATCCGGCAGCTCTTCAAACGCGCGCAGCTTCGGGACATCTTCAGCCACCGTCCCGAAACCATACGCCGCATGGATAAATTCGGCGCCGCCTGATGCAGCCGCGTCATGATCCGCTTGGATATCCCCGACATAAATGCCCCTGTCCAGATGATTCCGCTCGATGATAAGTGCGATATTTTCCCCCTTTGGCCGATTGTTTGTACCAAAGCAGATATAGTCCTCAAAATACTGTTTCAGCTGATAATGCTCTAAAAACGATTCGATATAACCCACCTGGCAGTTGCTTACGATATAAAGCGGATAAGCCTCCGACAGCTGTTGTATCGTTTCGATCAGCCTTGGATACAAAACGGCGCCATGCTCGCGTAAATGATCATTCTCCAGCTGAAAGCTCTCCTCCAGCACCGGACGCAGCTCATCCAGCGTATGACCCGGAAATATCGCTGCCGCAAGCTCATCCATCGGCATTCCCATCGTACGGTACATATCCTGCGCCGTCACCTGCTTTCCAAGCTTTGGCACTGTGATCTGGCTCCATGCAGCTGCTACCTGACTGGCGCTGTCCCATAGTGTACCGTCCATATCAAAAATAATTCCTGTTTTCATTCGTCTTTTCCTTCCTTCTTTGTCCCACCGCGCTCCCCGCGGCTGCGATATCCCTATACTATAATGCATAAAGCCTGTATCCTGCAATATTTTCACAAGAAATTCATAAAAAAATTTTATTTTCCACTCCACAAACCGTCGAAAATCGTGTATAATCTAATACGGTGTCATAAATCACCGCATTCAGATGTTATTGTAACACAAACACAGGAATTTTAGAATAGGAGATTATTAGAATGAGCCAGCAAAAAGTAGATCGATATAAAAAGGAGAAATACAACAGAAAGCAACAGCTGAAAAAAGAAAAAAGACAACACCTGTTATACAGTATAGCCGGCAGTGTAGCCGCGGTCGCAATCGTTACCTGGATCGGCTTTTCTGTCTATTCCCGCGTACAAGCAAACAAGCCTGTTACTTATACAGAAGTAAGTCTGGACGCAATCAGCGATTATATGAGCGCGCAGGCTCAGGACTAATACGTTTATTATTTTACCATGCAGTTCTTGTCCCAGGCAGCTGCCAGAACCGCTTCACAGCCTTGTCACGTACAGGCAGGCGCAGGATCGTTCCTATACCTGCCGGGACAGACAACGGCTGTGATTTTCCGGCGGACATTCACGGCTTTTTTTCTTCTACTTCTGCTCTGGAAAGCGCGTCATTGATCGCATTTAATAATACGACCGATGTATATTGGTTCGCTTCTTCATAGGTTATCCCTTCCGTAGACTGTTTTTCATAGACCTGCTGGCTGATATGATCCAGTGCCGGCTGCATCAGCGGATACATTGTCGCTGCGGTTTCATCCAGATTATCCAGCGAGATTGCATGGATCCGGTTATCGTCTACGACAACCTTTAGGTCCATCGTCTGGTTGTTCAGTACAATGGAGGATGTATAGACGCCTGACGCATATTTCATCGTTTCCTGGGAATCCGCGCCCTTTTTACCGGAACGGAACATAAATACCAGCAGCAGAATGAGCAAAACCGCAAGCAACGCGAAAATTACGGTATAAATAACCTCTCTCATATGTAACACAACAATTCTTGTCTTTGCACTCATGGGAACCTTCTCCGTTATCTGCTTATTTCATTTTATGCGCCTTTGTATAAATTATGCCATGCCGCGCCGCAAAAATCCATCCAACCTTGCGGCCGTCCCCATTGTCGTACTGCACGATCACCGTATCCTTTTGGTTACCTTACTGTTATTACCGTATACTCGCTGTGCTTCCCTGTCCGCAGCGGATATCCCCATCCCGCAATCCCGGAAGAAACGACCAGCTCCATATTTCCAAAGGATTTCTGCCCATAGTTGACCGTTTTTTTGTCAAACAGCTCCGTCACCAGTCCGACCGGCCACATCTGTCCTGCGTGCGTATGCCCAGACAGCATCAGGTCAAATCCCGCAGCCGCGATCTCCTCCATCTCCCGCGGCTGGTGGTCTGCAAGGATATGAAACGCTTCTGACGAAGCACCTGACTGCTGCAGATCCGCAAAAAGCTCCTGCGGGTTTTTCCTCGGAGCATTCCCCACAGCTGCACCAGAACGGTCGCGACGTCCGGTAATAGTCAAGTTATCATTTAATATTACTGTCTCATCCTCTAAAATACGAACTCCGGCATCGCGGATCGCTTGTTCCAGCTCCTCCTGTGTAAAGTCACACGATTTGGAATAAGTACCCTTATCATGATTGCCATACACGTAAAACGTACCGAATGTACTGTCAATCTGCGCCAACGCCTGAAACGCCTGCTCCGCTTCCCGCAGCAGAGTCGCCTCATCTACAATATCTCCGCCCAGTACGACCAGGTCCGGCTGTTCCTGCTCCATACGCAGACAGCAATCCTTCAGCTTTTCTTCATCCATTGTCGTGTCAAAATGCAGGTCGGACACAAAAACAATCCGGATCTCCTCTGCTTGGATCGTTTTTTCTGTCTCAACCGTATAATCAGTAACAACGATCCGGTGCATATTCCAATAGGCGTATCCCGTGATCACCGCCACAATGACCGCCGCCACAGCGCCGCTGCGGTAAAGCAGCTCCATCGTCCGGCCCCAGCCGCCACCCGCCTTTTTCCACAGCAGCCGCAGCAGATCGATCACACCGGATACTGCTGCAAAATAAAACATAAGCAGCGCCCATAGGCTGAACAGGTTCACAGACAAGCCCGCAGCAGCAACAGCCGTTACCGCCGACAGTCCTTTTTGCAGCCGCTTCCTTCTGTCCCCAAACAAAACTCCCAGAAATCTGCGCACCAAAATATACAGATATATGCCAAGCGGCAGGACAAGCAGCCCTGCAGCCCCTAAAAATAAAATCATACGCTGCCTCCAAACTTCAAAAGGGCTGCCTCCCATGCAAGCAGGAGGCAGCCGTTCCCTTGAGATGAATAAAGCCTATAATACAGCCATGAGGAAAATCCCTGACCAACTGATTTAACGTCCAACCTTTCTCATGGATTTCGGTATGCAAGCACACTTAGCTAACGTCAAACGCGATCATTTACCATCATCATTGAAGTTAATGCTTTTGTTGCGGCTTAACCCTGCCGCGGGGAAACCAGGAATGGGGTTTTCGTATTACAGGCAATTTATTTTCTCATTATTCTTATCAATGTATGATCTTATTATAACATATATTTTTAAAAAATCAACAAAAATTTTATAAAATTTGGTTAAAGTTCAATGTAAGTTGTCGCATTGGAAATTTTTATCTGGGTATCGAGATCTCTTAACAATTCCCGTCTTTTTATCAGTACCTCGTCCAATTCCTGAATAATGCCAAGCGGATCAATGACATCCATCGTATTTTCATCAATGTATTGGTCCACCTCGTCCATCGGATTTTGATGATTTTCCTGGCAGCCCCTATTCAGAAGGCTGGAACGGAATTCTTCAGACGCCGCCTTTAGCCGCTCGTTATTTTCTTTCGCAATCTGCGCGCACTTTTGGTACTGTTTTTCCATGACTTCTTTTAAATTTCCTTCAAAATTGGATAAGTCATCGTACGAACCATCCCCACGTATTCTGCCTCTTAGAGAAATCGCGCTGGCTACGCTCATTTTACCGCGTGAAGTCTCTATATAAGCTCGCGCATTAGAATCAATGATCTTTGCATCAATCTTTTCAAAGCGTCTGACCAAATCCATGATCTGTTGATACGTCGCCTTCGCTTCTTTTTCAAACTCTGCCTTTGTCATACGCGTGTCAAGGACCTTTTCTTCTTTCCGCTTTGCCGTATCGATCAGTTTTGCTTTGAACACCTTGTCCATGATTTTTTTCACAAGAAAATCTCTTTCATCAAGAGCCTGTGCAATTAACATTCTTTCAGCCATTTTCCTCTCCTCCGACGTTATTTTAATTCGGCGCACGCCTTAATCGCCTGATAAATTTCCAGTCCGCACTTTCTTCCAAATAAATGCAGGCTGTTCAAATAGATAACTCTTGAGGTTTTTTGCTTTCCTTCCATCATATTCAGGATTTCCTCTGTCTTTTCCTCATATTCGGTACCTGCGAACAATTTTTCCACCACTTGGCGAACCCGCTTTTTTTCTGCATATGCCGCGTAAAATCCGCCAATCGTAAGGCTTTCACGCATCCGCTTTAATTCCAGCGTACGTGCATTGTTCTCATTGCCGCTTAAAATACCGTCCTCTATATTGGGCGCCAGACACACGATACTCCTTCGTCCCGACCTTTTTTCCCAATAATCACGAACCGACTGGAATCCGCAGTCCTGACTGACAATGACGGAAATCCCTTCATATCCGCCTCCAATCAGCTGACCCAGTCTGGATACAATATAAAAATCCAGCGCGTTTTTCCCTGTTCGGTACAGCTTGCATATTTCAAAGACACATCCCGATGATACAATGTTCTCCAGGCTTCTTCGCTCTGCGTTCTTTTGCACCTCACTGTAAAATACAATTACGTGATCCTGCGGATTCAGAAATTCACTGCCTCGCATCCCTGCTCTCCCCACATTCTCATAATCGATCAGAAATAACATGAGGGCACCTCCGAATTCATTTTCTTCGTAACTGTTATCTTATAAATGCATTATAACACAAATAGTCCTACTTGTCATTCTATTTATAACATAATTTTTCATAATATTTTCCGATTTTAGACGCTTTAATTTTATTATCTTGTTTTTTTTGTAAAATCAGACAAAACTACAAGGCATACCAACGAGCCAGTACACTAGATATAAACCAAAAAAAGCCCCCGGAGGCGACGCTCCAGAGACTTTCCTTTTGTGCACGGATCGTGTGAATCTTTTTTGCTGCCGATACGCACACGCATATTTGATAATCAAAATCAAAGCAGGATCTCTAACGCAGATAGTTTCCACAGTGCGGACAGTAGTCAGATCGTATTTTGACAAGCCCCTCACCGCAATGCGGACATCTGAAAAAAAGAACGATAAAAATGATATCTCCTATAAGAACGATCCATCCTGCCACCATCAGAATGATCAAACCTACCATTGTTCCTGTGCAGATGCCTAGAACCATAAGAATTACACCTATCATAAAAAACGTGATCGACAGCTTTTGTACGGTGGAAAGTGGTATTGGTTTCATAGTAGATCCCTCCCTAAATAGTACGAATGTAAACGTCAAACCTTGGTCATTCGCATACCAAAATGCTGCGTATAGCCTGGTGTGCCTTCGGTTTTTGGTATGCACTCTGTGGTCCTGAAAAACACGCTCAATGGAACGATGAGGTATTTCATGTGGGTTGTTGTTGTGATTTCTTTTTTCAGTTATGTATAGATTTATTATACTATAAATTTGGTAAAAATTCAATAAGAATGGCGGCAATCTGTATCGGCTGTGTGCTGTATGATAACTGTTCAGATAGCTTCACGGTTTCATGAAAAATGCGTTTGAAATCGCTTCGTGGTGGGAGAATTTCTCTCTTGGATTACTTTCTTACGCTCTGTGCGATAATTAAATTTTTTCGTATCTTCGTATTCTTGTATTCTCGTATTCTCTTGGGCCTGTTAAATCGTCTTTGATGAAATGTATATGTAGTTTTTATTCGTTTTTGAAAGAATAGAAAAAAATATAGATTTAAAAATAATATTTGGATTTCTGCTCGGATAGAGCACTGGTATGGCTGCTTAACATAACTTGCTGTTTCGTTGAGAATAATTTTTTGAGAGTACATACCAAAAACCGAAGGCGTAGTGGGCCTACGCTGATGATTTCTGGTATGTACTGTCGGAAAATCAGGGCAGCGAAACAGCAATAGCGTTTATACAATCGATGGAGCAAGCTGGCAGCCAGAACTGGAAAACATCGCAAACAGCAAAGCGGTTTTTAATAGCTAACTATGTGCTAATTTCTAACAATAAACCATAAATTTACAGACTTCTATAGACACCTTTCTTAATTCTGTAGCATTATCACTGAAAAGGACTGAAAAATAAACCTGGTTCTCTTTCGGTAAGTCTGAAGTATCTGTACCTTATCTGAACTGGTATATGTGCCAAGCTGTTCGGATGATACTCATAAAAAAGGCGTATGTCACTGTTGTAGATACTTTTCGCTGTTCTTTCGGTATATATGCGTTGGGCTTCTGTTGATCTACTATTTTTCCATATTTTTTTCTAGCCAGTGTTCAAAATTACCATCGCTATCCCATCTATAAAATACTGTTTTTGTAGATTCATAAACAGTTTGCGTATGTGGATGGTTTATCCCAAGTTTATATACTAAAATCTTATACGAATGCAAAAGATAAGTTAGAGCGATTTTGTACTTTCCCTGTCTCTCATACACAAAGGCTAGGTTGTTATAACTTGCTGCGGTAGATGGATGCTCCTCGCCCAGTACGCGCTCCCTGATTCTCAAGCTCTTTTCATACAGTTCCTCCGCCTTCCTGTATTCTCCCTGACTCTCATACACTCCGGCTAGGTTGTTATAACTTGCTGCGGTAGATGGATGCTCCTCGCCCAGTACGCGCTCCCTGATTCTCAAGCTCTTTTCATACAGTTCCTCCGCCTTCCTGTATTCTCCCTGACTCTCATACACTCCGGCTAGGT
>CAJUIL010000020.1 GCA_910586225.1 uncultured Eubacterium sp. | reverse complement strand
TTTAGAGAAGTTAGTTTTACCGTCTGGAAAAAGTATATCCCTCCGGGGCCAGTTCCAGGGCTGTCACCGTTTCACCGAACCGGCTGGCCCAGCAGTCGAAATGGGTCATGTTCAATTCCTGGAGCCGCTCATACTGGAGGTAGCGTTGAATGGTATAGAGTTCGGTCATACTGTTGCTGACCGGCGTTCCAGTCTGTACACCTTATTGAGTACAACAAAGGCCGATTATACGTTATCTTTTCACTACTATAACCAAATTTGCCAAAATAACCACTCCCATTTCTCTCACTATGTGAGAACTGATCATAAAAAAGAATTTTAAAGAATTAAAAGAATATTTTTGAATACTTGCAATAGTTTAAATAAGTGATATAATTAAAAATTATTTAATATACTTGATAATCTTACAAAATAGTGTGTATTAACAATACTGTATTTATTTAATTAAAAATCAGAAACCTCGCCAATTTAAACTAAATGTTTTGAGCATATATGTTAAAAGGAGTATTATGAAATTCACTATAGGAACTGCTTCAAGCAGCATGGAATTTAAAGAAGATTTAAAGTTAATTAAAAGCTCATTGCTTTATGCAGATGAAATAGAATTGATTGGAATGGCGGAATATGCCATCTATAATTACCTTCCTAAATGCTTTTCAGAAGCTAATGATATTGAAAAAATTATCAATAATTTTATTCCACTTTTGAATGCTTTTGATAATAAAGAAGCTAAACTATTAGTAGAACAGTTAACAGCCTTAAAGGAACAAGTTTCACCATATATGCCATTTTTAAAAAAGAAAAAGAAAAGAAATAAACATGAAATTCTAGCTCAAATTCAAACAAAGCAGATTGAAAACCAGTGTAAAGATATGTTGGATGCAGCTATTAAAAGCCTGCTTGACGAAGGTGGAGCAAGTAAACTATATAATTTAATCGAAAGAAAAATAGTCACCGTATATGATTATTCTTATAATGGTTTCAGTATAGAAGAATTGACAGGCGGGTATTTTGCAAATTTGTTAGGAACGATAAAACATAGGTTTTCTTACCCATTATTCGATAGTATTAGTTCAGATATTGTAAGTTCAGTAATCGATGATAAAATTATTGATCTTAGTAAAACTGATAAAGAGATTATTAGACATGCTGGTATTGCAAACAATATATTGTCAACATTGCCAACACTGGAAAAAGCAACAATAGATGAAATTTTAGATTTTAAAAAAGAAATGATTGTTCCGTTAGAAAATTTTAGGAAAGCAATATATAACTTTTCAGAAAAGATAACTTCAATGCCATGGGATAATGATTTTCAGTATGAGTGTATTCAATTATATTATGCAGATGTTATGCCAAAGGTAAATGAGTTAAATGAATTATCCAGCAATACATCTGTTATGAAAAATTTTGGAAACCGCGTTTTAGCTGATGAAGAAGAAAGAAAAAAACTAGGATGTATGGGTGCTGGATTAATAACAACAATAACAACATACACTAATATTACTAATGCATTGGGCATTTTAGAAAATTTGATTAGATCCGGAGCAAAAATTGGATTAACTGCCGCAGGAATTACAGCTTTCTTAAAAACAGCGGATTTATTTAATCAGGCTTACAAAGAAGTTTCAGAAAAAAAATCCGAAATGGAAGAAAATATTATGTATTATTATTATAAAGCAAAAAAGAAAATATAATATTATCAGTTCTTTCCAAAACTAATCGAAGTGTCTTGACTTCTATCTTAATTCTATTAAATTGCCAGAATCTTATAAAATCTGAAATCTCTTACAGGATTCTGGTAATCCATATTTCAAAAATTATATATTCAAATAGAAATTTAACACTATTTATCTATACATTTCAGACGACAGCTCTTCGCTATTCAACCCAGTAAAAACAAAACTTTATAGACAAAAGTCAATCGGATAGCGAAAAAAAACGGATTACCTGTTTTTATTTAAGGTAATCCGTTTTTGTTAAACTGGTATATGGCAGATTTATAATTTCTCTATTTCATTTAATGTCAAATCAGTAGCTTTAATAATTTGTTCAAATGGCATACCCATTTTTTTCAAGTTTCGAGCAATTTCAAATTTTTCTTCACGTTTTGCTTCACGTCTTGCATTGTATAATGCCTGCGCCTCATCATGCCTCGCTTTGGCACGAAGCCGTTCTTTTTCCCGGAACTCTGACGAAGCCGTAATCGTATAATAAGCATTTATCGCCTGACTCATAACCGGCACCTCCATTCCCTTAATCTTTTCTAACTCTTCTTCCGTATCTGCCTTGAACAGAGACAGCCATAACAGCAGCATATTCTCCTGGCTGACATCGTCTGGCAGCTTTGGAAGTTCAAAGAAATGAAATCCCTTCTTATCCGACAGCAGCGTATGGCGTGTAACTTCTAACGGCTGGAAGAATGAATGATATTCTTCACAGTCAAACAGCATAAAGTCAATAATGCTGACCACAAGCGTCCTCGGCAGCCTGGAATACCCCTCTCCAGCCGGAAGCGCTGATGAAAATTCCCTTGCCCAGTAGTACATCACCCTCTCCGGGTAATCCCCTTCATTGCTGACCTGTACTTCCAGATCGACCTGCTGGCCGTTCACCGTCATATTGATATCCAGCCTGCAGAATGGTTTGCAAACTTATTATGCATTAGAAAGTACCCTGCGCGTTATTTTATTTTTCAAAAAGTTGTAAAGTGGTGTATGAAGATGGCAGTATTGAAAATATCTTTAAAGCCCTTTCATCATGCGTGTGGACATCAAGCAAGTTTCTCCGTTGGCAAAATGGATGATTCGATTTTTAGTGTCAACTTCTTTTATATTATTTTTGTTTACCAAAAATGCCCGATGGCAACGCACAAAATTGCTGTCCAATACGCCTGTTAGTTCTTTTAAGGTGCTGGGAAATTCAATCTGGCGGTCTTTTGCATGGAGAATGACTTTATGGATATTGCTGGAAGTTTCAAAAAATAAAATATCCTCATAATCTACGCTGATTTTACGTCCGCCAACTTCAAGGGTATAGACTTTATGTGTCTTGTTGGTTTGGAGCGTATGTCGTTCCATTGCGTTTAACAGACATTCTCTGAGTTTTACTTTCGCTTCGGCAGGGTTGTCTTTTATTACAAAGTCCATCGCCTCTACCCGATACTGAAAAGTCATATAGCTCAGTTCTGAATGTGCTGTTATGAATATGATGAAACCACGGGGGTCATACAATCTAATTTGCTGTGCCAGCTTCATTCCATTCATGTTGCTGTTCAAGTCAATATCAAGGAAATAAATGCCTGTGTTCTGGCTGGTCTTGACTTTTTCCAACAACATATAAGGGTCTCCTGTATCTAAAGTAAGCTGCATATCTAATTCTTCTATCAGAACGGTATTTTGAATGATATTTACAACAGTCCGCCGCTGTGCGGCATTGTCTTCGCATACAAAGATGTCCAGCATATGATGTCATTCCTTTCTGTCAGTAAGTTCTATATGTTGTGTAAAATAGCCGCATTTCATTGTTGTTTCTAATAGCACGTTGTCATAAGAACTGATGATTTTCTGGGCGTTCCAAAGCCCGATTCCTTGATGCCCGATTTTTGTGCTAAAGCCCTTTTGCTTTAATTTATGCAGCATTACACCGTTATCCCGAAAGCGGTTGCTTATGATGATTGATACGCCAGTTTTATTCTGGATGATATTTAAGCCTATTTGCGGCTGTTCTGTCTCCAATGTGGCTTCAATCGCATTGTCTAAAAAGATTCCCAGTATTCTGGCAAGGTCTACCGTGTCTATCAGAAAACTTTCCACTTTATCGGGAATATCAATGGTGATGTCAATCCCCGATTCATGGGCGTAAATCATTTTTGCGGAGAGCAGGCTTTTGATTTCCAACACGCCGATGTTGCTAAGCTGGTTCAGCTTGTAATCTCCCCCCGTAATCAGATTCTTCGTTGGGAAGATTTTGCTTTCAAAAAAATCCTTTAACCTATCCATATCACCATCTTCAATATAACCAGACAGAGAGAGCAGAATATTAACATAATCATGCTTAAAGGAGCGCAGGCTGTTATACATAGCTTCTAAATTCCGTGTGTAGTCCTGTAAGTCCTGCATGGCTTTCTGCTTTGCTTCGGTCTGTATCTGTTCCAGATAAGAGCGGCGCATAGCCAGAAGTAAACAACACATCACAAGCAGATACCCCGAAATGTGTAAGGCATTATTATATATCATTTTGCCGATAGAGCCGTTTTGTCCTGGAATCAAATTATCAAACAGATAGATGGTTATAAGGAGCAGTAATGCAGCATCTATCACATACCATGTCTGCGGAAGACGCAAAATGCCTTTGCCAGACAGGAATACTTTTTTCAGCAGCTTGCCGCAAAGCAGCGTAATCCAATAAAACAGCAAAGTATAAATCAAATCGATGCCGTAAAAAAAATACCACTGATTTGATAAAGGTGAGGGAATCAGTATATAAAGAAAATTTGCCAGCAAATTCTCTGTCACAACGGCAAGCATACATCCAATCATACCCATAAAAACATTCTGTGGCGCAGTGTCACGGCAAGCAATCAACCCATAAATACATACCGCCGCCAGAATACCGAACAAACCGTATGGAACACAGGCGAGGAGCGTTACAGGCATTCCAGCAACCAACAGCAGTATATAAAGTACGCTAAACGCTTTGAAGTTCATATGCTGAGGCCATACATTGCGGATAGCAAGGGAAAGCCGAAAAAAAGATAGTAGCATTTCAATATATTCCTTCTTTCGATAGTTACTTCCCTAAGTATACTTTATACCATTCTTTATATCAACTACTCCCTGCAAAAATGACGAATAAGTGCGTGTTCTGTAAAAAGTAAAACGCATTTATTCATGAATTGGGGCATTTCATGACTGTTTTGAAAGAATTGCTGTTTTCTCTGGTATACTATTTTGCAGTACATAAATTTATTTTGGAAAGGAAACAGGAAGCTATGAAGCATTTATTAAAAGGAGCTGCTGTAGCAGCGGTGGTATTGGTTGCTTTAATGGTAATCAATATGTTTTGTAATATGCATGACATTCACTTAGACCAGACAGCAACAGGTACAATATCCGCAGTTTGTGCTATGCTGTTTTATCATGGGTTGATTAGGAATGAAAAATAACGAGTAATCATTTTGCAGGGCATATATCTTTAAAGGGGTAGATTACTAAAACGTCTGAGAACAAACATAAACAGCAAGTTATAACAAAAATTTTCACATACATAGGAGAAATATAGCAAAGACATACATAAAGATACAGAGCTGATGAACAAGTGAGAAATTACTGTTCGCTGGCTCTGTTTTGTTTTATTTTATTAGTTTTTAAGGTGAACGCCCACATATGCGCTAACTTTGTGAAAACATAGAACTGCCGGATTTAATTACCGTTTTTAGTTCTATCAGATCAGCTTTACCGTGATCCCATATATGCCTGGATCAAACGGACATACCGAACCAATGGATGTAAATTCATCCATATGCCCATCAATTTCTTTTTTCACCCACTTGATGTTCGTCTTGACAAGGGTGAGGAAGTGATATCCTGCATAGAGCATCTCGGCAAGATTTTGTTCCGAATAATACCCATTATCCGTGATGATTTCAGCCGTATCCAGCCCCAGAGCCGATAACTGCTGATCTGTTGAGTAGTCGTTTTCTGAATACAGCTGTTTTGTGGCTTCCACATCAATATCAAATGTCCATGGATAGAATTTAAATATCATTTTCTGGTCCTCCATAATATCCTGTTTTACACTGGTTTAATTCTGTCCCATAATATTCCGATGAAAAACCATTGTCAAGGAAAGCAGAGAAGCATGGCGTCATCTTATTGTATGCCTCAGTATCTGCAGGCTTGGGAAAGGACAGGAGATAATCGGCAAATTCTCATTTCTGCCTGTTCCTCATTCCAGCAGTGGATATCAATCAGTAAGTGTGCAGGAGTTCCGGTTTGCACTTATAAAATCAAATAATATCATGAATGCCTTAACACAGCTAATTCAACAGCAAGGGTATCATTTATATAAGTTATAAAGTCGTGTGCCTGTAGAAAAGCATCCAAAAAAAGCCTGACGATCTGAAAGAATCATCTTTAAAAAAAATCCATTGACTTATTACCTACGCCGTGTTAATATAGTTATAACTACATAATGTTAACAAAAGAAAGGAGGTTTCGCATTTATGATGCAGCAAATATCAGAGTCCGAACTGATACTTATGAAAATCATCTGGAAATGCGGCGGTACTGCGTTATTTTCCCTAATCACAGAAGAATTGGAACGGGAACAGAGCGAATGGAAGAACAACACCGTCCTGACCCTTCTCTCGCGTCTGGTAGGGAAAAAATATTTAAAGACCCGTAAGATTGGAAGGCGTAATGAATACATCGCCGCGATAACTGAGCAGGAATACCAGTCTGAACAGACTTATGCTTTTGTGGACCGCGTCTATGAAGGCAACGTCAAAAACCTTGTGACAGCCCTGCTCCAGCAGGATTCACTGACCGAAAGCGAATGGAACGAGCTGGAAGCATTCTGGAAACAGACCTTAAAAGAAAGGACGGAAAAATGAGTGATTTTATGAAAGTACTGCTGTCGCTTTCCCTGTCCGGCACCTTGCTGCTGCTGATCTTGCTTTTGCTGAAGCAGCTGTACAAAAACAAATTCAGCAAGCGCTGGCAGTATTATATCTGGCTGGCCGCTGCGCTGCGGTTCCTGCTCCCGTATGCACCAGTTCATACCCCAGTCAATACGCTGTTTCACGCAGCAGAAACAGCGGTCACAGCGAGCCGGACACCGACAGTTCCACAGGAACCAAAAATCACAGCTTCCAAAAATGAAAAGCGAACTGACCAATCGTGGCAGGACACAGAAGCTGCACGGTCTGTCGAAGTCCACACGGACACTCCCGCTTTACAGACTGCCTCAGACGGCGCGCCGTTTTGGAACCCACAGAGCATTTCTTTCTGCAGCTTTCTCGTATGGCTCCTTCCGGCCGTATGGATGCTTCTGCACAAAAGCTTCGCTTACCGGAGGTTTGTGCGGTATATCCGTACGGAAGGTACTGCGGTATCGGATATCCATATGCTGAACCTGCTTGCAAGCTGCGAAGAAAGCTATGGTATCCGCAAGCCTGTAGAGCTTTATTATCTCCCGCGTCCCGCTTCTCCTGTCATGACCGGTTTTTTTCATCCGTGCCTTGCGATCCCGCACAGCCAGATGGACGACCGTGGACTTACATTTATTTTCCTGCATGAGCTGACACATTACAAGCGGCGGGATCTGTTTTACAAATGGTTGATCCAGATCGTTGTCTGTGTCCACTGGTTCAATCCATTTGTACGGATGCTGGAGCGGGAAACCGGCAAAGCCTGTGAGCTTTCCTGTGACGAGGCAGTCATCCGTTCCTTAAGCAAAGAAGCAAAAACAGCCTACGGGAACACCCTGCTTATGTGTTCCAAGGCAAATCCCATCCTCACAAGCGCTGCTTCCTCCCTTACCATGACAGAAGGTGCCAAGCAGCTGAGAGAAAGGTTAGGTGCGATCATGAACGAACAAAAAAGAACGAAAAAAACAACGGCGGCTGCCGCTATCCTTACCGCTGGAATCTGTTTTGGTTCCGCTATGTTGGGCGTCTATGCAGCGCCTTTAGATTCCGCTGGAAAGGCAGGACAGGCGCAGAAAAGTACACAGACAGCCGATCCGGCAAAAAACAGCCTCCTGCCAGATGCAATTTTAACCAAATACCGCAGCCTGCTTGCATTCCAAACTGACACATATCAAAACATGACCGTTGAGGGCTTCCGGGAAAACGCCACATTCGAGCTTGACACCCCGCAAGGTATGGCGCTTTTATTTCAAGCCGCACAAGAGGACCGCATCCGCTTCCACCGTTTTACGGATGAAAATGCATTTTTCCTATGCAATACGCTCCTTCCGCTGACCAGCGGCAAATGGAAGACAATCACAATAACCAGCGCCGGAGCTGAACGCCCCCTGCAGGATGGACAGTTTGCAGAGCTGGAATTTAACGCTACGCTAAGGATTTTAAATCCCGACATCCTGATATCCGAATATGAACAGGTATACCACGGACTATATCAGACCGCACAAGACTTTTTATCAGACCAGCCAGAAGCGGCGCTTGCTGCATCCGCTGCGGCATCTGCAAAAAAAATAGAAAAAAAGGCCGAAAAAACGCTGAAGCAGTATGCAAAAACGGTCAGCCGTACCGGAAATATATCCCTGTCCATTGACAAATGTATGTACGGCCCGGAAGATGCCGAAAAAACAGCTCCAGCCAGCGATCCAGTATTTATTGAGCTTACCCAGGACAACAGCCCGGCCTATGTAAAAAAAGTACTTACGTTAAAAACGAGCGATTATCAAAGCATGAAGCTGAAAGACTTTTTTGAATATGTTACGATGCAGTATGAATCCGACCGTCTTTTATGGGAAGCGAAAAACCGTTTGGCACACACTGACTTAAGCCAGCTAAAAAACCAGCTTTCCGAAGAGGATTATAACTTTCTGACAGTCACGCTGCCCTGCACGCAAAGCGAATCCACATACCCTTCCGACCGGGTTGGAAACATCCCTCCGGATTTTGGCAGGCGGTTCCAGCTTCCTGAGCCAAAACGCAGAACGTACGTATCGTTTGAATGGTGCGTACAGTACGAGCCTTCTGACCCAGACCTGACCGTTGGCCAAAGAGACCAGATCATTTTAAATATTATACATGGCATGGATGCGTTTGTTGCTGACACATCTGAAAATGCAGATGTTGGAAACGGAAACTACCTGAAAAAACTACGCAGACGCCTGGACCAGTTGATCTTGGAAAACAGCGGATACGGACTGGACATGACCGTTATCCAATGCATGGGCGCATCTGGCCAGTCTGCATAACTTAAAATACGCAGCCTGTTACAAATGCCCCAATGGAACACAAATATAAAAATTGGATCCAAGATCGTATTGGCGATGGCTCGATCAAAAACGGCATTCCCAATAAGGTAGCACCGGCATACTGCCTTGCATAAGGGAATACCTCTGCTGCAGCTCCAAAGAGCTTCAAAAGCTGAGGCAGCAGGATTTCACCTATAACCAGATAAACAAGTCCAGCAACTACCATCAAGCTAATTTATGATGATCATATCCCCGAAGCCCCCATACAGCGGCAGCGGGGATTTCGTCTAATCAACTCTGGGTACTGTGTCATTTTGTATAAAACCGCTCCTGCCCCCTGACTTTGCGCAAAGATGGATCTCACCCATCTCCATCGACCGATCGAACGCCTTGCACATATCATAAATCGTCAAAAGCGCCGTACTCACTCCGGTCAGCGCCTCCATCTCCACTCCGGTCTTTCCGGTTATCTTTACCGTACAAAAGCAGCGGATCTTTTTCTCCTGCGGCTCCATTTCAAACCAGATGCGGCACCCAGTCAGCGGCAGGATATGACACATCGGTATAAGCTCCGACGTTTTCTTTGCACCCATAATCCCTGCTGTCGCGGCAACAGAAAGTACGTCCCCCTTTTTTACGGTACCGCCTTGCACCGCCGAAAATACCGCGTCATTGACTCGTATCGTACCGGAAGCTGTGGCCTCCCGCACGGTATCCGTCTTTTGTGTAACATCTACCATAAGCGCGTTTCCGTTTTGGTCAAAATGTGTTAATTCCATACGCTCTATTCCGCCTCCTTTAAAAACATAATTTTTCCTTCCAAAAACCGCAGCCGTCCCGGCATCCCTTTTTCGCTGATTTCCGGCAGCTGTCCGCGCTGTACGAACCAGCAGACCGGATCGGCCTGTTTTGCGGCGCCCTGCGGCAGAACATAATATTGATACTCAAATGGGAGTTTTGCCATATCCAGCAAACGAACCGGCATACTGTTCTGCGGCTTTCCATCCCAGACCGGGACAAAATCGTGCGCGCGGTAACCGATGCAGTCCGTACCAGCCGGTACCGCAGCGCGCAGGTGCAGGCGGACGCCCCAATCAGACGCTTCGATAGTGTGCGCATCCAATACCCGGATCGTGGAAAAATTTTTGCATCCGGTCAGCTTTGCCGCTTCCTTATACACAGGATGCTCAAAAAGCTCCTCTGTTTTACCCTGCAGTAAAGATCTTCCTTTGTCCAAGATCAAAAGTTCCTCGCTGAATCGGTAAATTTCATCCCGGCTGTGCGACACCAAAACTACACTCCCGTTAAAATCAGCCAGCAGCTCCTTCATTTCCCGCTGCAAACGGTCTTTTAACAGGACGTCCAGCGCCGAAAATGGCTCGTCCAGTAAGATCACCTCTGGCTCGCTTGCAATGATCCTAGCAAGCGCGACCCGCTGCTGCTGTCCGCCGGAAAGCTCGCCCGGCAGACGGCCGGAAAGCCCGGTGAGCTGAAACCGCTCCATCAGCTCTGCTGTACGCCTGCGTCTAAGCTCCCTCGGCCCCCTGCAGCCTGACGCTATGTTTTGCGCCGCACTCATCATAGGAAACAGCGCATAATTTTGAAACAGATACCCCACTCTGCGCTTTCTTGGCTTTACATTGTGCCTAGATGCAGAATCGTACAATATCCGGTCCCCAATCTGTATCCTTCCTTTATCCGGCTGTTCGATCCCTGCAATGCACTTTAGCGTCATGCTCTTTCCGCTGCCGGATGCTCCAAGTATGCCGATGCGGTCTGCTTTTGAACGTATTTGGACGTCCAGCCTAAAATCCCTCAGCTTTTTTTGTATCGAAATATCTAGCGCCATAGCCGTTTCCTTTCTGTTACCAGCGTTTTACCTGTTTCCGCGCTCTGCCGGCAAGCAGGTTCAGCAGCACGATAAGGACAAATGCGATCCCGGCCGCTGCCGCTGCCAGAGCGCCCGCGGTCAAATGATCGCCGTCTTGTATCACCATAGCGATTTTCTGAGAAATCGTCGCTGTCTTTCCTGGAATATTCCCAGCAAGCATCGAAGTCGCCCCATATTCTCCCATTGCCCTTGCAAATGCCAACACCGTGCCTGAAGCAAGTCCCGGCGCCGCACACGGAATCACTACCTTAAAAAAAATAGCCGTTTCGGTCATACCAAGCGTACGGCCCGCATAGACCAGATTCCTATCCACCTGCTCAAAGGCCGCCCTGGCATTGCGGTACATAAGCGGAAACGCGATCACAACTGCTGCTAGGATACAGCCAGTCCAAGACTGCACGACCCGGATCCCGCAGTATTCATACAAAAAACGTCCGAGCGGACGATACCTGCCAAACAGCAGCAGCAGGAAAAATCCGACAGCAGTAGGCGGCAGCACCATCGGCAGCGTCAGCATTCCGTCCAGCACCGCCTTTTTCACGCCGGATGCCCCCATAGCACAGCGAGCGGCAAAAATACCAAGAAAAAAAGAAACCGCCGCTGCCACAGCTCCGGTTTTCAAAGAAGTCCATAGAGGACTCCAGTCCAGCTTGTATACCAAATCTATGATCTGGTCCATCCCGTCAGCCCCCTTCCACACGTTCCGATTTTACCCCTGCGGGCTATAGCCATACTGCGCAAACACCTTTTGGGCTTTTTCTGACAAAAGGAAAGTAAGAAATTCTTCCGCCGCCTGCGCCTGTATCTCATCCGCCTCTTCGTTTACAACCCTTGCCGCAGGATAAGCAACCGTTCCAGTCAGGTCATAACTGACCGTTTCCAAAAGCTCTACCTGATCCTCATAGCCGTAAATATCCGTACGATAAACAGTCCCAACCTCACAAGAACCTTCCGCAACTGCCAGCAGCACCTTGCTGACATTATCCTGCTCGCTGATCTGAACACCACCCAGAGCATCCGAAAGCTGTCTTGTCGTGACTTCGGACGGATCCTTTGTCTTTTCTAAAATGCCAAGGCTGGCAAGCGCCTGTCTTGTATAACTGCCCACCGGAACGCTGCCGCCTGCTATAGCAAGGCTTGTAGCTTTTCCAAGATCGGAAAGCCCGGTTACCTTTGTACCGCTTCCCTTTCCCGTAATAACCACCAGCTGATTCTGCACAACATCCGCCCGCGTACCTTCCACCAACAGACCGTCCGCTTCCAGCTGGTTCATTTGCTTTTGCGCCGCTGAGAAAAAAATGTCACAGGAAAAGCCTTCCCGTATCTGCGTCATCAGTGTACCAGAGCTGTCTGCCTGATAAGTGATCGTGATATCTGGGTGGTCAATGCGGTAGATTTCGGCTAGTTGGTTCATAGTATTTTGCAGGCTTGCCGCGATAAAAACGTGGATGTTGGTGGTTTTTGGGTTTGGCTGTGGTTGTGTTTGGGGGCTGCCTGCACAGGCTGTGAGGGAGAGGAGGGGTGGTAGGAGGGCTAATAGGATGGCTAGTTGGAAAAATTTTTGGGTTATGGTTTTTTGGTTTTTCATGTTGGTTGCTCTTATACTTTCTATTAATAAGGGTGATTTTTAGTTGTAAATGTGGGAGTGGCAAGAGGGGGGGGGATGGCTGCTCGGACGCCGGATGAGGCGCGCTGCCTGGTCTTATAGTTCCGATTTCCAGAATGTAAGAAGCCCTAAGTATTCTGCAACCCGGAATACTGAGACAGGGCCGCTTCCCTCATCCAGCGTCCGAGCAGCCACCACCCCCGCCACATTCTCCATCAGTCCCTCTCAACACCCCCAACCCATGCCCCAAATAAGGCAGCACATACTCCAAACTTTCCCTCACCGCCTTCAAACTCCCCGGCAGATTAACAATCAAAGTCCCCTTCCGTATCCCAGATACTCCCCGGCTCAGCATCGCTCTCCCAGTGATCGTAAGCGAATACTGCCGTATCGCCTGCGCTACTCCGTCTGCCATCCGGTCACATACCGCCAGCGTTGCTTCCGGTGTAATATCCCTTTTTGAAAAGCCAGTCCCTCCCGTCGTAAATATCACATTTACCTGACGCTGATCGCTCAGACGGCAAAGATGGCGCTCCAGTGCAGGCTGCTCGTCGGCAAGCAGCAGCGTTTCGATCACCTCGTAGCCGTTTTCGGTCAAAAACTCCCGTATCCATGGGCCGCTCAGATCCTCGCGCTTTCCTGCGGCTCCCTGGTCGCTTAACGTGATCACCGCTGCTGTAAATGGGCGGTCTTTATCCAGCGGGATCAGCTCCGCCTCGTCTCCGGGACGTATGGTCCCGCCTTTTACTACCTTTGCAAACACACCCTCCCGCGGCATGATGCACTCGCCCATCGCCCGAAAGATTTCACAATGGCTGTGACATTCCTTTCCGATCTGGGTCAGCTCCAGCAGCGATTCCCCAGCACGAATGACTGTCCCGACCGGGACATTGCGCAGATCAAAGCCTTCCATGATCAGATTTTCCCCGAATGCCCCAAAAGAAATATCTGCGCCTTTTGCTCGAAACGCTTCTATTTTTTCAAGCGCAAGCAGACTCACCTGCCGGTGCCAGCTTCCCGCGTGGGCGTCTCCTACAATGCCCCAGTCTGGCTTTAAGACTGCCTCGCTGACCTCCTGCTTTTGTGTGCCGCGCTGGCTGCTGATACATATCGCTGCTATCCTTCCCACACTATCCTCCAATCTGAAACATACTTCCGGTTTCTGTTACTTCTGCGGCTTTTTCAAAGCAATGCATCGCAGGCTTTTTTACAACCGCCTGCTGAAAAGCCGCCTGAAGCTTTTTCTCTATCGTCATTTCCTGTCCGCGCAAATCCGGCGGCTCGGCCATACGTCCCTTGCTTCCGCGCAGGATCGGCATGAGATCCACACTGTCTCCATAGCAAAGACACGGCTTTAACGCCCCGCGCGCAGTCAGCCGCAGACGGTTGCAGTTATCGCAGAATTTTCCATGCATAGCACTGATAAAGCCGATACTGCCCAGCGCGCCTGGTATCTGGTAATAGACAGCAGGGCCGTTTCCATGAATACGAGGATCGCTGCAAATGCCCGGATAACACGCCCGGAGCTTTTGCAGCAGCCCATCGTTATAAGCGCCAGGCTCATAAGCTGCGCCTGCACCGATTGGCATCATTTCGATAAAACGCACGTCCACTGGAAGCGTTTTTGTCAGTTCCGTCAAGCTCTGCCATTCATCGTCGTTCAGCCCTTTGATAAGCACACTGTTCAGCTTGACAGGCAAGCCTGCGTCAACTGCCTGGTAGATGCCTTCCAGCACGCGCGCCAGCTCGTTATTTCCCGTCAAAAACTCATAACGCTGCGGACAAAGCGTATCCAAACTGACATTAACCGCATCCAATCCGTTTTCTAAAAGCTGCTCCAACTGCTGCAGCAGCAGCACACCGTTTGTCGTCAGTGTGACCTGGCGCACGCCCGGTATTTTTTTCAGTGTTCCGACCAGTTTTGCACAGCCTGCACGCACTAACGGCTCCCCTCCTGTGATCTTAAAACGGGTGATCCCATCCTGCGCTGCCACACGGCAGATGCGCACAAGCTCTTCATCGGTCAGCAGCCGGCTGTCCGGGGCTTGCAAAATCGTATCCGGCATACAATAGCGGCAGTTCAAATTGCATCGATCAGTAACCGATACCCGCATATAATCAATGGTTCGTCCGTATCTATCCTCCATATCTCCTCCCGGTGCAGCGCAGCTATAACCGCTTGTCCACACTAAAAAGCGTACAGTCATCAGTCACCTTTACGAATGAACTCGATCAGCACATCGACTGAGCCGCCGCATACCATCCCGTCCTCCTGCGCATCCGTCCCTGTCATATCCACAGGAAATAGCTGCGGACGCGTTTGGCCTTCCCGCAGCAGCCGCAGCGCTTTTTTCTGAATATCAGCTTCCGCGCAGCCGCCGCCGATCGTACCGACACAGCTTCCATCAGGCCGTATCAGCATCTTCGTCCCAGCTTCCCGCGGCGCGGAACCGTTGCGCCGGATAATAGTAGCAAGCGCGTTTGTCTGCGTCCTGTTTTCCTGATCTAAAATAGCTTCCAGCAATTCGGACGGATAACCGCCGCATGGCTTCTTGTTTTTCACCGCAATGATCTGCGCCATAATAGCAACCGCAATCTCCTCCGGCGTCTGCGCGCCGATATCTAGCCCGATCGGCGCATGAACGCTCTGCATCACCGTCTGGTCCGCGCCGTTTTTTAAAAGCGCTTCCTTTACGAATGCCGTACGACGCTTGCTCCCGATCATCCCGATATACGCGTGCTCCTTTTTTACAATGCTCTCCAGACAAGTCTGATCATAGCGGTGCCCTCTTGTCACGATGACAAAATACGTGTCCGAGTCTCCGCTGACCTTTGACAGCCCTTCGGCAAACGGCTCGCAAATGACTTGGGCTGCCTTGGCGCGTCTGGCATCGTCCGCAAATTTGGGACGGTCATCCAGCACAATTACTTGATAGCCAAGCATCCGCCCCATATGGATAAGCGGAATGGACACATGGCCGGCCCCGCAGATCACCAGCTTTTTTTCCCTGCTCATCGTATCGCAAAAGACGCTGCCAAGGCTGCAGGCAAAAACACCGCAAGCAGGCAAAGCCGCGGCTGCAGCCATAAGCTCACGCCGCAGCTGAGATGCCTGCTCCTGCATGAACTCACGCCGCAGCCGGAATGCCTGCTCCTGCTTTTCCCGCTTCTGCCTTTCCTGCTTATTATTATTGTACAAAAACGAATCCCACAAAACCTTTTGCTGCGCAAGAATAAGCTTCGCGCCGCAAAGCTCTCCGTCCAGCACGGTAACAGCCATATATGGCCCGCCCTCTTTTAATCCAGCCGCCTTCTCATAAAACTCCAGCATTCCAAACCACCTTTCCGCTTTGGTTTCCCCCGCATCAGACTGATCCGCATTTTCCAAAGCCACAGCTCGGAAACGTGCAGACCGGGCACGACAGACACAGCCCGCCTTCTCCCATCCGGGCAAAGTCGTCCGCTGTCAGCGTTTCTCCTGCCAGAATGCGCGGAAGCACCAGATCAAAGATCGTCCGCTTCGCGTACATGACACAGCCTGGCAGACCCAGCACCGGAATTTTTGCTTTTTCCATATAGGCAAGCAAAAACATCGCGCCAGGAAGCACCGGAGCGCCGTAAGTAACGACGGAACCTGCCGCGCTTCGGATCGCGGCAGGCGTCTGGTCATCCGGATCAACGCTCATCCCTCCGGTACAGATGATCATCTCCGCACCCTGGTCAGCCAATTTCAAAATGGCGTCTGCTGTACGCTTCGGATCATCGTCGCTGATCTCATGTCCGATCACGGAGACGTTATATTCCGTCAGCTTTTCTTGGATGACAGGCGTAAACGTATCCTCTATCCTGCCGTTAAACACCTCGCTCCCGGTCGTTACGATCCCGGCTGTCTTTTTTAGAAACGGCTTTAACGCAAATATCGGAGACTGCCCGGCGGCTTGTCTTGCACGCTGCATTTTTTCTTTTTCAATGACCAGTGGAATAACACGCATACCTGCCAGCTTGTCTCCCGCACGTACCGGGAAATTTCCATGACGGCAGGCGATCATCATCTCACCAAGCGCATTAATCTGATACAGCTTTTTCGGATCCACCACAAACAGCCCGTCACATTCCGCGATCAGCTCTATTTTTCCTTCCTTAATCTCGGACGGACGCATATGCTTATTTTTGCAAATATCATACAGCACCTTTGCCGCCTCATTTTCATGCAGCATACGCTCGTCGTTTTCCCAGATATACAAATGCTCCTTGCCGATACGCAAAAGGACTGGAATGTCCTCTTCACGGACGATATGTCCTTTGCGGAATACGGCATCCTTTGTCACACCCCGGATGATCTGCGTAATATCATGACAGAGTACGTGCCCAACGGCATCTTCAGTTTTTATCAGCTTCATGCTCTCTATGCTTCCTTTCCGCCGGCAGTCCCGTCAGGGCAATACGCCGGATAGATAACAGCTCCTTAGCGCTTTAACGCAATTACCTCGATCTCTACAAGTGCATTCTGCGGAAGCGCCGCCACCTGAAACGCGGAACGGGCCGGATAACTTCCTTCTGTGAAAAATTGCTCGTAAACGCTGTTCATCTTTGCAAAGTCCGCAATGTCGCTTAAATAAACCGTCGTCTTAACGACATCTTCCATGCTGCATCCTCCGGCTGCCAAGATTGCTCTGACATTTTCCAAAGACTGCTTTGTCTGCCCTTCGATATCCGCCGCAACAATCTTTCCCTCAGACGGTACGATCGGCAGCTGTCCGGAAAGGAACAGCAGGCTCCCGGTATCGATCCCCTGTGCGTATGGCCCGATGGCTTTTGGTGCGTGTTCTGTATTTAATACTGTTTTCATACTAGTATACCTCCTAAAATAAGTTTTGACTATTGAATTTTTTAAATATGCGTGCAATAATATAAAAAAATAATATTACCGATTCAGACTGAAAGGATGAGAACCATGACTCCAGAAATGCTACAGCAGTACTCCGTTATCGTCGAGTTTCTCGGAAAAACGCTTGGACCGGATTATGAGGTCGTGCTCCATGACCTGAGCCCTGAGCACCATGAGATCGTCGCGATCGCGAATAACCATATCAGCGGACGCACCGTCGGCAGTCCGCTGACAAACGCTTCGTTAAAAATGCTCATTGATAAAACCTACGAAACAAATGATTACCAGTGCAATTATACAGGCATCGCAGAAAGCGGGAACCTGCTGCGCTCCTCCACGATGTTTATCAAGGACGCAGACGGCGCTCCGGTCGGGCTTTTGTGCATTAATTTTGACGACAGCCGCTATATCGAGCTGCAAAACAACCTGCTTTCCATTATCCATCCGCGGCAATTCCGCCCCGCTCCGCCCGCGGTGCAGGCATCAGCCGCACCTTGCGCGCAGACAGACACTCCTGCAGACACAGGGCCAATGACGGAAAATTTTTCCATGGATATCTCTTCTTTAATGAAGAAAATCTTTTCCGATGCCACCGTCTCAGTCACGACCCCGATGGACCATCTGAACCAGCAGGAGAAAAAAGAAATCATCGAAAAGCTGCATACACAAGGTATGTTCCAGTTAAAAGGAGCGATCACCTTTGTAGCAAACCAGTTTTCCTGCTCCTCTGCAACAATCTACCGCTATTTGAGCGAGCTTACATAACGGCCTGCGTATGCCGTACGGATTTCTCCGTTTTCCGCTGCGAGCATTCCGCGCAGGTACACTCTCCACGCCCTTCCGGTCAGGCGCGTGCCCTCATATGGGCAATAATCCGCGGCTGACTGCTGCTTCGCGGCAGATAACGTCCATTCCGCATTTGGATCCCAGATCACAAAATCCGCATCGCTTCCCGGCAGCAGAGCGCCTTTTTTCGGATACAGATGATACAGCCTTGCCGGATTCTCCGAAAGATAGGCACACATCTGTTCCAAAGAGATCCTGCCATTGCGCACGCCGTAATGATAGATAAGCGCGGGACGCTCCTCTGCCCCCGGCATTCCGCACGGCGTTTTTGCAAAATCATCCCTTCCCATCTCCTTTTGGCTGACCGTAAAGCTGCAGTGGTCGGTACAGATCGTATGCATCTGTCCTTCCTCCAGCGCCTTCCACAAAATCTCCTGATCTGCCTTTGTACGAAGGGGCGGCGCGATCATATACTTACGGGCATCTGCATCCGTCAGCAGATACTTCCCTTCATCCAACAGTAAATACTGCGGACAGGTTTCCGTATAAACCGTCTGCCCTGCTGCCCTGGCACGCGCCACCTCCGCATAGCCTTCTTTTGAACTCAGATGCACGATGATAACCGGCGTATCCACGCACGCTGCAATCTTTAGCACGCGGCTTACGGCCTCGGCCTCGGCAAGCGCCGGGCGCGTGGACGGATAATCCGCCACGCTGCGCCGATCGCCCTTTTGATGCAGCACTGTTTCCAGCCGCGCATCCAAAATGCCCTTGTTTTCACAATGAATCCCCGCAATCCCGCCAAGCTCTTTCAGCCTTGCCAAGATCTCATAAATGGTCTTGTCATCCACAACCATTGCATCGTATGTCGTATAGAGCTTAAACGAGCAGATCCCGTCCCGTACGACCTTGGCAAGCTCCTTGCTTACCTCCTCGTTCCAGTCCGAAAGCGCCAGATGGAAAGCATAATCACAGCTGGCTTTGCCGTCAGCCTTCGCGTGCCAGTTTTTTAACGCCTCGGCCAGACTCTCTCCTTTGTTCTGCGTTGCAAAATCCACAATACACGTCGTCCCGCCGCTCAGCTCCGCCTTTGTGCCTGTGTCAAAGCCATCGGCCGTCACGGTAGCAGACACCTCCAGATCCATATGCGTATGCGCGTCAATAAATCCTGGAAACAAATATTTACCAGATACGTCAATCACACTGGCATCCGGATCGGACAATCCTGTGCCCACATCCAGTATTTTGTCGTTTTCAATCAATAAATCCGCCTTGCGGTATCCGCTGCCATTTACAAGAATGCCGCCCTGAAATAACTGCTTCATAATTATGCACCCTCTTTGAAATTTCTAAACCTGTTCTTAGCCAAGCAGATAGCTGTAATCACGCACAACGGCTTCGATCAGCCTCCGCAGTCCTTCAAACAGCTTTCCATCCTGTCCTTTTTCCCAGATAAACTCTTCACCGAGATATCTTACCTTGCATTTTAACACATCTTTATCCAGTACGGCAAACCCTTCGTTTTTACTGTCCGCCATATCCGCCTCGTTCGCAAACAGCGTGAACTTATCCTGATAAGGCGCGCTGGCATACGGACAAAAGCTCTTACAGTTGCCGCACTCGTTGCACATATAATCCACATGGATGATCTGCGCGCTGTCCATACCCGGTACCTGGATCGAAATATTCGCACGGTTCGGGCAGACGTCCACACAGTTTTCACATACCGAAGAGCAGGCAAGACAGCGTTCCGCTTCCTTTGTACCGCCAGATCCGTGAGCACAGGCCGCAGGCTCCGCTAAAATGCCTTTTCTTTCGTAAATCGTCTGTGCTGGTATCGGTTCGCCCATAGCTCCAGCAATCTCTGTTCCGGCAATCGCTTCCGCAGCCTTGATCGCCTGTCCCATCCCTTTTACAACAAGGGACGGGCCGTACAGACCGTCGCCGATGACATACACGCCGGAAAGGTTCGTTTCCAGATTTTCGCTGACCAGCGCGCGTCCTCTGCTGTCCACATGGATCCCACAAGACTTGTAGAAATCCGTAGGCACCTGTTCGCCGACAGCGGCAATGACCGTATCCGCTGGAACGTCCTGCAGCTTTCCGGTCGCATGAACACCTGCCCTTCCCGATTCGTCCGCTTCTCCAAGCTCCATCTGCTCGCAGGTGAGCACGCCGTTTTCCATACGTACCGGTGCAAGCAGCTCTTTGAACTCCACACCGTCTGCCAACGCAAGCTGCAGCTCATGTTCATCCGCAGGCATATAGCGCTTTGTACGGCGATAAACAAGAAATACGCGTTCCACGCCATCGCATCGCTTTGCCGCCCTTGCCGTATCCATCGCTGTATTTCCGCCGCCGATCACAACGACATTTTTGCCCAGCTGCACCGCGCCTTTTGTTTTGTTAAACTCCTCCAGAAATTCCAGAGCGTTGCGTGCCTGTTTTCCTTCCAGCGAGAGCTGCCCGCGCTCGTATGCGCCTACTGCCAGTATCACATGATCATAATCCTGCTTTAATACTTCTAGCGCCGGCGCTTCCTTGCCGCACTGGATCTGTACGCCAAGCTGGCGCAAAAACGACGCGTCCTTGTCAATGAGCGTATCATCAATACGGAAATCCGGGATCACAGCGCTTACGATCCCGCCAAGGCGATCCCGCTTTTCATAGATCGTTACGTTTGCGCCAAGCCTTGCCAGATAAAACGCCGCCGCCATACCAGAAGGCCCGCCGCCGACAACCGCGACCCGCTTGGAGCACGTTCCCACAGGCTTTAGCGTCTGCAGCACACGCTCATATGCCTCGTTCGCACAAAGCAGCTTCGTATCGCGGATCTGTACCGGGGTTTCATAAAAATTCCTAGTACAGTGACTTTGGCAGCCATGCGCACAGATCGCCCCTGTCATAAATGGCAGCGCATTACGATTTAAAATCACGCGCAGCGCGTCCTCATAACGCCCCTCCCCAGCCAGCTTCATATACGTTGTGATCTCTTGGTGGATCGGACAGGCATCCTCGCACGGAGCGGTAAAGCAGAACATCAGCGGTACCCGTTCCTTAGATTTTCTGGAAACCGGCAGCTTCGCAGGCTTCACATGATGCTCATCTGTCACAGCTTCTTTTGCAACCTGACCAAGCGCCGCCGCATCAATCCCATGAAACTCCCTGTCCGTAAGCTTATTTACAACCTCCGCCAGCTGCTTGAGCCGCTGATAGCCGCCTGGTTTTAAAATCGTCGTCGCTACCGTGATCGGCCACACGCCAGCGCTGATCAAACGATCAATATTAAACGCATCCGCCCCTCCAGAATAAGAGATCCTCAGCTTTCCGTCAAATTCCTCCGACAGCTTCGCCGCCAATGCAATAGACAGCGGATACAGCGATTTACCCGACATATACATCTCTTCGCTCGGAAGCTCGCCAGCTTTTACATCTACCGGGAACGTATTCGTAATCTTCACGCCAAACTCCAGCCCCAGCTCTCCAGACAGCTTCATCAAACGCTGCAGCATCGGCACCGCGTCCGCATACTGTAAGTCATCGTCAAAATGAAATCTGCCGAACGCCACATAATCATAACCCATATGGTCCAGCGTCTCTCTTGCAAACTCATAGCCAAGCAGCGTCGGATTGCATTTGATAAACGTATGGATCTTCTTTTCGGTCAAAAGATAAGTCGCGATACTTTCAATCTCCTGCGGCGGACAGCCGTGGAGCGTGGATATTGTCGCTGAATTACAGATAAACGGCGAGATCGCCTCAATATCTTCCTTTGTCATATGCGCAAACTCATCCGCGTGCGCGAGAAGCTCCGCCTTGCACTCCTGAAACGCCTTTGTATCAGCAGCGTTTCTCATATTCTCAATAAACGCATTGATCTTTTGGGACTTGATGCCTGCAAGGTCATAGCCGACGCTCAGATTAAACTGGTAGCCGTCTATGCTGCCAAGGCCGTATTCCTTTGCCAAGAACGCCAGCAAAAACCAAGCCTTGATATATTCGTCCTGTGCCTGCGGCACATAAAGCTCTGTCGACCATTCGCAGTTGTAGCATTCGTCGTCTGCCTTGATACAAGGCTTATTCACGCACGCCGCAAGCTCCGGCCCATCCATGATTTGAACTGTTTTCAGCTCGAAAAAACGGCTTCCACCGTAATACGACGCTGCAATATTCTGCGCCAGCTGGCTGTTTGGGCCAGCCGCCGGGCCGATCGGCGTTTCCAGCTTACGCCCAAACAGGGTCCATGTATTTTCCGCATCCGCCTTATACGGTCTGTGAACGCCAAACACCGTCCCTTTTGCATCATGCTCCGTCCGCACCCATTCCAAAAGCTGCGCAAACGGCATACAAGTCATGACATCACTCATTCTTATCTTCCTCCTATTTATCCGTTAATACTCTTCCAAAGCTTCGCAGACTCTTCCCTGCATCTTACCATAACTTCCTTGACATCCGCTACCAATACTTCCCGGTCCTTCATCAGCACCTTGCCGTTTCCAACCGTCGTTACAACATCCCGTCCAGTCATGCCAAATAAAATATGTCCGTTGATATTCGTTTCATCCAGACGCGTCGGCGGATCATAATCCACAACGATCACATCTGCTGCCGCACCTTCCTTTAAAACGCCAAGCGGCGCCTTAAAATAACGGTTTGCAATCTGCGCGTTATGCTCAAACAGCATTTTCGGCACCTCACCCCACGCCGCGTTTGCGTCGCACAGGTGATGCTTGTGCAGGACGTTTGCTACCTTATATGATTCGGTCATATCATGCGTATAGCCGTCGGTACCAAGCCCGGTTACGATACCGCGCTTTACCAGCTCCATCGTCGGCGGGCAGCCGCAGGCATTTCCCATATTGGACTCCGGATTGTGCACGACCATCGTATCCGTCTGGCGTATCAGCTCCATCTCATGCGGATTGATATAAATGCAATGCCCAAGCAGCGTTTTGCTGCCGAGAATACCGCAGTCCATCAGGCGGTCTACGATCCGCTTGCCATATTTTTTCAGACAGTCATGCAGATCCTCGATCCCTTCCGCGACATGAATATGGTATCCGACTCCGTCCGGCTTATTTGCAGCCGCAAGCTCCATCGTCGCATCCGAGATCGTAAACTGTGCGTGCATTCCCATCATACCTGCCAGCATATCTGTATCATCCTGCATCGCATGACGGATAAACGCGGCATTTTCCATAACTGCTTCCCTCGCCTTATCCATACCGTCCCGATCCGATACCTCATAGCAAAGACAAGCCCTAACACCCAGCTCTTTTGCCGCGTCCGCGATCGCAAACAAACTGCCGTCAATCTGTCCGAAGCTGGCATGATGGTCGAAAATGGTCGTCACACCATTTCGGATACAAGCGATCATCGTATCCATCGCGCTGTATTTTGTCTGCGCCAGCGTCAGCTTGCGGTCGATCGTCCACCACTGGCCGTCTAAAATATCTAAAAAGCCCTGTGGATTGTAGCCGTTAATACTAAGCCCTCTCGCAAACGCACTATAAATATGCTCATGGGTATTGATAAACGCCGGCATGATCACGCCGCCTTTTGCATCTATGTATTCACAGTCCTTGTATGCCTCCCGGACTTCCTGCGTCGTACCAACCTGCACGATCCTTGTCCCATCGACCGCTACTGCTCCGTTTTCTATATATGGGTTACTGCTGTCCCTTGTAAACAGCGTTCCGTTTCCGATTACTAACATCAGCCTGCACCTTCCTTTTTCAAAATTTCAATCGTCCGGTCTCCCGCATCCTTTGGAAGCACCAGATTTAATATGATCGCTACGATCGTTGCCAGCACGACCGGGGATCTGCCAAAAATCGTTGTCACCCATGCCGGAAAGCTTGCCAGCGCCGCGTTTGCCTGCGTAATACCCATACCAAGCGCGATCGCAAGCCCTACGATCGTTGTATTCCGATAATTCATCGGCGACGCGGTTACCAGCTTTACGCCCGTCATCGCGATCGACGCAAATACAGATACGGTAGCGCCTCCGAGCACACAGCTTGGGATCGTCGTCAATACCGAAGAAAACTTCGGGATCAATCCCGCAACAAGCAAGATCCCAGCCGCCAGTCCAAACACCTTTTTTGCTACCACCTTTGTCGATGCTACAATACCGACATTCTGGCTGAACGTAGCCGTCGGCAGCCCTCCGAACAGCGGGCAGACCATATTGCAGATACCATAAGCCACAATACCGCCGTTTAATTCCTCATCAGTCGGCATCCGGTCCATTCCTCCGGTCGTCGTCGCCGTAAAATCACCGATCGCCTGGATCGAGTTGATCGCAAACAGCACGCCGATCGCCACGCAAGAGGAAATTTCAAATTCCACGCCGAAATGCAGCGGCAGCGGGAGCTGGAACAGGGACGCCTGCGCAACCGCCGAAAAATCTACCATTCCAAACAATAACGCAAGCACATATCCGACAATGATCCCTATTAATATAGAAGCTAATTTCCAAATGCCCTTTCCGTAATGGTTCAGCCCCGTTACAATGACAAGCGTTAAAAACGCCACGAGCCAATTCTGCCACGAGCCATAGCTTTCGCTGCCTGTGCCTCCCGCCATATAATTGATCGCTGTTGGATACAAAGAAAGTCCGATAGCAAATACAACCGTCCCGGTGATCAGCGGCGGGAAAAATTTACGTATCTGTTTGATAAAAATACCTACGATAACCGCAACAATACCGCCGATAATCTGCGCCCCGAAGATAGCCGCAACGCCAAAATCGCCCGCGATCGCCTGCATCGTAGGCACATACGCGAAACTGATACCCATGATCACCGGAAGCCCCGACCCAATGGAAAGCGACTTGCCGCGCAGCAGCGGATACAGCTGGATCAGCGTTGTGATCGCAGACATGACAAGCGCCGCCTGGATCAAAATGACCGAATCTTCATCTGACAGTCCAGCTACGCCAGCTACAATAATAGCCGGTGTTACGCACCCAACGATCATCGCCACGACGTGCTGCAATGCCAGCGGAAGCGCCTGGCTGACAGACGGCCTGCCATCCAGCTGAAACAGCGCTTCTGATTTTGTTCCTTCTCCCATGCTTATTCCTCCAAAATCCATGAAATATACAACCATAGTAACACTGTTACCATTCCTACAACAGGGAGAGCTGCCATAAAAGAATGCTGCGTCTGTTACTGAAATTTTTTACAGTCGGATCGTTGCCCGTTTGCTGCGTTTCTTGTGAATTTTAACAAATACCGCTTTTGTTACGTCCATATTATCATCTTTATTACTAAAATGCAATGGCTTTTAAAAAAAATTTTCTTCGTAATAAATTTTTATCATTTAATACAGTTCGGGATGTGAAAATTTTCGCATGATGCAAAATTTTTTTCATTTTCCTGTTGCTTTTTTCCAAACTGCTGTTATAATGAATGCTAGGGAGAGCATTCCAGGACGGAATGAACATACAGCCGGATACTGAAAGGGCTGTTTCTTGTGAAAAATATAACGCAGACAAACTGCCGCTCAAAAAATTCTTTAACAGCCAAACAGCTTCGAAACTGTTACACTCACAACTGTCAAACTCACAAACAGCAGAAGGAGGCACATATCATGAACCACACATCCGGAACCCAGATCAAATGGATTCCCAACCACATTGCGAAAAGCAGCGATACGCAGCTTGCCAAAATGTCTCTGGAGGAAATGAAAAAAGCCGGAAGCTTCCATAAAAGCTTTCCGCAGTACGAGGTCACGCCGCTGACACGTCTGGACGGTCTGGCACAATACCTTGGTCTGGACCGTGTATACGTCAAGGACGAATCGTACCGCTTCGGGCTGAACGCCTTTAAGGTGCTCGGAGGCTCTTACGCCATCGCAAGGCATATCGCCAAAGAAACCGGAAAAGACATCAGCGAAGTAGATTATGATTTCCTCACATCCAAGCAGCTGCGCGACACGTTCGGCCAGGCGACCTTTTTTACCGCTACAGACGGCAACCACGGACGTGGCGTCGCATGGGCGGCAAACAGGCTCGGCCAGAAATGCGTAGTACGGATGCCGAAAGGCTCTACGCAGACACGCCTTAAAAACATCGAAAAAGAAAACGCGACCGTAACGATCGAAGACATGAATTACGACGACTGTGTACGCCTTGCCGCAAAAGAAGCGCAGGAAGCAGAGCGCGGCATTATCATTCAGGACACCGCTTGGGAAGGCTACGAGGAGATCCCTACCTGGATCATGCAGGGCTACGGAACGCTTGCTCTGGAAGCAGACGAGCAGCTTGCCGCAGACAACAGCCGTCCAACCCATGTGTTTATCCAAGCGGGCGTTGGCTCTCTGGCAGGCGCGGTTATCGGTTATTTTTCCAACCGTTTTCCGGAAAACCCTCCAATCATGGTCGTTACTGAAGCAGGCGAAGCAGACTGCCTGTACCGCTCGGCTGTCAAAGCAGATGGAAGCCGTGTCAATGTGACCGGAGATATGTTAACAATCATGGCTGGTCTTGCGTGCGGCGAAGCCAATACCGTATCTTGGGATATTTTACGCAACCATGCGAATGCCTTTGTATCCTGTCCGGACTGGGTAAGCGCAAACGGCACACGTATTTACGGTTCTCCGATGCGCGGTGACACACGCGTCGTTTCCGGCGAATCCGGCTCCGTTACCATGGGACTTTTACACGCCATTATGACAATGCCGCAGTACCGTGACTTAAAAGAAGCATTAAAGCTGGATCATCATTCCCAAGTGCTTCTTGTATCATCCGAGGGCGACACCGACCCAGACCGTTACCGCGAGATCACATGGGAAGGCTTGTGCGGAACGGACAAAGAACCATTTGCAGATCTTAAAGCATAACACACTTACATATTTTTATGATTAAAAAAACAGGGGGAAGCAACTATGTCAGATTTTGAAAAAATAAAAGCAGCGGCAGAAGGATACGGAAAAGATATGAACGCGTTTTTACGCGCTATTGTAAAAAATCCTGGAGAAAGCTGTGATGAAAAAGCACATATCGATACGATCGCCGCGGAAATGAAAAAATTAGATTTTGACGAAGTACAGATCGATCCGCAGGGCAATGTTATCGGCTATATGGGAACCGGCGACCGGATCATCGCTTACGATGCGCATATTGATACGGTTGGCATCGGAAACCGTGAAAACTGGGATTTTGACCCGTACGAGGGCTACGAAAACGATACAGAGATCGGCGGGCGCGGCGTATCCGACCAGTGCGGCGGCATCGTTTCTGCTGTATACGGCGCAAGGATCATGAAGGATCTGGACCTGATCCCTGAAGGCTGCAAGATTATGGTAGTCGGCACCGTTCAGGAAGAGGACTGCGACGGCCTGTGCTGGCAGTACATCATCAACGAAGATAAAGTACGCCCGGAATTTGTCGTATCCACAGAGCCAACGGACGGCGGTATCTACCGCGGACAGAGAGGACGTATGGAAATTCGCGTGGATGTGCGCGGCGTATCCTGTCACGGCTCCGCACCAGAGCGCGGCGACAACGCGATCTACAAAATGGCGGATATCCTCCAAGATATTCGTGCATTAAATGAAAACGACGCTGCTGACGGCACCGAGATCAAAGGGCTTGTCAAAATGCTGGATGAAAAATACAACAAGGACTGGGAAGAAGCCAGATTTTTAGGACGCGGCACGGTAACCGTATCCCAGATCTTCTATACCTCCCCTAGCCGCTGTGCGGTAGCAGACTCCTGCTCTATTTCCCTGGACCGCCGCATGACCTTTGGCGAGACATGGGAAAGCTGTCTGGATGAGATCCGCGCGCTGCCAAGCGTAAAGAAATACGGCGACGACGTTAAAGTATCAATGTACAATTACGACCGCCCATCCTATACCGGATGCGTATACGAGATCGAATGCTACTTCCCTACTTGGGCGATCCCGAAGGACCACAAAGTAACGCAGGCGCTCGAAGCTGCTTACAAGGGACTGTACGGCGATCAGCGTATCGGCGCTGCCGAAACGCTAACCATGCGCCAGAACAGTCCGCTGACAGACAAATGGACCTTCTCAACCAACGGCGTTTCGATTATGGGCCGCAACAACATCCCATGCATCGGCTTTGGACCAGGCGCCGAAGCACAGGCGCACGCACCGAACGAAAAGACTTGGAAGCAGGATTTAGTTACCTGCGCAGCTGTTTATGCGGCTCTGCCGGGTGAATACTGCAAATAAACCGGCCGCTGCATTTTGATCTAATACCATATATTACATAAAATTAAGGAGGAATTACTACTATGGGCACTATGAACACGTTACAGGATTACATTGACAAATTAAACGCACTGAATTTCAAAGAAATGTATAACGGGGATTTTTTCCTTACTTGGGAAAAAACAGATGATGAGATCGAAGCTGTATTTACCGTTGCTGACGCGCTGCGCTTTATGCGTGAGAACAACATTTCCACAAAGGTATTTGAAAGCGGCCTCGGCATTTCCTTATTCCGTGACAATTCCACACGTACACGTTTTTCGTTCGCTTCTGCCTGCAACCTGCTCGGCCTTGAAGTACAGGATCTTGACGAAGGCAAATCTCAGGTAGCACATGGAGAGACGGTACGTGAAACAGCAAATATGATTTCTTTTATGGCAGATGTTATCGGTATCCGCGACGATATGTATATTGGCAAGGGCAACAAGTATATGCACGAGGTTGTTGAAGCTGTAACACAGGGCAACAAAGACGGCATTTTAGAGCAGAAGCCTACGCTTGTAAACCTCCAGTGCGACATTGACCACCCGACCCAGGCAATGGCAGATATGCTGCATATCATTCATGAATTTGGCGGCGTGGAAAATTTGAAGGGCAAAAAGATCGCTATGACTTGGGCTTATTCTCCTTCTTACGGAAAACCATTGTCTGTACCGCAGGGCATTATCGGCCTGATGAGCCGCTTTGGCATGGACGTTGTACTGGCGCATCCGGAAGGCTATGAGATCTTCCCGGAAGTAGAAGCAGTCGCAGCGGAAAACGCAAAAAAATCCGGCGGTACTTTTACCAAGACAAACAATATGGCAGAAGCTTTCAAGGATGCAGATATCGTTTATCCGAAGAGCTGGGCGCCGTTTGCTGCTATGGAAAAACGTACGGAATTATACGGCAACGGAGACACAGAAGGCATCCAGGCATTGGAAAAAGAGCTGCTGGCACAAAACGCGCAGCATAAAGACTGGGCCTGCACCGAAGAACTGATGTCAACGACAAAGGACGGCAAGGCGCTGTATATGCACTGTCTCCCGGCAGATATCTCCGGTGTCAGCTGCAAGGAAGGCGAAGTAGACGCTACAGTATTCGACCGCTACCGCAATCCGCTGTACAAAGAAGCAAGCTACAAACCATACATTATCGCTGCTATGATCTTCCTCGCGAAATTCGCTGACCCGGCAGACATTTTAAAGAAGCTGGAAGAAAAAGGCTCCCCGCGTATTTTCAACTAACACTCACAGGGGGACCTACCTATGTCAAAAAAAAGAAGAATTGTCATTGCCCTTGGCGGCAATGCACTTGGAAATACCCTGCCAGAACAGATGACTGCTGTAAAAATTACAGCAAAAGCCATCGTTGATCTGATCGAAGAAGGCTGCGAGGTCGTCGTTGCACACGGTAACGGCCCGCAGGTCGGCATGGTCAACAACGCCATGATCGCGCTGACCCATGAGGACGAGCAGCAGCCGAACACGCCGCTCTCCGTCTGTGTCGCAATGAGCCAGGCTTATATTGGCTACGACCTGCAGAACGCGCTGCGTGAAGAGCTGTTGAATCGCGGCATTACAGACATTCCGGTAGCTACAATGATCACGCAGGTACGTGTTGACGAAAATGACCCTGCCTTTTTATCTCCTTCCAAGCCAATCGGCAAATTTGTAACCGCCGAACAGGCAAAAATGATGGAAGAAAATTTCCATTATGTTATGAAGGAGGATTCCGGACGCGGCTGGCGGCGTGTCGTTGCTTCGCCAAAGCCGGTGGAGATCATTGAAATCGGCACGATCCGCACGATGGTCAGCTCCGGCGACCTTGTGATCGCCTGCGGCGGCGGCGGTATCCCGGTTACCCGCCAAGGAAATCATTTAAAAGGCGCCAGCGCCGTCATCGACAAGGATTTTGCCAGCTGCCTGCTCGCAAAGGAATTGGATGCCGACTACCTGATCATATTAACCGCAGTCGAAAAAGTTGCGTTAAACTTTGGCAAACCAGAAGAACAATGGCTGGACGAGGTATCGGTCAAAGAAGCAGAGCAATATATCCAAGAAGGGCATTTTGCGCCGGGTTCCATGCTGCCGAAGGTAGAAGCCGCTATGGATTTCGCAGCTTCCAAGCCGGGACGGACAGCGCTGATCACGCTGCTGGAAAAATCAAGGGATGCGGTTCAGGGAAAGACCGGAACGACGTTTCACTTATAAATCTCACTCATAATAAAAAAGAATGCCAATGTCCTGAAAGACTTTGGCATTCTTTTTATTTGATTTTTCTATTTAAACTTCCCAACTTTAAATCTGCGTATCAGCCCTTCCAGACTCTCCGCCTGGCTGCTCATCTCTTGGCTGGCATCCGCGCTTTCCTCTGCCGCCTTGGAATTGGCTTTGGCAACCTCGTTGATATGCTCCACTCCATTGTCGATCTGCGCGATCGCTTCTGTCTGCGACTCTAACGCTGAGGCGACGCCGCTGACCTCTCTTGTAATAGCTCTGGAATCATCTACCACCTGTCTGAGCTGCTGCGCGGTTTGGTCGGCAATGACCATACCCTTTTCTACCGCCTTTACTGAAGAACCTATCAGCGCTGTGGATTCCTTGGCTGCGTCAGAGCTTTGCGCCGCCAATACCGACACCTGGTCAGCAACAACGGCAAATCCCTTACCGGCCTCTCCGGCACGCGCGGCTTCTATAGACGCGTTCAGCGCCAAAAGGTTTGTCTGCGACGCGATATCATGGATCGTAGTGATGATCTTGCTGATTTCCGTCGACGCATCGTTGATCTCGCTCATAGAATCAACCATTTCCTGCATCTTCTGGCTGCTTCTGACGATCTCCTGTCCAAGCTCGTCAACCTTTTTACTGATCTCCTCCGCATTATCCGCATTGTGCGATACCTGCTCTGATACGGACGAGAGAGTATCTGACAGATCCCCGGTCACCGCGGTCTGCTCCGCCGCTCCCTGTGCCAGTCCTGCCGAGCTCTGTGCTACCTGATGTGAATCATAGGAAACACGGTCCGCAACGCGCTGGATCCCTTTTACCGTATCCGCCATACTTCGTTCAAACTGCATCAAGCTGTCCTGAATGCCTTTAAAATCGCCTTTCCAATCTACCGCCGGATGCACGTCAAAATTGCCGCCGGAAAACTGCTGCATCGTATTTGAAATATCATCCACATAGGAAGAAAGAATACCGACCGCATTACGCAAATGGTTCGCCATACTGCCAAATTCATCATCGGAACGGTAATTCAGCTCAAAATGCAGGTTGCCGGAAGACAGCTGCTCCGCCACAGACTCCAGCTCCTGCAGCGGCATTAGAATCGACGCTACGATCCGCTTTCCGATCCTCGCCGCCATCACAGATGCAGCTATAATAAACGCCACAATGGAAATACAGCCTACCACCGCCACGATCTGCCCTAAGAAAACAGCCCGTTCCTTTTCCGCTGCTGTCTGCGCGTCAATCTCCTTGGAGATTTCTACGACCCGATCGAGCATCGGCGAGCTTTGTGTAAAAATCTGTGAAAGCGCTTCCTGTCTCTCCCCTGCCTCAAGCAGCTCCATAATGTGCTCACCGACAGTCGCCCATTCCGTTAACTCCGCTGTATATTGCCCAGACAGTTCATCCGAAATAACATCTGTCTTATTCAATATCTCAATCTCTGGTTCAATCTCCGTGAGCCGTTCCTCAACAATTTTCTTATAATTGCTGTATGTACTAGCATCCTCGCTTAACGCCATCTCCAAAATACTGCGTGCCGCCACATTGATATTGATCCTGCATACTTTCACAGCCGTATCCGCCTTCTGCGCTCCATTGACGTAGCTATGCAGCTCATAGTACAGACTCGATAATCCGGTAATACTGATCAGGCCCGAAAAAATCATCAATGCGATCACGACGGCATAGCCAGCATTGAGTTTTTTCTGCATTTTCATCCTTTCCAGTTTTTTCAGCATATCCCTTTCCTCCGTTTTTTATGTTCCTAAATTACCTCTTTCTTATGTACTATGTTATTACTTTTAATGTTAAATTTCAATAGATTTCTTCACAATCATTCCACTATGGATCCGCACCAGCTTTTCGCCCAGGATCGGGGTCATCAGCTGCATCGCCTGATCTCCGGTACAATGCCCGGTATAAAATATGGTTTCCATCCCGCATAACCTCTGCGCCGTCCGCTTGATCGTTTCCGCTTCCTCGTTCGTATACGCATCCTTTTTCATCATATGGAACCCGCTGATCACCTGTACCGGATCCTGCGCAAACATCTGCCGGTATCTGCTTATAATATTTAAAATACCGTTATGCGCACAGCCGGAAATCAGCGTGTTTTCCCCGTCCTGCGTAATAACAAGACACTGTTCATGTGCAAAATCATCCGGGATCGTTTCCCCGCCATCCCGTTTGGACAGCGCAAGGTTGCTTTCCGCAAAATATTCTCTGCCTGTAATGCCGGAAAATAAAAACAGCTCCTCATCCAGCCGATCATCACCGTCCAGCATCCGCACACTGTCCAGCTTTTCGATCCGTTTGTCAATGCCGATATAACGCTCTCCATGATAATGATCACCGCAGGCGGATCTTTGCATATAGATCCGCGCCGTTTTATTTTGTTCATAAAACGACTGAATACCGCCCGCATGGTCGTAGTGCCCGTGGCTTAGGATCACCGTATCCACCTTAGTAAGGTCAATGCCGAGCTTTGCGGCGTTGTGCATAAAAGCGTCCGTTGCCCCTGTGTCGATCAGCAGCTTGTGTTTTTTTGTTTCCACATATACGGACAAGCCATGCTCATAGCTGCATGACGGATCGCCGCAGGTGTCCTCCATAAGAATGACTATTTTCATTCAGTTACCTCCTGTATACTCCTCGCGGCCTGAGCAACACCGCATGGCCGCTTATGAAAGCACTTCTATCTTGCAATAATGCTCCTTTGTCTTTTTGTTATAGCTGATGCCAACCGCAAGGATCCTTCCGGTATACGTTTGCAGCTCCCCAAGCTTTCCTTTGAGACGCAATGCATATCCTTTTTCTTTAATCTGTGCGATTGCCTTATCCGGGTCTGCATTTACCTTTAATTCCAGTATAATCGCATCGTCTGAACGAATTTGCGGATAAAAGATAAAGTCTACAAACCCTTCTCCTGCTTTATCCTCTCTTTCTACACGATATCTGTCCCGTGCCGCAAGATAAACCATATTCACAACTGCAGAAAGCTCAATTTCACTATTATAAGAAAAAATCGGCGTTTCCGTATCGTGCGCAAATTTCAAAATCTTTATCATAGTATCTGTATCCATCGCTAAAGTAGCTGCAAGCATCCGCTCCGATTGTTTTGCAAGGCGGTGTACATATCCCAGACTTTCATGATTCAATAAAAGGGCATTGAATTTATCCATCAACTCCTTATTTGGTATAAATACCGCTTTATTTTCATACGCCAGCAAGCCATACACTACCATCGCTGAATAAATCTCATTTTTATTTTCCAGCTCTGGCTTCGTTACAGCATAGCCCTGCAGCAGGATTGGTATTTTTTCTCCAGCGACCATCCACACAAGGTCATCTCTGATATCATCCAGGTTATGGCGGATATAATAAAAAATCTCATCGTAAGGTCCTGAGCCTGTCCAATAATTGGAAAGCTCATTATCTGTCAGAGCGCATACGACGGAATGCGGATTATAGATACGTTTTCCTTCTACCGTACAATACCCGTCATACCATCTACGAAGCTCCTCTCTGGAAATAGCAGGGTGTTCTGTTTCACGCTTGTATATTGCATACAGCTCATCCACCTCCGTATCCAAAAATCCAAAGTATTCGCTGAACTTCTTTTTGGTCGCCATATCATATTCTAAGAACATATTCAGCTCCGAACCGCTGGAATATTTGGCAATCGGCAGTACGCCCGTCATATAAGCAAGCCCGACATAGCTTTGTCCTTTTAAAAGCTCCCTTAAAAAATTCAAAAACTCCTTCTTATCCTCCGCTGTAAGAAACGACTTGCTAAAGACAGCATCCCATTCATCCATGACAAATACAAATTTTTCCATTGTATTTTCAAAAATATACTGGAAAATATCCCAAAGAGCGTCTGCGTCAGACAGACCAAGCTGCGCATATTTTTCCAGAAGCTCTTGCTTTAGGCTGCCCGTGATCCGTGAGATATAATCTTTGTACGATACGCACTGTTCCGGCATCCGGCTGAAATCAATGTATACAAGATGGTATTTGTTCAGATAGTCCGCATAATGCGGGAAGTGTGCGATTTCCAGACGTTCAAACAAGCTTGCACAATCCACCGCCTGGCCAAAAAAAGCGGCAACCATATGCGCCATCACGCTCTTTCCAAAACGGCGCGGTCTGGTAATGCAAAAGTAACGGTTCTTTTTTCCAAAGGCTGTGATCAGTTCCTTTAACAGCGCAGACTTATCTACAAAATACGTTTCTGCGGCAATCCCACTGTACTCTGCCCAGGGCATCCTGCTATCCAAATACAATCCCATCCGCTGCTTTCTCCTTACCTTCTATTTTTATTCAGACATACAATCCGTTTGTCTAAGCGCCTGCTTCGCCAGCTGGTCGGCCTCTTCATTATACTGGTCGCCTGTATGCGCCGCGATCTTTGTAAAGGAGATCGCAAGCGACTGCCCGCTGCGCTGCATAAAGTCCGCGTACTGTCTGGTATTATCGTTTTTTGCCTGCCAGCCCCGCGTCGCCCACTGTTCGATACCGGCATAATCATAGCAGATCTCCAACGCCTCGTATCCGTTTTTGATCGCCCAGTTCACCGCAAACATCGCGCCCAGCATTTCCCCGGTCACATTGCGAAGCGGCAGAGCATCCGGGTCATTTCCGCTGCCTGATTCCCGAATCAGCTCTCCTTGCGGCGTTAGCAGCACGCAGCCAAACGAATAGCGTTTGAGCCTGTGGTCGTAGCTTCCGTCCACATATGCTGTCAGCCTGTCAGCCGCCGCAGACTGCGGCTGTGCGTCAGGCTGTTGGATGCTTCCTGTTAAATACTCCTCGGCCTCCTGCCTGCTTAGGAAGCTTTTGTACACCGCGCCTGCAAAGCCGTGCACCATGCGCCTGCATTCTTCCCACGTTTCGAAAATCCCGGTCTGCGCTCCTTTTTTTACTGCATAATATTTCTTTTTCGGCATTGCTTCTCTCCTCTGCGTAAGGAACCGCCGGCAAATACTTCGCCGGACGTTCCTTCGTTTCCGCCATATTAAAGATTGCGCACCTTAAAATCACGCTCGGCTTCCCGCCGCTGGTCTTTTTTTGCGATATCCTGCCGCTTGTCGTACAGCTTTTTGCCCTTTGCCAGCGCAATCTGCACCTTGACCAAGCTTCCCTTCAGATAGACCTGCACCGGAACGATCGTGTACCCCTTTTCCTTGATGCGGCCCTGCATCTTCAAAATCTCCCGCTTGTGCAGCAACAGCTTTTTCGGACGCAGCGGATCCCGATTAAAAATATTTCCTTTTTCGTACGGGCTGATATGCATCCCATATAAGATCACTTCGCCGTTTTCGATATGCACAAACGATTCTTTAATGCTGCACTTGCCCATGCGCAGCGATTTTACCTCCGTACCATGCAGGCATATGCCGCACTCATACGTTTCCTCTAAAAAATAGTCATGCCTCGCCTTTTTATTATTGGCGATCAGCTTGAAATTTTCCTTTCCCATTTCCTGTCTCCTTGTCCTGTCACGCTGTCTTATGAGCTGCCTAACCTTCCGCGGTATCCTCCGCCAGTACAAAATCTATCGTTCTAAGGAACTTGTCCGCAGCCGCACAGACTACCCGGACAGTCTGGCCCAGCTTAAAGCGTCTGCCGCCAGTCTCGCCGACCAGCTCATAGGACGATTCGTCATAATGGTAATAATCGTCCTCCAGCGCCGTTACGTGCACCATTCCCTCGATCGTATCCGGCAGCTCCACATACATTCCCCATGCCGTAATACTGCTGATCACGCCTTCAAATTCCTCGCCAATACGCTCCTGCATATATTCTACTTTTTTCAGCTTGTCCGTCTCACGCTCCGCCTCATCTGCTCGCCGCTCCATCTCACTCGACTGCTTTGCCACCTCCGGCAGGATCGCTTCATAGTGCTGCTGTCTTTTTTCATTCATCCGCCCACGCAGGCAGTCCTTGATGATCCGATGGATCTGCAGATCCGGATAACGGCGTATCGGCGACGTAAAATGACAGTAATACTGTGTCGCAAGCCCGAAATGTCCCAAACAGTCCACCGTATAGCTGGCACGCTTCATCGAGCGCAGCGTCAGGCGGCTGATCATCGCCTCCTGCGGCGTATCCGCGATCTTTCCCAACAGCTTTTGCAGCTCCTTCGGATGGATATCATCGCGCATCCCATGGATCGTAAACCCAAAATTCGCGATAAAAGCCGCCAGCTTTCTGATTCGCTCCGGATCCGGCGTCTCATGGGAACGGTAAACAAACGGAATTTCCTGCCAGAAAAAGTCCTGCGCCACCGTTTCATTCGCGATCAGCATAAAGTCCTCGATCAGATTTGTCGCCGTATTGCGCTCATACGGCTGGATATCCAGCGGCTTTCCCTCCTCATCGAGGATGATCTTTGTTTCCGGAAAGTCAAAGTCGATCGAGCCGCGTTTCATCCGCTTGCTCCGAAGCAGCGCCGCCAGCTCCTTCATCTGCTCAAACATCGGTACAAACGTCTCATAAGCCTCGCAAAGAGCCTCGTCATGGTCGTCCAGTATCTTTTTCACCTGCGTATAGCTCATCCTGCGGTCTACGCGGATCACAGTCTCTGCGATCTCATGGTCAATGACCTTGCCGCTTTTATCAATGAGCATGATGCAGCTCAGCGCCAAACGGTCTTCCCCTGCATTCAAAGAGCAAATGCCGTTGGACAGCTTATGCGGCAGCATCGGGATCACGCGGTCGACCAGATAAACGCTCGTCCCCCGCTTTAACGCCTCTACATCCAGCGCGGAATGCTCCTGCACATAATTGCTCACATCCGCGATATGCACGCCCAGTCGGTAATTCTCCCCTTCCATCACGCACGAAACCGCGTCATCCAGATCCTTTGCATCCTCGCCGTCGATCGTCACCATCTGCCAGTCACGCAGATCCTTGCGTCCCTGCCTGTCCGCATCGCTGACATCCTTCGCCACATTGACCGCCTGGCGCAGTATTTTATCCGAAAATTCCATCGGCAGGTCATAGTCCTTTACAATCGACAAAATATCAATACCAGGATCATTTACATGGCCAAGGATTTCTGTGATCGTTCCTTCCGGCTTCTTCCCTGCTTCTCCATACCGAGTCAGCTGCACAACTACTTTGTGCCCGCTCACCGCACCCATGGAATGCTCCTTTGCAATAAATATATCCTGCCCGAATTTCTGGTTATCCGGCACAACAAACCCAAATGTCTGACTGGCCTCATACGTACCAACCAGCTCCTTTAACCCATGGGAAACGACCTTGACGACCTTTGCTTCCCTGCGCTTGCCGCCCGTCCCCGGCAGCGGCTGGATCTGCACCTCGTCCATATGGACGGCGCCGCCCCGGTTTTCCCCGGCAATAAAATAATCCTCCTTATGCCCCTCAACCGCAACAAACCCAAATCCTCTCGCATTGCTCGTAAAGACACCAAACAGCAGGCTTCCCTGCGCCTTCGCATATTTACCTTTTTTTGACACCTCAATGCGGCATTCCTGCACGAGCGCGTCCAGCACCTCCTGCAGTTCCGCCCGCTGGCTCCTCGGCACCTGAAGAACCGCCGCTATTTCTTTCACCTTCATCGGGACGTACAATTCGTCACAGATGAACTCATAAATCATTTTTTTTCTGTCTTCCAATAATTTTCGATCCATATTTTTTTCCTCATGACAAAAAAACTGCCGCACCCGCGACAGTTTCATTCGTTACTAATTAAAGCTTCCAATATTCAGGACGGCTGAGATCACAATAAACAATACAACAAGCACTCTTGTCAGCTTCACAAGCATCCCTTCCATGGAACGGCCTTTGTTCTTGCCCCAGTAAGTATCCGCCGCGCCGGCAATCGCGCCCAGTCCTGCTGACTTACCTTCCTGCATTAAAATAATCACTGTTAACGCGATACATACTATGATAAATAAAACCTCAAGAATAAGCTTCACCGTAGCCAAAATCGACACCTCCATTTTGTGTAAATACTCTGCAGTATGTTATGCAGATTCACGACTTTTGTATTGTAGCACAGGATGTTTGGAAATTCAAGAGTTTTTCCAATATTTTTATAGAAATATTACTAATTTATTACAGGAAGGGAAATCGTTTCAAAATTCTGCCTGGTTTTATCAGAAAAACAAAACCCGCTATTGTCATAACAATTCCTAACGATAAATATGGTACGTGGTATTCCATTTCTATTACATTCTTCCCACTGTTTAGCGGAACCGTGATGATACATCCATCAAATGTCTCAGCTTCCACCTTCTCTCCATTTACTTTCACTTGCCATCCAAGATCATAAGGTACACTTGAATACAAATATTCTCCTTCTGCAGCATTATCTGCGACAAGTTTCACATATCCGTTTTCCACTAGTATTTCTTCTGCAGCATTCGCGCAAACTAACTGAGATGCCTCCGCCAAACAATCCAAATCCAATACATAAAACTGCCCTTTGCCGATACACAGCTCCTTTTTAGACGTAATCCGAACAACAGCCCCATTTTCCCTATCTTTTACAGGTATGTAAAAAACAGACGGAGATAGCCATTTCGCGTATCCAGTAGAATAGAAACCATTAACATCCAGCCCCGCATCTATATACTGATCCCATGGCAAATTGCCATATAATACATAATTTCCCTCTGGTACTTCCAGATGCCATACTCTTGAATTTTCCGAAATCTCTTCTAGCGTATACGAAACCGGCAGATAAAGTTTCATGTCTTCTCTCCCTGTCAAATGTATATACAGGCTATTTTGATAGAGAAATGGATCTGTACTATCATAAGGCATAGGCTGCACCTTATTATATCGAAATGCAAATGGCAGGCAGTATGGATTACGGTAAACACTTTTTCCATTTTCCTCCGTCATATCCTGCACTCTTTCCAAGCCCTTGATGTGCATAGGTGATAGTATATACTTTACCCCCAAAAGCGCATCTGCAGGAAGTATCGATGTATTTGTAATACAAAAATTCGAACCATTGATCGGATATCCTAGACGATCCAAAAACTGTCGCTGAGCCTCGTCTGGATTCGATGTATATCCTGAAATAGACCAATATCCATATGCAATCGCTTCATTATAATTTGATGTCAGATTATCAACCTTCTTGTTTCGCGTCTCTGTCTGTGAGATACGATAAACGCCGTTGTCATAGTGTTGAAGTTCATCAATTTGCCGCTGCTGTCCTTTCACATAGGCACTGTATTCCAAAGCGTCTGCATCTTGGTAAGCCCTCATCAACAATACAGAATGCACTATAAGCTCACTTCCTACTACTAAAATGAGCAACGCAAAAAATATTCCTCGCAACTTACTGTTTCTATGCAATGAATATAAAGCAAATGCAAAAGCCGACAGCCAAGCAAACACGATCGTAAGATAAACTTGCCTGTCCTCCTGGACTGGTTTCAAATATTGAAGCAGCAGCAGTACTGCCGAAAAAATAGCGGACGCTCTAATGATGGTATCTGCAATCTCTTTTCCTACACATTTTCCCCCAAAAAAAGCCGCTAAAAATACCATTCCTAAAATTCCTACATACGAATACCGATACCAATAACTGCCTACTCTTTTAAACAACGAAAAAGTAAAATAGCAAGGGCGCCAATAAAATAGCAAAAGTATACCTATAAGCAGTACTGCCGCAAAATACTTCTCTTTTCTGGATATCTTTTTTGCCACAAAACATCCGATACATGCTATTACAACCATACTTCCACAAAATAAAGATACCTTTCCCAGCGCACTTTTTCCTCCCACAATATATGCCTGTATAGCACTTGGAAATTCCCCTGTTACCCCAAATCCAAATTCGTTCCAATCAATACCTCCCCTATTTCCCTGCAATGCGGCAAGTGTCGGGATAAAAAGCATTCCGCTTAATAAGCCTCCTGTCAGCATTGCACCAGTATAACGCATTCCGGCACAACACAATTTCCTAATCTTATTTACACCCTCAGACCGATATTCAGACCATGTAATCGTACTCTCTAAACAAAACCATAACGCCGAAAACAAACAATTAATAACACCTGTATACCAGTTAAAAAGCAGTGACATACCTACCGATAATTTCAACATAGTACTGCTTCCCACCTCATTCTGGACAGTTTTATAAACGCCCAATAGAATAAGCGGCAGCAGATAAACACCATCCAGCCACATGACATTACTACTCTGCGCAATGTTATACTGGCACAATGCATAGCCAAGTGACAGCAGCCCTGCAATTCCATCTTCCAATCTGTCTCCGTACCGACCGGAAAGGAAGATATAACACGTGGACGCTGCCATACTTAGCTTTAAGAGTACAAGTAGATGGAAAAAGGTATGCAAATCCTCCTTTTGAAAAAGTAACACAAGCAGGTTTAGCGGCGAAGCCAAATAATAGCTGAAAACCGCTATATTCGTTCCTCCCAAAGTCTTTCCAAAACAATAACTGATATCATCCTTTCCACACAGGACATTTTTTAAATATGCAAAGAAATCAAGGTATTGGATATCTGCATCCATAACTGCAAGCGTATTACTTCCAAACGGCGCATACTCAAACACCACAAAAAGGATAGCCAAGATGCATCCCGTCATAATCCCCGGAACGAGGCAAAACCATTTTCTACTATTCCTTTTTTTGCACACAAAACTGTCTAACTGTACCACCTTGAAAACCTCCGATATTTTTATTAACCACTTGCAGTAAATATTTCGAATCAGTCCCTGAATATCAAACTCCTTCTTTTTCCCGGATCATAAAACCGTTTCGTCCCATATCCGGCAAGCCTAACCAAATATCCTCCAATAAGCCTTTCCCAACTTTTTTCTTATTTTACTATCCTTGCGCAAGACCTTCATAAATATTTTTCTCACATATTTCAAATGTCTTGCTTCGATCTCTGCGTTTGCACACTCTGGCTTTTTTTCAGCCGCACACAAAAGCATATTTTTGAAAAGTCTTTCATAAAACATTGTTTTTCTGGCCGTTTCCCAAAACAAATGGACATAATCTCCTTCTGCCCTTGTCCACGGCTTTAAGCTTCCCGCATAGTGGACGATCAGCGGCTTTTTGCGCGCCCTTTCATACGCATCCAGCATAGGATACGGCGCATATTTGATACGTTCCTTCCAGCGGCCGCCGCTGTCTGCAAGTACGTTCCAGGACAAGTCCAGATAGGTTACCCTTCCTTGGCATACAGTATTCAGGATATCCGGCACAGGAAACCGGTAACCTCCGGTATCCGCCATCTCCAAAAGCTTCCAGACCGTGACTTCTTTCCTCAGCTTTGCAAGATTGCATACCAGTACGCCAGCCTGGAAATATGCAAACGGATCTGCCATGCCGAGCGTTTCTATACTGTACTTTTTTAAATCTGTATGTTTCTTATTGCATTGTCCGGCAAAATCCACATCCCAGGCCGCCGCAAGCAGATCATCCCCAAGCTCTGTCTGATACAGCTGCGCGATATCCTGGAGGACGATCGTATCGTGATCCAAATATACCGCCTTTTCATAATTCTTTAACAGATCCAGCATCAAAAACCGGTAATACGGCTGCGCAATCTTGCATATCCCTGTCTGCCGCTGATATCTGGCTGCGCATTTTGATACATCCGCAAATAAGATCCGCACATTTTTCCCGGCAGGCATATCCAAGACCAGCCGTTGGCTTTCTGGCGTGATATTGGTATGTAAAATATAGATTTCATAAAAATGCACTGCCGATGCCTGATCCATGATCGACCGCAGGCAGACAGCCAATACCGGCACATCCTTCTGCTGCGCCGTAAGCACGACGGCCACGCTTTCTTTACTGGCTGGCTGCGGGATTTCCATTTCTGCATCTGCATATCGAAAAAATGCCCGCTGCAGCTCCCCCAGCCGGTACTTACCCTGCTTTTTCAGATACAGATAATAAATGCCGGCCATCCGTTCACCAAGATGCCCGATGGTACGATATGCCTCCCGCGAATATCCCCTCGTATCCATCCTCTTTTCCGTTTCTTCCAATACATCAAACAGGATTGCGGAATATTCCTGAAATAACGCCCGCTTTGCAAGAAACATATTGCAATGATAGCATACCTGCCCATCCAGATATTCTTTTGCAGACGGATGCAGGCCTGGATATTTTTCCTGTATCACCTGTAATAAAAGATCCAGATCCCGGCTATGTAATTCCAGTGAATTTTGATACTGTTCGTATACGCTCTTTGCATGAAGCGCCTCAACCGGTACCCCTCTGACGATCATAAAATCATACTGTCCGGCCCATGCCCGAATATGCCCTTCGTCATAATGCAGTTCTTGAAGCATCGTTTCATCCAGATGATCGTAATATTCCATGGGCCTGTCTGATTTTGGCGCAAAAGAAAACAGCCGCCTGTAATGGCAAAACCCGTAATAATCCGCCTGCATATTTTTCCATGCCCAATACTGTGTCGTCAGCTCGCAATAGGATTTATTCTTTTCAGAAATATGCGTTCCCTGATCGTCCCGATAGACGCCAGGCCGTATTTCTTTCGTCTGAAAAGCACTGCCCGCAATAACGTTGTAGATCATCGGATGCTTCAGGCATACGGTATCCCTGTCGGGCGTATGGCTGGCAAAAATCTTAATATCCATGCTCCTCCTTTCGTGCTGCGTCCTGCGCACTTTCCTTTGCCTTATGCTCCAAAAACAGCACGCGCAAACTCCTCATATGCCTCCTTGTTATATGCCTGGCTGCTGAACTTATAATCGGCCGGAACCTTTCCGGAAAGATACGCCAAAAACCCTTCGTAAATAGAGTCCGCATCCATATGGACCATATACTGTCCATTCTCCAAAAGCGAGCCTCCCACCGATGAAAAATCAGATAATATGACTGGCATCTGCAGCGCCCTCGCCTCAAATACCGTCAGCGGCTGGCCCTCATGCAGGGAAGGCAGCACAAAACAGCCGCACTGGTGCATCAACCCATACGGATTGGCTAAAGCCCCTGTCAGGATCACTCTGCCTTTCAGCTCCAGCCTGGCGATCAGCTTCTCCAGATTACCACGTTCCGGCCCCTGGCCAAGGATATACAGCATGACATTCGTATGCTCCTGCGCCAGCCGTGCAAACGCCTTGATCAGCTCCGCCTGGTTTTTTTCCACGGACAGCCTTGCGACATTTACAAACCGTATCGTACCGTTGTGTACTTTTTCCTCGTTTGTGCATAGCTCCATCGGACCTTCCTCTGTATCAAACGCCCCATACTGCAGCGGGATCAGACGGACAGATGGCATCACGCCTTTGCCCTCCGGTATCGCATAATAATAAGCATCCTTTCTGCGGACGACCAGCCCTTCTGCGCTCTGCCGGCGTACCCGCTGAAAATCCACGCAATTTTTGGCATACCCAAACTTCTCTGCAGGCGCATAATCAGATAAGTCCTTCCGGTTGACCTCCATGATCTGCCGGCTGCAGGAGACTACCCGGTCAAATTCCGGATACAGTGCAAAAACACGCTTTAACCAATGGTATTTTTTTTCATATTCAGAATGCATACTGTTATGAAGCCAGATTACAGATCTGGCATTTTTCTGCTCCAGGCATAAGGTCGCAAACGTAATGTCATATCCGTCGTAATCAATGGCATAATCAAATCCGGCTTCTCCAAACAGCCGCCGGCACTCACGCTGATAAAGCCGCCTTGGATAAAACAATCCATGGAACCTTTTTGCCAGGTTTGTCTGCGTATAGAAATTATTTCTTATTTCCTCCAGGATACCTGCTGCCATCCCGCCCTGCCTGACCATGACCCTTGCCCTTGGATCCAGGCTTAGGATCAGCCCTTTTTGCTGCCCATCGGCCGGCGGCTTTATCAGCACCGTTACATCGTATCTCGCATAGTCGATCTGGTTTAAGAGGTTGCGCATTGCCGTACTGATGCCGTTGACCTGCACCGGCCCTCTGGAGATCAGCACCTTTTTCTTTTGGTTTTTGCATACTATGATACGGACACCGTCTGTCTGCCCCAGAAAAACCGCCTGCACGACCTTTTTGCTGATTGCGCCAACATCATAATTGCCGCACCAGTCCTTCACCTGCTCATAACGTTTTTTATGCTCTTTAAATACCTCGTCAATCCTGCAGATCCATGTCCCAAGCTCCTCTATGTGATCTGTATATGGCCCCGGAAGCGCTTCCAATCCAAAATACAGCCCGCGCTGCTCTACATATTGTTCCAGGTCCGTAATATAAAACAAAACCGGCCGCCCCGTTTCCAGAAAATCAAAATATATGCTGGAATAATCACTGACCAGTATATCGGTAATGCTCAAAACCGCATTTGCGTCCATCGTCGCCGGTATCACATAAGAAAAATCCCGCAGTACCTTTTTTATTTTGCTGTAAACAACCTGATGTACCTTCACTAATATCTGATACGCATCTGTATCGATCATTTTCTCCAGCGTATTTTTTAGATGGATCACTTCATCCATGCTAAAGTCCGGATTCGAATATCCGCCCCTCCAGGTCGGGGCATACAGGATAATCTTCTTTTCCGGGTCGACTGCTACCCCAGCATCCCGCAATTCTGCATAAATATCATCCCTTTTCCTGTTCACGAGCAGGTCCAGCCTCGGATATCCTTCTTCAATGATCTTCATCTCAGATAATCCGCGCTGTTTAAACGCATCCTTGTAAATATCCGTCAAAAAAGGATTGGCCGAGATCATATAATCCGCATGCAAAAAATTCCGCACCGTATCGGAAATGACCAGCGCCCCCTGCGGCTCGTCATAGCCAAGCGTTTTTAACGGTATCCCGTGCCAGGTATTGATGTACACCTGCCCTTGCTTTTTGATAAAATAGCTGAAAAATGTAAAATTGTTTATCAGATATTTAGCGCTTGCAAGATATTTCAAATATTTTTTTGATCCATGCTGCACAAAGGATACGTTAGAATACCTTTGCCTGTACTTGCGGATCAGCCCCTTATGGTCATCTAAATGATCCAATACCCAGATATGCTGGTATTTCCCATATTCCGGATGCTGTATGAGTTCCTGGAAGATCGCATATGGATTGCATAAAAGCCCCCTGCCATAAAAAGCCTCATAGAGGATCACCCTCTCTTTTATTTTCATATGCTTATAACACCAGGCATAATAATTTCTTTTTCTTTTTTCCGGATGGGCGATCCACTGTTTGAGCGGATCCAGCAATAAAGAGCATCCCAGCTTTAGTTCTGTCCGCAATAGTTCCATATCCATCATATTCGTTTCCTTTTCAAATACTTAAATCTGCTTTTATCTTCGTGGTAGATATCTCCGGCGTCCGCTCCAGATATACAACCTCGCAATACTCTTTTAAAAAGTCAAATTTTCCCATCCAGTCGTCTCCTATGACAAAAATGTCCGCCTTAAATTCCGTGACATCTGCGATTTTTTGCTCCCAGCTTTCTTCCGGAATAACCAGATCCACATACCGGATCGCTTCCAACAGCCGTTTTCGTTCCTGATAAGTAAAATAAGTCACTTTATTTTTTTCCTTCTGGTTAAACGCATCTGTCGACAATGCCACGATCAAATAATCGCCCAGCTTCTTTGCCCGCTGCAGCAAGTTGATATGCCCGTAATGCAGCAGGTCAAACGTACCATATGTAATTACTTTTTTCATGCCGTTTCCCTATCCTTTTTCTAATCAAGCTCTTCATCTATAATATAAACCGGACGCTTTTTGTTTTCCAAATACATCTTTGCCATATACTGTCCCATAATTCCAAAAAAGAACATTTGAAGCCCTCCTGCAAACACGACCAGGCATACAAGGGAAGCCCATCCATCTACTGGGTCGCCAAATGCGATCTTTCGGACTACGATAAAGATGACAGCGAACAGCGCACACAAACAAACTAGCAGCCCCACCAAAGAGGCTGCGACCAAAGGCATCGTCGTAAACGCGGTAATCCCTTCCAGGCTGTATTTGAATAACGACCAAAACGACCACTTGGTACTGCCGGCCGCACGCTCCGAATTTTCATACGCAAACCACTTTACCCGAAACCCGATCCAGCTGAACAGCCCCTTTGAAAAACGGTTATATTCCCCCATCTGCAGGAAAGCGTCTGCATATTTGCGGTTCATGACCCGAAAGTCCCTTGCCCCGTCTACAATCTCTACATCCGTCATTTTATTGATCAGCTTATAAAACAGACGGGCAAAAAAGGAGCGGATCAAAGGCTCCCCCTTTCTGCTGCTCCGGCGCGCTGCCGCGCAATCATAGCCCTCCTTTTCGACTGCCCTGCACATATCCAAAAGCAGGCTTGGCGGATCCTGCAGGTCTGCATCCATAACGGCCGCCAGATCCCCCTTCGCTTTGCGCAGCCCCGCATAAAGCGCCGCTTCTTTTCCAAAATTCCTGGAAAAGGAAATATATTTTATCCGCGGGTCTGATTGCGCCGCCTTCTTTATGATCTGGAGCGTCTGATCGCTGGAACCATCGTTTATAAAAATGATTTCCATATCATGATCCTGCAGCGCTTTTAAGGTTTGACCGATCTCCTTTATGAAAAACGGCAGTACTTCCTGTTCATTAAAGCATGGAACAATGACAGACAACAGCATACGTCCTCCTCCTACTTTCTATTTCTCTGCTCACTCTGCATACCGCGCCTTTATCCACCAAACTGCTTCCCAAAACGCCAGCAGCAGCAAAAACGACGCCCAGACAGAAAGCATCCTGCCCGTATCCACCTTCGGATGCTCCGAGAGCACCACATCCGATAGGACAATCCCTCCTGCCTCCACAGCAGCCTGCAGTATCACAGCTTTTTTCCACAATGCTTCCCGCGGGGAAAGCTGGCTTAACTCTACAGTATTCCAGCCCTTATGAGCCTTCACCTTCGTCTCGCCCGCAGCTTCCTTATCCGTATATACAAATAGCGGCAGCTCAAATTGGTAATCCTTTGCTTCTGCCCAAAAAGACAAGTATCTCATTCTCTCCCCAGCCATATCCAGCGGCAGCTCTATAGCCAGCCCGTCTGCACCTTCTGAAATTTTCACAGGCTCTTGCCGCATCCGCGCATTTCTATAGTAATGCAGCGGATGGACCACGCCGTTTACGCCCCAAGAGGCCAGCAGATATGCGATGATCAGATGCTTCAGCCATTTCCTGGCAACCTCGTTCTTACCTTTTTTTCTTAACATCCTCATTATATTTTAACAGCCCTTCCTCCACGTCTCCGTCAAACACGATCCTGCCATCCTTTAAGTAGATCACTCTGCTGCAGAACTTACGGATCAGTTCATCCGAATGGGAAGAAAAGATCACGGATTTCCCTTCTTCAAACATCTCGACGACCTTTTGCCTGGATTTTTTCTGAAAGCTCTTGTCGCCAACCGCCAGCACCTCGTCGATGATCAGTACCTCCGGCCTGGAATACACAGCCAGCGCAAAGCCCAGCCTTGCAGACATTCCAGACGAATACATCCGCAGCGGCTGTTCAAAATACTCGCCAAGATCTACAAAATCACAGATATCATCAATGATCGCATCAATCTCGCTTTTCGCCATCCCCATCATCGTCCCTTTGTAATAAATATTTTTCCTGCCGGTATAGTCCGGATGGAAGCCCGCAGACAGGTTAATCAAAGAACCGACCTTTCCCTGCACCTCCACTTGCCCGCTGGTCGGATAGGTAATCCCTGCGATCAGCTTCATCAGTGTGGATTTTCCGGCGCCGTTGACCCCGATCAGCCCGACAATCTCGCCCTTGCCTACGTCAAAGGAAAGATCCTTTAGCACCTGCCGCTCTTTTTCATATCCCTTTTTTGTAAACAGCCATTGCAGGATACGGAAATCCTGCTTAAAAAAATAAAAATTTTTTGTTAGGTGTTTTACAACGATCGCTTTTTCCATCCATCCTCCTTGCCCCTGATGCCGTCATACAAAATCGGCGTAATATTTTTTCAGCCTGTCCTGCACATAGCTGCCTACCATAAAAATCACAAAAACGCATACCCAAAAATATACGCTGTAGCCGGCGCTCTGCGTAGGCCCCAGCACAAACGCGTCGCGGAACCCTTTGATCACATAAACCATCGGATTGATGCGCAGCGCAAGATTGACCCCCAGCGACCGTACATACGAAAAATCCCATAAAATAGGCATCGTATAGATCATCACGCGAAGCAAAGCGTCGTACAGCTGTCTGAAATCATCCGATACTGCCACAAATGCAGATACTACCAGATTCATCGCCATCGACAGCGCAACGGCGCACACAATATAATATAAAAAGAGCAGCAAATGAAAATACCGGATATAGCCAAAGGCTGTCACGACGACAAAAAGCATTGCAAAGGAAAAGATCCGTTTCAAAAAAATGCTGCATACATCGATCGTCGGCAGGACCGGCACCGGAAAACGGATGCTTTGTACAATCCCTTTGTTGCTGCGGATCGCCATGCTGCCCTGCGAAAGCACATCATTGATAAAAAACCAGGGTATCATACCTGTCATCATATAGATCGTGCTGTCCATCCCCATCACACTCCCGTTCCCCGCGATCAGCAGGCGAAATGCCACAAATACAAGGATGTAGATAATATCGTGGAAATAAGTCCAGAACATACCAAGGCTGGAGCGTATCGTCTGCTTATCCATATTCAGAAACGCCATTTTAATGACCAGACGGGTATTTTGCTTATGTTCCAGCAGAATATATCCCATACTTTTTCGTATCCTCGCCACATCCAGCTCCTTTCTTTCCGCTTTTATTTTAATTTCCAATAAAGCCTTCCGACCGCCAACCGGATCCGGCTGCCCTGCGGCAATAGCTTTTTCGCTATGCGCTTTAATAATCCAGCTGCCCTTTCCGGGGCTGATAATACCGGCCCTGCAGTTTTTCCGTTTACGATCCCGCTTAAAAGCTCTTCATAATAGGGCGTCTGCCTTGCCGTTTTCCAAAATTCCTGTGCAAAATCCTCCTTTGGATCTTTCCACGGCTTGGCATCTCCGGCATAATGAATGATGTACGGACGCTTCCTTGCCTGCTCATACGCTTCTAAAATACCCACCGGGGCTGCCTGTATGATCCTGCCGCGCTGGTTCCTGCTGTCAATCAGCATATTCCATGCCATATCCAGCTTTTTGATCCGGCCTTCACATATGATATTTAAAATGTCCTGGTCGGAATACCTGTAGTTCCCTTCATCCGCCATACGGAATAATCGAGATACGTCCGTCACTTCCTTTAGGGCTGCTATATGAAAAACAAGGACTCCTGCCTGTGCATACGCATAAGGATCCTTTAGCCCCAGCACCTGATCGCAGTAATTTTTTGTGTCTGGATTTGCTCCGTTATATTGCCCGGCAAAGTCCGGATCTACTGCTGCTGCCAAAAGATATCCGTTTAACGGCAGATCATACAGCCCGGCAACATCCTTGCGGACGATCGTATCGGAATCCAGATACACAGCCTTTTGACAATCCTTTAAAATATCCAGGATCAGAAAACGAAAATAAGTCTCTGTCGTAATATGTTCCTTGGCCTCCAGACGATAGCCGTCCACCTTTTCGCCCACATCCACAAAATCTATCCGGATATTCTCCCTGGCCAGCTCCTTTTGGAACACCTGCATATCCTTTTTTAAAATATCCGTATGCAAAATATAGATATGGTAATCCCTTGCCGTATCCGCACACTCTGTCAAAGACTTTACACAAGTAAATAAAACCGGTACATAGGCCTGATCCGCCGCCAGTACAACGGGGATTTCTTTTTCGCCCGGCCTTTTGTAGGTGTGCTCCTGCGTGTGGCTAAACAGCGCCATCTGCAATTCCCCCATCCGGTATCCGCCCTTTTGCAGCAGATATTCATAATAGATACCGGCAAACCGTTCGCCCAGATGTCCTGGCGTCCGAAGCCCCTCACGGGAATAGCCGCTCATATCCGCCCTGCGCTCGAACTCTTCCAATATCGCAAACAGCATATCCGAGTATTCCTGAAAGATTTCCTTTTTCATAATAAACATATTGCATGGATAAAAATATGCTCCATCTATATAGCGCTTTGCCGCAGCCTGCAGCTTCGGATATTTTTCGTTCAAGATATCCAAAAACAGCTCCAGATCTTTTATGTTTAACTCGGATGCGTTTTTATAATGCTCGTAAACACTTTTTGCAAATAATTGCCGGACAGGTATTTTTTTCGCGATCAAAAAATCATACGGACTTACTTTCTGGCGGATATGCTGCTCGTCAATGCATAATTTTTGGATCGTTTTCGTATTTATATAAGAAAAGCTGAGGCATCCCCAGGCAGCCTCCGGCATCGTTTCTTCTGCAAATGAAAAATATCTTCGGTAATGGCAGAAGCCATAATAATCCGCCTCGACATTTTTCCACGCCCAATACTGTGTCGTCAGCTCGCAGTAGATCCTGTTTTTGCGGGATATATTCTCTCCGGTATTGTCCGCAAGCATATCCTCCGCAAGCTGGCCTGTCTGCAGCCCGCTCCCGGCTGCCACATGATAAAGGCGCGGATCCTGGATCCGTATCTGACGGCTGTTTGGCGTATGCGTTACAAATATTTTGATATCATCCATGCTGACCTCCGCAGCTGCTCATTTTCACCTTGTATCTCCTTTTCTTTATCATCCGCATCAAAAAGCCCGGAATGATCCCGACAGCCAGCGGCTTTAGCGCATACCGCAAATGCCCGTGCAAGATCCCCATATCCCGGAAGCGTACATACCGTACCCTGCACTCACGGATCCGGCTGCGGTAATCCCTTTTTTTATAAGAAGCCGGATCCTCCCGATAGCGAAACAGCGGCTCTTGTATGTTATATCCAAGGTAACCACGGGCATACAGCCTCATGAGCAGATCGTAATCCTCTACACGCAAGGTCTGCGGCGTTGCTGCGTAGCCATGCAGCTCTTCCAGCACTGTCCTTCGGAACATGACTGACGGGTGTACGAAAGGCATCGTACTTAAAAACGACTGCTTCACCGGCTTTTGTTCCAATATACGCTCACCCCATACGCCACCTTCGTCGATCAGCCTGACATTGCAGCCGACCAGAGCGTATTCTGTATGCTTATCTAAAAATGCCGCCTGTCTTTCCAAACGATACGGCTCCGACAGATCGTCCGCATCCATAACAGCAATATATTTCCCGCCCGCAGCCCGTATACAGGCGTTGCGTGCAAAGCCTGCCCCACGGTTTCGTTTGTAATGAATCACTTGTATCCTTTGATCTCCTTTGGATATCTGCCTTAACACCTGCAGCGTATGGTCCGTCGACCCGTCGTCACACAGGATCAGCTCCCAATCCTTGTAAGTCTGATTTTTTATGGAATTGACCGCCGCTTGCAACACTGGCCGGCCAGCCATATTGTACACAGACATGATAACCGATACCTCTGGCATATTGTCCCTCCTGGCCCGTATCGCGCTACGGTACCCTTTTAGCGCCTGTCAAACAAAGCTGGCTGTATATTTTTTGCATTTTCTGATCTACAGCAGCCTGCTCATAGGCCCTGATCTTTTTCTTGTTATATTCTTTGCATTCCCGTCTGAACGGATCATCTCCCAGCAGAAGATCCAGCGCATCCACAAGCTGCTGCAGCTTTTTCGGTGAAAACCGTATCCCGCCCCGCGCATCATCGATCAGCTCCCTGTTTCCCCGGATATCGGATACCGCGCAGGGCAGTCCGGCTGCCATAGCTTCCATCAAAGCGACGGGCATCCCTTCCCGCCTGGAAGGAAACACAAATACATCCGCATACTCATAAATCTGCTGCATATTTTCCTGATATCCCAGCATATGCAGCCGGTCATCCACCTGCATACGGGCTGCATACCTTTGCAGGCTCTTTTTTCCCCTGCCCTGCCCGCAGATCAGATAATGTACCTCCTGCTTTTCTATTTTTGACAGGGCACGGATCACCATCCGGTGATTTTTCCCTTTATTTAATTCTCCCACGGACAAAAGGAGCTGCGCATTTTCAGGGATCCCATATTTAATACAAAATTCCTTCTTCCCCTCCTCTGGTATCTCAAATTTCTCCACATCAATCCCTACACCCGGAATGCGGTAGATTTTTCCTGCCTTTAAATGCCGCTTTGCAAACTGCCAGTCTTCTCCATTGACCGTGACCAGCACATCCGTCCAATGTGCCAGCCATGCTTCCGCAGGATAATACAGCAGCCAGTTTTTCAATGGCGCACCGCGATAAAAATGGAATCCATGCGCCGTATAAACAACCTTTATCTTCCTATGGTGCGCGGCAATCCTCGCCAGTACCCCGCCGACCGGTGAATGGCAGTGAATCCAGGCAAACTGGTATTTCCCTGTCAAAGCCCACAGCTGCCGGTATGCAGCGCAGCATTTTGGGACTGAAAAAGCGTTTCGCGGACAATCCCATTGATGCCAAACAACCTGCATATCCTGCAGGATTTTTTGAATCTTCTTAATCCGCCTCTTGTCACATGTATTGCCTTCCAGAAAATTGCATAGTATATGCACTTCATATCCCATTTCAAGCATCAGGCGAATATTCGGCATATTAAACTGGTCTATCATAGACGCTACAGACGCCAGCATCAGTACCTTTTTCTGCTTTTTCTTATTCATGCTTCACTCATGATCTCAGCGATCGATTTCATAATCCTTACATAAATACAATGATGATCCGCTTCTTTCTTCCCGGAGTGCTTCTCCTGCTCCGAAGACTCCCACAAAACACGTATCATATCCGTCGGATACACCGCGCCCCAAAGCAGCTCATCTGCCCCCGCGTCCAACACCGCACAAATGCTGACAAACGTCTCCAGGCTCATGATCCTCGTCCCCCGCTCAATATGTCCGAGAAACGACATACTGATCCCGCACTTTTTTGCAAGCTCCCCCTGCGACCAACCCTTCGCTTTTCTTACCTGACGGATACGCATCCCCATTCTGCTATGATCCAGCTCCTTCATATATTCCTCCCATCCGCGTCCAGTGTAGATCTTTTTCTAACCATATACCTTATGGCAGAATCCATCCTGTGCTGCGCATACACTATGTCCTGCATAACATTTTCTATAGAATTGTTATGCATTCCAATCATAGTCCATTCCACGCAAGCCGCATAAAATAAGGAAAAATAGAAACCACGCCGTTATCTGCCCCGAAAAAATCCATCGCGCCATAGCTGAGAAACTAATCGGACAAAATTTTTAAGAAAGGGAAATATTTCGATTTTTTTGTGAATATGTTCCAAATTACAGTCGTTTTTTAGCAGACACTATTAGATAATAATAACAAGATTTTCTTTAGTATTGAAAAACAAATAGAAATAGGATAAAATACCTTCAGACAACAAAACTATAGAGATTGTTATATTAAGAAAAAAGCCCCAAAGCTTAAGATCCTGTACAGAACGCCTTTACGTTTTTTTGATTTCGTACTTGCTGAAAATAGAAAAAGCAGCGAATTGTTATCTTATAAAAACAAATTCACTGCTTTACTGCTTATGTTATGACATTATTGTAGTTATTCTCCTACATAATCATTATCACGCCCGTTATGGCGTTATCATCTGCATTTGATAATTTCTTTTGTATTGTGAAGTTTAACCTTTGCACGTTTCAACCGTTTGCTCAATAAGAATTACCCCTTTCCTTATATGCTGCAAAATACGATCTGATTGTTCGATCCGATCCAGCTATAAAATATCTGCATTCCAGTTACATACGATTTGTATCATTTCCGAAACCTAATTTTTTATCTCATTCGTAGTTCAGCCTTCTTTTTCTGCATCTATTTACCTGGATCAGCAAGCACCACCTTACATCGTTTTTTATAACAGGCAATCCCATACTTTAAAATATGCCTGACCCCCTCATCCTCAAGAACCTCCCCATACCGGTTCCTTTCTATCTGTTCCAGCGCTTCCCTACATCCTGCTTCCAAGTCCCTGTCCTGTGCATATTTTACCTCGATCAAAACGCCCCTCTCCTCATCCTCCATAAGCAGCAGGATGTCGCTGTAGCCGTCCCCCGCTTCCCGGTTCGATGCCACGGTCCACGCATGATGGCAGCTTAGAATCCCAAGTAAAATCCCATGATAAAAATTTTCCTTCAGCCGTTTTTTCACAAAAGTATCCCGAATGCTGATCGTTCTTTTTAGAAATTCGCTAAACCGCTTCTCCACCTCTGGAGCATCCCCTTCCTGCAAAGCTGTACAAAGCGCATCTACGGTTTCTTTGTGATTTTGCACATCCTCTTTAAACAGGGCCATAATCTGGTCTGTGAAAATCTCCCGGATCTCCATGTTGGGGATTGCAAGGGTGAAGGCTTTCTTATCCCGCTTCCCGCGCTGGGTTAGGTAGCCGGCCGTAAAAAGGACGCTCCACAGGTTGTCAATGGAACGGTACATATCCTGATACGTCAGCTCCTGATGGATTTCCTTTTGGATCGTTCCGCCTCCAACCAGCCTTTCGATCTCCTGCTTCGTCGTCCCCGCGTCTGCGCTCTGGATAAAGCGCTTTACTACATCGTTGCTGCTGGTATTTGACCAATAATTCTCCGGCTGCGCCTCCCTGTCTGCCCGCAGGGCGCTGCAATAGTTGACCACATCCCATGGGCAATACACCCCCACGCTTCCAAACTGGTATCCGTCATACCATTCCCGGACTGCGCCGTAATGCTCTGACAAGCCAAAATACGCCAGCAGCTGGCGGACCTCGTCATCTGTAAAGCCGAAATACTCGTCAAACCGCACATCTGCGACCGTCAGTACCCGCAGGTTATTCAGTCCGGTAAAGATGCTTTCCTTTGAAATCCGCATACATCCGGTCAGCACAGCCATCTGCAGGCTTTCATTTGTTTTCAGCGTCTGGTGGAACAGGCTGCGGATCAATACGATCATCTGTTCATAATATCCCTGCGCAAATGCTTTTGCCAATGGCACGTCGTACTCATCGATCAGGACCACCACCCTTTTCCCATAATGGATTTTCAAAAGCCTCGACAATTCACGCAGACTTTCGAAAAGCGCAGCGTCATCCATATCGCTTTCCAAAAGCCCGGCAAACCTTTGCTTATCATACGGCGTCAGCTTTCCGCTCTCTAAAAGGTACTGCCTGCGGCTGGCTTCCTCGTTGACCATCCTTACCGCCATCGCGCGGGCCGTTTCATAAGAGCCCGCGTCGATCCCTTTTAGCGAAACGGAAATGACAGGGAATTTCCCCATATATGCTTCACACAGGGCTGTTTCCTTTGCAATTTTCAGCCCGTCAAATACAGCCGGGTCCGTTTGCGGGTCAAAAAAATATTTTAGCATGCTCATATTCAGGGATTTTCCAAATCTCCTTGGACGGGTAAAAAGGTTCACTTCCCCCCAGTCTTCCAGCAGCTCCAGTATGAGCCCCGTTTTGTCTGTATAGTAAAATCCTTCTGTCTGGATTTTTTTAAAGTCTTCCACCCCAATAGGGAGCTTTTTCTTGTTTTTTTCCATCTGATCCCCACGCTCCTGTCTGATCCCATTTATTCCCGCAAGTACTCACGCAGCCACCCGCCCTGGATGAGCACCTCCTTTTCCCGAAACGCAAATCCATACACACGGATTCTGTCCCTGCCGCATTTACCTTCGATACAAGCCGCATATTTTCTGTCAATTATCTGGCAGATTGCCGTTTTTGCAGTATCATCCATTGATTTTTCTTTCCTTGCGTCCGATACCTTAAACTCAAAAATAATCCCATCATCCGCATAGTTTCGCGGCTCCAGGAGCACATCATACTTTCCGAAGCCACTTTCCCGGTTCGATGTAATGATATACCGATTCGACAGATCAACCATCAGTCCCAGAACAAGTCCATGATAAAAACGCTCTGGCTCCGATTTTTCAGACGGCTTATTTCCTGAATCAAAGCTGCTGGCCAAAGCCAACGCCACTTGGTTCATGTATGCATTCATACTCTCCAGATCGTTTTCCAAAAGCGCCCTGATAAAATCGTTATACGACGAGCTGCATAATGCAAACCATCCCCGTATCATTTTACGGAATATAACTACCATCTCTAGGTTTGTCAATGCCAGATGATAAGCTGTCCCTTCTCTTCCAAGCTCCGGCTCCACAACCTCATATCCTGTTATCTTAAGATAACCGCCCGCCAGTAAAAGGCTCCAGATCGCATTCTGATCATAATCCAACTCATGAAAAACAATCTGTTCATCCACAATCGTACAAAAATCTTTTCCTCTCAGCAGATCCTCCACAATGATCTTTATTTCTTTGCTGCCTTGCTGCACCAGCTTTCCAACCAGCCGGTTTGAGCTTGTATTCGCCCAGTAAGCCGCGAATCCCTGTCATCATTGCGCGTTCCAAAAACGGATTGATCTTAAACGCAGAGTTAAATAGCCCTCTTAAAAATTCCGTTAGCTCCTTCCAGCACCCGTTTACATAAGTTTCCTGCATCGGCGCATCATATTCGTCTAATAAGATAATGACCTTTTTCCCATAATGCTTATATAGACACCTGGAAAGCTGGCCAAGCGACAGCGCCGCAACCGCATCATCCATATCTGCAGAAATCTTTTGAAAAAGCGCCCCGCTGCCCTTTCGTTCCATCGAAAAAAACTCATAAAGCATATCCATTGCCAACGTCTTTCCAAATCTGCGCGGACGTGTGATCAGTGTAACTGTATCCCGATTTTCCCACCATTCCTTTATAAAATCCGTTTTATCCACATAAAAACATTCATACTTTATGATCTGGCTGAAATTCTGTTCCCCAAGAGCTACTGTCCTTGCCATAATGACTCCTTGCTTCCTTTCCTGATCATTAGAAACTCATTAGAAACCATTCTTACTCAAAGATATTACTTCCACACAAAAAAGTCAAGACACGCTGTAACAGGCCAGCTTTAAAAGCTGCTTCCCTGTTCATACTCTTTCGGGATGATCTCGCCGTTAAAGCAGGCATTGCTATCCACATAAGGCAATATGCCAATGCCGGCTTCCTTTTCCTGCCACATACGGTAACCAAGCGGGACGGAAAGGTAATTTTGCGGTATTATTTTCAAAGCCATTGCTGACAAAATTAAAATCACCTGAGAAGAAAGCAAGTTCGCTGTGACTATATCCTACAAAAATATTTGCCCAAATATATGTCCAAAGTTTAGTGGGTACAAGGATCAGATTTACAAGCCCAGTCAGATAAAACACGAATAGCCATCGCATAATTTCCATACCCCAATTAACAGTTGCTTCATTCTTTTATACGGATACAGCTATAAACGGCATAAACTGATCCGACCAGCAAGGTAATGGGAACCACTTGCAGAAACATTCCAAAGACGGAACCAGAAATCATCGTGCTATATAGTTTGCTTATTATAGTTTGACCTCCTGTTTGTTTATGGGTATTAACGAATTTGAACTTCAGTCCATTCGCCAGTTTCATTCTTTTCAAAATTTATTAGCTCGTCTACATCAAGCGAACCATAGACTGAAAAGGAACAGCCATCGCGTTCAAAGCACACATAATTCAAGCCGTCTTTTTTGAAGAAATATCCTATTACTCCGTCTTTATCCAAGGATTCTATGTCTGCATTTTCTGTATCAACGTAGATCCGTATATCCGTAATTTTCGTAGCTTCCTGACAAGCCGCTGACCGCGCTTTTTTGCAGCATCCTCAGAGATGTTCAGAAGTTTTCCAATCTCTCTATATCCCATTTCCAACGTATAGCGGAGATAGATAAACTGCCGTTCGTCTGAATCAAGCTGATCTATTACCTCCGTCAGCCTATGTACATCTGCATTGCGAATGCACTCGTCTGCGATATCATCAGTGCTCTCGTCCGAAATATTGTCCAAGTAATCAATGGGAACACTCTTTTGTAATTGACGCAGTACATCAATAGAAGCATTTTTCACTATGGTAACGCAGAAAGCAGTGATTTGGGGACAGGATAAATCAGAGATTTTTTCGATGTTGTCCATAATTTTCAAAAAAGCGGTAGACACAACATCTTCTGCCGCTTCCTCTGACTTCACAATATGAAACGAAATACGCTGGAAATGAATATGATTCTGTTGGAATATCCGCTCTACCAGCGCACGCTGTTCATCATTCAAAACTTATTTTACATCATACCATTGGAAAAGGTAAGCGTCAAATCTAATTTACAGCCCCCATTTAAATGGGAGTCTAATTTTAACTCCTCTGGGTTATTTCTCTGGTTCCGCCAGAGGCGGGATTTCAACCAAATCTTTTTTCTCCATACATTATTCAAGCCAACCTCATCCTCCGAAACTCATAATAAATCCCATCCTCCCACACACTCCCACATACCCTATCCGCCACACGCTTTAACTCCTCGCACGCATTCCCCATCGCAACACGATATCCTGCCGCCAGCATCATTTCATAATCATTCATACTATCTCCAAAAGCAACCGTATCCGCAAGCCCCACGCCATAATAGCCGCACACAAGCTCCATCCCCCGGCCCTTATCAATCCCTTTTGGGATGATCTCGCCGTTAAAGCAGGCATTGCTGTCCGCATACGGATGCACCGCATATACAAACCTGCTGCCGAGATAGGCCCTCGTTTGCTCCACCGATTCCAGATCACGGCTCGTAAAGCAGATTTTATAAGCGCCCTTGCGCGGATATTCCGCATAAGGCAATATGCCGATGCCGGCTTCGATTTCCTTTTGCATCCGTATCAGCTCCGAATTTGACGCATCCGCTACGGCGGCCTGTAAAAGCTCTTCCATCTGAGGGTCTGTATAAATGCCCTCCGGCGTCTCGATCCGGCAGTACATTCCATGCATATGAAAAATATCCAGGCATTCCTGAATCGTCTCTTCCGCAAGCAGGCTGTCAAACAATACCTCGCCCTCCACCTCCACATGGCTTCCAGCGCTGGCAATCACGCCGTCAAACCCGATATCTAAAATATCCCTTCCGATAATAGGCATATTTCTGCCTGTGCATAAAAACACCTTATGCCCATTCGCGCGCGCGCCGCGTACCGCAGCCGTTACGCGTGCGGACGGCGGCTGCATGGCGCTGACCAACGTACCATCAATATCTAAAAAAATGAATTTTTTGTCCATGTCCGCTCCTCTTATCCTGTAAGCCAAAACAGCCCGGCAAGGCCGGACTGTTCTGCAAAAACTAATGACCTGTTTTATGAACTACTGCCGCTGCCCTGTCCATATCCATGCTGCCCGACGCTGACACCTCCAGCCTGCGGTCGTCTGCCAGATCTGTAAAGATCATCGGAATGGACGTATCATATCCGGCTTTTTCTATTTGCACTTTGTCAAACGAGATCAAAAGCTGCCCTTTCTTTACGGCGTCTCCGTCTTTCACATGCGCTTCAAAAAATTTCCCTTTCAGATTCACCGTATCCACACCAATATGGATCAAAATTTCGGTCCCGCAGCTGCTTGCGAGGCAAATCGCGTGTTTCGTGTCAAAAATACTAAGAACCGTACCGTCCACAGGTGCATACACTTTTCCAGTTTCCGGGATCACCGCGGCGCCATCACCTAACACTTTATTTGCAAACGTTTCATCCTTTACCTGCTCCAACGGTATCTGACGTCCTCTCGCATAGCCGTAAAACACTTCCTGCTGCGGCACCTCGGTAGGATCCAATACCGGCGTATCCGACGCCATTCCTGCAGACGTACCTTCCGCAAATCCTGTATCCGCAGACACTCTCCCGTCTGCGGACGCCCCCGCTGCAGACGCTTCTGTCCCATTTCCGGACACCGCAGGCTGATCCATAAATTTTCCAAGTACCAGCGTCATGATAAATCCACCCGCGATCGCCACCATATGTGCCAGTATATAATTCATATATCCGTTACCTGCCGGATCTGCAAGCGCAATCCCCGGTACGACCGTCGTACCAAAGCCAAGCGCTGCTAGATTTGTCAGATATACAATCACGCCGCCAAGCGCTCCGCCGATACAGCCGCCGATGATTGGAAAGCGGTATCTTAAATTAATACCAAACAGCGCCGGTTCTGTAATACCAAACAATACAGAAATAAAACTTGGAATGCAAAGCTCCCTTACCTTGACATTTTTTCTGTGCAATACCAAATATGCCAGCACCGCGCCGCCCTGTGCAATGATCGCAACGGACATCAATGGATTGATAAAGTTCCTGCCCGTATCCGCTAAAAGCTGCGCTTCGATCGCCCCGAAAATATGGTGCAGGCCCGTGATCACGACAAGCTGCTGCAAGCCAGAAAATACGGCGTATCCAACCACACCCAGATTTTGCGTCATCCACACAAGCGCGTTTGTAATTCCAGAAGAAAGCCCGCGTCCCGCAGGCCCGATCAACGTAAACAGCAGCAATGCTCCAACCAGTGTCGTCAAAAGCGGCGAAACGAGCAGGCGGATAACCTCCGGCACCTTTTTTTCAAAAAAGAGATCCAGCTTCGCCGTTACAAATCCCATCAAAAGCGCTACGATAATACCGCCTTGGAATCCGACCAGTTCCACACCCAGACCGAAGATACGCAGCGTCGTTACCTCAACCGTACCCTGCGCCGCAGCATATGCGTCCGCCAGGCTGTTGCTTAACATAATGCAGCCGATGACAATGCCAAGGATCGGCCTTCCTCCAAACCGTTTACAAGCGCTGTATGCGACTGCCAACGGCAGAAATCCGAAAATCGCGCCGGACGAAATATTGATCAGACGGTTGATGCCAAAGAGTGTGTCGTTCGCCTTTACAAACTCAAAATTACCAAGCACGCCGGAAAGCCCGGTCAAAAGTGCCGCCGCAAGGATTCCCGGCATGATATCCACAAACACATCCGATAATGCCTTGATCATCCTCTGTAATGGATTCATCTTTTTATTCGCCACTGTCTTTAGATCACTCAGGCTCATATTTTTCATATTGTTATATTCTGCAAACACCTCGTACACATCATTGACAAGCCCTGCACCAAAAATAATCTGCACCTGGTCCCCGGCCACAAATACGCCTTTTGCCAGGTCGACCTCTTCCATAGCCTTTAGATCAGCCAGATCATTATCCTTCAGCACGATCCGAAGCCGTGTCGCACAGTGCGCGACTCCTTGTATATTTTCCTTACCGCCTGACAGCCTGGTCAGCTCCATGGATATTTTTTCATATCTCTGACGCTTATTCGCATCCATTTTAATCTCCTCCATCCTTTTTCTTTGAGGCTTAGTTTTTCAGAATATCCAACCTGCGGCCACAGTTGCTTTTTATGTAAGTGCCTCTTGTATCTATTATTATAACCTGCTAAAATAAAATGTATATGGAGATATGTGACTAAGACATTGAAGTTTATGACTATCCGAAAGGAGGATGCTTTATATTAGACTATCACTTTTCCAACGATTTTTACCGAAGCATCGACGCAATGCTCTACACCTGCGGCTACGAAAACTGCGCGCCCAGCCACAGCTACGGCCCGATCCTGCGCAACGGCTTTCTGATCCATTATGTACTAAGCGGCTCTGGTATCTACAAAGCACGAGGCCGCCTGTTCCGCCTGCGCGCCGGGGATGCCTTTCTCATCTGTCCCGGCGAGCTTATTTATTATGAAGCGGATCTTCATACCCCATGGACCTATACATGGATCGGTATGCAGGGGATCAAGATCAAAAAATATCTGGAACGGACCAGCCTTCCGGAAAAGCTTGTCGTACATTTCGGCCAGGATGCACAGCTTAAAAGCTGCCATGACCGCATGGCTCAAGCCGACCAGCTGTCCAAAAACCGGGATCTGGTCATGAACAGCATCCTTTACGAATACCTATATTTGCTGGCTGAAAAATTTCCAAACGAAACCTGCACCCCACAGGAAGAAACAGCCGGACAAAAGCATATTGAAAACGCGCTGCGTTATATCGAGGACCACTACTGCGATCCGCTTACCATTCAAGACATCGCCGACTATCTGGGTCTGAACCGCTCCTACCTGCATCGGATCTTCAAAGCGGCAACCGGTGCTTCCATCCAAAGCTACCTGCTGGACTACCGGATGCGGCAAGCCTGCATCCTGTTAACGACCACCTCCCTGTCCGTACGCGTCGTCGCACATTCCGTCAGCTACATTGACCCGCTGTATTTTTCCAGGATCTTTCATCAAAAAATGGGCATAAGCCCAAGTGAATACCGAAAAAGCAAACAATCCGCGTCGCCCCTTGAAACACAGCCCGCAACAAAGTGATTGCAGGTATCTGTCTGGATATGCTATAATTTTCTGGCAGGCATCCGCCTGAAAGTAAAACAAGGAGGCATATCTTATGGCAGAACCACTCACTTTATATAAACTAATGATACTTTCCATGCTTGAACACTCCGAAGCGCCGCTCACAAACACACTCCTGTCCGACTTTTTCCTCGGCAAGGAATACACAACCTACTTCACGCTCCAGGAAGCGCTGCACGAGCTGGACGAAGCGCAATTCATCCAACAGGAGGCGTCCCACAGCAACATCCAGTATTCCATCACTCCGGCCGGACAGGAATCGCTGCATTTTTTTGAAAACAAGATCAACTCTGAAATCCAGGCGGACATTAAGCAATATATCGCCGACAACCAGCTGCCCATCGCAGCATCCGCATCCGCAGTCGCAGATTATTACATAACGCCAGAAAAAAAATACGCCGTTCACTGTCAGATACGCGAAAAAGGAATCCCACAGCTGGATCTGACATTGACCGTACGCAATAAGGAACAAGCAGAGGTCATCTGCGCAAATTGGAAAAAACAGACAGATGATATTTATATGCTGCTGATCGATCATTTGCTGCAATAACGATAAAAGAACAACAAAGAGGACGGAAATTACCGCCCTCTTTTTCTACACGGACATTGACCGCATATTTTTCCGTTTTTTACCGCCAGTTTGCTTCTTTCTTACCGAATACCCAAAAGACCCCAGCTTCCCGCCAAGCTCAAAATAACTGCCATGGGAATATACGACTAATCCGCTGCGGCTTAGACGGAGCCTGCCTGTATCATCCAGCAGCGACTCATCCACGCCAACATTTTCCACCCTTGCCAAAAACAGATCATGGCTGCCCAGATGCTTTATCTCCGTCACCCGGCATTCGATATTTACAGGGCTTTCAGCAATGCCCGGACAGCTTACCGACTGCGAGCGGCAGGGCGTCAGTCCGGCCTGGACAAATTTATCCACGTCCCGGCCGGAACGGACGCCGCAGTAATCTGCGGCCTTCGCCAGCTTTTTCGTCGTAAGGTTTATGACAAATTCTCCGGTTTCCTGGATGATCGCATACGAATAACGCTTCTTTTGTATGGAAACCGATACCATCGGGGGATCTGAGCAGACCGTGCCAGTCCATGCGATCGTAATGATATTTGGCTTTTCTCCTTTTCTCTGGCACGTCACCATAACTGCCGGCACCGGATAGAGCATATTCCCCGGCTTCCAATACTGCTTCGTCATCCGCATCCTCCATAAGTTCTTATTTTCTGAGCTTTACTTTTAAGCATTTGCAATCGCATCCAAAAGCTCTGGTATGAGCTGCTTTTTCCGAGACACTACGCCGCGCAGACGATAGCCATCATTGATCTTCTGCTTATAAAACGCGCGCTCGACTGCCTCATCCGCGCCCTTACCCAGGCAGATCAGCTCTGAAGATTCATTTAAAATATCTGTCAGCATGATAAATACCATGTTCAGCTTGCGATCCTCCATGATCGTTTCCTGATACGGCATCACACGCGCTTTCACTTCATCCAGCTCTTCCCTGCTCATAGCGCTGATCTGGCTGACGCCAAACAAAACTTCGCCTGCGGTAAATGTCTTAAAATCCTGATAACAGATTTCTTCTGTCGTTTTTGACTGAAAATTGCTGCCTGCCCGGAACATCTCGTTGGCATGACGCTCCATGTCAATACCCGCGATCTCAGCCAGACTGTGCGCCGCCTGCTTATCCATCTCCGTGCAAGTCGGCGAACGGAACAGCAGCGTATCGGAAATGATCGCAGAGCAAAGAAGTCCCGCAATCGGTTTTGTGATCTTGACAGCGTTTTCCTGATACATCTGGTAAATAATCGTTGACGTACAGCCCACCGGCTGATTCCGAAACATCACTGGCACCGGGGTTTCCAGACTGCCGATCTTATGATGATCGATAATGCCCAAAATATCCGCGTTGTCAATCCCGTGAACCGCCTGCTGTCTTTCGTTATGGTCGACGAGCACGATCCGTTTTTTCTGCATATTTAACAAATTCCGCCTGGAGATCATACCGATATAATATCCGTCATGGTCCAAAATCGGAAAATCCCGGTGTCTGGCTTTGGACATAACCTCCCGCACATCATCCACATAGTCCTCGATTTCAAATTTTTTCAGATTTTTCGTACGCATAAACTGTTTGATCGGCATACTCTGCATGATCAGACGCGACACGGTAAACGGATCGTACGGCGTACTGATAATGACGCACTCTTTATCCTCCGCCTCCGTCAATATCTGCTTAGACACCTGCGTACCGCCGCAGATGATCAGACAGCTCGCGTTATGCTTTAACGCGCATTTCTGCATACTTTCCCGGTCGCCTAAGATCACAAGGTCGTCCTTTTCCATGCTTTCTTCTGCCATCGGCAGGCTGTCCGCGGCTACGATCACCTTTCCGCGTATGTATCGCCCATGCGCATTGCCCACTAAGATCGTCCCGTTTAACGTTTCGATCATATTTTTATACGGCGTACGCGCCTGCGCTAATATGTGCGTATCAAGCACATCCATATAAGACTCCGCGATATCCGCGTTGACAATCAATCCCAGCAGCTCGTTATCCTCTCCCGTGATCGGCAGCGTCACGACCTTGCTTGTCGTCATCAGCTCCCATGCACGCTTTAGGGAAATGCTGCTGCTTACGCCAATCGTACGGCGAAAAGCAATATCTTTAAGCTGCGTGCGCACATCATCTACATAAGCAGGAATTTTTACTTTAAATTTGCGCAGCACATATTTTGTCTCTTCATTTAGATTTCCTGCCCGTTTTGGCTCATATTTTGTTTCCGATAAATGGTTCTGCAGATCTGCATAGGCGATCGCTGCGCAGATCGAATCCGTATCCGGATTTCTGTGCCCAATGACCCAGACTGCGTTTTCCTGTTCAAAATCCATCTAAAACACCCCTAATTCCATCAATACTAATACGACTACCCCTGCCAGATCCAACACACCAAATAAGATCAGCCAATAAATATATTTTTTTACCGGCTTCATGGTCTTTTCATTGACCCCGACCTTTTCAAATAATGGCTTCTGCTCCTCGATCAGATCTTTCATATTGCGGAAACACTTGACATCCTCTGTGTGTATTTTCTGCGAAAGCTCATCCTTTAATCCGGATACCTGCCCGTTGATCTCATCGATCGTCTGACGTACTTCCTCAGACTGCTGAGACATTTGCTCCACCTCTTTGTGAATCTTACGCCCAGCCTCCGCTGTCATCTCCTCCATCGCCTTACGGCTGCTGTCCGTCAGCGCTGCCAGCTCGTTCCGGTTCTCCTCCGACATCCGGTTCATATGCAGCGTCATCTGGCCAAATTGTTCCTTGACGTATCCGGTCATCTGGTTCATCCGGTTTGTAAATTCGCTTGTCATATCCTGAAAGCCTGCCTGATTTCCGGCATTTATCTGGTCCAGCCGCTCATTCACCTGCGAAAAACCGTCCCAGGCCCCCTGCGCCATCGCGCCGATCTGGTCGTTTACATCAGACGACAACTGTGAATAGCTTTCCCGCGTCTCACGGCCGACCGCCTCTATCTGGCTGACCATTTCTGACGACAGCTGCGCATAGCCTTGGTTCATTGCCTCCATCTGATTCGTCATATCCGCAGACAGCTGTGCATAACCCTCCCGCGTCTCGCGGCTTATCGCTTTCATTTGGTCTGTCACTTCCGACGACAGCTGCGTATAACCCTCCCGCGCCTCGCGGCTCACCGCCTTCATCTGGTCTGCTACTTCCGACGACAACTGCGTGTAACCCTCCCGCACCTCGCGGTTTATCGCTCCCATCTGATCTGTTAAATCCGACGACATACGTGCATAGCTTTCCCGCGATTCCTGCGTAATGGCATCCATTCGGTCTGTCAAATCCGACGACATACGCGCGTAGCTTTCCCGCGACTCCTGGGTCATCGTCTGCATCTGCTCTGCCATGTCCGAGCGCATCTGCACAAAATCCGCCCGCGTTTCCTGCGCCATCGCGCCAATCTGGCTCGTAACCCCCTCGGTCATATACTCCATGCTGCTGCGGTTTTCTCGTGCCATCATATTCATCTGACTGGTCAGCTCCTTACTAAGGCTTCCGACCGAATCCTTTGTCTCCTGGCGCATCTGCTGCACCTGCCCCGTGACATCGGCAGTCATATTCGCTATATTTTCTTTCGTCTCTTCGGCCATCGTCCCAAGCTGTCCGGCAACCGTTTCTGACATTTGTAATATCTGATCTGAAGTCTGCCTGTTTAATTCATAAATCTGGGCAGAAGTATCTTCCGTCAATTTATCCACTGTATCCTGCAGCTGTAAAATCAGCTGGTCCATCTGCTGTCCAACACCCGTTATCAGCTGGTCAGCCGCCGTCTGGCGGGTCTGGATAACCTCCTCCAGCTCCTTCGCCTGATCCTGCTTTTCATCCACAAGTAACTGCAGCTCCTGTACTTTCACTTCTCTGGAATCCAAAAGAGTCTGCAGCTGCTTTGCTTTTTCGCGGAACTCGTCAATCTGCTTTAGTAAATAGTCTTCCTTCTTCATCGCGCGCTGTCTCCGCTCTCTCTCCAGCTTTATCCTGTTCATTCCAAGAGTAGTATCATTACCCCTCTGATTCATATGGTTCTTCCTCCGCACAGTCTCTACTGTAATCTATGGCATATTGATATATCCTTATTATTTTATCATCAGTGGGCGGCTTTGTAAACTGGATTTTGAAAACATCACACGGTAAACGCAGGCTTTATAAACTTTTTGTAAATTTGGTGATATCAGTTTTAC
>CAJUIL010000019.1 GCA_910586225.1 uncultured Eubacterium sp. | reverse complement strand
AGTGCGTGATGTGAAAAATGTTGCCAAATCGTTGCCAACGCCTAAACAAATTTGTTTGGAAACTGCATAAACACTAGCTTTCTAAAGCCCATTTCATCACTCGAACTCAATCGTCCCCGGCGGCTTACTAGTCAAATCATACACCACCCGATTAACCCCTTTCACCTCATTCACAACCCGGTTCATCACCTTCTGCAACACCGCAAACGGAATCTCCGCACACTCCGCCGTCATAAAATCTGTCGTCGTCACTGCGCGCAGCGCTACCGCATAATCATACGTCCGCTCATCGCCCATCACGCCAACCGACCGCATATTCGTAAGCGCCGCGAAATACTGGCTGATCTCTTTGCCCAGCCCTGCATTCGCGATCTCCTCCCGGTAGATCGCATCTGCATTCTGTACGATCTTCACCTTCTCAGCCGTTACTTCCCCAATGATCCGTATTCCAAGCCCAGGCCCAGGGAATGGCTGGCGGCTGACCAGATATTCAGGAATGCCAAGCTCTCGGCCCGCCTGTCTTACCTCGTCTTTAAATAGCAGGCGCAGCGGTTCTACAATTTCCTTAAAGTCCACATACTCCGGCAGGCCGCCGACATTGTGGTGGGACTTGATCGTTGCGGATTTGCCGAGTCCGGATTCGATCACATCTGGATAGATCGTGCCCTGTACCAGATAATCCACCGCGCCGATCTTCTTTGCCTCTTCTTCGAATACGCGGATAAATTCTTCACCGATGACCTTGCGTTTTTCTTCTGGCTCGGTAATGCCGGCAAGACGGCGGTAAAAGCGTTCCTGTGCGTTGACACGGATAAAGTTCAGATCATAGGGACCGTCTGGGCCAAATACAGATTCAACCTCGTCGCCTTCGTTTTTACGGAGCAGGCCGTGGTCTACGAATACACAGGTCAGCTGTTTTCCAACCGCTTTCGCCAAGATGACTGCCGCTACGGATGAATCAACGCCGCCGGATAATGCGCAGAGCACCTTGCCGCTGCCGACTTTTTCCCGGATCGCGAGAATCGTTGATTCCACAAAGGAATCCATTTTCCAGTCTCCCGCGCAGCCGCAGATGTTGCGGACAAAGTTGGACAGCATAAGCTGGCCCTGTGCCGTATGCATAACCTCCGGATGGAACTGCGTCGCGTATAAGCTGCGTTGCGGACACTCCATAGCGGCGACTGGGCAGACCGGCGTATGGCCTGTGATCTGGAAGCCGGCCGGCGGAGCTTCAATGTAATCGGTATGGCTCATCCAGCAGACCGTATCCGGTGAAACTCCGGTAAATAACGCACTGGACGCATGGATCGCTACCTCTGTCTTTCCGTACTCACTCGTAGGGGCTGTCTTAACGCTTCCGCCAAGTAAATGCGCCATTACCTGCGCGCCGTAGCAAATGCCAAGTATTGGAATACCCAGCTCAAAAATCTCCTTGCTGCATATCGGAGAATCCTCCAGATATGCACTGTTCGGCCCTCCGGTAAAAATAATTCCCTTCGGCTGCATCTGCCTGATCTTTTCTATCGATATGGAATGCGGGTACACCTCGCAGTATACATTGCATTCCCGTACACGTCTTGCGATCAGCTGATTGTATTGTCCGCCAAAATCCAGCACAATGACTTTTTCCTGACTCATCGTTTTCTCCTCTCTTATGCCCTGTTTTCCTTCTGCTTCCCATCAAGGCCTGTCTTTGCTTTGTAACCCATTATAAAACAGCGTTTCCCGAAACACAAGAATTTTTTGCGCGCAAAACAGCTTATCGCTGCAGCTGCATTTGCAAAACGAAAAAAAGCCGGCTCACCACTGGAAATATCCATTCCCTGTGAGCCGGCTTCCTATCTAATCCAGGTCGATCTTCAAAGAAATAATCTTCTTAAGCTGCCTGTACTGCTCTTCGTTGATCACGATCTTATTGCCCTCTTTTGTGATCAGGTTTTCTCCTAGAAACTTCTTGACGCTGCGGCTGATGCTCTTTACACAGAGTCCGGTTTCGTCCGCTAGGTTCTGACGATTTCCTTTGACGTGCAAAATACCGTTTCTGCCGTAGCGCTCAAAGCGGTCGACAAACAGCATCGCAAGCCTGTCTGAGCCCTGCAGAAACAAAAAGATCCTGCTGTGGCGGCCCTGCTGCAGCAAATATTCTCCGACCAGCTTTGCCTCGTATTTCATTGCTCGGATATCGGAATACATCCAAGTTTCAAACTTCGCTCGTGAAAGCTTTACCACTGTGCATTCTGTAACCGTTCGCAGCGTCGTTTTGTAAACGTCCAGATCCATAAGAAACTCCATACCGCCAAAAGCATACAATTTGTCGAACTGCATATAATCATAAGGCGTACCGTAAACACGATAATCAATCGCTTTGATGATCCCTCTTCCGATAAAAAAGATCGTATCGGCCGGCTCACCTTCCCGGACAAACACCTCGCCCTTTTTCAGCTCGTCAATCTGAAGTGCATCAAACAGCCACAGCGGCGCGCTTTTAAAATATTCCTCAAATTGTTCCTGTTTCTCTCTGTCCGTATTTTTCAAAAAAGGCAATGCATCGTATAACGGTTTGTGCTTCATACTGATTTCTCCTTACCTGTGAATCAGAACGAACCTGAATCAAACTTGTTTTCTTTAGTCATACAAAGCCGGTATTACGCCAGATTTCCCGGCCCAAACCCCTGCGGGAGCAAGTCCTCTAAAGAAAACACGTCATAATGCTCCGTCCCAGTCGCCAAAATAATCCGAAATTGTTTCGGATTGCAAAATTCCATCATCACCTGTCTGCAGACGCCGCATGGAGCCGCGTATTCTGTCAATACCCCGTCTTTTCCTCCTACTACGCAGATAGCGTCAAATTCCCGTTCTCCCTCGCTGACTGCCTTAAAAAAAGCTGTTCGCTCCGCGCAGTTTGTAGGTGTGTGGGCTGCATTTTCGATGTTGCAGCCAGTATATATTTTTCCGTCCTTTGTCAGAAGCGCTGCTCCAACTTTAAATCCGGAATATGGGGTATAGGAAAATTCCAGCTGCTTTATCGCTGTTTGAATCAATTTTTCAATAAGTTCTTTTTCCATTCTCTTTCTCCTGTTCTCAATAGCCAGACGCTGCTTCGTTTTTTACGATCTTGATCATACGGCTTGTTCCAAGGCGGTCTGAGCCAGCTGCAACAAGCTTCTGCGCATCGTCCATCGAAGCGATGCCGCCTGCTGCCTTGATCTTTACATCCGGGCCTACATGATTTGCAAACAGCTCGATATCCGCAACCGTCGCCCCGCCTGTAGAAAATCCGGTAGACGTCTTAATATAATCCGCGCCCGCATTCGTTACGATCTCACACATCTTTACTTTTTCTTCATCGGTTAACAAACAGGTTTCAATAATAACCTTTAAAATTTTATCGCCGCACGCTGCCTTCAAGATACGGATCTCTTCTTCGATAAGGTCGTACTTTTTATCCTTCAGCCAGCCGATATTAATAACCATGTCAATCTCGGCAGCCCCGTTTGCAATCGCGTCTTTTGTTTCAAATTCCTTTGTCTTTGTCGTCATATAGCCGTTAGGAAAACCGATAACCGTGCAGACAGCCATTTTATCCTGTACATAATCGCTTGCCTGCTTTACATAGCTTGGCGGAATGCAGATGGATGCTGTATGGTATTCGATTGCGTCATCGCAGATCTGACGGATTTCCTCCCATGTCGCTGTCTGCAGCAGCAAAGTATGGTCTACGTGTGTCAAGATTTCATTTTGATCCATGATAATAAGTCCTCCTAATTTTATTTATGCTTCCGCTTTCTTGGCATCTTCTTTTATCAGGCCGCGGATCGCTTCCACCGCTGTCTGGATCGCCATATCCGTATCATGCACTACCGGATTTTCCAAACCTAGTTTTTCCCGCTCCTGATTTGCCACAACAAGGAAGCATGAGCCTGTCCGCACGCGCAGATAGCTTGCGACTACAAACAACGCTGCAGATTCCATCTCCGATGCCATGCAGCCCAGACGTTTCCAGGCTTCCCATTTATTCATCAGCTCATAACTGACCGGCTTTGTCTCCGGCTCATGCTGGCCGTAAAACGCATCCTTGCATTGAACTACGCCCGTATGATACGAAAAGCCTTTCTCGCGCGCTGCGCAGGCAAGCGCATTCGTAACAGCCAGATCCGGTACTGCCGGAAATTCCATCGGAGCGTATTCCCTGCTCGTGCCTTCCATGCGGATAGCGCCTGTAGCAACTACGATATCCCCGCTCTTTACCTCCGTCTGCATACCGCCGCAGGTCCCGACCCGGATAAATGTATCCGCGCCGCAGCGGAACAGCTCTTCCATCGCGATCGACGCCGATGGGCCTCCGATCCCTGTTGACGTTACACTGACCTTTACGCCGTCCAGCGTTCCTGTATAGGTTACATATTCCCTGTTATCAGCAACCAACACCGGATCGTCAAAATACTGTGCAATCTTCTCGCAGCGCTTCGGATCTCCCGGCAAGATCACATAACGGCCAACCTCACCCTGCGCCACCTGAATGTGGTACTGCCGGCTCGCATCTTCAGAATAATTTTTCATAAAATCAACCATTCCTTTCCATTTATTTCACTCAGAACTATCTGTTGTAAAGCACGCTTACCGCTGTCCTTTATCGTATGGGATACCTTCTGCTTTCGGCGCTCTGGATTTCCCGGATACAAAAATAAGCACGATCAGCGAAATGATATATGGAAGCATATTATAAACCGTACTCGGCAGCTTTAACGCCACAAGCGCGTCAAATCCCGTATATACATTCGACAATGCCCGGAACAAGCCGAACAGAAGCGCTGCCAGACCGATATTGACTGGTTTCCACTGTCCAAAGATCATAACCGCCAAAGCCAAAAAACCAAAACCCGCCACGCCGTTTTCAAATTTCCATTCGCTAACGCCCGCGGTAATATAAACCAGACCGCCAAGACCGCCGAGCCCACCGGAAATCAAAACGCCCGCATAGCGCATTTTATACACATTAATACCAACCGAATCCGCTGCCTGCGGATGCTCGCCGCAAGCACACAAGCGCAGCCCGAACCGTGTGCGGTACAATACAATATAAGACGCGATCAGCACAAGCAGGGCGATCAGCATAAACCAGTTAAATTCAAAACCCCCAAGATTAATAATAAACGACTTCTTTGCCTGCCCATATGCAACCGTAGACGATACGTTATCCACGCTTTCTGCAGTATTGATCGCTCTTACCAGAACAACCGCTGCAGCAGGAGCCAGCAGATTTAACGCTGTCCCAACAAGTGTCTGGTCTGCGTTAAACTTGATTGCTGCAACGCCCAGCAGCAGGGAAAAAATCATACCACACAAAATACTGGCCAGCACGACGAGCAGGATCACGACGATCGCTGGCATTCCGGCCGGGAGATATTTCATTGTCAGCGCGCCACCGAGCGCGCCGATAACCATAATGCCCTCCAGTCCGATATTTACGACGCCGCCATGCTCTGAAAAACATCCGCCCAATGCCACAAGCACAAGCACCGAAGCAAAAATTAAAGTATACTGAATCAATAACAACATTATGCAGCGCCCCCTTTCTGATTCCTTCTTTCATCTTTTTTGTCCAGATACCTGTTGAGCCATACTTTAAAGAACAGCACAAATCCGCACAAATAAATGATAAACGCAGAGATCAGGTCAGATATCTGCGAACAATACATCGTCTTGTCCACATACGTACCGCCGCTTGTAATATGCTGGATAAAATAAGAAGAAAATACTACCCCGATCGGATTGGAACCGCCCAAAAACGCTGCCGCGATACCATTAAAGCCCATAGCCGGAACTGCCGTCTGCTGCACCATCCACTGTTCGATCCCAGTCAGGTAAAAGATCCCTGCGCCAAATCCTGCCAGCCCCCCGGCAATGACCATCGTCAGGATAATATTTCTTTTTTCCCGCATTCCGCAATATTTTGCGGCGTTTTTATTCATACCAGTTGCCTTTAGCTCATAACCAAATTTTGTTTTCTCCAGTACGATCCAGACAAGGATCGCCATAACAACCGCAAGCGGAAGCCCGATCGTCACAAACTGGTTTTTGGAAAACAGCTGATCCAGCCCCATCGTAGGAAGCAGCGCGCTTTTATTTGTGCTGGAAAGCGGCTTTGTATAAGGCGTAGACTGCTCTTTCACCTTTGTCAGAAGCATATTCACACTGTACAATCCAATCCAGTTCAGCATAATACAGGAAATAACTTCATTTACATTAAAATAAGCCTTTAATGCCCCAGAAATACCGCCAACAATCGCTGCTGTAACAACCGCCGCGATCAGACAGACATACCACGGCATCCGCAGCTGCAGTCCGAAATACAAGCAAGCGCCCACACCGATCACATACTGCCCTGCCGCACCGATATTAAACAATCCGACCTTCCATGCAAACAGAACGGACAGAGAGCACATCAACAGCGCAGAAGCTTTCACAAGCGTTGTCCCAAAATACATTTTTGCGGCTGCCGCGCTCGGATAATACATAAAGTTTTTCAAGATCGCAATGACCGCTTTGCCCGCGCCGCCCGGATTGATTACAAGCAGCACAAGATAACCGACAAAAAGTCCGATAATAATACATAACAGTGATCCTATGATCGTCTGAAAACCACTGTTTCTCAAAAGGGAATCCTTGCTCTTTTGTTCCTTGCTCATCTGCTTACCCCCTTCCTTTTCGAGCCAGCCATATAAAGCCCCAGCTCCTCCACGGTAACGTTCTTCGGATCAAATTCCCCGACAAGCTCGCCTTCGTACATGACAAGGATCCGGTCTGATACGTTCATTACCTCATCTAATTCCAGACTGACGAGCAGCACCCCTTTTCCGGCATCCCGCTGCGCAACCAGCTGCTTATGAATGTATTCGATCGCACCGACATCCAATCCGCGCGTCGGCTGTACTGCTACGAGCAGCTCTGGATTTTTGTCGATTTCTCTGGCAATGATCGCCTTTTGCTGGTTTCCGCCGGACATCGAACGTGCTTTTGTGATCGGTCCTTGGCCAGAACGCACATCATACTGATCGATCAGACGGTTTGCGTATTCCCGGATTTCCTTCCGTTTTAAAAATCCGAATTTGTTCGTAAACTGCGGTTCAAAATACCGCTGCAGCACGATATTATCTTCCAGGGAATAATCCAGCACCATACCATGCTTATGACGGTCCTCCGGAATATGGCTCATGCCCCCGGTCAGACGTCCTCGTATCGGCATATGCGTAATATCCTTGCCATTCATCGTGATCGTACCGCTTTGCAGCGGCTCAAGACCAGTCAGCCCATAGACAAACTCCGTCTGCCCGTTACCGTCGATCCCCGCAATACAGACGATCTCTCCTCTGTGTACCTGCAGGGATACATTGTTGACCGCATTATTTTTATGACGCTTGGAGGCTACCGTCATTCCTTGGATGTCCAATACGACCTCTTTTGGCTGCGACGGCTTTTTCTCTACGACAAAATTAACGTCGCGCCCAACCATCATCGCAGAAAGCTTTTCTGGCGTTGAATCCTTTACCTGCACCGTACCGACATATTTTCCTTTTCGGATCACGCTGCACGTATCCGCAGCCTGCATAATCTCCGCCAGCTTGTGCGTAATAAATAAAATGCTCTTCCCCTCAGCAGCCAGGTTTTTCATGATCGTTAAAAGCTCTTGGATCTCCTGCGGCGTCAATACTGCAGTCGGTTCATCAAAAATGAGGATCTCATTGTCACGGTAAAGCATTTTTAAGATCTCCGTACGCTGCTGCATTCCTACCGTAATATCCTCAATCAGCGCATCCGGATCAACCGCCAATCCATATTTTTCAGACAGCGCGACAACCTTTCTCCGCGCCTCGTCCTTTTGCAGAAGGCCGCCTTTGGTCGTTTCTACCCCAAGTATGATGTTGTCCAGAACACTGAAGCATTCCACGAGCTTGAAATGCTGATGCACCATCCCGATACCAAGCTCATTGGCATCGTTTGGGTCATTGATCGTGACCTTTTTTCCATCCTTTCGTATCTCGCCTTCTTCCGGCTGGTACAGTCCGAACAGCACACTCATCAGCGTAGATTTTCCCGCACCATTTTCCCCCAACAGCGCGTGGATCTCGCCTTTTTTTAATTGTAAAGTGATATTGTCGTTTGCAATGATACCAGGAAATCTTTTTGTGATATTCAACATTTCGATTGCATACTCAGCCATCCTTTACTTACCTCCTCTCGTATTTCGCGTTTTTTATAAAAATTAAGGGAGCGGAACAGCCCGCTCCCTTTACTGAAAACTTTTTTATTTACTTGATACTGCCGTAATCTGTTGTTTTGATCTTTGTCTTTGGGAAAGCTTTAATGTCATTGGATACTTTTACTTCACCGTTGTACATTGCTTTTACAAGCGCGCGGTAATCATCCTCGGTGAAGCCTTCGCCCCACTGTGTTGTTTCGATCGGAAGCTGTACGAAATTCTCTTCCGGATTTTCAGAAACCATACCGAGGTTTTCAATCTTACCTGCATAATTGCTCCAGTTTCCAGCCTTGATCTCTGTCAGTACTGTATTTACTGTCGTTGCAAGACCCTTCATAGCAGAAGTAACTGTCAGGCCTTCTTTCGATGCGTCAATGATCGGAGACTGGTCAGAGTCAACACCGATTACCTTGCCGTCTGCTTTTACCGCTGCTTCTACTGCAGAAGTAAAAATACCACCGCCGCAGGCAAATACAACTTCTACTCCCTTTGTACCATACCAAGTATCCATAGCAGCTGTAATGTCCGCGTCACCATAGAACTGTCCGCCGCATACATATTCAGCCTCAACCTCGCCTTCGATACCAAGCTCCTGTGCAGCCGCATCCGCACCCTGCAGATAGCCGTATCCAAAACGGGTAACCGCCGGAACAGACATTCCGCCCAAGAATCCAAGATGCTTATAGCCAAGCTTTACAGCCGCGTAGCCTGCCATATAACCAGAAAGCTCTTCCTGATACGTACAGCAGTATACATTGTCAGAATGATAATATTCTTTTACATCGTAATTGTCTGGGTTGTAATCATACCCTTCGCCCACGCCTTTTTCCAGAAGATCGCCAGCGCCTACGTCTAATGCGACAAATTTCACATCTGGATAAAGCTCTGCTTTTGCAACAACTGCCGCTGCAAACATATAGCCCGGCATCATCAGCACATTTGCGCCGCCTGCAACCGCCTGATCCACACTGGCAGCTCTCGCTTCGTCGGAATCACTGTCCGGTTTATAATAAGTAAACGGAACATTGTTCTGCTCAGCCCATGCCTTGCTCGTCTCATAGGTGGTCTGGTTAAAGCTCTGATCCGTAATATCACCAGAGTCCGTGATCATGGCAATATTCATATCTGAAGCCGGCTCTTTATCGCCGTCCTCTTTGGAATCCCCGTCAGCCGTTTCTCCATCATTCGCGTCGTCGCCAGCTGCTTCGCCATCGTTACTTTCCTGCGAGGTTGCGTTATCCTTCTTCGCATCATCTCCGCCAGAACCGCACGCAGTCATAGAAAATGCCATCATCCCTGCGAGCAGCATCGCTAAAAGTCTTTTCTTCATGAATAATTTCCTCCCTTGAATCTTATTATGCGCCAGGCAAATCAAAACTGGCTTATACCTTATAATGACATATGTCCCAAAATCCACAAAGGACTCATGTCCCTTTTTTATAATATATTTATTTTTCGTTTAAAATATACAGATTTTCTAAAATATTTTTATGTAATTTTACCAAAAAAACTTTTTTTCAAAGAGATTCCTGTCCCTCCTCCTGTTTCCCATCTGGCTGCTTTGCGCCGCTGTCCGACGTCTTGCTCCTGACCTTATCCAGCATTGCCCGCAGGCTGCTTGTCCGTTCGATACTGCGTATCTGGCGTTCCTGCCTCTTATCCTCCTTTTTCAGCTGCCTGTCGATTTTCTTTTCTTCCTTGATCCGTGCCTTCTCATTTTTGCGAACCTGCCTGCGTGCGGTCTTTTCGATATCCTCAATATGGTTTTTCGCCTCCCGCACGTTTTTCTTCACACCCCGGTACGGGCTGTACAGGAAAAAAGAAACCGTCGCAAGCACCAATACCAGAAGCCCTGCCACCGTCGCGTACGGCAAAAGCTTTTCATACTCCGCAAACCCCAGCTCATAGCAGACAAACATCACCATCATCACCGGAAACATCAGAAAATAAAGCACCCGGCACAGCCAGTCCAACATTTTCGCACGCTTTTCTCCCTGCATCAAAAGCGCGCCCTCGATCCCGGTATATGCAAGCATAAATACACAGATCTCCGATTGAAATCCATGCAGCGCGCCACATAAAAGGATCAGCGCCGCAGACAGCAGAAACAGCGAAAACGCGCTGCCCTGATAATAGGCATTCTTATATTCCCTCATACCTTGCAGCTTATCCTCAGAAATCCCGTGCAGGGCATAAATCTGTGCATTCATGCTTTCCTTAAATTCTTTATTATATTTGCCTGATTCCTCGGTCTGTTCCAGATTTTCGTCTATCCGTTTCTGCAGTCCGTCGATAACCCGCTGCTCTTCCAGCAGCTGTGCCATCAATGCGTCCTCCCGTTCCTGGCGTTTGCGCATCTGCTGGCGGATATATTCGGTTTTCTGCACCCGCATACTTTCCTTGATACCTCTGGTCACCGGAAGATATTCTACATCGTTGATAGAAATACTCTGTTCTTCTTTCCTGCTTTCGTCCATATCTCTGTCCTCTTGCGTATTGCCCTTTTCTCCCCGATCTTATTCAGTAATCATACATAATGCTGATGAAGATATTTTTCCTTGGTTGCCAGCCCGCCGCGGATATGGCGTTCGGATTTATTCACATCCAGCACCTTTCTGACCTCGGCAGCCAGAGTCGGATTTACCTGCGCCAGGCGCTCGGTACAGTCCTTATGTACGGTCGATTTGCTAATGCCATATTTCTTCGCCGCCTGACGTACGGTGGCATTATACTGTATAATATAATTCGCGATCTCGACCGCTCGTTCTTCAATATAATTTTTCAAAAGAGACCCCTGCAATCCTTGTTGTTACATTGTATGCAGGGAGGTCTCTTTCTATGTCTGTTCTATCTTAGCTTTAAGTCTGCTTTATGTCTGCTTTATACCCTTCCTTATGATTTCTCCTGTTCAATTTTAATATTCCGGTCTGTCTGCGCCTGGATCGTATTAGACTTCATCGCGTCCAACAGATCAAACCCGGTCGTTTCTTTCACGGTTTCCATCGTTTTTGCAAGCAGCGACGGTACATAGCTTCCCATCTGCGATACGCCGGACTCTCCGCTGCCGCTGTCGATAATAGAAATCTTATCGATCGCAGTCAGCGGCTGCGCAACCGCGCCTGCCATTTCCGGCAGCTTATCAATCACCATCTGGATCACACCGGCGCTGTTTAATTTCTGCATAGCTTCTGCCTTGCGCTCCAAGCCCTCTGCTTCTGCAAGCAGGGACGCCTTCTTTGCCTCGGCCTCGGCGCTTCCCTTTTTTGCGATCGCTTCTGCTTCGGCTCTTGCCTTTGCTTCTATCGCCTGTGCTTCAGCGACAGCCCTTGCCTTGATCGCTTCGGCCTCGGCAAGCGCGTCGATCTTCTTTTTCTCAGCCTCAGCCTCCGCTTTTTTGATCTCTGCGTATTTGTCTGCTTCAGATTCCTGTTCCAGCTTCTTCCTTCCTGCCTCGGCAGGCTTTACCACCTCGGAAAGCAGCTGCTTTTCCTTTTCCAACGCCCGCTGTTCGGCAAGCTCGGTATTTTTCTGCGCCTGCGTGATCTGCACTTGGATCTGTGCTTCGGCAATTTCTTTCTGGCGCTGCTGGCGTATCAGCTCTGCGTCCATTTCCGCCTGGATCACTTCTTTCTGTGTTTTTTTTCGCTGGATATCGTGCGCCAGCTCAGCCTCTGCATTCGCCGTGCTGATTTCCTTTTGGTAACGTGCTTCGGCGACCTGCTTTTCCTTTTCCGCCTGCTTGATCGCTGTAGCAGCCTCCAGCTTCGCCTGTTCGCCGATCTTAATATTTTCAGACGTCCGTTCATCCTGCTCCCGTTTTGCTTCGGACTTTTGGATCTCAGCATCCTTTTTCCTCTGCGCGATCATTCCTTCGCCCAGCGCTTCAATATATCCGTTTTCATCGGAGATATCCGTGATCGTAAAGTTTTTCACCTCAAGGCCCATATTGCCAAGCTCCGTGCCAACAACTTCCTGTACCTGGCTGGAGAACGCTTCTCTTTTCTGGTACAAGTCCTCGACCGTCATCGTCGCGATGATCTCACGCAGCTTACCTTCCAGTACGGCAGTCGCGGTGGACATAATGTTTTTAATGATCTCCTGTTCATTTTTGCCGGTAAACTGCTCGATCGCAGTCAATATCGCATCCGGCGAATTGCGTACCTTTATGACAGCGGTCGTGCTGACAGAGATCGGCACGCCTTGGGAAGAAAGGCTTCCCTTCGTATCTACGCGCAGCGGCATATTCCCCAGCGAAATATAATCGATCCGTTCTACGCCCGGAATGACGAGTCCGCCGCCGCCTGTAATCACACGCCGTTTTAATCCAGTGATCACTCCGGCTTTATCCTGCGGAACCTTCTTCCACATCGAAAAAACAGCGATCAGCACTAAAACAATTACAAGTGGAATCGCAATGATTGGTAACCATTCATTCAACATCTTTTTATCCTCCTTGCCTGACGACTGGCATAACGACTGCAATATGCTCCGTAATTTTAATAATATCCACCCTTGTTCCCACAGAAATCGCGCTGCCATCGAGCGACTTTGCAGTCATGGTGATCACGGAACGATCCTGCTCAGAGCTCGCCACCGATCCATACCCCTGCTGCGGAATCGCAATATTTACAACATAGCTGCGGCTGCAAATACTCTCCATCGTATCTGCCTCTGACTGGTGATTTTTTAAAAACCCAGTAAGATTCTGTACGATAAAAGCGCCGACATACGCGCATACACCCGCGGCTGTATGGCGGATTGACGCAGGCTGTTCCATCAAAAGCATACTGACGCTCCCGAATACCGTCGCCGCCAGACAGAGCGACTTCATCGAAACCGGAAGAATATCCAAGTCAAACTCACCAATATCCAGGCTAAACAGATCAAACGCCGAAAAATCAAACATATCATCAACAGCGCTGAAAACAATCGATGCAAGCAATAATAAAATGCCTCCTATCATACAAGTCAGATAAATCGTTTGCTCACTCATAGCAGTTCCCCTCCTTCCTATATCTCTATTTTATTCTCTTTTTCGCAATACTGCAACGTATTATTTAAAAATTTTCAATCTTCCTTCAGCCACACGATACTTTCATAAGCCCGCAGCGTCTCCAGCCTGCTTCTCGCCCCGTCCTGCCCATAATTGCTGAGCAAACACTCATATCCGCCACAGCTTACAGCCTCTTGTAATACCACCTCTCTGTCCGAAAGGTTATTCAGCACAAGCAGCTTTTGTCCTTCCCATTCTCTTTGATATGCAAACACCGTCTCCTGCTCTTGGTACAAAAACGCTATCGTACCATCCTGTATCACTGGATACTGCTTGCGCAGCGCAACCAGCCTCCTATAATAATGAAGGACCGAATCCGCATCCTTTTCTTCTTCCTGTACATTGATATATTGATAATGCTCCGGTATCCCGATCCATGGCTGGCTGGTAGAAAATCCGGCGTATTCCCCGCCATGCCATTGCATCGGCGACCTGCCGTTGTCCCGCGACCGCTGCCCCAGAATGCGCAGCGCTTCTTCCTGCGTCTTTCCCTCCTGCAGCAGAATATGATAATAATTCACGCTTTCCACATCACGGTATTCCTCAATCGAGCGATATCCTGGATTCGGCATTCCAAGCTCCTCCCCTTGGTAAATATACGGTGTTCCTCTTAACAAATAGATACACGTAGCAAGCATCTTCGCCGATTCCTTCCAGTATGCCTTCTCATCTCCCAGTCGTGATACGATCCTCGGCTGGTCATGGTTGCACCAAAATACCGCGTTCCATCCGCCCTGCTGCGCCGTCTTTGTCTGCCATAACTCAAACAGCTCCTTGAGCCTGCGGTAATCCGGCCGGGCCAGCGCCCATTTATTCCCATCTGGGTAATCTACCTTTAAGTGATGAAAATTAAAGCACATCGTCAGCTCTTTTTCCCGCGGGTCGGAATAACGAATACAGTGCTCCAAGCTCGTAGACGACATTTCCCCTACCATGATCATATCCCCAATATCTGTATCCGCCGTCAGTTCTTTTAAAAATTCATGTACATACGGCCCGTCTGAATAAAATCTCCTTCCGTCCCCTTCGTCATCATCCTCAAATACATCCGGCTTGGAAATCAAGTTTACCACGTCAAAGCGGAACCCCTTCACACCCTTTTCCTTCCAGAACCGGATCACATTTTTTAATTCCTCCCGGACATCTGGGTTGTTCCAGTTTAGATCCGCCTGTGTAACGTCAAACAGATGCAGATACCACTTGTTCAGCTTTGGCACATACTCCCAAGCGGAGCCGCCGAATTTGGACTGCCAGTTTGTCGGCGGTGTCCCAGGCTCCCCGTCCTTAAATATATAATAATCCATATATTTTTTATCGCCTGCCAGCGCCTTTTGGAACCATTCATGCTGTGTAGACGTATGGTTGAATACCATATCAAGCATCAGCCCCATGCCGCGTTCTTCCGCCTTTTGGATCAGCTCCTCGACATCCTCCATCGTACCAAAAAGCGGATGGATGCTCCGGTAGTCCTCTACATCATACCCGTTGTCATTTAAAGGCGACGCAAAAAACGGCGTACTCCATATATAATCCACGCCCAAACTTTTCATATAATCCAATTTTCCAATCATACCGCGGATATCACCGATCCCGTCCCCATTGCTGTCACAAAAAGACTTTGGATAGATCTGGTAAACCGTACTGCTTTTAAAATCCATATGTTTCCTCCCATTCCCGCGGCCGCTCCGCCAGGCTGGCCTGCTGCCCTTTGCCATTCTCTGGCGGATACCGCTTTCTTTGCTTCTGCGCTGCTTGTAATCTCCCCGCAGTCATTATGTGCCTATTTCAAATGCATGACCTCCGTTACGTTTGCTTCCCCACGGACACCTGTTATATACCGGATATTTTTCATATCGGCTGGTTCGGTAACAATGCACACCGTCGTATCTGGATGCCCTGCTGCACGGATCTTATCCTTGTCAAACTGCAGAAGCGGCGTTCCTGCTGTCACCCTTTGTCCTTCTGAAACAAGGTATGTAAACCCGTCTCCTTTCATATCCACCGTGTCGATCCCTACATGAAGCAGCAGCTCCACACCGTTATCCATTGTCAGACCGCAGGCGTGTCTGGAGTCCTGCATCAGAACGCTGACAACTGCGTCCGCCGGAGCATACAGGATATTATTTTCAGGGATGATCGCAACGCCCTCTCCCATTACCCCTTCGGAAAACACACCGTCGCCAACTTCCTTTAGCCCGATCACCTTACCAGTTAAAAATGCGTATACCTTCCCGTTCGCTGCCTTGTCTGCCTTTTGGCCTGCGATCATCTCTGCCGCGATTCCCGCTGAAGCGCCCATTTTCGTGCCCGACGAAGCCTGCGTGGATTTCGTTTCTCCGGTACCAGCGAGCCGTCTTTTGCCAGCCGCCATCGTAAGTACAAAAGGTATCACAGCCGCGATCACCATACAAACCGCAAAACTTCCCATAGAACTTGGCTGAATGGAAAGGATACCCGGCAATCCGCCGACACCGATCGCATTTGCTGTCGTCCCCGTTGCCACACAGACAACCGCCGCACAGGCTGAACCTATCATCCCGCATACAAAAGGAAATCCATGCTTCAAATTCACACCGAAGATCGCAGGTTCTGTAACTCCCAAATAGCAGGAAACACAAGCTGGTACATTGACTTCCTGTGCCTGCGCATCCTTTCGCTGCAGCGCGCACATTCCAAGCACCGCAGAGCCTTGCGCAATGTTTGACAATGCGATCATCGGCCAGAGCATCGTACCGCCGTAATCCGCGATCAGCTGCAGATCGATCGCATTAGACATATGATGAAGCCCTGTGATCACAAGCGGCGCATATACAAAGCCAAAAATTGCGCCAAACACGATCTTAAGCGAACCTGTGATCCCTGCATAAACTACCGAAGAAATCACCGAACCGATCTTCCATCCGATCGGGCCAAGCACAAAATGAGAAGCCATTACCGCCAGCAGCAGGCTGCAAAACGGAACAACGATCATAGAAACAACCTGCGGTGTGATCTTCCGGAAAAATTTTTCCAGATAAACCAACGTAAACGCCGCCAAAACAGCCGGAAGTACCTGTGCCTGATAGCCGATCATATTGACCTTGAAAAATCCAAAATCCCACACTGGAATATCCGCAGCCGCGGTCCCTGCCACCGCATAGGCATTTAGCAGCTGGCCGGATACGAGCGTAAGCCCCAATACGATCCCAAGCATCTGCGTCGTACCCATCTTTTTCGTAACAGACCAGCAGATCCCAACTGGCAGCATATGAAAGACCGCTTCCCCAATCAGCCATAAAAAGCTGTCAATGCCTGCCCAAAACTGGCTGATGTCGCAGAGCGTTTTTGTACCGTCCTCGAATAAGTACAAGCTGTCAATACAATTCCGGAATCCAAGAATCAAACCGCCTGTAATGATCGCCGGAATCAAAGGCGCGAAAATCTCCGCCAGCGCCGTAATGACTCTCTGCAGCACATTCTGATTCTGCTTTGCCGCGTTCTTGACCGCATCCTTCGATACCCCTTCGATCCCTGATACGGCTATAAAATCATTGTAAAAATCCGCCACCGTATTTCCAATAATGACCTGAAACTGCCCGGTCTGCGTAAAGCTGCCTTTGACAACCTTCATCGCTTCAATCTTCTCAATATCCGCCTTCTTCGGCTCATTGAGTACAAACCGCATACGCGTCATACAGTGCGATACTGCCGCGATATTTTCTTTGCCGCCGACTAGCCGCAGCAGCTCTTTTGCGTCTTCTAAATATTTCCCCATATTTTTCCTCCTTTTTTCTTGTTTAAACAAGTTTGTTATATCTTTTATAACACACTTGTTCAAACAAGTCAAGGAGAAATTTAAAAATTTGTTTAAACAGGTTGTTAAATCTTCCTGCAGATCCTAGGCTTGACATTTTTTTCTTCTGCATTATAATAGGTTTAGATGTTTAAACAAGCAGGAGATGATATTCAATGCCAAGATCAAAATATGATAAGATCTATCATAGTTTAAAAACGAAAATCGAAACCGGAGAATATGAATTTCAGGCAATGCTTCCCTCCGAAAACCAGCTCATTCTGATTTATGACTGTTCGCGCAATACGATACGGCGCGCCATCAGCGCACTTGTGACGGACGGCTACGTACAGACGATGCAGGGAAAAGGCGTACGCAATATTTTTCAGCCTACCTTACAGACCTCCTTTACGATCGGCGGGATAGAATCCTTCAAAGAATCCGCGATCCGCAACAATCAGATACCAAAAACAGAAGTATTATACTTCGCGGAGCTTACCTCAGATAAAAAAATAGAAGCCCGGACGGGCTTCGCTGCGGGAACAGACCTATATTACCTTCAGCGGCTGCACTATCTGGACGGAAAAGCACTTATATTAAATCACAATTATTTTTTAAAGGATGTTGTCACGCATCTGACGAAAGAAATTGCGGAACAATCGATCTACGAATATCTGGAGCAAGAGCTTCATATAACGATCGTTACGAGCAAGCGCATTATGACGGTTGAGAAAATGACGGAGATCGACGAAAAATACTTACAGCTGGGAGATTATAATTGTCTGGCTGTCGTCAGCAGCCAGACATATAACAGCGACGGTATTATGTTTGAATATACGCAGTCCAGACACCGCCCGGATTATTTCCGGTTTCAGGATAACGCGGTCAGGCGTACGATACCATAACAGTAAATCCCATCGCGAAGCGATTTTCAATTTATTAAAATATGATCAGGCGGATCTTGACAGCCGTGCCAGCCTGCCAAGACCCGCCTGTGATCTAGCCTATTTTCATTCTTTTGCGCTTACTCTGTTACTAGCTCTACCTCAACCGGGATCTCTTTTTCCACGCTCTCCCCAGCAATCAGCTTTACTGCTGTTTCGACTGCCGTAGCGCCCATCAGATCCGGCTTCTGTGCAACAGTCGCCGCCATCCTGCCTTCTGCTACCGCGTTCAGCGCATCGTCTGTCGCGTCAAAGCCTACAACAAGGATGCCCTTGTTTCCGATTGCTTCTACTGCGCCCAGCGCCATCTCATCATTATGCGCAAAGACACCTTGGATATCAGGATTTGCCTGGAGCACATTTTCCATAACAGACATACCTTCTGAACGGCTGAAATTTGCCGTCTGGCTGGATACGACGTCTAGCTTTTCATCTGCAATACTATGAAAACCTTCGCCGCGGTCAATCGTTGCGCTGGCGCCGGATACGCCCTGCAGCTCCGCAGTTTTGGCTCCTTCACCGATCAGGCCCACAAGATATTCCGTCGCTGCAGCGGCTCCCGCCACATTATCTGACGCAATCGCGCAGTCTACATCCACGCCGTTTACTACACGGTCTACCGAAACGACCTTGATCCCTTTCGCCACCGCGTCCTTAACCGCCGGAGCTACCGCATCCGAATCCACCGGATTTACGATCAAAACACTGATGTTCTTAGAAATTAAATCTTCAATATCATTTGTCTGCTTTGCGGCATCGTCGCCCGCATCTACAACAATCAGCTGCACATCCTTTTCCTTAGCAGCTTCCTGAGCGCCTTCGCTCAGGCTTACAAAAAACGGGTTGTTCAGCGTAGAGACGGACATACCGACGGAGCCGCTCCCTGTGCTGCTGCTGTTCGCCGCTGCCGCATCCTGATCCTTTCCCGAACCTCCCTCGCCGTCGATCGTAACCGCGCTGCACGCCGCCATCGAAAACATCATAAGCGCTGAAAATAAAACTGCTGCCAATTTTTTAATCTTCATATTATTTTCCCTTTCTATCTCAACTGCAAATGCTATCGTTGTTATCGCTTTCCATCCGACATTACCGCTATCAGGATTACAATGCCCTTTACGACATCCTGATAATAGGAAGTAACGCCCAAAATATTTAAACCGTTATTTAATACTGCAATGATCAATACGCCCACGAACGTTTTCCATATCCTGCCACGTCCGCCGTTCATGCTCGTGCCGCCCAGCGCAACCGCCGCGATCGCGTCCAGCTCGTAGCCGTCGCCAAGTGTCGGCTGCGCGGAACCCAGACGGGAAAGCAGGATCATGCCGGATACCGCCGCCATACATCCAGATATCGCATAAGCCGCCATTTTTGTCAGATCTATATTGACGCCTGCCAGCTTTGCTGACTTCCAGTTGCTCCCGGTTGCGTAAATGCGGCGACCAAACGTCGTTTTTTCCAGTACAAACACAAACAGGGCAAAAATAACAAGGAACAGGATAACCGGAACCGGGATACCGAAAATATTTCCTTTGCCGACCAGCTTTAAGAAAAAGCTGTCTCCCAAATTAGAAATCGGCTTGCCCTCCATAAAGATCTTCGTCAGTCCGCGATAAACCGTCATCGTGATCAAGGTCGCAATAAACGGCTGCAAACGGCCCTTTGTAACAAGCAGCCCGCTGATCAGGCCAAATCCGGTACCAATCAAAAGCGCCAACAGCATAGCTAAACCCACCGGCATTCCATTTACGATAAAGCTCGCGCAAAACGCAGTTGTTAACGCCAGCACAGAACCTACCGAAAGGTCGATGCCTCCGGTCAGTATGACGCAGGTCATACCAAATGCGATAAATCCGTTAATTGACGACTGGCGCAGCAGCGATAAAAAGTTGCCGACCGTTCGAAACTCCGGGCTGATCACGCTGAGAAACAGTGCAAGAAGCCCAAGCGCGATCAAAGCGCCCAATTCCTGTATGTAATTGCCTGCTTTTTTATTATTCATTTAACTCCCCTCCTGTTGCAAGTATCATGATGTTTTCCTGATCCGCGTCTTCCTTCTGCAGGATCCCCCGTACCAAGCCCTCGCGGACTACCATGATCCGGTCGGACATTCCAAGTACCTCTGGCAGCTCCGAAGATACCATAATGATCGCCACGCCTTTTTCCGCAAGCTCGTTGATAATGTTATAGATTTCCTTTTTCGCCCCGATATCGACCCCACGCGTCGGCTCATCCAAGATCAATACTTTCGGCTCCGTATAGATCCATTTTGCAAAAACGACCTTCTGCTGGTTGCCGCCGCTTAAATTATTGCATTCATGCTGCGGGCCGAAGCACTTAATATGCAGCTCCTCGATCCCTCGCTTTACAAGCTCGTTTTCCGCATCCTTGCTCAGCACGCCGTTTTTAGAAATCCGTCCGAGGTTGGCAATGGAAATATTTTTCTGGATACTTTCTTCCAGCATCAACCCTTCTACCTTGCGATCCTCCGTAATAAAGCCAATGCCGTTTTTCATCGCTTCCTGCGGATTTTTATTCTGGATCTTTTTTCCATCCAGATAAAGCTCGCCTGTGACGTGCGGCATATTCCCAAAAATCGCCTGCATGATCTCCGTCCTGCCCGCGCCCATCAGCCCTGAGACGCCAAGCACCTCCCCGGTATGTACCTCAAAGGAAACATTTTGGAATACTCCCGGACAGCACAGCCCCTTGACCTCAAAAGCTACACCGCCAATCTTTGCCTTGCGCAGCGGATAACGCTCGCCGATCTCACGGCCAATCATCATCTTTACTACGTCGTTCATATCTGTTTCTTTGATTTTCTTCGTCCCAATATAAGAGCCGTCTCTCAAAATCGTAATCCGGTCGCAAAGCTCAAATATTTCCTCCATACGGTGCGAAATATAAACGATGGACACACCCTTTTTCCTTAACGAATTGATAACCTGAAACAACACGGTCGTTTCGCTCTGGGTAAGCGCTGCTGTCGGTTCATCCATAATAATGACCTGCGCATCTACCATCAGCGCCTTTGCGATCTCAATCATCTGCTGCTGGCCTACCGACAGCTCATTCATCCGCTGTCCCGGATCGATCTTGACGCCAAGCCTGTCTAAGATCTCCTTCACTTTCGCACGCATCGCTTTGCGGTCACAAACGCCAAACGGCTTTTTGATCTCCTTCCCCAAAAACATATTTTCTTCCACAGTCAGGTCAAATAATACGTTTAACTCTTGGTGGATAAAAACAATGCCTGCCTTTTCTGCTTCCTGCGGGCTTTTGTAGCACACCTCCTGCCCATCTACGATGACAGTCCCAGCATCCCGTGTATAAACCCCGGTCAAAATCTTCATCAGCGTTGATTTTCCTGCTCCATTTTCCCCCATCAGCGCGTGCGTCTCTCCAGTGTCCAGCAAAAATCCGGCGCTTTTTAGCACAGCATTCCCGCCAAACGATTTATCGATTCCACGCATTTCAATCTGCATACCACTTCCTCCTCTCTCCTAAAAAATACAGCCGGACTGCAGGATGATATTCGCATATGGCGTCGTTTCTCCGGTGCGGATCACGGCCTTGCACTGTTTTGTCCTATTTTTCAGTTCCGTATGCGGCACATATTCCACAGCAACAGCGTCTTTTTCTTGCGGCATAGTTTTGAAACCCGTTTCGCAACCGGTTTCAAAACACCCAAATAAACGCTTTACGGCCTCTTCTATCTGCGGATTTTTCTCCTTGATCTCCTCTGCCAGAATGATCTTTTCAATTTTCATATCCTTTGCGACCTCTTCCAGTACTTCCAAAAAGGAAGGACAGCCGAAACGTACCGCAAGGTCGATCCGCTTCGTTTCTTCCGGTATCGGCAGGCCGCAGTCCCCGATACAGATTTGGTCGGTGTGCCCCATATAGGACAACACGCTGGATATTTCGCTGTTTAACATTCCCTGTCTTTTCATAAGCCCAGCTCCTTTTCCACTTCCTGTGCAGTCGGCATACCAGTCTGCGCTCCAAACTTCTCTGTGGACAGGCTGGCGGCCGTATTTGCATATAACAGCGCCGCTTTCAGATCATCGCCCGCCGCTCTGCGCACGCAAAACGCTCCATTTAAAGTATCTCCCGCGCCTGTCGTATCTGCAACCTTTGCCTTTCTTGCCGGAACGTGCAGCAGCTCTCCGGATCTTAAACAAGCGGATACGCCTCTGGAACCCTGCGTAATGATCAGCTTTTCCGGATAGCTGCGCAAAAGCTCTTCGGTGGACTGCCCCTCTCCAAAAATAAGTACTGCTTCATGCTCGTTCGGCGTTACATAAGTCACCTTTTCAATGATGTCCATTGGCACCTCCGCCGCCGGAGCCGGATTCAGCACCACCTGAAGCTTTTTTTCCGCACAGAAATCCACAACGTAATGCACAGTCTCCAACGGAATCTCATGCTGGAGCACAACCATATCGTACGCTTCCAAATACGGCTTGATACTGTCGATATAAAACTTGTCGACCGCCGCATTGGCCCCCGGAACAACTACGATCGTATTATCATTTTCCGCAACGGTAATCATAGCAATACCGGTCGGCTTTCCCTTAGAAATCTGGATGTGTTCTGTCTTTACTCCTGCCTTTTTTAAATTTTCAAGAAGCATTTTTCCGTTGCTGTCATCCCCAACGCAGCCGAACATTTCCACCTCCGCGCCGAGCTTTGCCATTGCAACCGCCTGATTTGCTCCTTTTCCTCCTGGTATCAGACTGATGCTGTCCCCCCGCAGCGTCTCTCCCTTTAAAGGAATCCGCTCTGCGGTCACAGTCATATCCATGTTGATGCTTCCCACTACTGCAAGCTTCATAGCTCCTTCTCCTTTCTCCTTGTCGTCTGGCGTTCCACTAACGAAACATCCAATATATTTTCCTGTTGAAACGGCACTCCCTGACTATGCTTGATGATAATCTGGACTGCCAATGTTCCCATTTGCGTAATCGGCTGTATCACGGTCGTTAGCTCCGGCGTAAACAGCCAGCTAAGTCTGATGTTATCAAATCCGATGATCTGCACGTCCTCTGGCACGCGCAGCCCTGCGTTTTGCAAAATCTTATAAGAAGCGATCGCAACCATATCGTTGCTGGCTATGATCCCATCTGCTTTCGGAAACCGCTCCAGCAGCTCCTGTGCCGCACGCAGCCCGTCCTCATAATCATACAGACAGTCAATGTACTGCTCTGGGATACCAGTTTTTCTGCATACCTCCTGATATCCTTCGTACCTGTGCATCCCGCTCGACAGCCCCAGCGGCCCCCGCAAAAATACAATATTCCTGCAGCCGCATTCCAGCAAATGCTCCATCGCCATTTTGCCGCCTTTATAATGATCGGCTTCGATATAGGCGCTCTGGCCGCTTCCTGTAAGCTGACGGTCTACAACGACGACCGGAAGCTGGCACCCGGCGATTTCTCGCCCGGTCTTGTCACTATGCGTTAAAATAATGATCCCGTCTGCCTTCATCTGGTCTAAGATCTGAATATTCATCAGCTCTTTTTCCGTATTATTATTCGAATTGCACAGCAGCATACGATAGCCGTTACGATATGCCTCTTCTTCTACTGCCTTAGCTAGTTCATTGTAGAACGGGTTTTCTATATTCGGAACGATAACACCGATGATCTTGGATGATTGCTTAAATAATGCTCTTGCCAGTTCATTTGGCTTGAAACCCGTTTCTTTAATCGCCGCCAGCACTCTTTGTTTTTTATCTTCTTCTACGTTTGCTGTACCATTCATTACCCTAGATACTGTAGAAGGAGAAACGCCCGCTAATTTTGCCACTTCCCGAATGCTTGCCACTTTTGTCTCCTCCGTCTGCGGCAGGACGGATATTGCCTGCCTGTTTTTCCGCTTCGTTGTATGAAACGCGTTTCTTGTTGTACTTAGTATATATTGTGCATATATTTTTGTCAATGACTAATCGAATTTTTGACTTATTGCATAAATTCATTTGAATGTTTTTGTGTATATCTTCTAAACTTGGATGAGATTCCGCATTTTTCTATAAGATATAAACAAACCCCTGGAAATGACACATTCCTATCATCTCCAAGGGTTGTCCACCTTAAAAGCCCGGCGCAAAATCCACTGTTACGTTCATCTGAAAGCAGCTTCAGCAGCACTTCCTCCGCATTTTCAGCAATATCTTCTTCTCCAACCTGCTCACCTGCACCTGGCTCATATCTAGCTCCTGTGCGGTCTGTACCTGCGTTTTTTCCTGAAAATACCTTAGCTCGATCAGCCTGCGCTCACGCTCCTCCAGCTCTTCTAACAGCTGTCTGATCAGCATTTCATTTAACAGCTTCTCCTTCTCTGGGTCACCTGCGCCGCCCAGTACTTCGCAGCCTCCCGCTGCGACTGTCCCATACCGCTGCCCGACGCCTTTTCCTTCTGCTATCTGGTCGACTAAATACAACTCGCTCCCGTCTGACTGATAGACGCTGCGGTAGATCGACTCCACCTCCATGTTGGCTTCCATCGCCATTACGATATCCTCGCGAGTTAGTCCGGTTTCTTCGCAAAGCTCCTGCATAGACGCTTCCCGGCCTTTTTCCTGACTGATTTTTTCAGCGGCTTTCCGGACGCGCCAGCCGTTTTCCTTTAGGCTCCTGCTGATACGCACCAGCCCGTCGTCGCGCAGAAAACGGCGGATTTCTCCGCTGATCAGCGGAACTGCGTATGTGGAAAACGCTACGTCATATGTAAGGTCAAATTTATCAATCGCCTTCATCAATCCAATGCTTCCGATCTGAAACAATTCCTCTCTATCGTGTCCACGGTGTTCAAATCTTTTGACAATGCTTCCTACCAGCCCAAGATTCTGCTTCACCAGCTCCTCTTTTGCATATGCGTCTCCCTGCTGCGCCTGACGGAGCAAAGCCATTGTCTCGTTCATAGGCGCTCAGGCTCCCGCCCCAAGCTGCTTAACCATACGCACCGTCGTACCCTGCCCCGGCGCAGAATCCACCTCTACGTCGTCCATAAACGCTTCCATAAATGCAAATCCCATCCCCGAACGCTCCAGCTCCGGCCTTGTCGTATAAAACGGTTCTTTTGCCTTCGGCACATCTTCAATGCCCTTTCCATAATCCACGACTTCGATCTGGATCTGCTTATTCTCCTTTGAACAGGTCAGAATAATTTTACCGATACCGTTCTCATAACCATGGATGATGGAATTTGTTACCGCCTCTGATACTGCCGTTTTCACATCGGCCAGCTCGTCCAGCGTCGGGTCCAGATCCGCCACAAACGCCGCGACAGCGACCCTGGCAAAACCCTCGTTTGACGAAAAGGAATCAAAGCGGATGCTCATCTCATTACGCTGTTCACTCATATGCCGCCTCCGTTTCTATCAGCTTATGCAATCCGGATATCCGAAAGATCTTCTGGATCCGGTCGTTCATATGCTGTGCCCTCACACTTCCTCCACAATAGCTCATATTCCGACACCTTCCGATCAATACACCGATACCGGAGCTGTCCATAAACTCCGTACCGGAAAAATCAAACACCAGATTCCGCACCCGGTAGGAATCTATCAGAAGATCCGCCTCCATACGCAGCTGCTCCGCGCTGTGGTGGTCCAGCTCTTTTGGCATGGAAATCGTCAGGCACCCCTCTTTTAGTTCATAATGGCATTCCATCGAAAAATCCTCCTGTTTTTCATGTAATAAAAAAGATGCTGACCCTGTTCGATCAACATCTTTTGTAAGTGTATTCGTTTTGCGGCATTACTGCTGCGCTTCCTCCATCTTGCGCTGCACCTCTGGCAGATATTTATATTTTGCGTTATTTGCCTTATAAGAAGCTGGATATTCATCGATCACCTTCTGATACAGCGCCGCCGCTTTCTCATAATCCTGCAGGTTACGGTAAGACTGCGCCAGATAATAAATAGCGTCGCCGTCATGGTAGGTGTCATCCGCGTCCACAACCTTCTGCAAAAGCTCCGCGGACTGCTGGTAATTGCGTGACATATATGCAGAATACCCGTCGTTATAAGCCGTCTCAAGGTATTTGGCATTGATCTCTGTCTGAATGGAATCATATACCTGCTTTGCCCCGGCATCCAGCTGTTTTTCATCTACCTCCGAAAGCGCTGCCTTTGCCTCGTCCAGGCTGCCCTGCTGATAAGACTGGTAAGCTGTCATAAGCTTCTGATAGCTCGTAATCTGCGTCTTAGACGCTTCCTTATCGCTTTTTGCGCTCTCCACATTCTTTGTCAGCTTTGATACCTGGTCCTCCAGCTCTTTGATCGCCTGGTTTTTCGCTGCGATCGTCTCGTTCGCATCGGATACGGCCACATTGGCGTCCTTCTGCACAGTCTGGCGAATGCTTGGAACGATCAGAAAGTAGGTTGCAGTTACACCGATAACCAGCCCGACAAGAATGTTCAAGATCATCATCCAGCCTGAATTGTCGCGCAGGTTGGTCGGCTGGATGATCGTATCGTTTCCGGTGCTGTATTCCACCCGGCTTTCCTTTTTCTTCTGTTTCCGGCTTTTTTCCTGACCGTCCTGCGCATGGCCGTCGATCTCCGCCAGATAGCGGATTGTCGTCGTATTCCCGCGGTCGATCTTTTCTGCTGCCCGCAGCGATTTTCTGGCCAGGTCGTATTTTCGGTCACGAATGTACAAAAGCGCTAACAGCTGATGTGCCTTCACCAGCTTAGGATTAATAGATAATATTTTCTTTAACTGGATAACTGCCAGATCCTCGCTGCTCTGCTGACAGTAGATCAACGCTTGGTTATATTTTTTGATCGTTTGGTTGACTGTATTTAACAGTGATGCATTGCTCTGTACCTCCGTCAGATACGTATCCGCAATATTATCCTTACCTGACTGATTTTTACTGATCACCCATTCGCTCAGAGCAGAAACCGTTTCCCCTGTTTCATAATAGATAAGTCCCAGCAGATTTCTCGCTTGGATATTTCCTTTGTAATATTGCAGACTTGCTTTTAAGGAATCCGCCGCGCCTGATAAATCCCTGATCTTTGCCCGCTCCAGTCCGACATTGTATAGATAATTTGAAATCGCTATCAGTTTTTTATACATTTTTACATTCATCCCGCAGTTCGGGCACGTCTGCTCCGCACCAAGCTGCGCTCCACATTTAAAACACTGCATATCGGCTCCTTCCTCTGGATTATCGGTTGCGTCTTGCTTCCTTAATCATCTCCTGTAGGATGTCCGTCATATCCGTCAGGTTGTGACTGTATATCGCTTCTTCTGCCTCCTCAACCTCAAGGCTGGGCTGAAACTTTTTCAATTCTTCTTCAAAGTCTATCATCTGTAACACCTCCGTAATAGTTCCGTAATGTCTTTCTCTTTTAAACGAATTTATTATAGCATATCTTTTCACTTTGTAAAGAAACGGTTGTCTTGTTTTTTCTTTCTTTTTCGAAATTTTTTATAAACCAAAAAGAACCGGAACCTTACTCCTGCTATCCTAAAGTAAAGTATCCGATTCCCTATTGCTTTTTATTCCTGTAAAACAAACGCTTTATGCACTACCCCAGTCCGAAAGCCTGCGCATAACCACTTTTTCCTGCTGCTTGATAAAAATAATATCACTGAACGTATCTTTGCAGGAAGTATCGCAGCTGTCGATGGATATAAATACGCCTGGAAATACTTTTTTGCGTACCTTGATATTTGCACCCTTCGCGCTTTCCAGCATTAGCTTCAGCTTTTTTAAATCTTCCTCGTCTGCTGCTTTACGGGCCATATCACGTACCCGGATGCGGACAAGCTGTACTCTTCTTGGGTCGTCCTTGCAAGACTGCCCGGTCTTTTCCTCGTATTCCTGGAACTTCTGCAGGATCGTTTCCGCTTTCGTGATATTTGCCTCTGCTGCTTTAATGCTGTTGCGCAGCTCTTCCATCTTCATCCGTACTTCACCGCCGTTGCCGACAAGTACGTGAGTACGGATTTCTGCGTTATTGCCGATACTATTTGCCTCAATACCGCTGACTGCATGAACGCTGCCGCCCACAATACAGCCCTTTTTGCTCATGACAAACGCGCCGCCTTCACAATATACATTGCTATTTAAAAAGATATCCGCTGTAATATCCCCTTTGCTGCGCACTGTTGCAAACTCGAAAAACTTCGCCGAAATTTTGCCCTTTGCGTCGATCACACTCTTTCCATTGCCAAGTACGCCGCCAGCTATTACGATATCCTTATTGGCAAAAATGCTGGCTCCCTGTACAACCCCGTCAATCGAAACTGTACCGGTTGCCCGTATCTCAATATCATCGACGCTGCCATGGATAATGACATCTCCACGAAATTCAATATTCCCCATATTCGCGTCTACGTCGCCGGACACCTCATAAACCGGCAGTATATTAATCTTATCATTAATTTTATCAATTTTGCCCGTGATCGTAGCTACATAAGTAATACCATCTTCTTTGCACTCAAAGCCTCTTCCCCGCAAAGGAGGAAGCTCTCTGGCTGGTTTCGCCCGAACCGGCGCATCTTTAACTGTATATCCATCTACTCCCTGAACCGCCGGATGATACTTCGCGATCACCTGGCCTTCTGTCACCATCTCAAAAAGCTTGATCGCATAGCTGACAGTACCGTCCTCGTTGATCCTTGGTTTCCCGTCTAGCTGGCTTTGAAACAAATATTCATAATATCCGTCTTTTCCAGCCTGCGGAGGCTTGCCTGCTGCAACTGCGACAGAACGGTCATAAATCCTGCTTCGAATCATATTGAGAATCGCCTTTTGATCAATTCCCCGTTTGACCCCACCGGCAGCCAGCGCCGCCTGAACGGCCTCCGGACTATAATTTAATCCCGTTCCAGGCTCAGGTTCTGGTAAACGTAAGTACGCCGTCATACCATCCGGACTAAAACTAATTGCTGTCCTATCAAGCTGTAGTGTCTGCATGACCTTACCACCCTTCACTCTTAATTCGTAACAGTCCGGGCCTGCGCCGAAGCCGGGCAAACCCGTCTGAACTTACCTTTATTCATCAACCATCTGAAATACATGGTATATTTCTTTTAATTTTACCATTAATTGAGACAAACTTCAACAAATATTCTTCGAAAAATAAGAATGAATTGCATTTTTTTAATTATTTCCCTGCATCTGAGCCAAACGCTGCTCTACCTCGGCCATCATTTTCTCGTATTCTGCTAATTTTTTCCGCTCCTCATCAATTTTTGCCTGCGGCGCCTTACTTAAAAATCTTTCATTACTTAACATTCCGTTTGACCGCGCAAGCTCCTTTTGCAGCTTTGCCCTATCCTTTGTCAATCGTTCGATCTCCTTTTCCCTGTCAACCAGCTCTTCTAATGGAAGAAACACTGTCGCGCCCGGAATCACTACGGATACGGCATCCTCGGCAATGCCTGCCTTGTCTGCTTGGATGCATACCTCGCTCGCAAACGTAAAGCCCTGATATGCTTCCTTGGCATTCTCAAAAATCGCACGAATATCCGCGTCCCCAGAAACAAGATACAGCTTTGACTTTCTGCTGTTCGGCACATCCATATCCTTGCGCACGGTACGAACCGCTCTTACAATGTCCTTAACATGGGACATCATGACCTCTTCGGCTTCATAATGACGCTCTTTCTCATACACCGGCCATTGGGCGAGCATAATCGACTCCTCCTGCGGATGCAGCGTACAGAAGATTTCCTCGGTAATAAACGGCATAAACGGATGCAGCAGCTTTAACGCTTCTGTTAATACCGTACGCAGCGTCCATAAAGCCGCGTTCGCGGACTGCGGCGCTTCATCGTACCGATACGTGCGCAGCTTCGCGATTTCAATATACCAGTCGCAAAATTCATCCCATATAAAATCATACACCTTTGAAACCGCAATGCCAAGCTCAAATTTATCCATATTTTCCGTCATATCTTTTGCAAGCGTATTCAGACTGGAAATGATCCAGCGGTCTGCCGGCTCCAAGTCCTGCGGCGCAGGCTGAGTAACCTCCCGTCCCTCCAGATTCATCATGATAAATCGCGACGCGTTCCACACCTTATTCGCAAAGTTTCTGGACGCTTCAACACGCTCCCAATAGAAACGCATATCGTTGCCAGGCGCATTTCCGGTGATCAGTGTCAGACGCAGCGCATCTGCGCCGTATTTATCAATAACCTCCAGCGGATCGATTCCGTTTCCAAGAGACTTGCTCATCTTGCGCCCTTGGGAGTCGCGCACCAGACCATGGATCAATACGGTATGGAACGGCGACCTGCCTGTCTGCTCATATCCGGAAAATACCATACGTATGACCCAGAAGAAAATAATGTCATACCCCGTCACAAGCACATCCGTCGGATAAAAATAGTCCAGATCCTCTGACTCGTGCGGCCAGCCAAGTGTGGAAAACGGCCACAGTGCAGAAGAAAACCAAGTATCCAGCGTATCCGGATCCTGCTCCAGCCCTTCGTGTCCGCATTTCGGACACCTATGCGGCGCGTTCTTTGCCTTTGCAACGACCATTTCCCCACACTCCGGGCAATAATAAGCCGGGATCCGATGGCCCCACCAAAGCTGTCTGGAAATACACCAGTCACGGATACCCTCCAGCCAATGCATATACGTCTTGTCAAACCGCTCCGGCACAAATTTCAGATCACCATTTTTCACAGCCTCCATCGCTGGCCTTGCAAGCTCCTTCATTGCCACAAACCACTGTTTTTTTGCCATTGGCTCCACAATCGTACCACAGCGGTCATGCGTACCTACCGCGTGCTCATGGTCTTTGACGCCCGCCAACAGCCCTGCTTCGTCCAGATCCCGCACAAGTGCTTCCCGGCACGCATAACGATCCATTCCGGCATATTTTCCGGCATTTTCATTCATCGTCGCATCGTCGTTCATCACATTGACCAGCTCCAGGTCGTGCCGTTTTCCGACTTCAAAGTCGTTCGGGTCATGCGCCGGTGTAATCTTTACACAGCCGGTTCCAAATTCCATATCCACATATTCGTCGGCGATCACCGGGATCTCCCTTTGCACGATCGGAAGTATCAGCGTCTTTCCAACCAGATCTTGATAACGATCGTCGTTTGGATTGACTGCTACCGCTGTATCACCAAACATCGTTTCCGGACGCGTTGTAGCAATCTCTACAAACCTGCCTGATTCGCCGGCTACCGGATATTTGATATGCCAGAAATGTCCTTTCTGGTCAACGTGCTCTACCTCCGCATCGGAGATGGATGTCTTACACACCGGACACCAGTTAATAATGCGGTTCCCCTTATAAATATATCCCTTGTTATATAAGCGGACAAATACCTCCTCTACTGCATCTGAGCAGCCTTCGTCCATAGTAAAACGTTCTCTCTGCCAGTCTGCAGCCGAGCCGATCTTTTTTAACTGCTTAATGATCCGCCCGCCATATTCTTCCTTCCATTCCCACGCTTTTTCCAAGAAACCTTCTCTGCCAAGCTCATTTTTATCAATGCCCTTTTCTTTCAATGATTGGATCACACGCACCTCGGTTGCGATGGAGGCGTGATCCGTTCCTGGCTGCCAAAGCGTATTGTAGCCCTGCAGCTTTTTATATCGTATTAAAATATCCTGCATCGTATTATCCAGAGCGTGGCCCATATGCAGCTGCCCGGTAATATTCGGCGGCGGCATTACGATCGTAAACGGTTTGCGGCTTTGATCCGGTTCTGCGTGAAAATAGCCGCTGCTTTCCCATTTTTGATAGAGCCGTTCCTCCAGTCCGGCTGGATTATATGTTTTTGCCAGTTCTTTTGCCATGTTTCCCTCATCCTTTCTGCTTCTATTGTACGGTATGTTGTATGCTATTGTTTGCTGAAAATAAAAGATCGCCCTCTACAGCCTAGGCTGCAAAGGGCGAATAATCGCGGTACCACCTTTTTTCGACAGATCAAAGCCGCTGCTTACCGCAGCACAAAGAAATCTGTCCTCTATAGGTCCTTTAACGGGGACGAGACGGGGCGGCTTACTGACAGCGTATCTGCCGTTTGGCTGCCCGGTTCAAAAGCTACCTTCCATCACGCGTATCCGGGGTCGACTTTCAGCCAGCGGACGGCCTTCTCTGACGGGCGTCATGATGTACTCCTCTTTCTCATAACCTGTTTCTATATGAAATCTTTAGGATCGTGTTACTATCATATATAGGTTTTTTAAAAATGTCAAGCGTTATTTCTGAATTACGAGGTAACAAATTTGGATACCTGGCTTTTCAGCATCGCCGCCTGCTCGGACATTTTTTCACTAACTGCTGCAGAATCCTTTACAACATCGCTGTTGCTCTGCACTACGTCCGAAATACTCTGAAGCTCCTGCGAGATCCGTTCTACCGCATGAGACTGATCGTCCGCGGCTTCAAAGATCGATGCTACTGCGTCTGATACATTCCGCGCACTCGCAACAACCTCCTGCAATGCCTGGTTCGTTACATCGGATATCTGGCTGCCTGTTTCTACTGCTGCTACTGTTTCTCCGATCAAGAGCGCGGTGCTTCTGGCTGCTTCCGCAGACTGTCCGGCAAGCATCCTTACCTCGTCTGCCACGACCGCAAAGCCTTTTCCTGCTGTCCCTGCGCGCGCTGCTTCAATCGCGGCATTCAATGACAAAATATTGGTCTGTGACGCAATGTCCTCAATCGTACGGATCACCTTGATAATTTCCTTGGACTTTTCATCAATCGTACGCATCGCGTCCATCAGCGCAAGCATATCGTTGCTGCACGTTTCGATTCTCTGATGCGTCTGGATATTTTCCTGCTTCGCCCGACTTGCAAATTTTGCGGTAGAATCCGCCTGCTGCTCAATATTACTTACTGCATCTCCAAGCGCCTTTACAGACAACGCCTGCTCCGCCGCGCCATGCGAAAGTGATTCTGCTCTGAAAAGCACCTGCTCTGCTTCGTCGTTAACCTGATGCGATACAAGTGTGATCTCGTTCATAACCTTTGTAAGCTTGGAACGTATCGCCTGCAGGCTGCCTGTAAGCATCCGCAAGCCGCCGATATAATAACGTTCATTTTTCTCCACATCCACAGCCAGATTGCCTTCCGCGATCTCACTTAAGATCCTCTCGATATCTTCAATCGCTGCCTGCAGATGACTGCACACATTATGCGCTGCTTCCGCGATCATGCCGATCTCGTCTTTTCTGCCGTAAAACCGCTCCAGCTCTTGATCCGCGGAAAGGTCAAAGTCACTCAGCTTAGAAATCGCACTTTCTACGATCATCAGATCCTTTCCGGTCCTGCTTAAAACAGCAAGCGTCACAAGAATAATAAAAAACGCTACACCCGCACACGCCGCACCCATCAAGACACGAACGGTTCCTACCGAACGGTAAGCTTCTGCTGCGTTTGACTGAACCATAAAGATCCAGCCCCGGTTCTCCAGATATTTATATACAGCAATCTGCTCCCTGCCTTTCTCATCCCGGTATGTATAAGCCTTTGCTCCATCATTTTCTTCCTTTTGCACACGCTGGATGATTTCCAGATGTCCTTTGTCTTTTACTTCTGTATTTAGCAGCGCATCATCCTCATGGTAAAGATACACGCCCGTTTCCGCATTCATAAATACATACCTGCTGTCTGGAAGTCCCTTAAGCTCCAGATCCAGAAGTGCGTCCATCAAACGGTCCGCATATACCCCAGCGCCGACATATCCGATGCAAGTCTGCCCGTCAAAAACCGGATAATACATCGAGATCACCATGTTCCCTGTTCCCGGCGACTGCATGATCCCAAGATTGCTGAGCTGTGGCTGCGCAAGGATCGTCTTTTGAAACGTTTCCAGTGATTCTCCTTCACGTGTCGTGATCCCGATCGCCTCTTTAGCTGTATGCGTCAGGACATAGGTATTGGGATCTGCGATATACAGCCCTTCAAAAATTCCTTTTACATCTGCAAAATCCACCGTATACTGTCTTGCCTTTTGGAGCAGCTGCGGATCCTCCGGGTCTGCCAAAAGGTCACGCACCTCGCCGCTTAACGCGAATGCTTTGAGATATTCTTCCGCAGACAGCACATAATCGTCTATAATGACGGCTCTTGATTCTACCGCATTGGTCATCTGATCCGTAATATCATCCCGCACCATAGATTCCGTACTGAACGCTATGATCGTCCAAAGAAGAATCATACCTGCCAACGTGATGATCGTGGTAAGAATACTGATTTTTGAGGCTAGTTTTCGATTTTTCATAAATGCTTTCATGCTGACGGCTTCCTCCCTGATGTTATTATTTATGCCAAATCATTTCCGTTCTCCTGCCCCCGCACAGACGAGTCTGCGCCGCCATGGGATTTTGTCATTCCCAGTTTTTTATTTTTTACTGTTCTCCAGTTGTTTTCCAAAAGCTCATGATAAGAAGCCGCTCCCCTGCGTCATCCTCTCCAGAACGGACTCTCCTATACGCATTCCGCCTTTTCGGGTACCTTATATAATGCTTCGACATTGGTTTTCGAGAATAACCGTGTGAATTTTATCATATTTTCATCGAATGTTCAATACGCAGGAATTGATTTTTCACTCCACGCTTATTGTTTCCAGTATGCGCTCGTCCTGGTCTGCTGCAAGAAAGTCTACGGTTCCATCCTCCCGCACAGCGCTAAAGCGTCGGATACCTCCATAATACTTCTCCTCTCGATGTCCTTTGCTTTGATTGGCATACCGCTCGCTTGGCCGAAGTACAAACTGTCCTTTCCGGTCGAGAATGCCCCATTGTCCGCCTTTCGCGGAAAACATCTGCACAGTACCCGCATCTTCTGTATATGGCACCACCTCAGCATCTACCAGTACCGACGCATATCCATTGGAAAAATCACTGGCTGCCGCATACTTACACGGGATAACAAGCGTCCCCTGCTCATCCATAAAACCAATCAGCCCTGTATCCATATCTCTGACGGCCATAAGCCCGTTCTCATAATAGTGCCCGCTCTCTCCTGCGCGCAGCCCTGTTTTCACCTGCGTTTCCCGAAATTGCTCATTATAAAACCGGATCTCATAAGACTTTGCATCCGCAACCATATATCCATGCAAAACCTTTGTGATCATGCCATAGGTTCTGCCCATAGGATAGCTGCATACCGGGTGATACAGATTCTCGTGCTTGGAAATATGTATCATCCCATCATATTCAAAAATCAGATATTCTCCGGCGGAATAAAGCAGATTATCCCAGCGCCGCACGGAATACGATCGTTTCCCGTCTAATGATTCAAACGAACGCTCCTGCGAATAATAATCCGTTTGTTTCCCATGACGATCCTTAATACTCGTTCCCTCTGACAGTACGCTGGCCCATAGATATTCGCCTGTTACAAGATCCGGTACCAGTGTATACTGCCTGCCGTCTTTTTCATAGCATAGCTCCTGCTCTTCTTCTGCCTGCGGTTCCTTTTGAACATCGTATTCAGCATTTCCGCTGTCTCCCAATAACAGCTTCTGGATCATTTCGTCTGAAAACGGATACCATGGCGCATCTGTTTTTTCTTTTTGCCGTTCCATTGCATCCTCATATTCTTCTAACGTCGCCTGCTGCTGGCCTACTTCATAGGTCACGGTTTCAAAGTCCTCGGAAGTATGGCTGTCTGCCAGCGGCAAAATACTGTAGCCTTTATCATGAAAACGGACGGAACCGATCCCGGTATCCGGCACTGCAAGGCTAATGTAGGTAAACGTCCCGTCTGCCTTGAGCATATTAAAGGTCTTATAGCTTCCATCATAACCGTGTACCTCTCCCTGCTCCCTGCGCAGGAGCAGATAACCTCCCATATCTCCGGCTACGTCCGTAATCTGTAAAAGCACCTCCTGCTCCCCGTCACCATCCATATCTATAACAGCAAATCCATCTATTTTTGCATTTTCGCTGGACGGGCTGAACAGATCCGGTACATGGACGATATCCACTGTTTTTACCAGATCTGACTGCTGCGAATAATATTGTAATTGCTTTTGTCCAGTTAATACAGCATAATAATCATCTGCCGCTGCATCCTGCTGTCTGGTCGTTTGCTGTTGTCCTGCTGACTGCTCCCTGCCTTGCTCCTGTCCTGCTGCTTGTACCTGCTTTTCTGTTTGCGTTTTATTTTCCATTTGTGTTTTATTTTTAGTCTGTGTTTCCTTTGTGACCTGTGTATCGTTTTGGGTTTGTGTTTCCTTTTTCGTCTGCGTTTCATTTTCCGTTTGCATTTTGGAATTGTCTGCCGTATCTGCCTGCACATTTGCTACAGATGCGCATCCGCCTGCGGCAAGCAGAAGCAGGGCCGAAAACAAGGCTGCCGAAACGCCTTTTTTTCGATATGCCGCAATCGAACACAGCCGCTCCTTTAGCTGCGTCTTTTCTTCACATAAAGATGCGGCCAGCAGCTTACCAGATGACGGCGCTCCTGCCATAGCAAGCAGCGTTTCACCATAATGACGGCGGCCTGCGGCATCCATGCCGCGTATTACCGATTCGTCACAGGATAACTCGCAGCAGGCATCGATTTCCCTCCGTATCCGACGCATCATCGGATGAAACCAGTGCAGGCTCGCCGCCGCAATAACCAGCCATTTATACACTAAGTCTGCGCGTCTTACATGGATCAGCTCATGTGCCAGGATATCCTTAAGCAGTTGTTCCCACTCAGCCTGTTTTTCCTTTCCATCACTGTATGCAGCCTCCTGCGTCTGCATACCATCTGGTGTCTTTCTTCCCATCGAGGAAGGAAGGATAATCACCGGATGTAAAATTCCAAGCACCATCGGCGTACGCACGATCGAAGTCTCCGCCAAACCTACGCGCCCTGTAGGATCCAGTTCCCGCAGAACAGCAAGCGCCTGTGCGGACGCTTCTGACGCTGACTGACGCACCTTGCGTGAAAACCGCAATCCGGTCCAGATATACCACCCAAAGCAAACCAGTACGCCAATCCCCCAAATTAACGCACCTGCACTGCGCAGATGCGTCATTTTGTAGCGACGCGCATCCGCCTGTTCTGCTTCATTTTCCGGGCTATGCTCCTGCCTTGCACTAGAAAGTACTTGATCCTTTTGCAATGCATCGCTGACCATTTCGGCTGGCTGCTCCTGATTTTTTCCGTCTGCCTGCTCCCCATCTCCTCTGGCTGCCCGCACTCCTCCTTCTCCAGCTGTCTGCACTCCTCCTTCTCCGGCTGCCTGCTCCTGATTTTTTCCAGCTGCCTGCACTCCTCCTTCTCCGGCTGCCTGTTCCTGATTTTCTCCAGCTGCCTGCTGCATTCCTGCAGCAAACGCAGGCGGCAGTTTAAGCGTAATGCCTGCCGGAATGCACAGACGCAGCAGTACCAGCAGCCACAAATAATAGACGACGGAATGGCCGACCAGCCTGCACAGCGGACGCCGCAGCACCAGCAGCGCTGCAGCTGACAGCGAACCGAGCAGACTTACCTGCAAAATATCCAGAAAAAGCTCCCCCATTTACTTCTCCTCCTTCCACATATTGTCAAACATCTCCCGCAGCTCCTCCAAATCCTGCCACTGCAGCTGTTCGTTTTTGACCAGTGCGGCCGTCAGCGCTTTCGCACTTCCAGCGTAAAGCCGGTCGATCAGCTTATCAATGCGGTATCTGCTCAGCTCCTCTTGTCCAACCAACGGCCGATAATAATATACCTCCCGCTTTTCCTGTGCCACAGCTTCCTTTTGACACAAACGGCGAAGCAGAGTTTTCGTAGTATCTCCGTTGCGGCCGGAAAGCGCGGCTTTTATCTGCGTCAGCGTCACAGGACCCTCCGCCTTCCATAGCACCTGCATGATCTCCAGCTCGGCATCGGTTATTTTTTCTTTTGCGTCTGACATCATACTCCTCCTTTTTCGCAAAAAATACAGGTTACAGTTGTTCCTTTTCTATAGGATACAACTGTAACCTGTATTTGTCAATAGTGTACTAACTGCAATCAGGCTCTAAATTCTTTCGCAAGCATAGCCTGAATATAGCGCATTACATCCTGTTCTGCTTCAAGTCCATATTCCGCTTCTATACGCTCATAATACTTCTGTATGCTTTCTTTTCTCAAAATCTCATTGGACGGGCTTCCCTCGCCGTATCCTCTGCGTGCATTCCGCCACGGCTCCTCGTTATGTGTGATCTTTTCCAGCGTTTTCCCGCCATACATTCCAAACGTATTGATAACCAGCTCTATGACCCCCTTCTCCTCATCCGTTAGCGCATCTGCGCTGCTATTTAACATTACAAAACGCGCATCGTCGATCGGATCATATTTAAAATCACGAAACAGGTCATAAACCTCCGGATAAACAGGCCCATGCACCCACGCCCTGCAGTCCTCTGGAAACATTGGTTTTTGATAGCGGGCACAATAGATCCCTTGTATAAAATAAAGCAGCTTTTGGAGCATCAGCGGCGTTACCTCTTCCAATCCTTCGAACACACAAGTTATGACCTTAAGCATTTTGCCCGATATGGCAAACAGCTTTTCCAAGCTGCCTGCCGCTGCAAGTGCCTTCTGATACGTATCCTCCGTCAGCCCTGCCCGGCTCTGTACCAGCCTGCTTCGCATCAATGACGGAGAAGAAAGCGCGGCCTTTATCCTGTCCGAATGCTCCTTTGCAGGAGCCTGCCCTGCCAAGTATCTGTCTGTCACCACTTCGCCCAGACCTAGCACAGCAGAAAAAGACGCCTTGCCAAGCTGATAGATCTTCATCAGCCTTTCGATATCCTCTGTAGAAACAAGCCCCTCCGCGGCCCGGTACTGCCCGTCGATCTCCTTCACATTGCAGTCCAAAAGCCCTGGTATGCTCATCTCCTCTTTGCATTCCGCACACCGTGCAACTGTAATTACAAACGTATACTGCTTCTCACGTATTGTTTTTACAATCTCCTCTTTCTGTAAAGCGTATTCTGTATCTTTTCCGCATTTGATGCAGAAATCCCTTCCGGCCTGACCTGCCATAACGATTCCCTCCGATGTGATTATAATTCCGACAAAGCGCTGCGGAATTAGTCATTAAAATAATAGATAAGCGGTCGTCTCTGCCTATGGAACGAAACAACGATCACAAAGCTGTTTTCCAGCTTGTTGCATTTAATATACAAAGAAATCCATTTTTCCTCCGACCCATACCGCTCCAAAAGTCTGACATCCTTGCCAAAAACATACAGCCGCTCCTGTTCATAGCCTTTATGCTGATTATGCAGGATTTCTGAAAAATCGGATGGTACAAGACTCAAAATAATATCCTTTGCCCTTGCCTCATCTATAACATAATCCAGAAAAAGCTGGATATTATCCTGCCTTTTTGCATTTCTGTCAATCCGGTATCTGTTTTTCTCTACAGCGCTTTTCAGCTCACAAAGATACCGCTGTATCTCTTGTTTCGTTACCCTCAATCCATCTTCCTCCGATCAGACAGGCAGCTTGCGTTTTACCAGTTACGCAGACAGCATAACAAACTGCCGTATCACTGACCTTACTTTTTCCTAAGAACACCTGCTGCCTTCTTATCACCATATCCATTTTCTTGATCACTGTCAATCAATAATTTAAAATCTGGACGTCACACCTTAAAAGCTTGACAAAAAGTATCTAACTAAAATGCCTTTTTGTTAATATGCACATTTTATAATTTATATTTTACATTTATTTTCACATTATTGTGTAAGTTTCAGAACCACCAAAACATATTCTTTGTTTATTACTCACAAAATTTGTTATTATGCTTGCAAAAATCCAGAATTATGAATAAAATAGTTACAATCTAAATTTACACAAACACAGCTTCCATCAAACACTTCAAATTAACAATTTTGTATCACTTTTTAACATTCTGAAGATATCTGATAACCATGCAGCCGTTAAATACCATTTTTCTAAAAAAACATTTTTCCCATTTAAAAACCAGCAAATCTATGTTACAATAGCAGTCAGGAGATACTCCACCGATGAGCGATAAAAAAATACAATGGCATTCCGGTTTTGTTGCAGCTATGTATATGGAGCTTGCCGCATACCGGGATGCACTCCTATTCGAAAAAGAATATAATCTGAACACCAGACCGTTAGAGATTGACCTGCTGATCATCAAAAAGGCGGCTGGTATCCAAATTGAAAATGAGATTGGGAAATTTTTCCGCCATTATAATCTGATGGAATACAAGTCGCCAGCTGACGAGCTGAACATCGACACATTTTACAAATCCATCGCATATGCGGCACTTTATAAATCTTATGGGGAAACCGTCAACAGCCGGAAAACCAGTGAGATCACCATTTCCATAATCCGTGAAGCAAAGCCGCATAAGCTGTTCGCATATTTTGCCAAACAGGATATCACACTTTCCAATCCTGTGAAAGGCATTTATTATATGCCCAACCGCTTTTTATTTCCCGTACAGATCATTGTCGCAAAAGAGTTGGACAAAGCAGACCACATCTGGTTGTCCTCCTTGTCCCCAAAAATGAAAAAGCAGGACATGATAGATCTGTTGCAAAGAATTGACACTCTGAAATCCGCCTTTGACAAAGAGCTTGCTGATTCTGTGTTAGAAATAAGCGTCAGGGCAAACGAACAAATTGTAAATGAATTGAGAGGAGATGATCTTATGTGTCAGGCATTATTGGAAATTATGGAACCGGAAATCAATAAAATAAAAAAATCGCTTGAGGAATCAATAACCCAATCCGTGACAGAATCAGTAACAAAATCTGTGACAGAATCGGTAACAAAATCCGTGACGCAATCTGTGACGCAATCCGTGACAGAATCCGTGACGGAAGATGTTACAAGATCTGTAACAGAAAGTGTTACAAAGTCTGTAACAGAATCCAAAATAGTCAGTGCGGTCAGAAGCTTTCAGGATTTTGGAATCAGTACTGTACAAATTAAAGAAGCTCTTATAAAACACTTTCAGCTGTCACCTGCGGAGGCAGATTCGTATTTATACACAGCTTGACCTGCATCCGGGCTGCTGTATTACTCTAGGTATATACAGCAGCCTGGACTAGTGTGGTGACCGCATGATATCCAATGAAACTCCGCATAATAATTATCCATCGAATCACTATCTTCTTTCTAAAATGACTATCTATGTACACAGACAGAGTGTCTTGAATCATGCTTGTAGAAACTATTGCAGTTTTTCGGCAATAACAACTTCAAAAATATATTTCTCAGCTTCATAAAGTATCCGGTCAGACGGATTTCCATTCCTGCACAGACGCAGAACTTCCTGCTTCTCTTCCAAGGAAAGCTCCGCCTTACGATAATTAAATTCATTTATCTGCAATTCACATTTGTTGCAAAGCCTCATAATATCATACCGTTTAAATCCCTTCTTTTAATATTTGTTATTACCATCAATCTTATCGTTAAGCATACCTTTGATACACTGCACATTTTGAAGCGAGATCAGCATTTTGCTTCTTAGACTAAGACAATGCTTTGCCTTTTTGAGCATTGCTTCTGCTGATTACAGATTAAGTACTTCATCGAATATTACAACATCAAATTTCTGATCATTTTCTATATCTTCCTCCAGAAAATCTTGATTTCTGACATTCGTCACACCCATATCGATCAATGCGCTTTCTACATAACTATAAGAAACCAGATCCATCCCGTATTTTTCTTTCAATTTCTCTCTATTAGTTATAAGCAGCTGCCTGAATTTCTCTGGTATTACATTGAATGCTTTGCTTCCATAATGAAAAATAAAACATATCTGAATCTGCATCTGCTGCGGCAATCCCCTGATTACAGCCATACGGAAATCCAAGATTCTCGTTATTCTCGATTAGCTTAATATCTTCCTGTGTTTTAAGCCAATCCCGCATTCCATCCGAAGAAGCATTGTCCACAACAATCAATTCATAGATATCTGGAGAACAGCTTTTTCTGATACTATAAATACACTCTTTTGTAATGTCCGCATTATTATAAAACAAAATAATAATTGCCATTTTTTTCACAGCAAATTCCGGGCACTGCTTTATATATTCCAACTCTGCTTTACATTGGTCAACAAAGTCGTCTACAAAATCTATTCGCCCGTGTTCTTTCGAATAATGATATAATGCATTTTCATAACATAAATATGACTGGTTAATATTCAAAGATTTATATTCTTTTCCCAAAGTATGATATAAGCCACTTTGCTTATCAACCGTCTTTTTTATATACTTCTCCATACTGCGATAACCCCTAACTCTTAACCTCTCCTGCTCCGCTTGCCTTAGATCCCGAATTGAATGACTCAACATCTACATAACAATATAGGTACTTATAAGCATCTCTTCCATTTTCACTAGTGTACTGGCTTCTGTTTGTGCATATTCATCTTTAAATTTCTTATTTCGATAATCTTTGCTGCTTTTACAATTCGTATATTCCTAATGTAATCTTCAAAAAACTGCTTTCATTCCATAACAAATCAATTCTCTCTTAATCCCTCTGCGATTGCGATTTCCGAGGGGTGCAAAATAACGCCACTGTACCCCTTAACCTAAGAATGCATTCACAGTATCTCCATTTTCCGACGCAAGCTTTTGACCAAGTCACCAACACCCGCATATTTTCCATCCACCCTCATATATATTTACTAAGACCCATACTCACTGGTAACCGCCTTATGAAACCGATTGTCTTTAAATGTATCGTTTCCATAGAATTGATTTCCTTCTTCGCTATTCTTTTACTCACGTTTTTCCGCTCTCCGGCTGAGAACGCCATGCAAAAATTCTTAAATGAAAATTCTACAAACACACCTGTCACCTCTAAAAATACGGAATCCGAAGGCCAATCCAATTCCGGCAGCAAAGACTTTATCAAATGGGTCGACTTTAAGGTGACGAGCGAGGCCATGAATGACGCCTATCAATATGACCTGAAAGCGCATGACACCGATACGCCGCTGGACTGGATATGCCTGCTGGCTATGTTAGGCGTAAAATACGGAGGAGATTTTAAAAATTACAAATCAGCGGATCTGGATGCTATCGCAAGCAAACTATTAAACAAGGAATTAACAATAAGCGAGATGACTAAAGATATGAAATATTATGATTATTACAACGAAGCGTATCACGCTGTACTGGGCGGCTTTGTTGGAGAATATGAGCTTGGCGGTGCTGATACTGCTTCCAGTGAAAAGCAGTATGGCCTGAAAGCTTTTTCACCGATCGCAAAAGGATTTCCATACACAGATTATGACGACTTCGGTTCTTCCCGTTCCTTTGGCTACCGCCGGCAGCATCTTGGCCATGATATGATGGGACAGATCGGTACTCCGATCATCGCTGTAGAATCAGGCTATGTGGAATGTCTCGGCTGGAACCGCTATGGCGGATGGCGGATCGGTATCCGCAGTTTTGACAAAAAAAGATACTATTATTATGCGCATCTGCGCCAAAATTTTCCATACTGTAAATCATTAAAGGAAGGCAGCACCGTAACAGCGGGAGATGTCATCGGATATATGGGACACACTGGATACAGCGATAAAGAAAACACAAATAATATCGACATTATACATTTGCACTTTGGAATGCAGCTGATCTTTGATGAATCGCAAAAAGACGGAAACAATGAAATCTGGATCAGCTGCTACGAGCTGACCCGCTTTTTATCCCAGAACCGGAGCGAGACAGTCAAGGATGATACTTCCAAGGAATGGCACCGCGTACAGGAAATGATTGATCCTGCTGTTACCGCTTATCAAAACGCACAGAAAAAAACTGCAGAACCTTGAATCCAAAGAAACCAATTCGATGAAAAAATTGCAGAACCTTGATACCCATCCAACAAAAAAACTGCATCGGCAGATGTTTTACAACATTCAGCCAGATGCAGCTTCTTTCGGGCGGATTCCTCTGCCCTTTCCATTTCTATTCTGTTTCAATCGTCATTCACGTCTCTTCTTCTGCTGTCATTTGTTTTTGATATTCCTCTAGAATGATATTCTGAATATGGTCTCTCGTCTCAGAATTAATCGGATGAGCAATATCTCGGAACTCTCCATCGGCTGCCTTTCTACTCGGCATCGCTATGAACAATCCCTTAACCCCTTCAATTACTTTGATATCATGCACAACAAATTCATCATCGATTGTGATCGATACCACCGCTTTCATCTTTCCTTCTTTTTCAACTTTTCGGACTCGGACATCTGTTATTCGCATCATCTTTCGCCCCTTTCTTCATTTCCTATAAAACACTCTCCTTTACTTAGTATAGTTTGTACCTTTCTCCTTTGTGACTTTTACAAGCCGCAGCCAAAAGACTGCAGCCTGTGATATATTACAACCCATACCGCTCATTGTTATCCTCCACGACTACCTGAATACCGCTGTCACCACAGTAGTAAGTATTCGCTTTCAAAGTCCCGCGACTCTCGACGATACAATTTTCGATATGCGTATTGTCACCGATATAAACTTCGTTTAATATAATAGAATTTTTGATGACACAATTTTTGCCAACAAATACTTCTTTGAATAATACAGAATTTTCCACCTTGCTGTTAATAATACAGCCGCTCGATATCAGACTGTTATGTACATCGGAACCCATATTGTATTTTGCTGGAGGAAGATCGTCCACCTTTGAATATATATGCGGATAATCACGGAAAAAGTACTTGCGTACCTCCGGCTTTAAGAAGTCCATATTCGTCTTGTAGTAGGATTCCACTGTGGAAATGTTGCTCCAGTAATCGTCCAGTTTATAGCCGTACATCCGTTTTAAATTCTTATAACGGATCAAAATATCCGTTACAAAATCATTCCGGCTTTCCTGCGCGCAATGCTCCAGCAGGTCGATCAGCTGCCGGCGGCGGATAATATAGATCCCCGTGGATACTGTATTTGATTGGGCAACCATTGGTTTCTCCTCAAATTCAACAATCCTTGAATCCTCATTCATTTTTATTACGCCGTATCTGCTGACATCCTCGGCTTTATCCATGTCCTTTACGACAATCGTAATATCCGCTTTTTTCTCTATATGATAATCCAGTATTTTGTTATAATCGATCTTGTACACGCAGTCGCCGCTTGTAATAATAACATACGGCTCATGGCAGCGCTTTAAAAAATCGATATTCTGGTACATCGCGTCCGCTGTCCCCCGGTACCACCAGCTGTTGTCCGCTGTCACGGTTGGGGTAAACACATATAAGCCGCCCTGCTTTCTCCCAAAATCCCACCATTTTGATGAACTTAAATGTTCATTTAAAGAACGCGCGTTATACTGGGTCAGTACGGCAACTGTTTGTATTTGTGAATTAGTCATATTGCTCAGCGCAAAATCAATGCAGCGGAAGCTGCCGCCTACCGGCATTGCCGCAATCGCCCGCTTTTTCGATAATTCCTGCATACGGTTATTATTTCCGCCTGCCAAAACCAGTCCTAATGCCTTCATGCCGATTCACCTGCCTTTATGATCGCTCCGCCTGCCGCAAGCTGTCCATCTGGATAATCCTCTACTGTTGTAATACCTGAAATCGCTGTATTTCGTCCGATCCTGACATCCGGCGGGATCACAGAATCTTCTCCTACCGTAACAAGATCAAACGCGTACACCTTTGGATTATAAGTGCTTGGCGCGTATTCTCCAACACCAATCTGCGCACGGTCGCCAACCTGCGTATTTTCCGCTATAATTCCTTTGTCAATGAGCACTTGTTCGCCGATCACGGCGTCCTTCATAATAATGGAGTTACGTACGACAGATCCTCTGCCAATCGTAACACCAGCCCCGATCACCGAGCTGTATACCTCACCATATATTTCACAGCCTTCCCCGATCAGGCTTTTTTCCACGACCGCCTCCGGTGAAAGATACTGCGGCTCAATGATATCACATTTTGTATAAATTTTCCAATACTTCTCGTATAAATTAAATTCCGGGATCAGATCGATCAGCTCCATATTCGCTTCCCAATAAGAACCGAGCGTTCCTACGTCCTTCCAATAGCCATTGTATTCATACGCAAACATCCGAAACTGCTTCTCATGAAGATGCGGAATGATATGCTTGCCAAAATCACAGTTGTTTTGTTCCTTTAGCGCAACAAGCGCATCCTTTAATACCTGCCAGCTGAATATGTAAATTCCCATGGAAGCCATATTGCTCCTTGGATGCTCCGGCTTTTCTTCAAATTCCAATATCCGCTTTTCCTCATCGGCAATGACAATTCCGAACCGGCTTGCCTCTTCGATCGGCACCGGCATTGCGGCAATCGTCACATCCGCGCGGTTGGCTTTATGAAAGTCAAGCATTTCTTCATAATCCATTTTATAAATGTGATCTCCGGATAAAATAATCACATATTCCGGATGGTAGCTTTCCATATAATTTAGATTCTGAAAAATCGCGTTCGCCGTTCCTGTATACCATTCGCTGCTGCTGCTTTTTTCATACGGCGGCAATACCGTCACCCCGCCGTTATTGCGGTCGAGGTCCCATGGAATGCCAATACCGATATGTGAATTAAGACGCAGCGGCTGGTATTGCGTCAGCACGCCGACTGTGTCAATCCCTGAATTGATGCAGTTACTAAGCGGGAAATCTATAATGCGGTATTTTCCGCCAAATGCCACCGCTGGCTTTGCAACCGCTGAAGTCAATACTCCAAGGCGGCTTCCCTGTCCACCAGCTAAAAGCATTGCGATCATCTCTTTACAAACCACTTTGCTCACCTCTCATCCAATATTCTGTTCATAATATCAGTATAACATACCCGCCAGGAAATGTACATCATTTTTCACATCTTTTTGTCTTTTAACTGGCAGTTTTTGTAGGATTTTACAAATTTTTGCAGATTGAGCATATCCGGTTCCTGACACATTTATCTGCAATTTTACCGCATCTTTATAAAATCTGCAAGGCAAACAAGAAATAAATTGCAAAATTAACAGATATGTTTATAATAATAGTAAAAGGCAGGTGTATAAAATGTATCAGATTAATTTTAACCAGCCGGTCCATGTACATTTCATTGGGATCGGCGGAATCAGTATGAGCGGACTTGCGGAAGTCCTGTTGGAAGAGCATTTTACGATATCCGGCTCTGACACTGGCAAGTCAGAGCTTACCGAAATGCTGGCGCAGGCCGGCGCAGATATTTCTTATGACCAGTGTGCGGACAATATCCGGCCCGGCACAGACCTCGTCGTCTATACGGCGGCTATCCATGATGACAATCCCGAATTTCAGGAAGCGAAAAGACAGCAGCTTCCAATGCTAAGCCGCGCCGAGCTGTTAGGCCAGATCATGCATAATTACAAGCAGTCCGCGGCAATCGCTGGTACGCACGGCAAGACAACGACGACCTCTATGATCGCCCAAATACTGCTTGCGGCACAGGCAGACCCGACCATTTCCGTAGGCGGCATCCTGCCGTCAATTGGCGGTAATATCCGCGTCGGGCACTCGGACTATTTTATCACAGAAGCGTGCGAATATACAAACAGCTTTTTACATTTTTATCCGAAATACAGTATCATCCTAAATATAGAAGAAGATCATTTGGATTTTTTCAAAGACCTGGAGGATATCCGTCATTCCTTCCGTCTGTTCGCTGAAAAAACCGCTTCAGACGGCGCCATCATTGTCAATCAGGAGATCGGCGGACTTAAAGAGCTGCTTTCGGGCCTTGCGCCAAAGATCGTTACTTATGGTCAGGATCCATCCTGTACCTTTTATGCGGATGAACTTCAATTTTCAGAATATGGCTTTGCACAGTTTCGCATCATGCACCGTATTGAGGTATCCCACAGTACCTCGCACGCCTCTTCGGACGATGCGAATGCCGAAGTGGTCTGTAAGGTCAGTCTGAGCGTTCCGGGACGCCACAATATCGGCAATGCGCTTGCCGCTGCCGCACTTGCGGTACAGCTGGGCATTTCCGGCGATGCCATTGCCGAGGGGCTTCACGCGTTTTGCGGAACCGACCGCCGCTTCCAGATAAAAGGCACACGAAACGGCGCTACGATCGTCGACGATTACGCCCACCACCCTACAGAGATCCGTGCTACCTTAAGCGCCGCGGCAGATTATCCGCACAAACGGATCATCTGTGTATTCCAACCACATACTTATTCACGAACAAAAGCATTTCTGGACGACTTTGCCGCCTCGCTTGCTGCAGCTGATATCGTCTTACTGGCGGATATCTATCCAGCAAGAGAAACCGACACGCTTGGCGTCAGCTCTGCGGATATTTTGAAAAAGCTAGAGGCTTATGGTACCGAATGCTGGCATTTTTCTTCTTTTGAAGAAATTGAAAAATTTTTATTAAAAAATTTAATAAACGGCGACTTGTTGATAACTATGGGCGCCGGAGACATATTAAAAGTAGGTGAAAGCCTGCTTCAACACTAGTTATCCACGTTATCCACATTGAATTGTGCAAAAACTGCCATTTTCAATGTGGATTCTTTGTGTTTTGTCCACATTACAGATAAAATTACGAAATAATTTGATTTACCGCCGTTTTGCAAAGTAATATAATGTCAACTTCATCCTTATCCACCTTATCCACTTTATCCACAAAATATAAAATGCTTTCCTTTCACGAATACTGCGAAAAAAATGCTCTTCTCAACTGGCAAATCCTGTGCTATAATCGGTGCAGTATGATAAGGAATATGTCACCAGGCTATTAGCTAAATTCATCGGAAAGGGAACGCATATGGCCGATATATTATTGAAACGTGACAGCACGCTTGCTGCCACCTATGTACCAAATACATTTATTGATCAATACATGACGCACGCAGACGGAGAATTTGTCAAAATTTATCTGTACCTCCTGCGCTGCATGAGCGATCCTGACACGGTGTTCTCGATCTCAGACATCGCGGACAAGTTCGATCATACAGAAAAGGATGTGACGCGCGCTTTGCGCTATTGGGAAAAAATGCGTCTGCTCCGTCTGGAATTTAACAGGCAGGAGGAGCTGACTGGGATCTGTCTGTCGGATTGTACCCCTCTGACAGCCGTTTCGCAGGATACGCATCCGTCTGAGCCAGAACGTGCCTGTCGTTCCGTCAGTCTGCCTGTTTCCGCACACGACGCTGACGCAGCGCTTCCAGAGCGTACATCCTATTCGCTGAACCAGCTTGCACAGTTCAATGAGGACGAGACGGTTATGGAGCTTTTATTCGTAGCAGAGCGTTATCTTGGGCATGAGCTGAACAATACTGAAACCCAGATGATATTGTACTGGCTGGATAAGCTTGATTTTTCACAAGATCTGATCGAATACCTGATCGAGCAATGTGTGGCCAAAAACCACCGCAGCGTGCGGTATATGGACAAGATCGCACTATCCTGGGCCAAAGCAGGCATCCGGACGCTGAACGACGCGAGGCAGGCATCCGAGCTTCACAGCAGCACGGTTCATGCCATACAAAAGGCATTCGGTATTTCCAACCGCTCGCTGGCCGCTGGAGAGCTGGAATTTGCCAAAAAGTGGTCTGAAGAGTTTGCCTTTTCTGACGAAATCGTCACTCTGGCCTGCCAGAAAACGATCCAGAGCATTCATCAGATCAGCTTCGAATACGCCGACTCCATTTTGGCGAGCTGGAAACGGCAGAACGTACGGACTTTAAACGATATCAAACTGTTAGACGTACAGTACCAAGAGGCAAAAGCGAAAAAAATCTCCGCTGGAAAAAACGCCGTGCGTACTGCAAAAGGAACGCTTTCCGGAGGCTTTGCGAATTTTTCGCAGCGTACTTACAACTACGACGAGCTAGAACGTGAGCTGCTGTCACAGGCAAGATGAACCGCAGCAGATTTTATGGAGAACCGTTATGCCCTTAACCAATTCACAATATAACGAAATCCAGCGTCAATACGACGCCAGACAGCTGCGCAGCCTGCGTATCCAGCAGGAGCGCAAAGCAGCTGTTTATAAAAAATACCCGCGCCTGCAAGAGCTGGACGACCTGACTGCTTCGACAAGCGTTCAAAGCGCCAGGCTTTTGCTGGATGGAGACAAAACCGCTCTGTCAAGCCTAAAGCAAAGCCTGTCAGACTATCGCAGGGAGCGCGAAGCGATACTTGCTTCAGCCGGACTGGACGAGTTTTATTTTATGCCGCCTTATACGTGTCCGGACTGTCAGGACACCGGTTATATAAACGACAGACGGTGCCATTGCTTTGAACAGGCTGCCATCGACCTTGTATATACACAGTCCAATATAAAAAAAATCCTGCAGGAAGAGAATTTTTCCTGTTACTGCTTTGATTACTATTCGCAGACAAAGCGAAACGAAGCCACCGGACTGACCTCCAGGGAAACGGCGCAAAAAGCTGTCCGTGAATCCCTCGCTTTTATCAAAAGCTTTGATACGGAATTTAACAATCTGTTTTTATATGGAGATACGGGTACTGGTAAGACGTTTTTATCCAACTGTATCGCAAAGGAACTGCTGGATACCAGCCATTCCGTTATTTACTTTACAGCCTTCCAGCTATTTGAGCTGTTAGAAAAACATAAATTTCAAAAGGATACGGAAGCCTCCGCTTCTATGCAGCATATTTTTGACTGCGACCTTTTGATCATTGACGATCTGGGAACGGAGCTGGCAAATTCATTTACCGTTTCACAACTGTTTTTATGCCTGAATGAACGGATCCTTCGTAAAAAAGCGACGATCATATCCACAAATTTAGGCCTGGACCAGCTAAACACCGTTTACTCAGAACGGGTTTTCTCCCGGATTGTGAGCAGTTATACTATGATAAAGCTTTTTGGTGACGACATCCGGCTCCAAAAGAGAAAAAAAACAAAATAAACGGAGGACCACACTATGCATTATGATGACAACACGATTGAAAGTATTCCGGTTGGAGTACTGGGACTGATCCCCATGTCAAACTGCTCAGCCCTTGGTGAAAAAGTCAACCAATACCTTGTGCAATGGCGCCATGAGCATCAGTCCGACCACAAAACGACGATTGCCTTTAGGGGTTTTGAGCGTGACACCTATATCGTCAATGCGAGCACTCCACGTTTTGGCACCGGCGAAGCAAAAGGATTTATCAAGGATTCCATCCGCGGCTATGACCTGTTTATTATGGTCGATGTGACAAATTATCATGAAACGTATACAGTCTGCGGCCATTCAAACCACAAATCACCGGACGACCATTACGCAGACTTAAAGCGTATCATTGCTGCCGCAGGCGGAAAGGCAAGACGTATTACCGTGATCATGACATTTTTGTACGAAGGCCGCCAGCACAGACGCAACGGGCGCGAATCCATGGACTGCGCAATGATGCTGCAGGAGCTGACCTCTATGGGCGTAGACAATATCATTACTTTTGACGCCCATGACCCGCGCGTTCAGAACGCGATCCCGATTTCCGGCTTCGAATCGATCCAGCCGTCTTACCAGTTTATCAAGGGATTGTGTACGAATGTACCAGATCTGACCTTTGACGCCGACCATATGATGATGATCAGTCCTGACGAAGGAGCGACCGGGCGCGCTGTCTATCTCGCGAGCGTACTTGGCATCAACATCGGTATGTTTTATAAGCGCCGCGATTACAGCCGGATCATTAACGGACGCAATCCGATCATTGCCCACGAATTTCTTGGAGCTTCGGTGGAGGGCAAGGATGTGATGATCATTGACGATATGATCTCATCCGGCGACAGCATGATCGACGTCGCGACCGAGCTGAAAAAACGCAAGGCAAAGCGGATTTTTGTACTCTCTACGTTTGGCCTGTTTACAGACGGTCTGGAAAAATTTGATAAAGCGGTAGAGGAAGGCACCATTTACCGCCTGATCACGACAAACCTCATTTATCAGTCGCCAGAGCTTCTAAGCAAGCCGTATTATATCAACTGTGACATGAGTAAATATATCGCGTATATCGTTGACACACTGAACCACGATACGTCGATCAGCCATCTGCTCGACCCGTATGACAGGATAAAAAGTCTTGTTACAAAATATCAAACCGGGCAGCTGCATTAAAAAAACGCCTGTACACCGTATCTGCATACCGTGTACAGGCATTTTTCTATTAATAAACGTATTAAAACAAATCCACTTCACCGCTGTACTTATTATCATTGATCACATAATAAGCCTTGTTTTCTTCCGGCTTTATATATATCTGTAAGGACTTAATCGATGATACTCTATGGCCACTCGCAACAAACGCTGCCTTTACCTTATCAACAACTACTGCCTCACTCGCCTGCATATGCTGATATTCAATAAATACTTCAGGCTTTAATTCCGGTTTATCAGTCTTTTTCGTTGTTGACTTTCTCGCAGCAGGTTTTTTCGCTGCTTTTGCTTCATCCTTATCAGCTTTTTTACCAACCGTCTTTGTTTCTTTTTTAACAGCCGTATCTGCTTCTGATTTCGCATCTGCCTGAACTGTCTCTGCTTCTTTTACATCTGCTGCTTCTGCAACTGACTTTGCTTCTTTGTCTGTACTCTTTGAGCTCATCTCCTTAGACCTCCTACAATCTACTCACACACTAAAAACTTTTCCATTGCTAACAGAGCTTCCTTCTCGTCGTTGCCATCAGTAATAATGTTTACGCTCATTCCTTTCGATGGGTTAAATGCCATAATCCCCATAATGCTCTTGGCATTGATCTTACGGTTGTCATTTTCGAACGTAATGTTGCTGTCGAACTGGCAAGCAACCTGAACAAGCTCTGCGATCGGATTCTCATGTCCTTTTGTTACATTTGAAACTATAATCTGCTTATTACTCATATTCCCTTCCACTTCCCTTAGAATCAGTTTAGAATACACTAGTTCATCTCGTAATATAGTCCAAAAATCAGCCGTTTGCAAGTGTTTTTTTCAATTCTGTTACATTTCTGTTAAAAACTCACGAATGCCGCATAAAACACCTCTGAATTTTATGCATTTTTGCAGAGCATTCTAGCCCTGCTCCCTCTGCAGCTCTCTCTGAAAATTTTCTACATCCTTCGCCAGCTCCCCGCTTAATACAAGCAGGCAGATCAGGTTTGGAATGGCCATCAGCGCATTCGCGATATCGGAAAATTTCCACGCGATAGACAGTGTTGTCGTTGCGCCGACAAATGCAACACCGGAAAAAATAATCCGGTAGATCATATTAAATTTATGGGTTCCTGCCAGATATTCCAGCGCCTTCTCGCCATGGTATTCCCAACCAAGAATTGTGGAAAACGCAAACAGCGCAATGCCGATCGTTACCATCCAGCCGCCCGCAGGCCCCAACACGGTTTTGAACGCTTCGATCGTCAGCTGAGAGCCTTCGATCGCCTTGCCGGCATCGTCGGTAATGCCAAGCACACCGGAAGAAGCGATACACAAGCCTGTGATCGTGCAGACCACGATCGTATCCCAGAACGTGCCTGTCATATTTATGTAGCCCTGACGCACCGGATTGTCAGTCGTTGCGGATGCTGCGGTGATCGCCGCAGATCCCATGCCGGCTTCATTGGAAAACACGCCGCGCGCGATACCAAAACGCATTCCGCTCATCATAGACGCTACGATCGTACCTCCGACACCGCCTGCAACTGCCTTTACAGAAAACGCCATACGAAAGATCTCCGCAAGCCCGGCCGGAACGTTTTCGATATTTCCGCCAATTACGATCAAGCCGCCAATCACATAAAAAATAGCCATGCATGGAACGATCACAGAGGATAGCTTAGAAATAGACTTGATCCCGCCGACAATAATGCAAAGAGAAAGCACCGTAACGATCACGCCAGTCAGCCAAGTCGGGACGCCGAACGTCACATTCATCGCGTCTGAAATGGAATTTGCCTGCGTCAGATTTCCGATCCCAAAGGACGCAATTACCGCAAACAACGCAAACAGCGTACCAAGCAGCGATCCTAGCGCCTTGTTTTTAATCGCCTTTTTCATCGTATACATCGGGCCTCCCGACATTTCTCCCTGCGCATTTACCTCACGGTATTTGATCGCCAGCATACATTCGCTGAACTTTGAGGTCAGCCCAAAACAGGCGGAGATCCACATCCATACCAACGCTCCCGCGCCGCCGGATACCATAGCTGTCGCAACCCCGATAATATTTCCCGTACCGATCGTTGCCGCAAGCGCCGTTGTCAGAGCCGCAAACGGCGATACGTCGCCTGCGCCTTTTTTCGTTCTGGCCTCCTTGCTCAATGTCAGCTTGATCGCGTAAGGAAGGTTTTTCCAAGTGAGGAACTTTAACCGAAAGGTCAGGAAAATCCCCGTGCCTACCAAAAGCACGAGCATCACCGGGCCCCACACAAAATCGTCAATAACTTTCAGTATTTCTTCGAATGCTTCCATAACCGCTCCCTTCTTGTCTTTTGAAGCTATCCTGCTGTCCTTTTCATCCTATGCGGCAGACAGCAAAATCATTACCAGAAAAGGGACAACGCCGCGCGCTGTCCCGCCACAGCAAGCCAGGCATACTGGCCGGCTGTTATCCTTATCCAAACATCATACTTTATCATTTTACCACAAAAAAGTAAAAAGTCAATTCTTTTTAATAATATACAAGATAAATACCGCCCGCTGCAAGCAGCTGCTCTCCGGCTTCTTCTATCGTACTTTTGATCACTCCGCCCGCCTGTGGATCATACATCCACACATTGAGCGCATCATAACCCGTTACGAGCATCACGCCTTGTGCCCCCGCTGCTGCCAGTACCGGCGTAGAGCCATTAACATAATAAAGCATCTGCGACAAGGTGCAGCCCTCCACGCTGATCACCCTTCGGTCTGGCAGGAGCGACTGCAAAATCTCTTTCGGCGTGTCGCCCTTTCCAAGCAGCTCTCCAGCGCTGACCTCAATCCCCTCGTGCCGCAGCAGAGCGCTCACACATTTTATAAGCGGTGTGCCAGAAGCGTCCGCGTCGGATGGCTGTACCTCCAGCGGCGTTTGTACGCTTTTGCGCGCACGCTTCCAAATATAATTCTGCCGTTCATCCACAACGACGCCCATATGCTCATCCGCGATCCGGATCGCTGTCGCGATATCAGTCGTTGCAGCCTCCACTTTGCCTCTCGCATAGGCGAAATAGACCGGCTGCTCCTGTGCGGGCTTGAGCGTTATCCTTTTTTCCTCCTGGCTGAGCACCTGCTTTGCCGCGACATAGACTGGCGTTGTTTCCTTTCGCATCTGTGTCAGCGTCAGCTGCATCTGTGTCTGCTTTACCTCTGTTACCGTCGTATGGACAACCTTACGATCGTCGGCTTCCTGCGCGCGGTTTACGATCGAATCCTGACTGGCCTGTACGTAGCCGCCTTCCCCGGCGGTCACGCGATGCATAATGAGCACACCGTTATGGAACTCCACACGTTCAATAAAAAATCCCTTTTTCCTATATTTTTTTAACACCTGCATATCTTCAGCATGAACGATACGGAGCGCATACATAGGCATCTGGCGGATCCCCGCCATTCCGCCTCCCCGGTGCTTATCCGCTGCGATTCCATATACAAGGTCCTCCTGTAAAAATCCGAGCACCCGCAGCGATTTGCCCTCACCGACGCTGATCTTTTCCACGCGGCCCGTCTCCAGATCCATAACGGAAGCCTCTCTTGAATCCTGGTCGGAAATCCAAGCAAAATACCGATTTGATTCTGAGACGGCATACATATCATCCTCAAGCCCCTCGGCAAGCTCCTCCAGCTCCATTTGCGCCAGGTTAATGTGAAAAACGGATCCGTTAAAGAGCAGATAAATATCCCCTGCAGCATTTTCATACAACAGCCTGCCAAGCTCCGCCTTCAATATTTGATAGGATTTATCAAAGGATAAAAACAGCTTTTCCTCGTTTGTATTGGCCTGGCTGTCATAATGTAAAAAGCTAAGTCCCATCTCTCCTTCATGAACGCCGCGGTTCATATAGCCAAATACGACATAATCGATATCTCCGGCCTCGTCTACCTTGAGAATGCGGATATCATGCTGCATATAGTTTTCCCGTGCGTCGATCCCCTCATGTCCGCGGAAGCTGAACACTTCTGACAAACGATGGAACGACTGGTTATAGCTCCACAGATCTCCCTCCTGCACAAAGCAGGTCACTGTCCCCGATTCATTCTGCATATATTCTATCTCTTTGGATCGGATGCCAAGCTGCAGATAGTTTTCATACAAAAAATCATTTTCGCCGTTAAAAATCTGATTCATCGTACGTTCAAAATTCAGCAGATACATCCGTTCATTTGTGTAGCGTATGCGGTAATACTCTTCCACATTATAATATTCCAGCTCTCCGCTCGTCCCTTTGGCCGTCACAACATAATTCAGCAAAATTACGTTATAAGACGCGTTCATTTCCTTTACGGATGGTATCGGATCCGAAAGCCTGTCGCATTCAAAGTCCGCCCAGTTCGCCTGCATTAAGCTTGAATGGATCGTAACCTTATGCAGCGTGGAATTGTCCCCCGATGCATTCGGCTCCCAATACGTAGAGAGCTTGTCCGGACTGTCCGAAAACGTAATATCGCTGATCTGCTTGGCAAACCTGACACTCTGCGCCACATAGCAGTCTCTCGCGTCCGCGATCCTCGTGTAGTAATAGCAGGTCGTATCCTCCTGCCGAAGCTTTAACGTTAGGATATATTCCCTGGACTGCTCCAGCAGGCTTTGCACTGGCACGCTTGCCCTGATCTGCCCGTCCTCCGATTCAAAGGATGTAATATTTCCATCTGAAATCAGGCGCTCCCCATCAATGCTGCGGATCTCGTAGGAAACCGCATCGATCCGGTAACCATATGTCCGTATCTGCAGCGGCACCTCCCTGCTGCTGGAAAGCGGCGTGATCGTATCCCGCATCCCGGTAGCGTTCATCTGCGAAAGATAGCCGTGCAGCTCATTAATCGGCTCATCCTCATTGTACAACACAATGACAGGCAGCACAGGCTCCTTCATTTCCGTCGTTAGATCCAGCTGGTCCTTATTTGTAACCTGCCCTGTGACAAGCAGCGTTACAATAAATATCGTCGTAAGCACCGCGGCCTTGATCAATCCTTTTTTCATCTGTCCTTTTCCTTTCGTAAGCTTTTATGTTATGTAGCCGTCCGGGCAAGACTGCATTTTGATCTGCATATCTTCCCGAACGGGCCGTTTTTTTGATTACCACCAACGTCTGCAGCGGTTGTGCCTGCAGCGCCTTTTATACATCTCGTTGTAAAGCAGCACCTCGATCAGATTGCCAAGCCCGTTTGACGGCGGTCTGCCTGGTGGCGGCGGTGGCCCTGGCGGTCTGCCCGGCGGCGGCCCCCATCCCGGCGGTGGCGGCGGGCCCCATCCTGGCGGCCTGCCTGGCCCTGGTGGTCTGCCTGGCGACCTGCCCGGTCCTGGTCTGCCTCTAAAATCCTGGGCCTCTACCTGCTCTGGCTGCGCATCCGTCTCCTGCTGCGGCACAGCGGATGCTGCCTGGCGGATTCTTTCGCAGATCACTTTAAGCATTACCCGGTCCGGATATTCGTCAAACATCATACTGCCTTCATATTCCAGCTTGTCGCACTCTTCCTCCACAAGCCTTTGGATACGTTTGGCCTCCTCAGGATATAGTTCCTTCATACGTTCCATATCCCGGTCATATTCCAGCTCTGTCAGATACATATTCTGCACTGGATAGCTCATATAAAAAGGAGTCCTTGGCGCATACTGGTACTGCTGCATACGCATATACTGTTCCTGCTTATAATCCACGCGTCTTTCTCCTGCATTTCGTTACTAAGAGTATATGCGTTTTTCAAAAGATGGTTACCAGCATTATTCCCAAAGCGCGGGAATCTATGCCAGCGGAGACAGATCCTTCCTGAAACACCGCTATTTTTCAGACCGGCTTTGTATGCTCATCAGATGATTATAACGCACAAAATGGCTTGTTTCAAGGCAATTTCCATTCCGTATTTTCAGAGTTTATTCATAATATCCCGAATTTAAGGAAATCTTAAGAATTTTTTATGATTTTTACCGATTGATTTTTTTGCCGATAGGATATATTTTATTCTCAGTCAGAATAAAGTATTTAAGAAATTTACCGGAGGAGGTATTCCGTATTTATGAAAACAATATTTCAGCATAAATGTGCCGCTAAACGTGATTATAGCCGCCAGATTGCTTTTTTTAACCGTTATTCCATATTGTTCCATGCTCTGCTTGCGTGCGCGCTCGTATTTATTATAGAAGTGTGCTCCAGGCGTTCCTTCATCGACGCGTGTGTATTTTTGGGCGGACACGCATTTGCGTTTTTCTTTAACGCATTGATCATCTTTTTTACGATGTCCATTGTTTATCTGTTCCGCCGCAGGCTGCTGATGCGCATTATTATCAGCTGTATCTGGCTGCTGCTTGGCATTATCAACGGATGCGTGCTGTCACAGCGCGTCACTCCGTTTGGCTATACGGATCTGAAATGTATTTCTGATCTGCTTACTATGACAAATACACAGTATTTTACAAAGACGCAGGAAATCTGCGTGATCATACTGTTAGCCATCCTTGTTGTATTTCTGGTCATTTTGGCTTTGAAAGGGCCAAAATTCCAGGGACACCCGCACAAAATACGTGCGTTATGCTTCTGTGCAGGTATGGGGGTTATCATGTCCGCAGCGACTACGATGGCACAAAATTCCGAACAGATGGCTTCTTATTTTTCAAATATTGCACAGGGATATTCTGACTACGGATTTGTATATGGATTTTCTTCTAGCGTTATGGACCGCGGCATGAGCAAGCCGGACGATTACTCGGAAACGCGGATCAGGGAAATCCGACAGACAGTCGCACAGGCAAGGTCCGAGGCTTCCTCTTACCAGCTGGCGGAATCCGACAAGGTTGTATCAGATTCCAAAGGTAAACAGCCCAATGTAATCTGTGTACTATTGGAATCATTTATGGATCCGACGGAAATTAACTTTTTAAATCTGTCCAAAGACCCAATACCGAATTTCCGGGCGTTAAGCGACAATTTTACATCCGGTTATCTGACCGTCCCAGTGGTAGGCGCAGGAACCGCCAATTCGGAATTTGAGGTACTGACCGGCATGAACCTGCGGTTTTTCGGTACCGGCGAGTACCCATACAAAACCGTGTTAAAGGAAACAGACTGCGAAAGCATCGCATCCGACCTGTCAAAGCTCGGATACGGCACACACGTCGTACACAATAACGGCGGCAACTTTTACAGCCGCGCAAACGCGTTTTCCCAGTTCGGCTTCGACACCTTTACAAGCAAGGAGCTGATGAACATCCAGGAATATACGCCGCTTGGCTCCTGGCCGACAGACGACATTCTGATCGGGGAAACGGAAAAAGCATTAGACTCCACACCAAACCAGTCTGATTTTGTATATACGATCACTGTACAGGGCCACGGCAGCTATCCAGAGGAAAAAATACTTACAAATCCAGAAATCCGAGTGTCCGGCGCCGAGACAGAAGAAAAAAATAACCAGTGGGAATATTATGTGAATCAGATACACGAGGTTGATAAGTTTATTAAAAACCTGACCGATATGCTTTCCAAACGGGATGAAAATACCATCCTTGTCCTGTTCGGCGACCATTTGCCAACACTTGGGCTGGCCGACGAGGACTTAAAGTCCGGCGACATTTTCAAAACGAAATACGCAACTTGGAACAATTTTGGTCTGGAGCAAAAGGATGCAGACCTGACCGCTTACCAGCTGCTGGCCTATACGACCGAACAGGCTGGCCTTCATGAAGGTACGATCTTTACGTATCATCAGGCAGGCGAATACGAAACAGACGATACCCAGTACCAAAACGATCTGGAGAACCTCCAGTACGACCTTTTGTACGGAGAGCGCTACTGCTATGACGGTGCAAACCCGTATCCGGCATCTGACCTGCAGATGGGCGTAGATGAAACGCACGTATCCCGCTATGAAAAAAATCCGGACGGCAGCTTGTCCATATTCGGCGACCATTTTACAAACTGGAGCCGGATCTATGTAAACGACGAAAAAATATCTACCCGCTTTGTATCGGATACACAGCTGATACTCTCTGCAGAAAACGCAGCGGATCTGGAAAGCGGAGATACGATCAAGGTATGTCAGGTTGGCTCCAGCAATACGATATTCCGTACGACGGAAAACGCACTGATGTATTACGCGGCAGACGCTGCAGCTGAAAATACAGTGGCAGAGGAGTTTGACGCCGAAACGAAAACGGATGCAGATACAGAAGAAAAGGATCAACCAAAGAAAACCTCCAAATCTAAGAATACGCAAAAAAAGAACAAACGCTAAAATTAAGCAATGCGGGCAGAATTGATTTTCTGCCCGCTTCCTTCTGCTTTATAAATTCCCCTGTTCAATCGTTCCGTCCCGGTATGCATCCAGCAGCTTTTTCAGCCCTTCGATATCCTCCAGTATTTTCCTGCCGTTATCGGTATGCTTTACCATCAGGCGCTCTTTCTCCGTCTCTACAAGCTCGCTTTTCGATTCGATGTCCTTATTGTCCCGCAGCGCCGTATAAACGCTTTCAAACGGCTGGTGCGCCTTGATACGGATACCGTGGGAATTGTATATCAGCGTATATCCCGCGATTCCGGTCGTCTTGTGATAGCTGCGGCAAAATCCTCCGTCAATCACGATCAGCTTGCCGTTTGCGCGCACCGGCATTTCCCCTTTGCCTGTGCGGACGGGCGTATGTCCGTTGATGATGTGGGAAAAGGAGGAGTACAGGCCAAATTCACGTAATATCATATTACAGGTTTTTTCGGTTTTATAAAACTTATAATACGGGTCTGAATCCTCGTGCCAAACAGACGGATCCGCAATATAGCTGCGCTCAAACGTCTTAATATTGCGGCCGCACAACGGAGATCTCCTGCCGCACCATAAATACCACATAAAGTCCAAGTCGCTTTGCTTACGTCCGGACAGATAAGCGCGCCGGCTCGTTTTATCCGCATACTCCAAATACGCGCGCCCTTTGTACATCCTGCCATCGATACAAATGCCCTCAAAGTTACCCTCGTTGTCAAGCGGAATACAGCCATGATACAACAGATTGCCGTTAAACGTCTTATACATCCCGCCTTTTTTATACAAAAAACGGATATGCTCATTCAAGCGGCTGCTATTGACAAACGCCATGCACAGCTCGTCCATAATTTCCTCTTCCTCAGCGGATAGCTGATATGCGTGTTCCGGATCGACCGTCGGAAATTCGGTTTCTGTCAGCTCATAGGTCTGTCCTTCCAGCTCAATCGTATGCCTGTTCGTATGCTTGTCCCAGCATATCCGGTGCAGCAGCCTGCGGTCATCCATTTCATATTCCGGATGTCTGGCGATAACTTCGCCTTCCAGCTTGAACAGCATGACCGTGATCGCTTTCAGCGCCGCCTGCATCGGCTCCAAACCGGGATACAGCTTTTCCGCATACAGCGACAGCTTTCTAAGACTGATGCCATAGCTGTTCTCCAGTATTTCCGTATTATCGTATTTTAAGTTGTTGCGCACGACATTCGCAATACAAGCTTTGCTTCCCGCAGCCGCACCCATCCACAAAATATCATGATTGCCCCATTCGATATCCAGAGAATGATATTTCATCAAAAGATCCAAAATCTGGTCGGCGCAGGCGCCCCGGTCGAAAATATCACCGACGATATGCAGACGGTCAACCGCCATACGCTTGATCAGATCCGCCAGCGCCACAATAAATTCGTCTGCATTGTCCAGCTCGATGATCGTCGTTAAAATCTCACGATGATAAATGACCTGGTTATCATCCTCATCCCGCTGCACATGGAGCAGCTCGTCAATAATATACGCAAACTCCTCCGGCATAGCCTTTCTCACCTTAGAACGCGTATATTTGGACGACAGTGTCTTGGCAATCTCAATCAGCTCTGTTAATGTCTCACGGTACCATTCCCGCAGATTCATCACTTCTTTTTTTATCAGCTCCAGCTTCTCCCTTGGATAATAAATAAGCGTGCAGATCTGCTCGCGCTCTGCGTCCGACAGCTTTTCTTCAAACAACATATCTACCTTTTCCCGAACCACGCCGGAGCAGTTGTTTAAAATATGGTAAAACGCTTCGTACTCCCCATGCAGGTCGCTCATAAAATGCTCCGTTCCCTTTGGCAGGTTCAAGATCGCGCTCAGATTAATAATTTCCCGGCATACCGACTGGATGGTCGGATATTTTTCCGCTAATAGAGTCAGATATTTTTCCTGATCAAATTCCATATTGCCCCCCTGTTCTATCAATGATTCCCCGTTTTCCTTGATTATAACAAATTCCTCACTGGATGCCAATCATTTTACCCCAAAATGCGAAAATCCTTCAGTGAAAAATCATTTGACTAAAAATCCGAATCATGCTATGGTTTTTAAAGTTACATAAATGCTCCCCATCCAAAGAAAGAGGTGACGAACCAATGATCTATCAGAATTTTCAGAATCTCAAGCTGTCGGCGCTCGGATTAGGCGCTATGCGTCTGCCTGCTTCAGGAGACAATTTATCCGAGATCGATGAAGCCGCCGCAGCAGAAATGGTCGCTTATGCGATGGAGCACGGCATCAACTATTACGATACCGCCTGGGGCTACCACGACGGACAGTCCGAAGCTGTTATCGGCCGTTTGCTCAGCAAATATCCACGCGAAAGCTTTTATCTGGCAACCAAGTTTCCAGGCTACGACCTTTCCAATATGGACAAGGTTGAAGAGATCTTCGAGGCACAGCTAAAAAAATGCCGCGTAGACTATTTTGACTTTTATTTGTTCCACAACGTCTGCGAAATGAATATTGACGCCTATCTGGATCCAAAATACGGTATTTTTGCGTATCTGAAAAAGCAGAAGGAAAACGGCAGAATCCGCCACCTTGGATTTTCCGCACACGGAAGCTGCGATATTATGAGACGGTTTTTAGACGCTTACGGCGACGCTATGGAATTTGGGCAGATCCAGCTGAACTGGATTGACTGGACATTCCAAAATGCCAAGGAAAAAGCGGAGCTCTTAAATGAACGCCAGATCCCAATCTGGGTCATGGAACCTCTGCGCGGCGGCAAGCTGGCTGCCTTGTCCGATGAGGCCAGCAAAAAACTGCTTGATCTGCGGCCGGATGAGTCGGTTACATCATGGGCGTTCCGTTTCCTGCAGGGGATCGAGGGCGTTACGATGATCCTTTCTGGTATGTCCAGTCTGGAACAGATCCAGCAGAATATCCAGACGTTTGCATCTGACCGGAAGCTGAACGAACAAGAGCAGACTGCGCTGCTTGGCATTGCAGATCATATGATCCGCAGTATCCTGCCTTGTACTGCCTGCCGTTATTGTACCGCACACTGTCCGAAAGGACTAGATATCCCGGCTTTGTTAAAGCTTTACAATGAACACTGTTTTACCGGAGGCGGATTTATCGCACCGATGGCGCTGATGGCAATCCCTAAGGAAAAGCACCCATCAGCCTGTATCGGCTGCCGCAGCTGTGAAGCGGTCTGCCCGCAGCAGATCAAAATCTCCGAAGCAATGTCGGATTTCCATGCAAGGCTGGAACCAGCTTCCTCCTAACATCAAACAAACGGCTGTGCAGAAAGAATCCTACTTTCTGCACAGCCGTATCGTATCGGCATCGATCGGATGCCCGATTATGCTTCTATCTCACGGATCAGATTAACCATCTCAATCGCCCCAAGCGCACAGTCATATCCTTTATTTCCTGCTTTTGTGCCTGCGCGTTCAATGGCCTGTTCAATATTTTCCGTCGTAACGACGCCGAACATGACCGGAACTCCCGTTTCCAGTGAAACCGCAGCAATCCCCTTGGACACCTCGTTGCATACATAATCATAATGCGTTGTTGAACCACGAATGACCGCGCCAAGGCAGATCACTGCGTCATACTTTCCGCTTTTTGCCATTTTAGACGCAATCAGCGGGATTTCAAACGCACCCGGAACCCATGCGACGTACACGTCCTCTTCCTTCACATCATGTCTGAGCAAGCCGTCCATTGCCCCGCTAAGCAGCTTTGACGTAATAAATTCGTTAAAACGTGCCGCAACAATGCCGACTTTCATATCCTTTGATACAAGCTTCCCTTCAAATGTTTTCATTTTATTTTCCTCCTAAAATCATGAACTACTAATAACGTAATAAATGGCCCATACGTTCCTTTTTTGTCTTCAGGTAAAACAGGTCATGCGCCGTCGCGTCCATCTGGATCGGAACACGTTCCGATATCTCAATGCCAAACTCTGAAAGCTGGTACACCTTATCCGGGTTGTTGGTCAAAAGGCGCATACTTTTTACACCTAGATCACGCAAGATCTGTGCCCCGATATAATATTCCCGCTCATCTCCGGCAAAGCCAAGCGCCAGATTCGCTTCCAGCGTATCCATGCCCTGCTCCTGCAGCTCATAAGCACGCAGCTTATTGATCAGGCCGATGCCGCGTCCCTCCTGCCGCATATAGAGCAAAATGCCGCGTCCTTCCTTTTCAATCTGCGTCATCGCAGCGGCAAACTGCTGGCCGCAGTCACAGCGCAGAGAACCAAACGTATCTCCAGTCAGGCACTCCGAATGTACACGGCAGAGCACATCCGTTCCGTCGCCGATCTCCCCTTTGACAAGCGCGACATGATGCTCCCCGTTGAGCTTGTTCACAAAGCCATATGCTGCAAAATCTCCGTATTTGGTCGGCATTTTAGTGACTGTCACGCGGTCTACGAGCTTTTCATGGCATTTGCGGTAATTTTGCAGATCCTTGATCGTAATAAATTTCAGATTCCATTTTTCCGCCAGCTCTGTCAGTTCCGGCATACGCATCATTGTTCCATCGTCCCGCATGATCTCGCAGCAAAGCCCGCACTCCTTAAGGCCTGCCAGCCTGCACAGATCAACCGTTGCCTCCGTATGTCCGTTGCGCTCCAATACGCCGTTGTCTTTTGCCAAAAGCGGAAACATATGTCCCGGCCTGCGGAAATCCTCTGGCTTTGCATCATCCGCGACGCAGCCCATTGCCGTAACTGAACGCTCCGCTGCGGAAATGCCGGTCGTCGTTTTTACATGGTCGATGGAAACGGTAAACGCTGTTTCGTGATTATCCGTATTATCCTGTACCATCTGCGGTACTCTTAGCTTGTGCACATACTCCGCCGACATCGGCATACAGATCAGTCCTTTGCCATGCGTCGCCATAAAATTAATATTCTCTGTCGTAGCAAACTGCGCCGCACAGATAAAATCACCCTCATTTTCGCGGTCCGGGTCATCCGTTACGAGGATCACCCTGCCGTTTCTCAGCTCCTCCAGCGCTTCTTCTACTGTATTAAACTGAAACATAATCTGTCCTCCCAAATTCTGTTTTAAAATCCATTTTCATATAAAAATTCCTTCGTAATCCCGCTCTTATTTTTCTGTTCAGGAGCCGGCTGCAGCAGCTTTTCAACGTACTTTCCTATGATATCCGTTTCCAGATTGACCAAGCTTCCTACAGCTCGTTCCTGCAGTACCGTCTGCTGCTGCGTATGCGGTATGACCGATACAGCAAAATGCTCCGCCGCCACCTGCGCCACCGTCAGGCTGACGCCATCCACAGTCACAGAACCCTTTTCCACAATATACCGCATAACCTCAGGCTTTGCTCCGATCGTATACCATACCGCCGTATCGTCCCGTTCCATACGCAGTACTGTCCCTACACCGTCCACATGACCGGCAACGATATGGCCGCCAAACCGTCCGTCCGCAGGCATTGCCCGCTCCAGATTTACATGGCTGCCGCTTGAAAGCTGCGCCAGTGAGGAGCGATTTAACGTTTCATGCATCACATCCGCCATAAACCGCCCGCCAGACAGCTCCGTTACGGTCAGGCAAATGCCGTTTACTGCAATACTGTCTCCCAGCTTTGTATTTTCTAACACTACGGATGCCCGGATCGTCAGCACCGCGGAATGCCGCCCTTTTTGGATCCTTTCTACGGTCCCTATTTCCTCAACAATTCCCGTAAACACCCTTTGCCACCTCGCTTTCTATCAGAAAATCCTCGCCAAGCCTTAGGATCGTACTGTTTTTAAGTAATGCCGCATCCGCTACGGCTGCGATCCCGCCGCCTTCCACCGGCGTTTTCGCCTCGCTCCCGCCAAACAGCTTTGGTGCAAGATAAGCCTGCACCTTGCGCACAATCCCGCTTTCCAGAGCCGCCCAGTGCAGGGTGCCGCCGCCTTCCAGCAAAATACTGTCAATCTGCTCTTTTCCAAGCTTTTCCATCAGGCGCCGCAGATCCACATGACCGTTGCTTTCATCAACAGGCAGTACCCGGCATCCGGCATCCTCCAGAGCTGCCCGCTTCTTATCCTGATAATGCCCCGGACAAGCGGCAAAAATCGTCGGCACCTGTTTCGCCGTAGCTACAATCTGCATATGCAGCGGCGTTTTAAGCCCGGTGTCACAAATAATACGGATCGGATTTTTTCCATCTGCGATCCGGCAGGTCAGCAGCGGATCGTCCGCCAGCACCGTACCAACGCCCGCCATGATCGCCGTGTAACGATGCCGCTGCTGCTGCACATGGTTCCTGGCCGCTTCCCCGGTAATCCACTTCGATTCCCCGGTATACGTCGCGATTTTCCCATCCATCGTCATCGCATATTTCATCACCACATAAGGCTGTCCCGTCTGAATATAAGAAAAAAACACTTGATTCAAACGGTCGCATTCCCCGCGCAGCACATTCTCGATCACCTCTACGCCATGCTCGCGTAAGATCCGCACACCCTTCCCGCTCACAAGCGGATTCGGGTCCGCAGATCCTATCACAACCCGCCGGATACCTGCCTCCAAAACAGCGTCCACGCAGGGCGGCTGCTTTCCATGATGGCAGCACGGCTCCAGCGTAACGTATAGATCCGCTCCCTGCGGCGATTCCGTACAGGAAGCGAGTGCATTGCGCTCTGCGTGCAGCCCGCCGTATTTTTCATGCCACCCCTGTCCGATCAGCCGTCCTTCCTTTACAATGACCGCGCCAACCATCGGATTCGGCGCCGTCCAGCCACAGCCTTTTTCGGCAAGCTGCAAGGCCAGCCTCATATATTCACTGTCATTCATGCAATCTCCTCCAACAAAAAAGCCCCGGTATGTGAACACAAACCAGAGCAGCGCCTGACGCACAGGATCTTGCAATCCTGCATCTATCATTATCTTCTTTCATCCAGACTGTACTGTCGGCTTCGGAATCACACCGAATCATGCCTTGCGGCTCGTGGGCTTTACCACCGGTAGGGAATTGCACCCTGCCCTGAAGATTTTATTCTGTTACGAAAGCTATTATAAACCATTCTCAGATATTATACAAGAGGATTTTTGTGGATTCGACAGATTTTCAGGAAAGGGTGCTGATCGATAGACCATACACCCTTTGATTTACACCTTCAAAAGAATCATCCTAGAAGGATCACCTGCTCAAAAGCCGATTTCTTGTCCGCTCTTGCCCGTTTCAGCCAGTTTTGTTTTTGTTTTTTCGTCATATAATCCAAAATGATACAAAAATCCGCAATATCATCCTGTTCATAAGCTTCCTTCGCATACTTCCAGATCAGCTCCGGCTGCGCCACATCCATTGCGATCACAGAAAAAGCCGAGTTTTTGTCCGCTCTTGCCTGATCCATCACAGACTGCAGCATTTCATTATCCAGATCTTCCACGATCGCAGCAAAAATTGCCGTATTTTTGATCTCATAGATTCTTTTTAAGTACTCTTTCTGCTTCTTTAACGACAAGTGCGTAAAAAGCGCGCTTATGCCAATGTTATCCTCTTCTTCTAAATATTTCTCAGCATAAGCAGGAATCTCCTTTGGCTTGATCCGCACCATTCGATAGACAACGGGTTCTTCCACCTTTGGCTCTGCTCCCTGACGCGTTAATGTATCGACCAGCTTTGCGATTGCCGCAAGCGCTTTTTTATCCTGTATAAAATACTCTGCGTTCTTGTGAAAATAGACCGTCAGATCAGATCCATTTTTTAGCCGGATCTTTCTTTTATCCGCATAGGTCACTCCTAATGCCCTTTCTCCTACACGTAAATTCCAGCCCATTTCGATCAAATAAGAATCGCAGTAAAACCCGTTCTGTGTATAGGTTGGCACCATCTTTCCGGCTCTTGTGCCGCCTGACATGACTGTGCCCGGTACAAACAGCTCTTGGCTCATCGTTCGATTTTTAGAAGCGTCTGCAAGCGCAGGTTCCTCCCATACGGACGCCTGATAGCTGCCCCCATAGGTAGATTTTTCCACAAGATCCTGTCCGTCCTTGAAATGCTCTGCCACGGATACTTCCCCATTCACTACGTTTAGCGTTACATTTTCATAAATAAAACTGTTTTCTTCCTGAAGCGGTTTCTGCACATTGATCTGTATCAGGCCGTTGCTCCTGTAATAAATCTGCGATATTTGATACCCGCATTCCTGGATCTGCTCTAACACGCGTTTTGCACCGCTGTATTCGCTCAGCTCGTCCAGCGTAAGCTTCTTGACTGGATATTCCTCGAATCCGGTTCCGGTCCATTTGATACCATAAGGCTTGCACGTACGTCCGCTGTATCTGCCATTCTCCATCATACAATCGTCCGCGGGCGGATAGACAGCAAACGACTCCCCTGAAATCTGCTCTAGCTGCGCGCCCACACTTACTTCCTGTGCCTGCCCTGCCTGCACATAATAGCATTTGGATGTGGCATATCTTCCCATTGTGATACATCTTACTGCAAATAGCTTCTGCCTGTCATTTACCTCATACACGCCCTGCTCTGACTGATCTACATTCAATCCTTCCTCAGCCTCCATCAGGCACACGGTCTCCTTTTGGCTGGCAAACCAGATCTCATTTGTGCCTTGCGCCACTTCCTTTCCTGTCAAGGCAAACATCTCCATGGCCCCGTCCGCGTCAAAATCCGCATAATACTGTCTGAGCACCGGGCCGGATGCCGCTGCACGGATACTCTCTGCCAGCTGTTCTTTTGTTTTCTCTTCATATGTCTGCGCTTCATGCGTTTCCGCTTGATGTGTTTCCCCTTCATACGGCCTTTCTGCAAGCTTTGCTTCCTCTGTCCCAGCCTTCACCTGATTTGCTGTTAAAAAACAGATACCGCTGACACATACAAGCGCGCCCAGTAAAAGCCGCACAGCGGTATTCGGCCTTTTGTCGTATAAAATATGGCAGATTCTTTGCTCCGTATCGCTTCGCCCAAATCGCAGCGAAGCGCCCAGGCCGCTTGATAAAGACGCAAACTCCAAAAGTGTATTGGAATACTGCCTGCGGCTTTCAAAATCCTTGCCGCGCAGTACTGTCTCGTCACAATACATCTCCATATCCTTTCCCATCAGCCAATAAGCCGCCCATATCATAGGATTAAACCAATGCACAGCTGCCGCCAGCAGCGCAAGACAGCGCAGCAATGGGTCTTTATTTTTCATATGCTGCCTTTCATGCGCAAGAATATCCTGCTGCTGCAGCTTAGAAAGCCCTTCGGGAAGATAGATCTTAGACGGCAGGCCAGGCATCACAAACGGCGTATCGATCCGCTTCGTCACCCAAAAGCCTGTTTCCTGTTCTCCGGTCAGCTTTATCTCTGCAGCATCCGCCACTCTTTTTTTCAGCCTGACCAGCTGCCCGGCAAATATCGCAGCACAAGCAACGACCCCAACACACCAGACAACCGCCGCAAACCTTTTCCATTTGTCCAAACCAGAAGATCTATCCTGACCAGATCCATCCTGACCAGATCTATGCGGATCATATGCTTCCACACGCACTTTTGCAGTATCCGTTTCCTGCCCGCCTGCATTGGGCGCGTCTTTCACGAACGGTTCCGGCGGCAAAGCAGCGCTTTCCTTTCCGTCCTGCTGCCCTCCGGACGACATCTGCCCCATTCCCGCGTCGTTGGATTCCTGGAGCTGCTGTCCAACCGTATCTGGGTTGATCGACTGCTGCAGGCGCTCCTGCATATCTGGCTGAGTTTCCTGCCATTCTTCTAGTATATTTTGTATACGTATCCGCGCTGCCCAATCCCTGGGTGTATCAAAGGATACATGAAACAACGGCGGCGCAAGCAGTCCTGTCAGAAACAGCACCCACAGCATCCGCACATATCCTTTGGACATCCTTCTTGTCATTTTTCGAAACAGCAGGATCACTAGTACAAACAACGCCCCTGCTGCACTATTCGGCAGTACCATTCCGTAAAATACAGTATCGATCGCTTCCATTCACAACCCCCTCTTCTTCCTGCCATTCTTACATCACTTAATACATTCCTTAGTAAACCATCCGATCAATTACTCGTTTACTAGTGTGGCGACCCGTTGGTATTTATGGTAAGCGTGCTGCATATTTTGCCACTCTGCAAGGCGGATTTTCGACGGCGTAGTGGTTCCTACGGCTAGAAAATCCAACGCGGCAGATGGCGAAATAGGCAGTGCGATTGCCATAAATACCAGCGGGTCACCACACTAGTATACTGGCTCGGTTACAAAGAATCGTCCACCGCATCCTGGATCATCCGCTGAATGCGTTCTGCCTCTTCCTTTGTCAGCTTTTTATCCCGTAAGTAGGCCGTGATAAAAGAAGGCAGGCTTCCGCCGAATTTCTTTTTCAGAAAATTGTGGCTTTCCTGCTTCTGAACAGCTTCTCGGCTCACAAGCGTACGTACGATCGCGTGATCGTTGCAGATAATCTTCTTATCGCTCAAGTTACGGATAACCGTATAGGTCGTCGATTTCTTCCAGTTCAGCTGACCAGCACAAAGCTTTACCAGCTCCGTCGAGCTGACCGGCTCCTCATCCCACAGGATCTCCATAAAACGGTATTCGCTTTCATTAATATGATATTCCATCGCTTCTCCTTTCCGCTTCGGTAAGTTTATTATAATAGACCTCTTGCTTGTTAGTCTATTATAATAAACCTTTTTTGTCAATACCATATCCTACATTTTTCTTGATTCGCAAATCCATTTTCGATATAATATTACGGTGCTTACCGTGGAGATACGCCAATCGGGAAGTTAATGCATGACTTCTCCTGCACA
>CAJUIL010000018.1 GCA_910586225.1 uncultured Eubacterium sp. | reverse complement strand
AAATAAGGAACAGATATAGAACAAACCAAAACTGTCCAACCGAAAAACCGCCGTCAGCGCCTGTTAAGTCAGTAAAGTGTGTAAAGAAAACAGCGTAATGCCGAAATAAATTCCCCTGATAACCATAATTAAATTTATCAGCTATATATGTCATAGGCGGCATAATCAGCACTGTTCCAAAAATAAATGGTATCAGTAATTTTTTAGTCCTTTCCAGCACATATTGCCCGATTGTCCGCTTTTGCAGCGCAAATCTTGTAGAAATGCCTGCAATGAAAAACATAAGCGGCATAAAATACGGACTAAAAAAAACCACAATGCTGCTAATTATTTTATTGCTTTCAAAATATATGTAATTTGGTTCGCCCCATACATTCCATGCCATTGCTGCATGGTAGGGAACAAGAAGTAAAATGATAATCCAACGTATATTGTCAATATAGTATTTTCGCATACTTATCTCATGCCTTTTATCAATAATATTCAATACTAGTATCCTACCACAACCACACACACAATTCCATTAAATTCTGCTTAATCTTTCATTGTCTGTGGCGGTCAGTTCTGCACACGTTTTTTCTGACAGGGCCATTAAATTCTTCTATGTGTCGGTTCCTATTTGTTTTGTATCGCTGCCTTTTCTTTGCGGAAGAATAGCAGAAGCAATCCATTCAGAATGCGGCAGGACAACGTGAACGGCTGGAGAAAGGAATCGTCACGGCTATCAACGCCATGTCCGCAGGGCATGACATAGAAGCGCAGCTCCAAAAAATGCAACAGAATGTTTAAAAAGACAATCAGCAGTTGCTTATTGCTGCCATTTGGTTTATTATATAAAGAAAGCAAAACTACAGAAAGGAGATCAATATGTCCAAATGCACAGCGATACGGGAATATCCGCAAGAGATACTCAAAGAAATCGAAATGTCAGGGAGGAGCCTAATACATATTCCGCACAGGAAGCTGCGCGCAGCCGCGTCAGACGAAGCTCTGGAATTTATCACAGAATTAAATAACGTAAGAGAAGGCCATGAATATGCAGCCTTTGAGATCTGTAAGGTAAGCTATGACCAAAAAAGCCATGTGCTGGATCTGGATGCGGATATATCGTTTCCAAAGGTGTGCAGGGAAATTACGCTGTATGCGGATCTGCTGGATCTGGACGGGCATCGTGTGGCAGCGTCCTTTGCACAGGAGACGCTTTCGGATGTATGCAAGATGGAGTACAAAATCGAAGGCAGGCTGGAACAGATGGCAGCAGAGGCCGGGGCGGGTGTGGAGCCGGAGAAGCATTACGCGGTGCTCGTTCGGGCAAATTGGCGGACCAGCGGAATGACACAGCATTCGGCTGCGATCCTAAGGCCGATCGGCGACGGTATTTCTTACGGCATTGACGTTACATATCCGAAAAAAGAAACAGATCATTTTGTCCGTTTTACGAGAAACGGTATTCGGGCGGACAGTGTGGACACGGCGCCGCCGCAGCTGCCGGCTTTGTTTGAAAAAGCGGGCGAAGAGACGATACAGATCGCGCTTTTTCGGGAGCCGCAGGATACTAGGAATTTAGACTATCTTTGTGAATTTGGTAAGGATGCGAAGGGACAGCCGTATTTTGGCGTGCCGACCTTTTTTTCTTTGTGGCTGGACAGTTCAACGATCTCGTTTTGCACGGAAAAGCAGGTGACGGCGGTATTTTCGATCGCTTCCCTTGATCCCGCTGTTGGAGGAAAATATGTGGTGGCAGTCGGATCCAGCTTTCAGGCCAGTGAGAATATCAAGGTGGACGCAACGGAAAAAGAGATCACGATCCAGCTTACGCAGCCTTGGCAGACGCCGTTTCCTTATGGGGGTGCGCTAAAACCTTATGATTTTTCATATGAGGTGGCTTTAGAACTGTATACGATCACGGAGGGACAGTCACAGCCTGTGCTGCAGCCGCGGATCGTAGCGATCAGCTCCCTGCATAAAGAGAGCTGTTTAAATCCGATACCGCATATTTCCATACGCTGGGGCTGCTTCAAGGAAGGCACGCGGATCCAGATGGGAGACGGCACAAGGCTTGCGGTGGAGAAGATCGCGATTGGGGACATCATAAAAGGTCAGGAGGGAAACAACGAAGTCTGCAATGTCTGGAAAGGGAACGACGATTCCTATATCCGGATCACGATGGAAAACGGCGGTACGCTCTGTGTGACAAAAGATCATCCAATCCTTACCTCCGACGGCTGGCGAAGGGCGGAGCAGCTAAGCTGCGATATGGCGCTGCAAGGGGAGCAGGATTCCGTAAAGATCACGGATATCCAAGAGATCAAGGAGCCGTGCTGTATGTATAATCTGTCGCTTAAGGACCCGGATCATACATTGCTTGCGGAAGGGATCGTGGCGGGAGATTTTGACAGACAAAACCAGCGCTGCGTATAAGAGGAGGCAAAATGGGGACAGTGATCAGCCAGATCGATTTTACAGCGGTGAAGCTGCAAAAAGAAAAAGACCAGGAGTATACGCTGCAGCTTTGCTGGTCGCTGAATGGCGGCTATATGTGTGATTACAAAGGGGAATATACGTTCTGTCTATATGAAAACGGTGTGCCTGTAAAGAATGAGACGGTGGTCGACGAGCGCGGCGCATTGGAATGCAGCCTTAAGCTGTCTGGCATCAGTATAGACCGGACGTACCAGATCACGCTGGAGGTGCCGGTATCCGCGGGAGGAGCAAGGACGCCGAAGCTAAAGCTGATCGTGGATTCTATCATAGAACAAAGCGGTGTGCTCGACAACGACGCGTTGGAGCTTCGCTGGAGGACAGGTACGGGAAGGTGTCCAGTCCTGCTGTGCGAGGTGCAGGGCTCGAACGGTATGTATGATCAGTACTATGCAAGCGCGGCGGCAGGCTGTTTTAAAATAAGCGCTTCTGATTTTTTGGGAGCAGAAACAGTGGATGTCTGTCTTTCTTTGACGGATAAGGGCAAGGTACAAGGGCCAAGGAGCGAAAAACTGCATTTTTGTCTGTGTCCGCTTCTGCTGCTGTCTGCAGAGCTTGTAAAGAAGGAGCACACGAGCGTAATAAAGCTATGCCTGCAGTCTGAGGATGCTTCGCTGCAGAAGGTCAAGCTTTTATGTATGCAGGATCAGGACAGCTTGGCGGAGTGTAAGGATATCCCAGCGCTGCAGCAGGCGGATGGGAATTTTACAGCAGAAACGGAAATACCGCAGCATAAGATCCCTTATGAGACGCTGGCACGCTGTATGGTATGTGTGGCGGCAGTATGGGATACGGCAGAGAGCTATGTGCCGGATGCGGGAAGCCGGATGGCGCTTGGCGCTCCTGTGCTGCGGCTGGATGAAATGGAAGGGAAGAAGCTGCGGCTTTCGGCAGCAAGCGGGCATTTGCCATGCCCGCCTGTTGGCTATGAGCTGCCGGATGGAGCATTTTTAAGCAGCAGCAGCTTTACAGCGGATTTTGACCAAGACTTTTCGATTCGTGTTTTGCCGAGATATGACCGAAACGAATGCGTCAGAAAAGGAACGCCAAGCAATAGCGTCACTTCCTTTTTGCCGGGCTATTATCCGAAAAAGGATGAAGCCGGGACGGAATACCTGCAGTTTTACCAAAGCTCTTTTACAGAAGGACAGATCAGTCGGATGATCCCAGAGGAATTGTTTGCGGTGCGGCTTACTGGGGAGCTTGTGCAGGGGCCGATCTCCTTAACGCCGTTGGAAAAAGGATATCGGCTTACGATCGATGTGAAAGATCCGCTTTCTAGGGAAAGCTATCAGAAATGGATTGATCAGATCAAGGACAGCGTTACGCCGTATGGGTTTTATTTGCTTAGTGATATCCTGCTGCGTATTGCGCCGCAGGCGATAGAGGATACACCGTATTTTCAGTGCGCGTTTCTGCCGCAGCGTGGTACGGCAGATGTGCGGCCAGGGCTGCAGCTGCGGCTGACAACGGCGGTATATCAGCCGCAATATGACCCGAATATCGCTGACAGCGCAGGATATGCTGCGATGTACAGTCAGGAATATCCGGTCACAATAAAAAAGAAGGGCATCTATTTGGAATTTGACCGTTATGTGGGGGCGATTGCAGAGTATAGTAATCTTTCGGATATTTCTGATCAGAAAACGAACGTGGTGTTTGCCAGCGGGATCGCTGATTGTATGCAGCCAAGCGCACGCCAGCCTTATTACAGGATCCTTTATCCAGAAAAGCTGACGCATGACTATGCGGTAGAGACGCCGTATCCTTCGGATAATGTAGTATTATTGACAGCGGACAATTACGGTGCGATCTTGGAAGCATCGGACGCGGTCGCGCAAAATCGCGCAGCGATTAATAATCTGCCGCTTACCGTGGTGATATTTAAGGGGCGCAGTACGTTGTCCTTGCATATGCCGGTAGAATTTAATGGGTGCAGACTGTCTGTCCCGGTAGGCTCGACGCTGCAGGAAGTGCTTTTGCAGCAGGGGATTTATGCGGGGGAAGGCTGCAGGCTGTACCGTCTTGGCTGTGACGGCAGAGAGTATCCGGTGATGATCCAGTTTGCAGAGGATTTCGATCAGCTTGTGCTGGTCAGTGGAGATCGTATCGTATGCAGAAATTAGAGCTGTTATATAAAAATATCTATTCCTTGTATCGGGCAGAAGGAGGATTTATAGTTCTTGACAGGAAGAAGAGAAAGCCGGAGAAATCTCTGGCGGAACCGGAAGCCTGTCTGATTTTTTATCCAACGGCGTTTGAGCCCGACGAAGCGTTTTGTAAAAGGGCGGAGAGCTTTTGCCTGCGTACAAGGGCAAGGCTTTTGTGGATTGAAAATCCAGAGGAACCATATCTTGTATGGCGCTGTGTCACAGCGGCGGACAGGGAGAGGCTTTCCATCGCGTTTGGCATTTACCGGATCTGCTTTGGGAGGCTGTGCGAGGAGCGGGACGATGCGCTTGTGTTTACTGGCAGCTTTGGAGTGCAGTCTCAGGCGGGATTTGCAGCGGATGAGCCAGGACTTATTTTGGATCTGTCTGGCAGGCAGGGGCGTCTTTTATTTTCTTTTCATGGGGGCGGAGAGGTCTTTCGTTGTTTAGAAGCGGGAATACGGTTTTATCTGCCAAAAGAGCGGTGCGCTGCGGCGGAATTTTACAGCAGGGTATTTTGCTTGAAAGAAACGGGGCGCTTTCAGGCGGTGATCACACCGTCGATGCTGTGGGAGGATGCAGATACGTATCTATCGATCCCGGACGGATGCTATGAGAGCGATATCCTCTCAGAGTCAGGGCCGCTTTTCCTTGCGCCAGAAAATGCCAAGCTGGTATTAGAGCGGACTGCTTTTAGGATTGCGTATGATAAAAAAAGGAGCTGCTATCTTGGCAACGGTTTTTCCTGCCGTTTTGGAATTGCGGGCGCTTTTACGATCGTACAAAAGGACGTGCCAAGGATCTACCTCGGCCTGTCTGGTACAGAATATATCTGTCCGAAAAAAACACTTGTATTTGTGCCGCATCAGAATGCTCTGCTGGCGGAAGGAGCCGGCGCGGATCTGGTGACGACTGCATGGATCGGATTTCAGGGGAGCTATTTTTCTGCTTCAGAGAGTATGCCGTTTTTTGCAGAGGAAAAAAGAGCGGAGGGCAGCTCTTATATGCGCCCATGGGTATCGAAGGCTTTGGATGCTCCGGAAGGTTTGCCTGCCGTCCCTGTGATGCTTTGGAGCAGCGCGCGCTTTGACCGGCAGGACGAAGCGGAGCAGGCAGAGCAGCGTATTTATGAAAGACGATACGAAAGCATGACAAAGGGGCAGGAGCGAAACGGTCAGTCTGATGGGAAGAATCTGCGTGGAGAGAATCCGTTAATGGTGGTTACTTCCGTAGGTATCTGCGCCGGAGCGGACGCGGATACTGGGCGTCTTTCCTGGCTGGGGATCGCGCAGACATCTGCGGGTATGCTGCCGGACGTGCGATTTTCTTCACTGACGGCGTATGCGACAGCCGTACTGCAAAAAAAAGCACCGGTTGTTTTGATCACAGATGCGGGCCAATTCCAGGCGTTTTGCACAAAGGAACAAAAGATCGTACTTGCGGTTGACGGATGGGAGATTGTCCTGTCGCAGGAGTACTGGGAGCAGGAGAAAACGCTGCTGCTGCTTAAGTACAGCAAGGAAGCATCTATTCGGGAGCTTTTGGGGCACACAGAGCAGCTTACCTACCTGCTGTCGCAGGCATACGAGGAGGACGGCAGAGGTAAGCAGGGGTATGAGGAGCTTTTTCGGGTCATCGACAGCAGGGAATTTCAGGGAGCTTTGCTGTTATCGGCCGCTGCGCTGCCGAAAAATGTACCGAAGGAAGTATCGGCAGCGGCATTTGGGATCAAAGCGGGCGGCATTCGGGCGGTGTATACGATCATCGAACGGAGCCGTGTCCGCAGAACGCAGGACGGGCTGATCCGGATAGAGCAGTCGGAGGTTGCTTCTTTCTTTTCGTATGAGGGAGAACCGATGGTCAACCATGAAGGGGTGCAGCGGACACTGGACTATCGGACGGTCGGGCTTACAGTGGTTGTCAGACAGGCCCGGATACAACGCTTTTACAGCCGTATGGAGCTTTTGATCGCACAGTGGCTAGGCGCAAGGCTGGAGCCGGTTTACCCGCAGAATGGGAAATGCCTGCTGCTTGCGGGTATGCTTACCTCCATCGACGGGCGTGCGGTGTACCAGCTTGGGCTGGAAAGCTCCCCGGTATTTGCGATGAAGGATGCGCCGATCACGCAGGTCCGTTTTGAAGAAGTCCATATGGCTGTCGGGGATGCCGCGGAGCTTTTACTGTCAGGAACGCTTTGGCTGGAAGAAACAGATGGGTGCGACCTGTTTTCTTATGAGAAGCTGCCGTTTACCGGAATGAAGCTGGTGCTTTCCAAAGATCAGGTCTGTGCGGATCCTAGTGGGATGCAGTTTCGCCAGGAGATCGGTCAGCTGCGCAAGGCGTCTTTTGCAGAAGCCTTTGGTGCGGTCATTGTGCAAAGCCTGTTTGACCGCAAGGAGGAATCGCCGGATAAGCTTGGCTTTTCTTCTATTACGGTACCTGTCAGGCAGGCGGTAATGGACAGCGGATGGAATGGGCTTGTATGGAAGCTTTCGCTTGGATCTGCCGGCGAGCTTGGAGGTGCGGGTGACCTGTCCTTTGAGATGATCACGGCGTGGAGCCATAAAAAGTACTACGTTGGGCTGCGGCTTGCGGGAGCATTTCAAAAAAGCTTTTCCCTGCAGGGAATGATCGGCGTGGGCTTTTCTGGTATGGAGCTGAAACGGGGAGAGGATGGTACGCTGTATTTTTTGGTGCATGGATTGACGTTAAGGCTGCTCGGCCTGGCCTTTCCAAAAAACGGTACGACGCTTCTGATCCTTGGCAGAGAGGGAAGGACAGCTTGGTACGTGGGGTATCAGGAGGAGGAAAACGATGCAGAATGTTGAAGTGACTACATTTAATGTCGGGCAGGGGCTTTTTAATTTGGTGATAAGCAGGAAGAACAATGGAAAGCTTTATGTGGGGGTGTTTGACTGCGGGAATTTTGCAGAATATTCGTCAACAGGGATCGAAGAAGCGTGTGAGAAATTAAATAGTATCGAGGATTTTGAAACGATCGATCAAGTGGTGATCTCGCATCAGGATCGTGACCATTGGAGGAATTTAATTGATTTTCTTTTGCTTTTAAATGGATATACCTATTCTGTGGATAGCTGGTATGTGCTGTCAGAAGAGGATGCATATGGTGAATATGTGGAAGCTTTGCAGTTTTCAGATCGTTTTATTAAACACTTGTATAGAGATCATGAGGAGTATCTATGTACGGCGCTTTGGTATGAGAAGAACGAACACAGCTGTTATCATTGGGATTTTGTAAGTTTGCAGTTAGATATTTTAATAAATAAGGGCGAGATGTCAGCAAAATGGAAGGTAGATTTTCACACAGAGTTTGAGGATCCTTTTACAGCGGAGATCATTTTGAAGGGAACTACGTATGATATCAAATTTACCTATTTCGATAATAATTTTGATAAAAAAGAGTGCAGGAGCAACGATATAAGCGCTGACAATCTCCGCTGTATTATGATCGATATGGTTTCAAGCATAGCGTGTGATCTGAACATTAAAATTCGGATTTACACAATGTGGAACGGGATTTTTGGATGCGGGGTATTCGATTGTAAGAATTGGGCCTGGGATTTCGAAAACCCTCTGTTTATCCGTAAGGGGATCCAAGAGGCGTATATGGGCGGCTTATGTTGTGAAATGGGTTACAGCATTTTAACAACATGGATGAATTTTTTTGCAAAGAAGGTCAATGACAAATGCCAATTTTTATATAATTATCCGGATAGAGATAAGAAGTACGGCCAATATCCGTTTTATCTGGAAGAAAGTATTAAATACCCGTCTATCAAGCAGGATCATATTTTAAAAAATGCCACATCGCAGGTAACAATGATTTATATGGATGACAGCCATTGCCTGGTATTTCCGGGAGACGCCACCGTACACGTATTTTCAACGTTGTCCAGAGTACTGACAGAGCGTGGGGGAGCGCAGGTAGAATTATTGCTCGCGCCGCATCATGGATCTGGAGATACAAACTTTTGCTGGCATAAAATAAGAGGGGAACAAGCGCGGCTGGATGAAATACAGCCGTTTCATAACTTTTTAAGCAGGTTTCCGCCAAATTATATCTTTATCAGCGCGGCACGCGACAAATTTGGTCATCCAAGCAAGCGGTTCCTGGAGGCGTGCCGGAAATATTGCAGGGGAAGGGCAGAAAGACACTTCGTCCTGCTGGGGTCGGATACTGATGAGGCGGAGGCTGATTATGGAGACGGGGATGAGTATGTGGCAGGGTATAAGCTGGCTACAGAGAAAGCGATTTTTTCTACCGAATCAGAAGGCACTAATCTGATATACCAATATTCACAGCGTATGCAGGATGGCAGCATGGAGGTATGCAGCGCGTGTCTGGAAGATCCTTTTACGGAAAGTGATTTTGCGGTACGCTCCGGGCAGAAACAGGAACGGAAAATACCTTCGGATGAGATGTTTCTTCCGTATGGAGGGTTTTTGGTATGACACTTTTAGAACTGTATGAGAGCCTGCAGGGAGCTTTGCAGGGCGGCAGCCTGACAATCGGCAGGGATACGGCGCAGGCGGCTTGTCTGGAGCTGCTTACGCTGGCTGGCAGGGATGAGCTTGTGGCTGAAGGCGCCGAGGTCAGACTTTATGGGGATTGCGTGGCCGTTTCGGGAGCGGTCGGGCTTTTGCCATATACGCGGATCGGGCGGGGGCAGCTTACGCTGACTTTTTCAAAAGACAAGCAGGAGCAGGCGTTTAGCTGTGAGGCAAAGCTTGCTGTTGCGGGGTGCGGTACGTTAAAGGATTTTTTGGGACAGCTGCCTGCCTCGAAGATCAGGGGAACTAAGACAGACTGCCTGTTCTCGGAATTTATCCTGCGTTATCCGACGCTATGGTATAGCAGTCAGCGTGTGGAAGGCGCGAAAGGTGCTGGGTGGGAGTTAAGCGGCATATATTCCCCTCCAAAGGGGGATGAAAGATGGCAGGAATATGCCGGGCTGTTTTCAGGAGACGCAGCCTGCGCGTCCTTTCAAGGGATGATCACAAGAAGAGGGCGAGTGGAAATTGATTTTCTGATACACAGAGAGCTTTCGCTGCCATTTGGCACAGCATTTGCGAAGCTCGCCATGCGGACGATGTATGGAGACGACTTATTGGAAATGCAGTATTGCGCCAAGGCATATCTGTTGTATGAGCTGCCGCTTGCATCTGAGGGGCAGACGCTTGGCTTCCAGTCGGAGCTGTTTGTCGGGGAGCGGTATCAAAGCGCCGCTGTATTTTGTGAGCCGCCGCTTTCTTTGCAGAGCATTGCCGGTTTTATGCAGGAGATGTTGCAGCTTGGACCAGAAAGGCTGCTGCTGCCGGAGCATACGGCGCTGTCTGCCTTTGGGCTTTCGCAGCTTCAGATTGCATTCGAAAAAAAAGGGGATACGATCTTTGACGGATTGGATATGGCGAGGATCTATAGTGCTTTTTCTTTGGGTACGCCGCTTGCGCTGCGGATCCCCGGCCTGACGCTGGAGCAGTTTTGGATGATATGGGAGGTTTCATGGGATGATAAGAAGCATTCCTTTGTGACATTATCGGCTTTTGCAAAAGCGGCGCTTGTCGTGGGGCCTTATCGTCTGACTGGGAGTGTGACGGGAAACTTTCCGGCAATGGATTTTTCCGGCAGTCTGACGCTGGAAAAAAAGCTGACGCTGACGGAGCTGGCAGCGGGATATGGCGTCGCTCTTCCTTCAGGCTGGCAGGGGGAATACAAGGAGCTGGCAGAGCTTACGGTCGCAGCGTCCGCCAGAAACCGTATGCTGCGGGTGGAGGCGTCTGTATCGGACGTCATTGCCCTTCCTGTCGGGTCGGCGGTATTTTCCTTGGAGCGGTTAAGGGTAAACGTACAGATCCTGCCAGAAAAAAAGAACTTTGGGATCGAAGGGATACTGGAATGGAAGCAGGAGGACGAGGCGTTTGCGTTTTCTCTCGAGGCGCGTTATGTGGAGCAGAGCTGGAGTTTTCAGGGTGGGCTTTTTTATGGCAGGGTCAGGATTGGAAGCCTGCTGCGCCAGCTTTTTTCTGTTAAGTCTGTCGGGGCGGTGGCGGATATGGAGCTGGATGATCTTTCCATTTCTTATTCGATGGCCGATCAGAAGTTTACGCTGTATGCGTCCTGCGAGGTGTCCGGCATCGAGGTGTTTGGCGTCAGGCCGCGGCTTGGTGGAAGGGTTCGCTTAGAGAAGGCGCAGCAGCTTTCGGCGTCGCTTGCGATGTATGTGGAGATTGATGCTTTTTGCCTGCTCGTGCAGGCGAATGATTTTTATGACGAAGCAAGAAGAAGTTTTATATTTCGTGTTGCATTCAGGAACCGGTATATCCAGGCGGTGTACCAAAAAACGCAGGAAGGGGAAACGCTTACGATTTCCCTTGGAAATATGACGTTTGGCGACGTCCTGCTGGCGCTGCTCCATTTGGTCAATCCGAATGCAGTGCAGACGCTTTCTGCACCATGGAATGTATTACATGGGATAAAGTTGTCGGATTTTTTGCTTGTTTATAACATTACAAACAAGACGGTATCTTTTTTGTACCATTTAAACTGGAAGATCGCGGGTTTTCTGGAGCTTGAGGATATCGGCCTTTCCTATAGCAAAGAAGAGGGCGTGCGGTATGTGCTGACCGGACAGCTGTTTAACGAGACGCAGACAAGGCGGATCACATGGGATGCGCTTTATGAGGAGCCCCCGGCCCAGGCTGTGGATTCCGAGGTGAAGGTTCAGATATTTTATATCGGGATTGGAAATCATCTGGAGCTTTCTATTACGCAGCATACGATCCCGGATATTTTGGATGAGATAAAACAGCAGTTAGTTCCGGCGAAAGACGTTCCCAGCGTCGGCTTTAGACAGGATGCCGGGTGGCTGTTTGGGTTTGATCTTAAGCTGTCGGATCTGTTTCGAATCCGGGCGCTTTTATACAGCCCGAAGCTGTATGGCGCGATCCTTGAGGTAGAAGCTTCGGAAAAGTCGCCGCTTGCGATGTTCAACGGCTTGCTGTTCGAGCTGTTTTATAAGAAAATATCGGATTCTACGGGGATGTTCCATTGTCGGATGGTTGTGCCGGAGCGGTTTGCGGATGTGGAGCTTGGTATGCTCGCGGTCCATTTGGGAGAGTTTTTGCTGGAGGTATATACAAACGGCAGCTTTTATCTGGATCTTGGCTTTCCGCATAAACAGGATTTTTCGCGGTCTTTTGGCTTATCCTTTGGCTTATTCGGCGGCAAGGGGGGATTTTATTTTGGCACGTTTACCGGGGATGCGGTGCAGGCGGTTCCGGCAGCTGCAAACGGGATTTTTTCTCCGGTTGTAAAAATGGGGATCGGTCTGTCTATCGGGCTGATGCGCTCCTTTGACCTTGGAATTGTAAAAGGCGGTGTTTCCCTGACGATGACAGGAATCTTTGAGGGCACCTTTGCGGTATACAAGCCGAAAAAGCAGTCCGAGGTGCAGGCTTTTTATTATCGGGTAAGGGCTGTGGCAGGCGTCTATGGGAGCTTGTTTTTAAGCGTGGATCTTAAGATCATTACGGTATCTGCGACAGCTTCCATCGCGGCGTTTTGCGAGGTGGAGCTTGAAAGCTACCGGAAGGCCGTGGTAGCTTTGGATCTGGATCTGAAGCTTTGCGCGTCGATCAAGATCATTTTTTTCAAAATCCACTTTTCCTTTCATTTTCATGAACGGGCGGTCTTTACCTTTGGTGAGGATCAGACTGCGCCGTGGCATCTGGCGGCCGGAAAAAATACTGCAAGGATCTTGGCGGATCCATGTATTAAGACAGGCCAGTGGAAGATAACCCCGGTGATCTCACCTATGTTTTCTGTGGACTTTTCCGGAAAAGCACAAACGCTGTGTCTTGCTTTTTTGCCTGTGATACGCAGGGAGGAAATGCAGTCGATACTCACGATGCTGCTTTACTGGATATTTGCGCATATAGAAGGCGGCGAAATAACGGCGGAGGATATGGAGCAGATCACGGACAAGGGCTTTGCGGACAGCCTGACCTATGAGCGTCTGCTGCAGCTTTTGTCTGCTAATCTGACCGTAACGCCAAGGCTTGCTGACTTGGACGGGCAGGAGCCGGAGGAGCAGGGGACTATCTTTCCGATGCTGCCGCAGCTGATATTGACAGTGGATGGCGCAGAGCTCGATTTTGGCAGGGCGAGGATAAACGAAGCGGATATGGAGGAGATTTCCCGTTATTTTTACCGTCTGAATGCCGATCCGGTATATGCGCTTTCCAGAGAAAGGCGGGCGGCGGGCGGGAAGCTGCCGCTGTGCGGCGCGCTGCTTACTGACTGGTTTCGTATGGCATTGGAGGAGCTGCAGGGAAGAATGGGCGCGCTGTTTGAAAGTGTGCCGGTTTGTACGGCTTCTTTGGAAACCGTCGTCAATACATATGGGGGAAAGCTGGAAACGATATTGGCAGAACAGCCGCAGCTGCAGCTTTTTGTACCGGTTATCCCAAAACATCCGATGATCGTATCGCAGGGGGATTCTTTGCAGAAAATTGCAGAGAGGATCGCGGTGGAGATAAAAAACGGATCCGACAGCGCGCAGGAGCTTCTTTGGGATGCGGTAAAAGAGGAGTCTGTCTTTTGTGAGGATATCCAGCCTGTTTACAGCGGATATCAGTTTGACAACCAGAGCGCGGGGCTTACGCTGCTGCAGCTTAGCGCTGTGTTTTATGTCAGGTTGTTTGATCCGGATGTACTTTATACGCCGTATGCCCAATATTTGCTGGAAAACAATCCGGTGGATCTGGAGTGGGAATGCAGGCAGCCCGGCGCGCAGGAATTAAAGCTGCCTGACGGCATTTATACGGCATTGAGCGGGGATACGGTGATCAGCGTTGCCAAGATGCTGTATCTTTTGGATCATCTGGCGGAATCGGATACATGGATTTCTTTTCGGAACGCATGGATACAATGCAATGGAAAAGAGCCCGGAGAAAAGCCAGATAGCTGCCAGATACCAAAAGGGTATCCAGGCAGGATTAAGGGATCTGCCAGCAGCGGCAGGCTGTTTCGTGTCTGCTATCCTGATTTCCGGGAGGATCCTTGGGCGTATCCGCTATGGCACGCCGAAGCGTTAAGGCCGATGAGCGTGATCACCTTAGATCATGCGGGAATAGAAAGGACAGCGGCGGTATCAGAGCTTTTAAAATGCTATCCGATGTCATCGCTTGTCCTGGCAGTCGAAGAATACGGCGCGCAGCTTGCCAAAGAGCAGGAGGTAGTGATCAAAAAGCCGTGCCGCATCCCAAAGGCGGAGCTGGAAAAGAGGATTATTACGGAGTCCGCGGCAGAGCAGACAGGTGCGATACTCTCGCGTGCGTTTTTGCAGGGCGCGCGTCCGCCTGCGCCTTCCACACAAAAAGAAACGCCGCTGTATCAGCTGCTTGGACAGCAGATTCCTTGGCGGAGGCAGGCCAGTCAGCTAACGGTTTCGATCCGTTGTCAGGATGATTCTGCGGAATGGATTGCACCGGATACAGAGCAGAGGGTATGGACGCATCTGGAAAGGTTTATGCCGTCCGGAGAGCTGATAAGGCCGGATGGCCCGGTGCAGCTGCCGTCTATGCATAGTCATGGGAAGCGCTGGCTGATAGCGGATGGAGAAGAAGTATTAAACAGCCAGGAAGCGGAGCGGATCGTGCGGCTGCCGAGGGACTGCATAGAATATATCCGCGCCTGCGGCGAGCTGCCGCAGCTGGAGCGGGCGGATACAAAGCCGCGCTTTTGTACGCTGCTTTCGCTGGAGATCCAAAAGCAGTCAGCAGGAATTTATGGTATGTATGGAGCGGCCGCATCAGACAGAGAGCTGCTCTATCAGCTGACAGGAGCGGATGTCAGCCGGTGCAGGCTTTTTTACGTCCCTTCGAAGCTGGAAGCCGACAAGACCGGGCTGGCACAGTTGTTTTTTGAAAGCTGTCTGCTGATCCAGACACATTTTTCAAAGGAAACGCACAGCGGCTTTACCAATGGGCGGAAATCAGAATCGGAGAATGAGAATGCCTATATCGCTGCGATCACAGATACGGGGCCAGATGCGTGTGGAAAATTTCTGACGATGCTTTGGGAATGCTCGGTAGTCGGCGGCGGTTTCTGGCTCTGCCATGACAAGGCTTCGCTTCCGGATACTGTTTTTGATGAAAATGGAAGGGGGCAGCTTGTACTTTTGGCAGAGTATCCAGATGCGCATCCATGCGCAGACGTTGTAAATGCGCTTAGCCTTTCTGATAAGAATGCATCGGTTGTTTTGTCAGGGATAAGAGAAACCGTGTATGACCCAGTATTTCCAAGGGGCTGCGTGGGCTTTCAGCTGACTTGTCCCCAAAGCGAGGAGGGCACGGCGCAGAGCTTGTACCAGATTTTGGGTTACCGTGTATATGACAGGCTGCGCGGCGCGTATGTAGAGTCAGCGCCGATACTGCCGGCGGAGGAAGCGCAGGGCCGGCTTTCGTATCAGGCAGCGGTACCGCTTTGGAAATTAGAGGAACCGGAGGGCAATTTTTATTCTGCGGTAGGAAAGCAGTTTACGCTGTATTTTGAGCTGCGGGATGTGCTGGGCAATACGGCTGCGGTGGAAAACGGCGGGGTGTTGGTGACAGGGGAATATAACGACAACCTGATCGCGCTTCATGAGCTGCCGGATACCCGCTTTTGTTATTGCTTTGTGCGTTTTGGAGATCAGATTGCGGTAAAAATTACCGGGGAGTATACGGGAGCGCAGGAAAAAGCTGTGCGCTATGCAGACGAAGCAAAGGCGGATATGGAGGCAGGTGCTTATCATGCAGACGATGCAAGAGCGGAAATGGAGGCAGGTGCTCATTATGCAGACGAAGCAAAGGCGGATATGGAGGAGGCTGCGCGTCAGATAGATCATGCGAAGGCGGATATGGCGGAAATTGCGCGCCAGCAGCACGGTTGTACGGATATCAAGCTGTCTGCGCGGGTATCGCTTTCGGAGCAGGTCTATGGATTGGGCGAGGAGTCCTGCGCGGCGCTGAGAGCGTATGAAAATGCGCTGTGTCAAAATCTGAGTAAGGGGATTCATACGCCGATCGCGCCGATTGAGATCTTTCTGCCGATACAGGGCAGCCTGCCAAGTGAGATCGTGCCGCTTGCCGTATGCCTTACGATTACGCGGGATGGCGCGCAGTCAGTGTCAGAGCAGGTAACGATGGCGGAGTCTGTAATAAGTGCGGATTCTGATCCGAATAGATTTGCAGAAGGATTTGCGAATGCGTTCCAGAGCGGATATAAGCTCGCGCACGATTCCACGCAGGCATATTATTATGTGCCAGTCAGAAATCTGATCGGAAAGATCAGGATCGCGCCGTACACGTATCAGACAGCCCAGGGCAAGATCAGGTCGCCGGAGCCTGCCGCGTTTACGCCATTTGCAAACGAGCTTATTACAAGGGATGTTGAGGTGACGGATTCCCATGGGAAAAAGCAGGTGCAGAGCTTGATCCATGTGGATGCCAATGTCTGGGAGCAGCAGTTTTTATCTGATATTGAAAATCTGCTGCAGGCAGAATTGGCTGCAAAAGCAGCCAGACGGTGTCCGGACGGGGTAAGGCAGCTGGCGGATGCAAAGAAAGGGCTGGCGGCGAGGCTGGCGAGGAGGCTTCTTCCGATCCGAAGGGAGTGTGCGGATATTCCGATGGCACAGGCGCAGGCATTTGCTGAGGACAGACTTTTGCGGGATCTGCGCTTTGCCTGCGAGCCAGGCGTGATGCTGGTTTACCATGTCGGCATAGGGGATGGCGGGAGCGAACAAAAGGAGCTGCTTCGTTTGGAAGCGGGAGTCGCTATGCCACATCTGCTGTTTGCCGGAAAGGTATCCAGCCAGTCAGATATTTTTTGCCTTTTTTTAACAGGCAATCCTTGGAACGAAAAAGAAGAGCGGACGCCGCCGCAGATATGCCTTTCCGCCTTGGAATATGATATCGTACCAGCAGGCGGGGGATATGAGCGTTCAAAGTGGCTTCAGTTTGCGAAGCCTATGACGGATCAGGATGCGGATGTGTCGCTGGATCTTGGCATAGATGCCGATATCCTATGCCCGCGCAGGGAGTGTCCGCTTCCTCCTGTCATACAAGGCCAGAGCTACGAGGCAAATAGGGACGAGCTTTTGTACTGGGATTGGTCGGGAGAGTTTAGCTGCGGCGCTTATGAGCAGTATACGGTGTGCGTCCGGCTGGATTTTTCGCAGCAGAAAGGAAAAGGCCGCAGAAAGGAAAGGGATACCTTTGCCGTAATGGCGGACTATTTCTGCAAACGCGAGCAGCTCTGGAAGGATCTGCAGACAGAAGAAAACTTCCAAGAGGCGTATCAGACGATGGCAGAGCTTGCGGATGCATTTGCTAAGGTGCAGGATTATTCTGCAGTGCGGCAGGCAAAAAGCCGCTTTGTCGGGCAATCGGTCGAAGTGCAGGTGACCATGTGCTTTGACCAGGAGGGAAAGCCCCAATATACGGTCTTACCGTCATACGAAAGCGAGCATCTATTAAAGACAATGGGTGCGCATATCGGCGCGGTGGAGCCTGTGTCGGGCAGCAGAGAGGAAGGGACTGTGACATTCCGCCTTTTGATATCGCATTTATCTGTATATACCTGCAGCATTGTGAAAACATCTGCGTGGATCATACAAAACGACAACCTGCTTTTATCTGCTGGGCAGACGGTGCGGGAGGCGTTTATATTCCAGACAGAGCTAGTGTCTGCGGCGGACATGAGGGTATCGATCGAGTACCACGAGCCGGTTGGACTGACAGGAGAAACCTTGGAGCAAGCGCTGTTGGATATGTGGGACAGATTGCAGCTTAGTGAGCAGGCGGCAGTTAGCGTGTCTGTATTTTTTCGCTATCGGGTACATGGAAGCGGCGGAGAGCTGTGCGGCAGCATTCCGGTCACCTTTGAGCCGGATGCACAGATGGGCCGTTTTTTGGAAAATTTATCGGACTGGTGTCGTAGTCATGCTTATTTTTTATCGCTTGGAGGGAAGTTTTGCTTTGAGGCGGCAGTTTATCAGGCGGATGAAAATATGGCGTTGGTCTGTGCAAGGTTTGAAAAGGAGTGTGGGGGAATTTTTGCGGAATAAGCTTTAGAAGCTGTTTTTTTGGGTAATGACATAGGGATTCAGAAAAGCTTTGTGTAGAAGCCTTTTCTTTATAAAGTGTTTGACGTCGTGCGGGCCTTTCTTGTGGCCAAGCCCGGCGTCATTATAGTATATAAATTTTTTTCATCGAGTATCTGTGTTAGTTTCTTTTCAAGGGTGGATGGCGGCGTTTCCCTTCCTTCCAAAGTGTCGTATCTTACTTTGAAACGGGAAGTTGGCAAGTGGGAAAAAGAAAAAAGCATATATTGAATTTGGATAGAAAAGCATAGGATTTTATGTTATAATCAAGGGGAAAGGAAAAATGATATGGAAGTAGATATTCTGATAGATGAATTTACAGACTGCTTGGTAGAGCGAAAGACCAGGGAGCAGGTGGAGACAGATTACCAGTTGCGTTCAATGCCAATTAAGCCGAAAGACTATAAGTGTTGGAAATTCGATTGGAGTAGGACGGAGAAAAACGGTTACAATATTTATGAATTGTTTTTAGCCGATGATGATACAGTGCAGGGAAGCATTTCACTAAGGATAGATGGTGGTGTGGCAGATGTTGATATTGTTGAAACTGCGCCGCACAACTACGGCCACACGGGAAAATATCAAGGTGTAGGTGGTCACTTGTTTGCGATTGCCTGTCAGGTCAGTATGGAGGCGGGATGTGACGGGTTTATGGCATTTACGGCGAAAAGTGAACTGATTGCATATTATCAGAAAGTCTTGAATGCACAGGTGGCAAGAGGACAGCGTATGTATATAGATGAAGCAGCAGCGTACATACTCATAGAAAAATATATTAGAAAGTAGGTGGTGGTATGTTGACGATGGAAAGAAAAAGAACCAGTTTGTTTGAGGATATTGCCGATTATGCGAAAGACGGCAGATTGACGGAACCGTCAGACGGAAAGCGTTATGAATGGCGCAAAATGATTGATGTGGTAAAGGTGTTAGGCAGACCACTTACGGACGAGGAAGCCGAGCAGTACCGGGTAAAATAGCATTGGTATAGTAAAAGCGCAATTTGTCGAATCGTAACCAGTTTTTAAGACATCGTGAAGTTTATTATCAGAAGGCGGTCAATCAGAGGCAATGAACCGAAAGTCAAAGAAAGGAGTATTATGATCATCATATATTTTTCAGGAACTGGAAATTCGAAATATATTGCGGAGCAGTTTGCAAAGCGGATGGATATCCAGGCATACAGCATAGAACAAAAGCTGAACTGGAAGGAATTGTTAAGCAGCGAGGATACGGTAGCGGTCTGTTATCCTATTTACGGCTCCTGTGTGCCGCGGATCATGCGGAGTTTTGCTTTCTGTTATCGGAATTGTCTGGAAGGGAAAAAGCTCATTATTTTTTGCACGCAGATGTTATTTTCCGGAGATGGAGCAAGGGCGTTTGCCAGGCTGCTTCCGGGATGTGAGAAACAGGTGATCTATGCGGAGCACTTTTTCATGCCGAATAATATCTGCAATTTTTCTTTATTCCCGATTTCAGAGAAGGAAAAGAGAAAAAAACCGCTCAAAGCTTTGAAAAAGCTCGACCGCGTATGCGCAGACATCCGGCGCGGCATTGTAAAAAAACGCGGATGGAGTCTGGGATCTACGCTGCTTGGAAAGACGCAGAACGTAGCTTTTGCAAAAATCGAGCAGCAGGGACGTTCCTCCTTTCATACGGATGAAAGCTGTATCGGATGCGGAGCTTGTGTACAAAAGTGCCCAGCGCATAATCTGGAATTAATAGATGGAAGGGTAGTGCAAAAAGGAAAATGTACGCTTTGCTATCGTTGTGTAAATTTGTGTCCGAAGCAAAGCTGTACGGTATTTATCCACAAAAAACCGAAAAAACAGTACAAAGGAATTGATGATATCACTGGCGAAAGCAGATCGTAGTCGAGGAAGGGGATTATGATAGCGGGTATTATATGTGCAAGTGATGAGGAGCGGCTCCTTTTCTGTCTGTCATAGAGCATTGCAAGGTAAATGATGCCATAGCGTCGCAGATCATGATCGATGATTTTGGCGTGAGCATTTTGATCAATACAGGAACGGCCGGCGGAATGGATCCTTATGTGAACAGCGTACCGTTTCTTGCGGTCCGGTGCGTTGCGGATACAGATGAGCATCTTGGAGCTTGTAATTTTGAAGCAAACTGTGTCAGGGCGTCGAGGATTGCGAGGGATATTACAGTGGCGCTGCTTGAGGAGCTTGTTAGAAAAAATACGAAATGATAGGTGTAAGGATTTCCCGGAAATGCTGATACAATGGCGTTTCCGGGATTGTTTTATGCTTGCTGGCTTTGATTATTTTGCGGAGAGTGATGGGTATATGAGACGTTTGCTGACAGTATAATGATGTACAGGAACAGACTTTTATTTTCAGACATAGAAAAACAGTGCTGATACATAACATTTTATTACAAATTGTTGCCTGAAAGTATTCTATACCAATTCGTTGCTTTTTGCAACAAAAACAATAAAAATGTATAGAATTACCAGATATTGCAGATAGTACGCGGGATTTTTTTGGACTATATATACAATAAAATACAAAAATGCTCAGTCATAATTGAAAACCGGGTGAGCCTGCCGTTTGTGAAAAGCGGCAGGCTTTTTTTCATGAAATATTTCTTGAAATTCTTATTTTTCCCTTATATTATGCGGGTTTGCTTATATCAGATTACAATGCCAGTGCATAACAATTTGTAATAAAAAGTTATGCGCAGACAGGAGGAAGCTATGAGAGAGCTGGATTATACACGGATGGGGATGCGTATCCGTCAGGTGCGCAAGGCCAAGGGCTGGTCACAGGACGAGCTTGCGAAAAGATGCGGTATCAGTATGTCGTTCCTTGGGCATATCGAGCGCGGGACGCGGATCATGAGCCTGGAAACCTTTGTGAGCATTTGCGGCGCGCTGGACGCGGGAGCGGATGAGCTGCTCTGGGGCGAGGTACAGCCGTCGGACGCTGTGCTGGATATGTGGAGCACAGCGGAGTGCAAGACAAAAAAACAGGGATCCGACAGCTATTCGATGTATGTCCGGATCATGAAGTCGGTGGCGGAGATCATGAATGAGGCATAGCAGACAATGAGGCATAGCAGACATAGAAGCGGAGCTTGCGGGATGCGGCCAAAGAAGGTATTGATGGCCGCGTCGGTGGCTTCGATGATCGATCAGTTCAATATGCCGAATATCCGGCTGCTGCAGGATATGGGCTATGAGGTACACGTGGCGTGTAATCTAAAGGAAGGCAATACGTGTGATGAAGAGCGCCTGCGTACGTTTCAGGAGACGCTGCGCAGGATGCGGGTAGTATTGCATCAATGGGACTGTCCAAGGAGTGTATTCGCGGTGCGCGCGTGTGCGGCGGCATTTCGCCAGATGATGGCACTGACGGGGAAGCACCAGTATGCGTGGATTCATTGCCATTCGCCGATCGGCGGTGCGCTCGTGCGTGCGGCGGCACACTGCCGGGGCATCCGGGTCATCTATACGGCGCACGGGTTTCATTTTTATCAAGGCGCGCCGCTTAAGAACTGGCTGCTGTATTATCCGGCGGAAAAGCTGCTGGCGCGGTGGACGGATGTGCTGGTGACGGTGAACCGGGAGGATCACAGGCTTGCAAAAAAGAAGATGCACGCCGGGAAGGTGTGCTATATACCGGGAGTCGGGATTGATACGGAGCGGTTTTGTGGTGCTGGCTGTACGAAACAGGAGCGGGCGGCGTTTTGCAGGAGGTACCGGATCCCTGGAAATGCGGTTTTGCTGTTGTCTGTTGGGGAACTAAGCAGACGTAAAAATCACCAGGTAGTAATTTCCGCACTGGCAGGGCTTTCTGATAAAAGAATACATTATTTTATCTGTGGACAAGGGAAGATGAAAGAATTTTTGTACAGGAAGGCAAAAAAGAGCGGCGTTTTGGAGCAAGTGCATCTGATGGGGTTCCAGGAGGATGTGACGGAGTTTTATCAATATGCGGATATTTTTGTGTTTCCGTCCAGGCGGGAAGGCTTGCCGGTGGCCCTTATGGAGGCAATGGCATCTGCTCTGCCATGCGTTGTATCTGATATCCGGGGAAACCGGGAGTTGATTGACGGCGGAAAAAAAGGTCATGCCAAGTCAGGTGGGATTTTATTCCCGTTTGAGCGTGCGGATAGGCTGCAGGAAGCATTGGAGCGGTTAATATCAGATGAGCAGTTAAGGAAGAACCTGGGACATCGCAACAAAGAGAAGGTCCGGGAGCTTGATGTTCGAACAGTCACCCGGAGGATGGAGCAGATCTACAATCATATGGGAAAAAACAATGGACAAGCATTATAAAACGGTTTCTGTTCTGGTCGCTGTTTTTGAACCAAATCTGGTATGGTTTGGCCAGCTATTAAGATCTATTCAACGACAGAGCTTTCAGGATTATGAAGTGCTTATTATGGACGATGGGTCTGTACAGGTAGAGTATGCGGATATTGTAAAAACCGTAGATCAGGTTTTTGGAAAACAAAAGCGCGTTTCCGTCATGAGAAGCGATAGGAATGAAGGGTCTGACAAAACATTTGAAAAGCTTGTATTACTTGCTCATGGCGAGTTTGTGGCTTTTTGTGATCAGGATGATATTTGGGAAACGCAAAAGCTATGGAGGCTTGTTGCAAAAATCCGGCGCAGCGGTGCGGTGTTAGCTTACAGTGATATGTCGGTGATGAATGAGAACGGACGTCTTGTGTATCCAAGCCTGCGCAGTCTGCGCGTTTGTCTGAATTATGTGTCAGGCAGTCATCTGACAGCGATGTATGTTATGGAAAACTGTACGGCGTCATGCAGTATGCTTGTTCGGAGGGAATACGTGCAAAGGGCAATGCCGTTTTATGAGGGAGTATATTGCGACCAGTGGATCTGTGCGTTAGCAGCAGCGTTTGGCACGGTTGCATTTGTGGATCTGCCGCTGGTAAGGTATCGGCGTCACAGTGACAACCAGACGGGAACTCTCCGGCAAATACAAAGCAGGCAGGATTATTATGACAAGCGTGTGCTTCCGGCTTATGGGCTGGTGCTTGAGATGAAAAAAAGAGGGATCCATTATAAATATGAAACGGATATACAGGCCTTTGTCCGGGCGAGAAAAAATATGGATATTCCCAGGATTTGGAAATACAGGAAATATAATAAGAAATATGCGTATTTTGATATTTTCATGTTTTGTATGCCAAAGAGCTTGGTGCGGTGGCTGTTCAAAATATTGCAAAGCAAAGGCAGGGCGTCGGGATGAGGATATTGTATTTTGCACCAGTCTATTACGATGATATGAAGCAGAGGCCGCAGCAGCTTGCAGAATGCCTGTCGCAAAAACACGAGGTGTATTATATTGAACCGACTGTCAGTCTGATACGGTGGCTGATCAAAAGGGGAAGGCCGTATCAGGGAGAGGTCAGGCAGATCAGCTCTAGTTTGAAGTGCATCCGCTTAAATGGTGTGTTTACCCTCCACAAAAGCATAGAGGTTTTAGATTTTTTGGGGATCAATAATTGTTCCGAATACAGGCAGATTAAAAAACTAGCGGATTCTTGCGACATGATCTGGACAGGATACAGCGGATGGTATACGCTGGTGCGCCATTTGAAAGGAAAGCCAGTTGTCTTTGACTGGATGGATGAGGAAGAGCTTTTGGTTTCTTCCAGGCTTTGGAAACTGACATTAAAACACAGCAGAAGAAAGCTGCTTCAGTCAGTGGATCTTGTATTTGTAACGAGCAGAAAATTTTATAAACAATTAAAAACAAGAAAGAATGTCTGCTATGTTCCAAATGCGTTGTCACAGGACTTTCTGTGTGAAAAAAACTACGGGACGCCGGAACAGAAAAAAACAAGTGGAAAAATTATTTTCGGTTACGTTGGAACAATCGGCGAATGGTTTGATTTTGCGGTTATAAAGAGGATTCTCAGCTTGGACCGGAATTATCATATCGTGCTTGTGGGCAAAAATACGCAGCCTGAATTTGTGCATGAGAGAGTCACCTATTTGGGAGTTAGGCCGCATAGGGAGCTGCCTGAACTGATACGTGGGTTTGATGTGTGTCTATATAATTTTAAAAAGGGAAGGCTGCTTCATACCGTCAATCCAGTAAAAATATATGAATATCTTGCGGTGAACAAGCCGGTGCTGGCAGTATGGAGCAGGGAAACAGAAGCGTTTAAAAAGCACGTTATGCTATATCATGAGCCTGGTGAGATCAAAGCGCTGCTTTCAAACGGCATTCGCTGTCCGTTTGCGTCAGAGGACGAATATCTAAAGTTTGTATCCAGTAATACCTGGATGGAAAGAAGTGCTGCGATAGAAGCCATGTTAAGCCGTCAAATAAGCGCGGCAGGCCAGATAAAATAAATGCTGCGGCAGAAGGAACGAGGAAAGTTTTTATGAAAGTGATCAGTGTATTTGGGACAAGGCCGGAAGCGGTAAAGATGTGCCCGCTTGTACAAAAGCTGCAGGAGCATCCGGACATAGAAAGTATTGTATGCCTGAGCGGGCAGCACAGGGAAATGCTGGATCAGGTGACGGAGTTGTTTGGGATTCATGCGCAGTATGATCTGGATATTATGCAGCCGGGACAGACGTTGACGGCAATCACGACACGTATACTGGAAGGGTTTGAAAAAGTCCTTCATATCGAAAAGCCGGATCTCGTGCTGGTGCATGGAGATACATCAACATCGTTTGCAGCTGCGTTGGCGGCGTTTTACCAGCAGATTCCAGTTGGCCATGTAGAGGCCGGGCTGCGCACGTACGACAGATATTCTCCGTTTCCGGAGGAAATGAATCGGAATCTTACGGGAAGGCTTGCGCAGTTGCACTTTGCACCGACGATCGAAAATAAAGAAAATCTCAAAAAAGAACATATCAGCCAAAATGTGTTTGTAACAGGAAATACGGTGATCGATGCTTTTGGTACAACCGTTAAGGCGGATTACCAATACAAAGACCAGACGCTGCGAAAGCTGGATACCAGACATACAAGGTACGTTTTGATAACGGCGCATCGAAGGGAAAATCTGGGGCGGCCGTTGGAACAGATCTGTGGCGCGATCAGGAGACTGGCGTTAAAGTACCCGGACATAAATTTTATTTATCCGGTACATTTAAATCCTGCGGTACGCAATACCGCAGAAAATATACTTGCAAGCCTTGGAAATGTTTATTTGATTCCGCCTGTAGATGTAGAAGATATGCATAATCTAATTAACCAAAGCTATCTGGTTATGACGGATTCCGGAGGACTGCAGGAAGAGGCGCCCGCTTGCGGCGTACCGGTGCTGGTCTTAAGAACCGAAACAGAGCGGCCGGAGGCTGTCAGGGCCGGTACGGTAAAAATTGCAGGCGTGGAGGAAGAACAAATTGTGAAAGAAGCCGAGCGGCTGATTGACCAGCCGGACGCATACGAGAAAATGGCCAGAGCGGTCAACCCGTATGGGGACGGCAAGGCAAGTGAGAGGATTGTAAAGCATATTTGCGAATGGAAGATGGGACAAGATAAAATATGAGGCGGTTAAAGATAGCAGCGCAGTTATGCAGGGAAATTTATTATGACAGACACCTTTTGCTAGATCTGTCTTTTAAGGATGTACAGCGCAGATTTTCGGGAACTTATTTTGGAATGGTATGGGGGATTTTGCAGCCTTTGATGACGATCGTTGTTTATTGGCTCGTATTTCAGTATGGATTTCGCAGCGGCGATGTTGACGGGATACCGTTTGTATTGTGGTTTATGTCCGGCATTATCGAATGGCTGTATTTATCCGAAGCGTTTTCCTATGCGAGCAATAGTTTTCTGGAATATAACTATCTGATTCAAAAAGTAAAATTCAACATCAACATACTGCCTTTGGTAAAGATCATTTCAAGCTTTTATATCCATCTTTTTTTCTTTGGGATCGTGCTGTTGGTTTGTATGGCATTTGGCTATTTTCCAAGTATGATGCTGCTTCAGATCGTGTACTATATGTTTGCGGAAATAATGCTCGTGTATGCACTGTCGCTGATCACGTCCTCGGTTATCGTATTTTTCAGGGATTTGAACCAGATCATAGGTATTCTTTTGCTGATCGGAATGTGGGGAACACCGATTGCTTGGAATATGGCAATGTTTCCGTATAAGGTACAGCAGATCTTAAAATGCAATCCTGTTTATTATTTGGTGGAAGGCTACAGGGATGCCATTTTGGGCAGGCAATGGTTTTGGGAAAGGCCGATGATCGGTATTTATTTTTGGCTGCTGACAGGTTTTCTTTTTTTGACCGGGGTTCATATTTATACAAGGTTAAGGCCGTATTTTGCGGATACCGTTTAGAAAACGGCGGATACAGGAGTGAGTGTGGGATGGAGAACGCATACAAAATAGAGGCAGACCATGTTTCAAAAGCTTTTCGGATGTACGATACGCCGATGGATAAATTAAAAGAAGCGCTCAGTATAGACAAAAAAGTGCTGCATACGGATTTTTACGCCGTTACAGATTTAAGCTTTTCGGTAAAAAAAGGCGAGATTCTTGGAATTATGGGCAGAAATGGCTCTGGTAAGTCCACGTTGTTAAAAATGATCACGGGAATCTATGAGCCTACCAGCGGAAAGATCACAGTTTCCGGAAAGATTTCTTCCTTGCTGGAGCTGGGAATGGGTTTTAACATGGAATACACAGGGATCGATAACATATTTTTCTACGGTACACTGATGGGGTTGTCAAAAAGCCAAATGGAAGAAAAGCTCCAGTCGGTCATTGATTTTGCGGAGATTGGCGATTATGTATATCAGCCTGTTAAGACTTATTCCAGCGGTATGTTTGCAAGGCTGGCATTTTCGTGCGCGATCAATGTGGAGCCGGATATTTTAATTGTAGATGAAATTTTAAGCGTTGGAGATATGCGCTTTCAGGCAAAATGTTTTAACAAATTCCGGGAATTTAAAGAAGCTGGTGTAACAATCTTATATGTAGGGCACGATGTTGCTACGATGCGGACATTTTGCGATACCGCGATTTGGATTGATAAAGGCCGGATGGTTGATATCGGAGATCCTACGTTTATCAGTGCAAAATATACGGAATTTATGCATATCGAGGATATCAGCGAATTTACCGGCTACAAGCGCAGAAGTAAGCAAGAGCAGGAAACGGACAGGAAGCAGAACGATCCGAAAAAGGAAAGCTCTAAAATCGAGGGAAGCCTGTTTCCAGACAGTATCGCCCATTGGGGAATGGCTCCCGGTATGATGCGTTCGGCAGGACTGTATGATGAAACTGGAAAAAGAAAAAGTGTGTTCCAGGCAGATGAAAAGATACGCGTGGAGCTTATTTTTGATGTCTCGAAAGAGATGAAAGCAGGATGTCTTTCAGCGGCATTTTCGATAAAAAATACAGAAGGCACTGATATTATTGTAAAGACGACTTATGATGAAAAAATAAATCTGCAGCAGGAAGGGACTGTAAAAGTCAGCTTTGACTTTGTATCAGGGCTGGCTAACGGCGATTATTATCTGGTAGCAGCATTGGAGGATCGTAGAGAGGCTTCCATCAAGTATTACGAATACATTGAAGGCGCCTGCTATTTTAAGATGTATACGCCAAGAAAGATTTTCGGAATATACGATGTGGATACAAGGATTGGAGTAAGCCAGAGATGAAAAATATCAATACGGAACAATACTGGGATGGACGTTTTGAGCATGACTGGGAAGCGATGCAGGGGAAAGAGCAAACGACGTTTTTTACCAATGTTGCCATTTCGCTGATGCCGGATTGGCTGACAGATGAGATCAGGGAAAAGCATTTATCAATCTGTGATTTTGGGTGTGCCGGAGGGCAGGCGGTAGATATCCTGCACCGGTATTTTCATACGACAGTGATCGGTGCCGATTTTTCAGAAAAAGCAGTTGCTCTGGCGCAAAGGACGTATCCGGATCATCGGTTTATCCAAAATGACATCCTGCGTGAGCCGGATACGAGCATCCAGGTAGATATCAGTTATCTATCGAATGTATTGGAGCACTTTGACAGGCCGTGGGAAGCAGCCAGCAACGCAGCCGCTTATGCTTCTAAGTACGTGATGATCCTGATCCCGTTTCGGGAGACGCTGCAGATCGAAGAGCATTGTAGCCATTTTGATTTGGAAAATATCCCGCTGAAAATTGCGGATATGGATCTGATATTTGCAAATTATGTGGACTGCGCAGAGATGGAAGACAATTTATATAGCAATCCGCAGATTTTTTTGCTGTACGGGAGAAAAGGGCATTACTGTATGAATGGACTTGCGGAGGTGTTTGAACGTAAAGTGCGAGAACAGCTGATGCAGGAGGAGCAAAAAAGCGAGCGCTTATTCGAACAAAATGTACAGCTTGGTGAGAAAATTGCAATGCTGACCGAGCAGCTTGCGCAGCAGGAGCGGAAAAATCAAGCGCTGACCGATCAGATTGCCATACTGACAGATAAAAACAGCGAGCTTGCAGAGCAGCTTGCGCAGGCAGAGCAGCGCATCCAAAAACAGCAGAAGCAGTCGGATCATATCAGGATGGAAATAGAGGAAGCTTTGCGCTGCATCTGTACGATCCAAAGCAAACGCGCATACCGCATGGGGCTGCTGGCACAAAGGTTTGCCGTTCAGTGTTTGAAAACCCGCGATAAAAGAGACTTTGCCAGATGGTTTTTGAAAAGACTGCTTCGAAAAAATACTTCTGCCAAGGCTTTAAGAGAATTTGACAGTCTGGAAAATGTAAAATTGCAGCTGAAAAAAGCATCCCAAAGGCAGCAGCCAGAGGATAAAAAAGGAATACATAAGAAAAAAACGAAGCGTGTGATCATATTTGCAGCAGTTCCTTTTTTCGATGTAGGCGGAGGACAAAGGTCTGCACAGCTGGCCAGGGCATTTCATTCGCTGGGTTATCAGGTTTTTTACATTTATGGCTTTCCATGTACCGAAGAGAACATACCAGATATGTTTATTCCAGCGAATGAACACAGACTGATCGATGAGATCAATATGGACTGGTTTGCCAGCATGGCGGACAGGCAGACGATGGTAATATTTGAAGTGCCATATAGAAAATTTGAACCATATCTTGATAGGGCGAAGCAGGCTGGCTGTTTTACTGTATATGAGCATATTGATAACTGGGATACTTCTTTGGGATGCCTGTTTTACGAGCCGGATGTCTTTCGAAGCTTTTTGCAAAAAGTGGATCTGATTACGGTTACAGCAAAGAAGTTAGGAGAGAAGATCAAAGAATATTGCAGCCGGACATACCAGTATTTGCCGAATGCGGTAAATATCGAGATTTTTGAACCGTTAAGACAGTATAACAGGCCGTCGGACTTAAAAAGAGGGAGGAAAACGCTGCTTTATTTTGGCTCGCTCTGGGGTGAGTGGTTCGCATGGGATAAGATCGATTATCTTGCGGAAAAATGTCCGGACTGTGAAATCAACCTGATCGGGGATTATTCCGGATGTATGGACCGGGTCAAAAAGAAGCGGAAAAATGTTCATTTCTTAGGTTTAAAAAAGCAGGTTGATCTTCCTTCTTACTTAAAATATACGGATTATGCGCTTCTTCCGTTTCGAAACTGCGAGATTGGCGCATATGTTTCTCCGCTTAAAATATTTGAATATATCGCGATGAATGTCAAGGTGCTTGCGACGTGTCTGCCTGACATAAAGGGATATCCGAATGTATTTTGTTCGGATTCGAAGGAAGCATGGGTCAGGGTAATAAAGGAAGGGACGATGGAGCTTAAGGACAGCCATGTGTTCCTTTCACAGAATAACTGGTTTGCAAGATGCGCAAAGCTCATGGAACAGTCAGGCATTTATCACAGAAAGCCAGTCAGTATGTCTGTCATCGTGCTGAATTATAACAACAGCAATGTGATACGCCGCTGTGTGGATACGCTGCTTGCCCATAACGGAAGATATGGCTATGAGGTTATCGTTGTGGACAACGGGAGTACCGACGGATCCTATGAGCTTTTGGAAAAGGAATATTCGGATAGGGTTCTTTTGCTGAAAAACACAAAGAATGGATGCTCATCAGGAAGAAACCTGGGCGTAAGAAATGCACAGGGGGAATATTTGTGTTTTTTGGACAGTGATCAATGGGTAGTCAGTGATCATTGGCTGGACAGCGCATTGGATATCTTGGAGACGGATACCAAGATTGGAGCGGTTGGCTGGGCGGCAGGATGGTTTACACCGGGAAAGGCAGCTGGGCCGATCGTGGATTATATGTATAACCGGGCAATCGACAGTGCCGATATCTGGTATCGTACAGATATAGCGTATTTAGGCACAGGCGGACTTGTCATGGAGCGGCGCTTGTTTGAGCTGACAGGCGGATTTGACGAATTTTACGATCCGACTTGTTTTGAAGATACAGATCTATCCTTGGAAATCAGGGATGCAGGGTACGAGCTGGCGTACTGCCCTTATATCGGCGTGATGCACCTGCCGCATCAGACGACACAGTCAGGGAGCAGGCAGCATGAAAGGCTTATGAAAAGGAATGGGGAGTATTTTCAGGCGAAGTGGAAGGAGAGGAGGGAAGAGCTGCTGGAGTATTACTATGGATAAATTGCGTATGTTTTTCTATCAATTTAAAAATAAGTATAAATGGACATTTTTATTGTGTATGATGGTGGGATTATTGTCACATGGTAGCATATTTTTTTATAAATATACATGGCATGATGATAGTGCTTCCCTATTTCATGTACCAGAATGGGGTATTGGCCGGTGGCTAATGTCTTTTTTGGGAAAGGTTATTGCGAAATGTACAAGTGGTTTTAACTACAGCCTGCCTTTTTTGTACGGGGTTGTATCTATCGTGTTAATATCAGTTTTTTGCTGTATGTGTGTATATCTACTGGAAATTAGCAATAAATATTTGTGTGTGGGCTTGTGCCTGATATTTGCAGCTTGTCCAGTAGTAACAGCAACCTTTGCATATATGTTTAATGCACCTTATTATTTTTTGGCGTTATTGTTTGCTGTGATAGGAAGTATTTTGGCAACGAGCCACAAAAAAATTTCGTGGTTGTTGTCAAGCATATGTTTTTGTAATGTTGCTGCATTATATCCTGCATATATCTGTGTATTTCTGTCATTGATGCTGTTATGGCTGTTAGCAGAGGTCTATAGAAAAGAAATGGACTGGAGAAGTTTTTTTCTATTTGGATTTCGTTTTGCGGGATTATCTGTTTGCGGATTATTGATATATGCGTTAGGTAATATATTCTTTTTATGGTATACAAATAGTGAGCTTACAAATTACCAAGGAATAGGAAATCTTGCTGATGTTGGAATAAGTACTTATATTTCAGGAATCCGAAATGCGTATGTTTTTTTTGTAATGCCCGCTAGACGAATACCCTATGCTAATTATAGGACATCATTTTTATATTCTATGGGAATAGAAAAGTTGTATAGTTTTATTCTATTTGTAGCCGTCGTTTTAACAGTAGTGATGTTATGGAAATCGTATAAAAAGAACATAAGGAAGGCAGTCCAGGTGGCGATTTTAGTAGCATTGCTTCCGGCAGTATGTAATTTTATTTTTATTATGTGCCCTTCTCAGGAAACAATGATTCATACGCTTATGGTGTATGGAGAGATGTTTTTATTTGTTTTTGTAGCATGGTGCTTGGAATTTGTTATTGGAAATACAGATGTAAAATGTCTTAAATTATTTAAACATATTGGAATTATAAGTTTGATGGTACTTGGAATGATGTTCCTTTATTTTGACAATATCATTTATTTGAAAATGCAGCTGCAGTATGAGCAATATAAGAGTGAGATGACAGTGCTTACTTCCTGTATTAGGTTACAAGCAGGATATCGAGATGATATGGCGGTTGCATTTCTCTTTACTGATGAACATGATGCAACAGTTCCAGTGTATCCGGAATTTTCAGAAACCGATTTGATCATTCCTTATACAGCGGATTTCATGTACCCTGCTCATAATGAATATACTTTGCTGAGTTTTCTTAAGAATGTTTGTGGATTTGCGCCGCCTGTGGCAGATAAAGCACAATTTATAGGGCTGGAAGAAGTGTCTCAGATGCCAGCGTATCCGGATTCTGGAAGTATCAGGATCATTATGGATACTGTGGTTGTGAAGCTTTGAGAATTGGTGAGGGAATATGCTTATAAAAAATTTAATTTCAGTGATAGTACCTTGTTATAATGAAGAGCAGAGCTTGGCAGATTTTATGCGGGAACTCAATAAAATGATGGTGCGGATGCAGGAAGTGGATTTTGAGGTATTGTTAATAAATGATGGTTCAAAAGACAACACGTTGAATATTATGAAAGAAATGGCAGAGCAGGATAACAGGATCATATATTTTTCTTTTTCAAAAAATTTTGGAAAAGAGGCTGCAATTTATGCTGGCCTGCAGAATGCAAGAGGAAATTATATTGTTGTAATGGATGCTGACTTACAAGATCCACCGGAGCTTTTGCCAAAAATGTATCAAGCAGTAACTGAAGAAGGGTTTGATTCGGCTGCAGCAAGACGAATTAATAGAAAAGGAGAACCACTGGTAAGATCTATTTTTGCAAACATATTTTATAGATTGATCAATCACCTATCAGACGTTGAAATTGCAGATGGAGCAAGGGATTATCGCTTGATGAATCGTAAATTTTCAAGTGCATTGCTTAGTTTAAAAGAATATAATCGTTTTTCAAAAGGATTATACGGATGGGTGGGATTTAAAAATAAGTGGATTGAATTTGAAAATGTAGAACGCATTAAAGGTGAATCCAGCTGGTCTTTTTGGTCTTTATTTAAATATAGTCTGGAAGGTATTGTGGCATTTTCTACCTTGCCGCTGGTAGTATCTTCTGCAGTTGGAATTTTATTTTGTTTGATTGCTGTGCTTGTAGTTTTTTACATTGTTGTAAGAAAAGTACTGTTTGGTGATCCGGTAGATGGATGGGCATCTATAATATGTGCGATAACTTTTCTTGGGGGATTGCAGTTGTTTTGTATTGGTATTCTAGGACAGTATTTGTCAAAAATGTATTTAGAAATAAAAAACAGACCTGTGTTTATAATTGATGAAAGTAACAGGGAAAAGAAAGATGAGAAAATATGATGTGGTATTTAAAGGTAATTTCAGAATACATAAAACTATTTTTTTTGTTTGGGTCGTATTTCTGATAGCTCTATTTGTGTCCATGCATACCAATATTGCAGCAGCCATAACGGAACACAGCGGATACGTAAGATTGATCGAAGTATGTATAGCGGCAGGAATATTTCTCGAATATAAGATTTTGAACAAAATGGCAGAGCAATGCAGCAGTTATCAAATGGGTATACGGATATTTGTAACAGCATTTGCCATACGCATTCTAACGCTTCCTTTCAGTCAGTATATGCCAACCAATGATTTTGCTAATTATTATGAGGGAGCCTGTTATTTTGCGGAGCATGGTCTTCGCGGCGGATTGTACGAACCGCTGGCAGCGTATGGAATCCCGACGTTTGCTGGTCAGGCAGCGATAAATGGATGGCTATTAAGAATTTTTTCGCCGACCTTACTTGGAATGCAGATAGTAAATTGTATCTATACAGCAGGTATCTGTTTTTTGATCTATGAGCTGGGGAAGGAATTGGAGAGTTCAGCAGGGCTTGCTGGAGCCTGTATTTATACTTTTTATCCGATGGGAGTGCTTTCGGCACATATTACGACCAATACGCATGGAGCGGCTTTTTTTATGCTGCAGGGGTTTTATTTTTTTAGAAAAGCTTCGAAAGCTGGTCATAGGAAGAAAGGGGTGTTATATCTTTCTGTCTGCGCTTTGTGCTTTGTGGCAAGCAATTTATATCATCCGTCTGCCATGATCATACTATGTGGACTTTTCGTATATTCGGCAGGATGTGAACTGGAAAGCGTTTTACATCTAGGGGTGTCATATAGAAATAAGATTATTTCTGATATCAAGCAATTTCAAGGAAATTTAATTTACACTATATTTACAGTTGTTTTTTATTGTGCTATTTCATCGGGATTGATGATGGTAATCAAAGAAAGAGGGGATGTCAACAACATTTTGAACCACACATATTTGATGAAAATTGTTTGGGGATTGAACCAGGAATCTGATGGAGCATGGAACCGTCCGGATATCGAAGAAATTTCCTCTTATCCGCCTGAGATACAAAGAGACGCTTGTATACGGATCATTCGGGAGCGGCTGCAGGATCCGTATGCGGTTTTAAAGCTGATGGGAAAGAAAACACAGTTGGCATGGTTTGGAGCGGATAATTATGATTATTTTTATTTGGATGGCATTTCCATGCGTTACGAAACATACAAGGAAGGAATTACGGATCAGGAAAAGCTGGATTATTTAAATGATCGCCAGACATCTGCTTATCATTGTTTATGGAATATCAGTAACGCAAATAATCTGTTTATTTATGTCATATGGATGTTGGCAGTTATTGGCATTTTAGCTTTGCTGCGAAAGCATGAGGAAAGCAATCTGGCATATTTGCTTTTATATATTCCGTTTGGATGGATGGCGTTTATTTTAATCAGCGAGATGCAGTCCAGGTACAGATATCAGGGAATGACAGTGATCATACTTTTTGCAGGGTATGGAGGAGTGGTTCTAAAAAAAGCGTTTAGAGGATTTACACAAAAACACAAAAATGCGTAATACATGAAAGTAAGGCAGAAATGGATGAAAGGAAGGAATGTAAGAATGAGCACATTTATTACAGCAGAAATTGGAATTAACCATAACGGAGATCTGAATCTTGCCAAGCAGCTGATCGACGCAGCGCTTGTCGCAGGCTGTGACGCGGTGAAATTCCAGAAGCGTACCGTAGACAAGGTATATACAAAGGAATACTTAGACAGCCCAAGAGAGTCGCCGTGGGGCCATACACAGAGGGCACAAAAGGAAGGACTTGAGTTTGGCAAGGAGGAATACGACGAGATCGATGCGTATTGCAAGGAAAAGGGGATCGACTGGTATGCCTCTGCCTGGGATGTCGAGGCGCAGGCGTTCCTGCGTCAGTATGACTGCAAATATAACAAAGTAGCGTCCGCCATGCTGACAAACGACGCGCTGTTAGAGGAGATTGCGAAGGAAGGGAAGTATACGTTCATCGCAACAGGTATGAGCACTTATGAGGAGATCGACCATGCGGTCGCTATTTTCCAGGAACAAGGCTGTCCATTCGAGCTGCTGCATTGCAACAGTACATACCCAATGCCGGAGGCGGATGCGAACCTGAGCTTGGTGGCGGAATTGGCTAGGCGGTATGGGTGCAAGACAGGCTATAGCGGGCATGAGGCTGGGACATTGGTTAGTGTCTGTGCGGCAGCAGCGGGGGCAGCTTCGATCGAGCGGCATATCACGCTGGATCGTGGAATGTACGGCTCAGACCAAAAGGCTTCGATCGAACCATATGAGCTGTGCAGGCTTGTGAAGGATATCCGCAGCGTGGAGCGGATCATGGGGACAGGCCAGAAGGTGCTGACTCAGGCGGAAGAGGAAGTAAAGAAAAAGCTCAGGGGATGAGACGCAGGTTGCGGCAGGCGGCTTTTACGGACTGCTGTAGAAAGGAAAGACAGATGATAGAGCTGGTAGTATTGGATATTGATGGTGTGGTCACGGACGGGACGGTCACGGTCGATGCAAAGGGCACGGAGAGGAAGCAGGTCAACTTAAAGGACATCGACGCAGTGTTTGAGCTGCATCGCAGGGGATGGAAGCTGGCAGCTATGACCGGGGAGGATACGCAGATCGTGGATTATTTTGAAGAGCGTTTCCCATGGACGTATTTTTACCGGGGTATCAAGGAGAAGAAGGACGCTTTGTACAGACTGGCACAGGAGGCAGGCATCCCAAAGGAGCAGATCTGCTACGTTGGCGATGGGAAATATGATGTAGGGCCGCTTGCGTATGCGGGGCTTGGGATATGTCCGGCGGACGCAATAGACCGAGCAAGGGGAGCGGCGGATATCATCCTGCAGAACAGCGGCGGGAAGGGCTGCCTGTGGGAGCTGGTATCCATCCTGGAACGATATAACGACGGGGCGTGTGCGCAGCATTATTTTTTTGACCGGCTTATGGAGCATACAGATATTTTCAAGAAGCTGGCTTCTGACCAGGAACTTGCAAAAGTGGTGATGGAGGTCGGTGACAGGATATGGGGGTTGTTTCAAAAGAAAGGGGCTGTTTATTTGTGCGGCAATGGCGGTAGTGCAGCAGATGCACAGCATATTGCGACGGAATTTATCAGTCGTTTTTATAAAGAGCGGCAGGCATTGAACGCGGAAGCACTGTCTGTAAATACATCTACCTTGACGGCTGTTGGGAATGACTACAGTTTTGAACGGGTATTTGTAAGGCAGTTAGAGGCAAAAGCACATCCTGGGGATATGGTGATCGGAATATCTACAAGCGGGACATCGAGAAATGTATGGGAGGCGCTTAAGTATGCAAGAGAAAACGGAATCCTGACAGTGCTTATGACAGGAGGGGCCGAACACACTGAGTTGGAAAATATGGTTGATTATTCGATACAGATACCATCGTTTGTGACACCGCGCATTCAGGAAGCGCATATTTTTATTGGGCATATTATTGCGGAATATGTGGAACACAGGATGTTCGGGGAATAAGATTGTCTTTGCCACGATTGTTTTTGAAGGAGCGAAAGAAATGACCTATGATAAAAAGACTGAAAATGGAAATGAAAGGCTGATATATCTGGATTGTCTTAGGATATTAGCTACATTTGGAGTGATGCTGTTACACGTATCTGCACAAAATTGGGCTGTGGCTGAGGTGAACACTTTAGAGTGGAATGTATTTAATTTTTTTGACAGCAGCGTAAGATGGGCGGTTCCTGTTTTTGTTATGATCAGCGGGGCGTTATTTTTAGCAGGAAATCGAAGCATAGAACAAATTTATAAAAGGAATGTGTTAAGGCTTATTACGGCTTGGAGCTTTTGGTCTGCGGCATATGCATGGATAGGTCTGGTCACTGTTCCTATGAGTTTAAAAGATGCAGTATTGCAGATGATGTCTGGACATTACCATATGTGGTTTTTATTTATGATCATAGGTTTATATATGATTGTTCCCTTTTTGCAAAAGATAGTCGGCTCTTTGGAATTAACACGATATTTTTTAATTTTGTCTTTGATGTTTACATTTTTGCTGCCGCAGCTTGTGATGCTGTTTTCCTTTACTTTAGAAAGGGGGGGGGCTGTAGTCAGCGGGATTTTGAATAATTTCTATTTTCATTTTGCAGTAGGTTTTGTTGGATATTTTGTATGTGGGTATTATTTGAACAATATTGAGATCAAGGGAAGGAAAGAGGGGCTTGTTTATCTGCTGGGCATTTGCGGATTGATAATGACGGCTGGTTTCACAAGGGTGATTTCTATCAGGCAGCAGGCGGCAAATGAACTTTTTTATGGATATTTTACAGTGAATGTTTTGCTGGAAAGTATCGCGGTTTTTGTGCTGGCGAAAAACCATTTTAAATGGTGTATGAATAAAAGAATAGAGGCTTGTATAAGGAAGTTTTCTAAATATAGTTTTGGGGCGTATTTGGTTCATGCCATGGTTTTAGAACAGCTTCATCATTTTTTTGGCATTCATACATTATCGTTTCATCCAATCGTTTCAGTGATTGTAATAGTAAGTATTGTTTGTGTAATTTCTTTTGGTATATCAGGAATGCTGAACAGCATCCCGGTCTTAAAGAAATATATTGTGTAATAGTATGTATTTTATGATATTGTATGGCAATATTTTTGAAAAGCGAGGAGATCATGATAAAGCTATCAGATTACATATTTCAGTTTTTGAAGGAAAAGGGGGTTGACCATGTGTTCGTGCTTCCGGGCGGCGGTGTGATGCACTTAGACGACTCCCTGGGAAAGTCCGGGATGGCGTATACGTGCTTTTTGCATGAGCAGGCGGCAGCCATCGCTGCGGAAGCTTATGGGCAGCATACCAACCGCCCAGGACTCCTGCTTGTCACGTCCGGGCCGGGCGCGACAAATGCCATTACAGGTGTGACAGCGGGATGGATCGACTCCACGCCCATGTTCGTCATCTCTGGTCAGGCGAAGAGGGAAGACCTGGTCGGGGACAGGGGCGTGCGCCAGATTGGGTCGCAGGAGGTGCCGGTGATCCCGATGGTGACGCCTGTGACAAAGTATGCGGTACAGGTGCTGGAGCCGCAGGCTATCCGGTATCATCTGGAAAGGGCATATGAAGAAGCGGTGAGCGGGAGGCCAGGGCCAGTTTGGCTGGAGATCCCGCTGGACGTGCAGGCGGTGATGATTGAGGAAGGAAAGCTGGCAGGGTATCCTGCAGCAGGAGGCATAGGACAAGGCCGGGCGGACGGTGTAGGACAAGGCCAGGCAGACGGGTGCAGGATAGAGGGCGTATCTGAAGAGGCTGCAGATGCAGGCATAGTGGCAGCGGTACGCAGGACAGTGGAATTGTTAAAGGCATCCCAAAAGCCCCTGGTGCTGGCCGGGAATGGTGTAAAGCTTGCAGGCGCGCAGGAGAAGCTGTACGAGCTTTTGGATCTGCTGCATATCCCTGTACAGACGACATGGAAGGCAGCGGACTTCTTTGCGGAGGACGATCCGCTCTATGTAGGCCATCCGGGGATCATGGGCGACCGTGGGGCAAACCTGATCCTGCAGGAAGCAGATCTTTTGCTGTCTATCGGGAGCCGTCTGGATACGAGCCTGACGGCATTCCGGGAGCGGAATTTTGCAAAATGTGCAAAAAAGGTCATTGTGGACATTGACCCAAACGAGATTGCAAGGATGGATATGGAAATGGAAGCGTCCGTGGCCTGTGACGCTGGAGTTTTCCTGGACAGGCTTTTGGAAGTGATCAAAGAACAGCGACGGGGCTGGCAGGAGCAATGGCAGGGCTGGCTTACGCACTGTAAAAAGCGGCGGGAGGCTTATCCGGTGGTCACGAAGGAGCATGAAAAAGTGTCTGGCTATGTCAGCGCCTATTATTTTATCGGCCGCTTGTGCAGCCTCCTGCGGGAGGATGACGTGATCGTACCGGAAAGCTCCGGCGGGGCAGGCGAGATCACATACCAGGCGTTCCGTGTGAAGAAGGGGCAGAAGATGAAGAATGCGGCAGGGCTCGGCTCGATGGGGTTTGGCCTGCCGTACGCGGTAGGCGCCTGCATCGCAAACGACAAGCGCCGGACGGTGCTGATCAATGGCGACGGGGCGTTCCAGCTGAACATCCAGGAGCTGGAGACGGTACACAGGCTAAGGCTCCCGCTCAAGATCTTCATCTGGAGCAATGGCGGGTATGCGAGCATCCGTGCGATGCAGCGGAACAATTTTGCAGGGCGCTATGTGGCGAGCAGCGCGGAGAGCGGGCTGACGATGCCGGATATCTGCAAGGTGGCGCAGGCGTATGGGTTTCGGACGCTGCGGGTACGGGATAACAAGGAGCTGGATGCGGTATTGCCGGAGGCGCTTGCGGATGATGCACCGCTTTTGTGCGAGGTGATCGTGCCGCCGGAGGAGACGGTGTCGCCGCGGGTGAAGGCGGTCGTGGGCGAAAATGGGAAGATGGAGTCCGGGCTGCTGGAGGAGATGTGGCCGTTTTTGAGTAGAGAATAAGCTCGCGTCTTTGGGAGGAAGATATGGATAGAGAACAATTTTTGGAGGAGTTGGGGCAGGATGTACCTGCATTAGAAGGAAAAAATATCTGGATATGGGGAGTGGGGAACACGGCGCAGATATACCAGGAAGGATTAAAACGGCTTGTGAAGCTCCCTGTCTGCGGCTATTGTGACAACGAGCCGTCAAAGTGGGGGAAGACGTTTGGAGGCAGGAAGATCCTGTCCCCGGAACAATTTTATCAGATGCAGGACAAGGATACGGTCGTGCTGCTCTGTACACCGCAGGAAAACGTGATCTTGTCCGTAGGCAGGCAGCTGGAAGAAAAAGGGGTCACGTGGTGCCGGCTGGATGAGGCGATATTTAAAGTATACAAAGAAGAGGTCATGAGGTGCTATGACCTGCTGGAGGATGACCTGTCAAAAGAGATTTATGCACATATCATTGATTGCCGTATGAAAAACAGGATGCCAAAGGAACGTTATATCAGCAGGGATCCGTATTTTGCGCTCCGCCCGTTTCAAGCGTATGGGGAAGAGGTCTTTGTAGATTGTGGGGCGTATACCGGGGATACCATCGAGCAGTACCTTTGGCGAAAGAATGCGGCTTTTGAAAAGATCATAGCATTTGAGCCGGATGCAGGCAATTATAAGGCATTGGGGTACCGCATGGAAAGGCTGAAAAAAGAATGGAATCTTGCCGAGGATAAAGTGGAGATGCATAATTGTGCCGTTGGACATAAAAACGGGCAGGCTGCGTTTGCAGCAAAAGGAACAATGAGTTCCATGACGGGGGCATTTTTGTCCGATGAAGAAAGCGCCGGGGGTGTTACAAATGCATCCGTTGTTTCGCTCGATGATTTTTTGGACGGGCCGTATACGTTTCTGAAAGCGGACATTGAAGGATTTGAATACAATATGCTGAAAGGGGCACAAAAAGGAATTTCGAAGTACCGCCCGTTGATTGCAGTTTGCATTTACCATAATGCAGCGGATCTATTCCAGATACAATTATTATTACATGAGCTAATGCCTGATTATAAGTTTGCTGTAAGGCATCATAGTATCACATTTGATGAGTCTATTTTATACGCTTATATCGGAACGCAAGGGATCTGCTCTATGGGAGAGGGTTAAAGATGTAGAATTCAGGATGAAGAAGGCAGCAGGAAGGAGTATGTATGGAAAGAGTTGTTGTAGCGGGCGGGGCTGGATTCCTTGGCTCAAACCTTTGTGATCGTTTGATCCGGGATGGCAAGGAGGTTATTTGTGTAGATAACCTGTTTACAGGGAGCAAGGATAATATACGCCATCTATTGGGAAACCCATATTTTGAATTTATCCGTCATGACGTGACACAGCCATTGTATATAGAAGCGGATAGGATCTATAACCTTGCGTGTCCAGCCAGTCCGGTCCATTACCAGCGCAATCCGGTGGAAACGGCAAAGACAGGCGTGATGGGTGCTTTGAATTTGCTTGGGCTTGCAAGGCGTACTGGGGCGCGTATCCTGCAGGCGTCTACATCAGAGGTATATGGCGATCCACAAGTCCATCCGCAGCCAGAATCGTACCGCGGCTGTGTGAATACGACGGGGGTGCGCTCCTGTTACGATGAAAGCAAACGGATGGCCGAGACGCTTTTTTCAGATTATCACAGACAATATGGTGTTGATATTAAGATCATACGCATCTTCAATACCTATGGGCCGCGGATGGACAGAGGGGATGGACGCGTTGTCAGCAATTTTATCGTGCAGGCATTGCAAAACAAAGATATCACGATATACGGGGATGGAAGCCAGACGAGGAGCTTTTGCTATGTGGACGACTTGATCGAAGGGATGGTGCGCATGATGGATTCCAGAGACGGGTTTACCGGGCCTTGCAATATTGGAAATGCAGGGGAGTTTACGATGCTGGAGCTGGCGAAGCTTGTGCTGGAGCTGACGGGAAGCAGCTCGCGCCTTGTTTTTTGCCCGCTCCCGTCGGACGATCCATTGCAGCGCAGGCCAGTATTGGAGCTTGCGCAGAAAGAGCTTGGTTTTCAGCCGCAGGTCCCTCTGAAAGAAGGGCTGGAACGGACGATCGCATATTTTAAACAGAAGGTAAGGAGAGATGGAACATATGACAAGGGAACAGTTTGAGGAACAGCTTGAACGTGTGCCTTCCATAGAAGGCAGGAATGTGTGGATATGGGGTGCGGGCAATGTGGCCTTGTACAGTCAGGAAACGATCAAAAGGACGGGACTTAAGATTTGCGGATACTGTGATAGCGATGAAAAAAAGCAGGGGAGGGTATTTGAAGGGAAGCCAGTTGTTGCACCGGAACATCTGCTTGGGCAGGAAGATATTTGTGTGCTCCTCTGCATAGGGAAGGAGAGTCAGGCTGCTGAAGTTGCCGGATGGCTGGATAAGCATGGAGTACAATGGCATTTATTTAAGGAAGCAGTATTAAGGCTGCATAAGAAGGAAATATTGGAATGCTATGATCTGCTTGCGGATGAAGCTTCCAGGGATGCATATGCCGCTGTAATCTGTTTCCACATGGAATGGTTCGGGGATATGCCGGACGCTTCTTGTATTTCAGGAAACCAGTATTTCTGCCTGCCGCAGTTTAACCGGACAGCAGGAGAAAAAAAGGAAGTGTTTGTAGACTGTGGGGCGTTTACCGGGGATACGATAGAGCGATATCTTTGGAAGCAAGTTGGGGCATTTCGCAAGATCATTGCTTTTGAGCCAGATGAGAAGAATTTCCGTGCGATGGCCCGCAGGATAGAGCGGCTGCGCAGCGAATGGGGGCTGGATGAGGACAGCATCCGTCTGCATTGCTGTGGTGTTGGGAACAAGAACGAAAGCATGGATTTTATCCAGGGCGGTGCGGCCGGATCAAGGAAAGCAGGTACAGGAATGCTGGAATATATGGAGGGGACGCAGGTCACACGGATAGAAAGCGTAGCGCTGGACGATTTTATAAAGGAGCCGTATTCTTTCCTTAAAGCGGATATCGAGGGGGCTGAATATGACATGATCCAGGGTGCGGCGCGCGGGATAAGTATGTATAAACCGCTTTTGGCAATTTGTATTTACCATTATGTGGCAGATCTGTTCCAGATCCAGCTTTTGCTGCACCAGATGGTGCCAGAATATCACTTTGCAGTCAGGCATCATGCCGCAATGAAGACAGAAACGGTTTTATATGCATATGTGGAATGAAGAAACCAAGATATTTGGAAAGGGAGACTGATATGAGACAGATCAGGGATACATCGATTTTGGAGATTGATATTACAAATGCGTGCGTGCATAATTGTTCAAACTGTTCCAGGTTTTGCGGGCATCATAAGAAAACATATTTTATGGATTTTGAAACCTTCCGGCGTGCGGTGGATTCCTTGACTGGATACGAAGGGTTTGTTAGCCTCATAGGAGGTGAGCCGCTGCTCCATCCGGAATATGCAAGGTTTGCCGGATACCTGCGAAAAGTTCGCGGAGAGGGGCAGAATATGCTGATGGACGATGGGCGCTGCAGGGCCATTGTAAAAGACTATCCAGCTTTTATCAAGGCGCAGCGGTGGTTCCAGGCGGCAGTGAACAAGGGAAGCGGATGGTGTATGTTTTCTTCTGTGAACCGAAAGTATTATGACTATTATGAGGACATTGCGGATACGATCACGGACTTATGGCTGAATGACCATGTGGGCACAAGCTTCCACCAGCCGATCCTGGTCAGCAGGAAGGATCTGGGGATTGGTGATGAAGAATTTCAGAAATTGCGGGAAAATTGCTGGTTACAAGATTATTGGAGTGCGAATATTACCCCAAAGGGAGCGTTTTTTTGTGAGATAGCGGGTACGCTGGATATGCTTTTCCATGGGCCGGGCGGGAAGCAGATCGAACCGGGATGGTGGGACCGTGACATTATGGAATTTAGTGATCAGTTCCACTGGTGTGATATCTGCGGCATGGCGCTGCATACATACAGCAGGAATGCAAATGAGGGAGTGGATGACGTCTCACAGACGCTTCTGAAAAAGCTGGAGCAGGTCGGCTCGCCAAAGCTGGAAAAGAAGCAGGTTGCTATATTTGACATGGAAAAAGCAAAAATGCAGGATGGCATTGGACAGGGTATGGATGAGGCAATGGCAAAATATGTGACGGAGCAGGAACGTTTTGGAAGCTTGTCAGAGCATTTAAAGCCAAAGGGGATTTATTTATATATGGAAGCCGGACCACAAGGAGGCTTACAGCGGATTTCTGATTTTGCTGCTAAGTACAAAGGCCATGTCAGCGGATTTTGTGTCCTTACAACGCCAGAGTGCCAGGCTGCCTGCAGGGAAAGGCTGGAGGAACTAGATGTGGCGTATAAGCTGGTGCTGGTACAAAGGATCCCATCTTCAGCAGGAGGAAGGATTGCTCTGGCTGTCAGGGAGCTTGGCAGGCAGGAATGGCTGCTTCTTGGTGAGGAGGGTATGGAGCTGCCGGAGAGGTTTGCACAGAGGGTCTGCCAGTACTATCTGAATCCGGGGTACTTATTTGTGACGGAGCATGGCGGTACGAGGTCTGTCCTGCTCTCAGGCATTGCGTCCGCGATAAAAAAGGCAGGGCTGGACCGTTTGGCAGTATGTGAGACGCTGGATGATGTCTCCAGGCTTTGGGGCAGGAAGCTTTGTGCGTTGGACGACGGGTTTGAACAGCTCCCGGATACGGATATCCGTTATTTCCGCAGGATCGTTTGTAAGGAATATGAAAAAGACCTGGTGTTTTGCTCTGCTTTGCGAAATAAGCTGGAGGAGCAGGGTGTGGAAAAGGGAAGCTTTGTTCTATTACTCCAGTCTGCTTACGTATACCATACGATCGGTATCTGGCGTGTGCTGGAAGCGCTTGGGTATCAGACCTATGTGTTGTCCAGCAGTATTTTCAGGGAATATTTTGACGGAATGGTACGTGGGGAGCGGATGCTGTATTTTGATGGGGAAGGCTTCAGATACGAGCAGCAGGAAGTATTGCGTACAGAGATAAGGAAACAGGCACATTTTGCAGGGACGGTCGTACCTGTTTCACGCGGGCCGTCGACGCTTAAACGGATTGACGATTATACCGGGGTGCTGCGTACGGCACAGGATATTACCGGAAAAATACTTGGTATCATCAATATCCGGAGGCGTTTCGTAGAGCCAGAGTATGATATCTGGAGAGATTAGGGTCTGCTTTTGGGTAAAAAGGAAGAAGGAGGACGACAGGATGGGCCAACCATATGTATCGGTGATCTTGGACAATTATAATTATGCGCAGTATTTGGGTGCAGCTGTAGAATCGGTGCTTGGGCAGACTTATGAGGATTTTGAGGTCATTCTGGTCGACGACGGATCGACAGACGGTTCGCGTGCGGTGATAGAAGCCTATGCTGCAAGGGACAGCAGGATACGGCCATTATTCAAGGAAAACGGCGGGCAGATGAGTGCGTTTAACGCTGCGTTTGCTGTGGCAAGGGGAACGGTTCTTGCATTTTTAGACAGTGATGATTACTGGTATCCAAAGAAGCTGGCACGGATTGTAAAGGAGCATGAACGCTTCCGTTTCGTGCAGCATTATTTGTCAAATAATGGGAATGGGATCTATCGGAAGATAGACGCGAGTGTAAACTGGCACAAGGTACTGATGGATTACGGGTATTTATATAACCATTCGGTCTGTTCCTCCCTCTCGTTTGACCGCAGCCTGTTGGAGCCGCTGTTTCCAATGGCAGAGGAAAACCGGATGCGCTACTGTGCGGACGGGATCCTTGCTATGGCGGCGCTTTCTCTTACAGAAGTGGGGGTTTTAGAAGAGGAGCTTGGGTTTTACCGGATACACGGCGGCAATGGCTGGGCAGGCAAGAATGATTTTGGGGAAGCTGCACGAAAAGCGTTTGCTGCGCAGAATGAGTATGTGAATATGCAGCTTTCCATGCGCGGCTTTCCCAATATTCCGTTCAGCAGGCACAGGTATTTCCGTATGCTGGTAAATGGTCTGTTGCAGGACGGGAAGCTGGATGCGGGAAGTCCGGTTGTAGTTTATGGCACGGAAAGCTCCGGGCTTTATATGACACAGGTATTGCAGGAATCCGGGGTCATCATTTATGGATATGCCGATTCTTCAGCACAGAAGCAGGGTCAGGAATTTATGGGAAAACATATTTACGCGCCGCAGGAGCTTTTGCGGATCCGGGACAGGTTTTCGTCTGTTTTGATCGCAAGCTCAGCCGGAGAGGCGATCGCAGGTCTGTTGTGCGGCCTTTCCATGCAGGAAGGGAAGGATTTTTTCAGGCTGCCGATCTGAGCAGATGAGGCTGTACGGCGCTTGGTATGATCAGTAAGGAAGGTAACAGGGTGTATGAAAAAAATCAGTATCTCAGTACCATGCTATAACGAAGTCGGAAATGTCCGGGAAATGGCGCAGACGCTTACCGGGATCATGCAAAAGCTCCCTTATGAATATGAGATTGTGTTCACGGACAACTGCTCGAAAGATGGCACCGCGGAGATCTTACGGGAGCTGGCACAGGATGACAGGCATATCAAGGTACTTTTTAATAACAGGAATTACGGGATGGACGGCAGGTCGGCCAGGAATACGTCACAGTATCTGAGCGGGGATGCTATTATCAGTATCCCCTGCGACTTCCAGGAGCCGCCAGAGCTGCTGCCTCAGTTTATTCAATACTGGGAGCAGGGGTATCTGGTCGTATGCGGACAGAAAACAGGCTCCAAAGAAGGGTGGCTCCGGTACGGGCTGCGCAGCTTTTTTTACAAGGTGATCAAGCTGCTTTCGGATGTCCCGCAGTATGAGCATATATCCGGGATTGTGCTGTATGATAGGACAGTCATGCTGGAATGCGTAAAGGCGGATTATGATATTAATTTCCGCTTTCTGTTGGCAGATATGGGTTATACGGTCAAGCTCGTACAATATGAGCAGAGAGCACGCAAAAGCGGCAGGTCCAGCTATAACATCTGGCGGTATCTGACGTTTGCGATCAATTCCATGGTTGCCACTTCATCCGCTCCGCTTCGTATGCTGACGGTTCTGGGTGTGGGGATGTCAGGCATCAGCTTTTTTATTGGTCTAGCCTATCTGATTACCAAGCTTTTGCATTGGAACAGCTTCCAGATGGGCACGGCGCCAATCTTGATCGGGATGTTTTTCCTTGGCTCCCTGCAGCTTTTGTTTATGGGGATCCTGGGGGAGTATATTGGGGTGATCCTGCGGAAAGTGACCAAGCGTCCGGATGTCATATTGAGCGGAAGCCTGAATGTGGATAATGTATCCGCAAAAGATAAGGAGGCGTAACAGGCGGATGATGAGAATATTACTGACTGGCGCAAATGGCTTTATCGGCCGCAACCTGGCGGAAAACCTGCGTCTGGATCATGAGGTCGAGACGCCGGATAGGGAAGCGTTGGACCTTACGGATGCGCGGGCAGTGGAAAGCTATCTTGGCCGGCATTGTTTTGATGTCGTCATCCATGCGGCAAATGTGAATAATACCAGAACGGAAGGCGTGGCCGCCTACGAGATATTGGATGGCAACCTGCGGATGTTTTTGAACCTGGAAAGGTGCAGTACGCTTTATGGCAGGATGTATTATTTTGGATCCGGTGCGGAGTATGATATGCGTTTTTATACCCCAAGCATGAGGGAGGAATATTTTGGGAGCCATATCCCGGCGGACGCGTATGGATTTTCCAAATATCTTATGGCAAAGATATGTGAAGGGAGCAGGAACATCTATGATCTGTGCCTGTTCGGGGTCTACGGGAAGTATGAGGAGTACCAGAGGCGCTTCATCTCCAATGCCATATGCCGGGTGCTGGCAGGAATGGATATTACGATACAGAAAAATGTTTATTTTGATTATCTTTGGATCGATGATTTGTGTAAGATCATGCGGTGGTTTTTGGAGCATGAGCCAAAGCATCAAAGGTATCATGTGTGCCGGGGGAGGAAGATCGACCTGTATTCCCTGGCGGAGCTTGTAAAGCGGACACTGCGGTCAGACTGCCGCATCCTGGTAAAAGAAACGGGATGGAAACCGGAGTATAGCGGGGATAACCAAAGGCTGCTGCGGGAAATGGGAGGATTTTCGTTTACCGGATTTGCCGAATCCGTAGCGCAGCTTAGCGATTATTACCAGTCGCATTGGCACCTGGTGGACAGAGCCTTTTGTTTTGAGGAAAAAGGCCCGTAAGATGGTGAGCGATTTACACGTGGCACACAAAATAGAGGGGAGCGGAAAGATGAAGGCAGTCATTTTGGCAGGCGGTATGCAGAGCACGCTTCATAGTAGAGGGGAAGGGATCCCAAAGCCTATGGTGGAGATCGGCGGGAAACCGCTGCTTTGGCATATTATGAAGCATTTTTCAGAATATGGGATCTGTGAGTTTATCGTCTGTGCGGGATATCGTGCAGATATGGTGAAAGAATATTTTATGAACTTTTATATATACCAATCGGATATTACGGTTGACCTGCAGAGCAACCGGATCGAGATACATAAAAAGAAAACGGAAGATTGGAAGGTTACGGTTGTGGATACCGGATTATTTTCTTCTACTGGTCAAAGGGTAGGCATGGTACAGAATTATCTGGACGAGGATTCATTCATAGTTGCTTATGGGGATTGTCTGTCAGATATAGATGTGAATGCGCTGCTGCATACGCATCTGCAGGCTGGAAAAACAGCGACAGCTGCAGTGGCCAGGCCCACAGGCAGGAACAGGCTGCTTTCGGTGGACGCACAAGGGAGACTCCATTATGATACATCATGGGTGCCACAGGACAGTGTTGCATGGGTCAATGCAAACTGTATGGTGTTGTGCAGGGATGCTTTCTCATACTTACAGGGGAATTATGATTTGGAAAAACAGCTGCTTGTGAAGTTGTCTGACAAGGGGCAGCTCGTAGCTTATGAGCACCTGGGGTATTGGACAGCGGTAGAAACGAAAAGAGATTTGGCAGAAGCAGAGAATTTATGGAATGCGGGAATTGCGCCTTGGGCAAGATGGAGGAAATGATGAAGCAGGTAGATTTTATTTTATACGGGGCTGCATCGCTTGGTGGCATTGCTAGGAATGCGTTGGAAAAAGGCGGTTTCCATGTTGCAGGATACATAGACAGGCGGGCATATGAACTAAGGGAATATAAAGGGCTTCCGGTATGGAGTATGGATAGTGTACCGGATGAGCTTCGAGATCATGGAACGTATATTTTTATTTCCGTGAAAAATGTATTTGAGCATGAGGCGATTGCACGGATGCTGGATAAAAAAGGTTTTTATAACTTGATCTACAAGCCATATTCTGTTCTGATGGGTTATGGGAACGATGGGGAGCGAGAACTGGCGGCGCTGTATGACAGCTTGTTTGCTGGGGAATGCAGGGGAGGCTTCAAAATGCCCGATGTAGACCGTGCGTACTGGATGCATGATTTTGGAAGGATCCAGGAAGAGAATGGCATGGTGACGGCTTATATACCAGCAGAATTTTTATTTAGCAATGCTATGGAAGGTCAACAGTCATACGGACCATGGGGGAAGCCGCAGAGTCTGCTTTCGATGTTTGCCCATATTGACTTTTTTAGATTCCTTAGCAATCATACGGATGCCAGCCCGCACGACTATCTGGAAGAATACTGTGTGGTGCAGGGAGAAGGCAGATATGGTGTAAAAGTGACAGAGGCGTGGAAAGAAAATGTCATGGAAAACCGGATGCAGGTATATGAGGAGATGCGGGCGTCTGCAGATCTGGATGCAGATTTTTTTATTCGGAATGCGGCACAGGCAAAATGGAATAGGCAAGGGCATTACTTCAACCTGATATCTGGTAAACATCGGTGTACGTTCCAGGTAGCGCTTGGAAAAAAATACCTTCCGGTGAAGCTGGCAAAAGAGGATTATGATGCATTTTGGAATGCGTGTGAAATTCCAAAAACAATGGAGTTGCTGCAGGGATACGGAGCAGACGCAGTCATCCCGCACCCGGCATTCTACCGGGGAATCCAGCTTCGCGACAGGGGCGAATGGGAATTCCTTTTATGGTTTGCCAGGTATTATGCAAGAAAAACTTACTTTTCATATGGGGAGACTTGTTTTCCAAAACTGGATATTGTGGACTGTTCCTCTGACCTTGGGAATTTTGCCAGGTTCTGTGTGCGTCTTGGCTGCAGGGTATGGAGGTATTCGTGTGGGCAGCTTGAGCAGCAGCTGAACCGCCTTTTTCGGGAAACTGATGTTCGGTATGGTATCGAAAATGCACCGCAGGATGGCTGTATTGTTATTTTGGAAGCAGACAGATTAAAGGGACAGGAATACGGAACTTTGGATGCGGTACAACAACTGTTGACAGGGTGCAACGTGTGTATCCTCAAATATGCGGAACAGGGTGTCGCACAGGAGTTTGCGCAAAGGCATTTCATGCGGGTGGCGGCAAGTATCAACCAGAAATATAAAAAGGGTAAGATTTTGAAGAGCTATATTATAGAAAGGGACTGTAATGAGCCGGATGAAAAATGAGACGTTGGATAGATGTATGTCCATGATTCAGGAAAATGCAGGACGGATCGAGGAAGAATTAGAGTGCAGGCTGCTGTTTGGTGCGGTAAGCGGTAGTATTTCTTTAAATCTGTCAAATGCGAGTAGCGACGTTGACTGCTGTTTGGTTGTAGATGGCAGGTCTAAAGGTTTTTCGGGCATTCGTATAAAGCGGATCGATCGTGCTGGTATGGGGCTTGACTGTTTTTATGCCCCACTTAGGGAAATAGAAGCAGAATGCATAACTTATGGTGCAGTAGGACGCAAATATCCAACACGGTTTTATCGTAGCCAAGAAGAAACAGATGAAATTGTAAATAGAAAGGATCATGAAAGACCTGGATTTCTGAAGGAAATGGTGATGCGTATATATCTGGCGGACAAGAGGATGGAATTTCAAAAAGGTTCCGTAGAAAATGCTTATGGAAATCTGAAAGAAGGGTTGCGTTTAATAGATATCTGGGATGCTTATTTTAGCCGCGCATATGGGAATTATTGGGAGAGGATCCGGGAGCAGGAGCAGGTATCGGTGCGGAAATATCTCTACACAATAAGCGAGATCATGGTTTGTAGGGCAGTTTTGAAAGGAATGCGGCCCGTGATGGATTTTGAGTATTTGGTCGGGGGGGGGGGAGGAGCTGGAATCGAACAGCCAGTTCTTGAACTTTGCCGGGCGCTGTGGGAAAAAAATAGGTGCAGCAGCATAGCAAAGGAAAAAAGCTATACGTTGACCATACCTTATTTAAATATATGGATAGAAAACCAACTGGAAGAGCTTGTAGATAGAATGCAGAAAAAAGAGGACTTCTTAAAAGAGGCATACCTTCCGTTAGATAAAAGTGAGAGCTTAAAAAAATAATTCTGAAATGCGGCATCCTTCCAGCTGGTAGGGAGGGACTATGCTGTTTGGTTCAGAGGAGTTAAAGAAAAGTATTAAACAGGGAATTGAAAAATGCGAACAGGAACGGGATGTCAAAGTAGTATATGCAGCAGTTTTAGGAAGTATTGCAAGAGGGATGCAGTTTGCGGACAGTGACTATGATACCCGGTTTTTGTATATAAAGAAAAGCTTTCCGGATGAAAAGATACGCTTTCCACAGAAATTACCGGAATCAGAGCTGATTTATCGGATGCAGTTGGAAAATATTTATTTTGAGCAGTTTTCTTTTTGGGAAACGACGTCATTTTTACATTATCTGGTTTATCCGTCGGTTGATGGCAAGTTTTCCTGTGGGCTGTATACGGTTGTGGGGGATACGCTTCTTTCCCCGTATGCCTGGGATCCTTATGGACTCCAGCAGAAGCTTGCCCCGCTCTTAAAGGAATGTTTCCATCGGGATTATTACTTAGAATCACGCAAGCAGATGCTGATGCATGACTGTCTAGGGCATAGCCGTGTGAACATCAAAGTGTATCTAAAACAGCTGCATACGGCATTGTCGATGAATTACGCACAGCGCTACGGAGAGTTTCCACCGGTTTATTTGCCGGCTCTGTTGCAGAGCGTTTCCGGCGAATTAAGACACCAGGTGCTAATAACACTACAAAATGCGCAAAAGAAGGCGAAGGAATATGTAAAAATCCATGGAACCAGTGCACGTCATGATACAGGGAGTTTTTTATCGACAGAGCGGGTGGAGGTTATAGATGCATATATTAACCATACGATAAAGGAATTTGAAAAATTCCAGATGCGGCATCTATGCCAAGAGGAACAGGCTGCTTTGGAAGAGCAGTTGGAATGGGGGTATGCAATCTTGGAAAAAAGCATGAAGGAAGAGGAGCCGGTGATCCGGTGAGAGTGAAGAGTAGTGAATCTGAAGAAGGGGTGATTAGATATTTTAAGTAGGATCAGATTTACCAGCAAACAAATATGGATGCTTTGCCTTTGCGCGGCGTGTTTTGCAAGCCTGCGGTTTGCGTGGTATGTGCTGGGGTTGCAGTCAGAGGGATACAGTGGCATTTGGTTGTGGATGAATGAAAGTAATTTCCGGTTTTATGCCGTTATGCTGTTGGTGTTTTTTTCTGTCTTTTTTGGGATCCGGATAGTTTGCATTCTTTTTGAAAGAACTGAAAACAGCACGATGCAATATGTTATGTCATATTATGAGCAAGCAGCTATTGCTGCGCTTCCTGTTATTATTTTGTTATATTCGCTGGATCGTTGGTTTTGGATAGAGTTTGTGGATGAGTTTCCGTATACGGCTTCAGGCAGGGCGGTGTTTACAGTTCCTTCAAGCCTGATGAGGCTGGTTTTTCTTGCGGGGATAGTTTTAACTTTTTATATGCTTCTAAAAGAAAGGGAGATTTCCACGTTTTCGTTGTACTTTGTATATGTGATGTGCATAGTTTTATGTTTTTACGGAACTTATTATGTCAATCTATTTAAGATTGATATGCATCATGCAGTTGCGGTTATAGAAAGTATTTATAATGTCTGTGACCTGATACCGTATACAAAAATAACGTCAGGAATCTACGGGCACTACGGCTTGTTTTTCCTGCTACCTGTCCGTTTGTCAAATGGAAGCCCGTATGTGATAGCAGCTCTGATTGCGGCAGCCGGCTGCATGACGGTAGCAGCATCGTATTATGTATGCCATACGATCCTCTCCAAAAACTGGCTGCGCGCAGCTGCTGCGTGTGCGGGTGTTTATGAAGCTGCGGTACACCGGGGAGCAGGACCTTACTGGCAGGTATTTCCGATCCGTGAGCTGTTTCCAATGCTGCTTTGCGCATATGTCTGCTGGTTGGTGCGGCATAAAAAGAAGCTCTGGGAAACCAAATGGATGTGTATAGGATATCTGTTGGTGTCACTGGCGATCCTTTGGAATACAGAAAGCGGGATATTTTGCCTGTTGGCATTTAGCGCGGCTGTTATAACACAGCGGCTCCAGGTGCACCAGTGGTATGAAAGGAAGCAGCTGCTTTTTTTGGGGAAGCTGGCATTTTATAGTGCTGCCAGCCTGTTGTTTAGCATAGCAGTCGTGAATGCTTATAATTTATTGTGTGGTGGTAAGCTGATCTTTCGGGCTTTTTTTATCCCTCTGTTTACCAAAGGGTATATGGATGGGACGCTGCGTTATGATCTTCCATGGGGCAATCATGCGTGGGTCTATGTATTCTGCCTTTTTGCTGCGCTGACTGCTTGGGGGCTGTACCATACCAGGCTGTTCCAAAAAGGAGGGGAGGTTATGAGCCCGGATGCGCCGGCAGCTGTTGTGATTGCGGTACTTGGTCTGCTCTCATTTAGCTATTATGTGAACCGGGCGGCATATTCCAATCTAACGATCTGTTTTGGGGAAGCGGTCTGTGCAAATGCGCTCCTTATAGAAAAGACATGGCCTTCGTTAAAACGGTGGCGCAGAGAGGTATCCCTGGAGGAGCTTGGAAAGAGGTCGGTTGCTGTGGTGTCGCTTGTTATTGTAGCAAGCCTTGGCGTACAGCTTACGCTAAGTGCGGCGAATATGGTAAACGAATCGCATTCGCCACAGGTGCTTACGACAAAGGGGATTGAGCCGGAGCTGACGGATCTTGCGTCGCGAGTGCCAGAAAATGTATATGGGGCAGGGTCTGGAATATCTATACTCTACCATATGCTGGGCTGGGATAATTATGCCCACGTCAGGGATTTTTCGGATTTGTTTTTAGGTGGTGGTGAGATGGGGGAGGATACAGTAAATGTGATCGTGGAGGAAATCCTGCAGCAGGATGGCTTCTTGCTGAGCGGTGTTATGCATCATCAATACATATTGGAAAAAGTATTCCTGCAAGATCCGTCCTTTTATCTCGCTGAAACATTTACGATCCAGGATAAGCCATTTTACTATTATAAGAAGTAATAGACTGAAAATACATAAAAATAGGGAGGTGAGGATAGCATGAAGGTAGTGATTCTGGCAGGCGGCAAGGGTACACGCATCAGCGAGGAATCCCAGCTGCGGCCAAAGCCGATGATCGAGATCGGGGGCCGGCCGATCTTGTGGCATATCATGAAGATCTATTCACATTATGGTTTCCGTGAATTTATCATCTGTTGTGGCTACAAAGGGCAGATGATCAAAAAGTATTTTATCAATTATCATATGTACCAGTCGGACAGCACGTTTTCCCTGGCGGACAGGCATATCGCTGCGCAGGGAGGGTATGTGGAGCCATGGCAGGTGACGCTTGCGAATACAGGGCTGCATACGTTTACGGCAGGTCGTATCCTTAAGATACGGGATTACATTGAGGATGAGGAATTCCTGCTCACTTATGGGGACGGCGTAGCGGATGTGGATATCCCAAAGCTGGTGGCGTACCACCGCGCCTGCGGCAAGCTTGCGACGGTTACTGCCACCCGGCCGGCAGGAAGGTTCGGTACGCTGCGGATGGACCAGGAGACAAACCAAGTTCTGGGATTCCGGGAAAAAGCCCAGGCAGACCAGGCGTGGGTGAATGCAGGGTTCATGGTATTGAACCGGGGTGTCTTTGATTACCTGGGGGACGGGAGCCAGATGCTGGAGGCAGGGCCGCTGGAGCGTGTGGCGGAGTGCGGGGAGATGGCAGCGTACCTGCATGGTGGGTTCTGGTCCCCGATGGATACGCTGCGGGATAAGGAGTATCTGGAGGGACTGTGGGAAAGCGGACAGGCACCATGGAAGATATGGAAGGATATAGAGGATCAAGGATAGCAGGAGGGAGCATATGTTTGGGAATATGTCGGAACAGGAAGCAAGAAGGATGATCCTGCAGCAGGTAGGAGCGTATTGCAGCAAGTATCATGCTGCCGGACAATGGGTGCAGGGGCAGCGCATCCCCTACGCCGCGCGGGTATATGACAGCCAGGAGATGGTGAACCTGGTGGATAGCGCCCTGGAGTTCTGGCTGACGGGCGGACGCTATACGGAGCAGTTTGAGGAAGGGCTTGCACGGTATTTGGGCGTGAAGTACTGCTCGCTGGTCAATTCCGGTTCTTCCGCGAACCTTCTGGCATTTATGGCGCTGACCTCGCCGCTGCTTGGGGACAGGGCCATTCAGCGCGGGGATGAGGTGATCACGGTGGCTGCAGGTTTTCCGACGACGGTCGCCCCGCTGGTACAGTTTGGTGCGGTCCCGGTATTTATCGATGTGACCATCCCGCAGTACAACCTGGATGTCAGCCAGCTGGAGGCGGCGGTTTCGGGAAGGACCAAGGCGGTTATAGCGGCGCATACGCTCGGCAACCCGTTTGACCTTGCACAGGTAAAGGGGTTCTGCGAGAAATACCATCTATGGCTTGTGGAGGATAATTGTGACGCGCTTGGCTCAGCGTATGAGGTGGATGGGGACTGGCATCTGACAGGGACTTTCGGGGATATCGCGACGTCTAGCTTTTACCCGCCGCACCATATGACGATGGGGGAAGGCGGGGCAGTCTATACAAACCAGCCGCTGCTGCATAGGATCATCCGGTCGCTCAGAGACTGGGGCAGAGATTGTACGTGCCCGTCCGGGCAGGATAATATGTGCGGGCACCGCTTTGAGAAGCAGTATGGGGAACTGCCGTTAGGTTATGACCATAAATATGTATATTCGCATTTTGGTTATAACCTCAAGGCGACGGATATGCAGGCGGCGATAGGCTGCGCACAGCTGGAAAAGCTCCCGGTGTTCGCAAGGGCGCGCAGGGAAAATTTCCGACGGCTCCATGAGGGATTGGCGGATCTTTCAGACAGGCTGCTGCTGCCGCAGGCGTGCGCGCATTCTGATCCGTGCTGGTTCGGCTTTCCAGTTACGTGCAGGGAAGGGCTGGACAGGGGCCGCGTTGTGTCTATGCTGGAGGGCAGGGGCATCCAGACGCGGATGCTGTTTGCGGGAAATCTGATCAGGCATCCGTGCTTTGATGCGATGCGGGCAGGCTCGTATGGGTATCGGATTGCTGGAAAGCTGGAGCAGACGGATCGGATCATGCGGGATACGTTCTGGGTCGGAGTATATCCAGGTATGACAGAGCAGATGCTGACTGAAATGGTACGGGTAATCAGGCAGGCGGTATTATAAGAATGCAAAGAAGCTTAGGTGGATGTTTTGAATCTTGGAATAGGCAATGATATTAATAGAAAAGAAAAATCTGGAAACGGGTATCTTTGGAACTCCGCCGCGGGTCTGGTCAATGCCGGGGAGTCCGTGATCTTATCTATGGTAGTGACCCGTACGGACGGTATGCTGGAAGCCGGAATCTTATCAGTTGCGTTTGCGGTTGGCAATTTGATGATGACGATAGGGAAGTTTGGCGTTCGTGCTTACCAGGCTACGGATGTGAAAGGGCAGTTTTCTTTTGCTGATTATTTTTGGACGAGGGTACTTACGTCGGCCCTGATGCTGCTTACAACCGCCGGGTATTTGCTGTACGGAACGTATGCAATGGGATACAGCGGACAGAAAGTGGCAGTCGTCGCAGCGATCTGCATTATCTATACCATAGAGTCTGTGGAGGATGTTTTCTGGGGCTTGTATCAGCAAAGACAGTCGCTGGATACCGGAGCAAAAGTGTTTTTGATCCGCTGGCTGCTGATCCTAGCCGCAGTTGCAGGTCTGCTGGCTGCAGGGAAAGGCTTGGCAGCTGCGTCTGTTGTAGGAGCTGTTGTATGCCTGGCTGCTTTTTTGATCTTTAATACGGCTGCTTTTTTAGGGTTCCATGAAAAGCTGGCGCCGGTGCGGTGGCAGGCAGTCTGGTGGATTTTGCGGGACTGCGCGCCGCTTGCTGCGGTGTCTTTTTTTTCATTTTATGTCACAAATGCGCCGAAATACGCGATTGACCGACATCTGCCGCAAGAGGTGCAGGCTTGTTATGGATTTGTTGCGATGCCGGTGTTTGTGATCGGGCTTTTAAATGGCTTTATTTACCAGCCGACGCTTGTAAAGACAGCCCTCGAATGGAAGGAAGGGAGAGTGGCAAGCTTTCGAAGGAGGGCGGTAAAACAGTGTTTCATACTGTGCGGACTGACGGCGGTATGCGTGTTTGGGGCTTATGTCTGTGGGATCCCGGTATTGTCGTTTTTGTACCACGCGGATTTGCGCGCTTATCGAAACGAGCTGCTTTTGCTTGTGTTCAGCGGCGGGATGTTAGCGTATACCGGGTATTTTTGCGTGCTGCTTACGATCATGCGCAGGCAGAAGCTGCTGCTCTATGCTTATGGTGCGGCGTCGATGCCTGCTTTTTTGTTTATGGATACGGTTGTGAAGTATTTTGGGGTTATGGGGGCGGCTGTATTTTATACGTTTTTGATGAGCGTGCTGGCAGGCGGCTTTGGTAGTTTGTGCAGGCGGGAGATAAAGGATGCGCTGCGGAAAGATGAAGGGATCGTTGCGTAAGGATTTATATGGCTTGTGAATAATAGATAAACCGGGATATCCTATTTTGTCGATAATCCCGGTATTTTTTTCTGACGAAATCCGTTATAATCAGATTATAACAATAAATGGGAGGGAGATTTATGAAACGAATAACACGCAGTCTGCTGGCAGCTTCGCTTGCTGGTATGATGATCTTTACACCGGTCGCTTCTGCAGGGAGTCAGTCTGCCAGGATGGTCGCGCAGGCGCATTCCGGCAGGACGGACAGCAACGGAGGGCACAGGGATAACCGTAATGCCAGCGGGCTTGGCAGCTATCATTATCATTGCGGCGGTTATCCGGCGCATTTGCATGAAAATGGTGTCTGTCCTTATACAGACAGCGCTTCTTCTGCCGCGGGAGGCGCAGCGAGCCAAGGAGCAGGCACTTCAAGACGAAGTGCTGCCGTAAGCAGCAGTACTGTTAAAAAGGTTCAAAAAAAGCTGAACAGGCTCGGATATGAATGCGGGACTGCTGACGGGATCATGGGGTCGAAAAGTAAAAAAGCATTAAAGAAGTTCCAAAGAGATCATGATCTGCAGGCAGACGGCGTAATTGGAAAAAAGACGCTGAAAGCGTTGGGATTGGACTAGAGGACTGGATTAAAAACCATTTTACAAAAAGCGGTAGGACTACCGCTTTTTGTAAAAATCCAGCACATACTCCATACGTGCCCCCAGATCTGCCAGCATCAGATCCGCTAACGTCAGTGCTGCCATAGCTTCTACGACTACGACCGCGCGTGGTACAATGACAGGGTCGTGCCGGCCTTTGACATGGATGGTGATCGTTTCTCCGTTTCGGTTCACCGTTTCCTGCTGTGCGCTGATCGATGGCGTAGGCTTAAACGCGGCGCGCAGGATAATATCCGATCCGTCGCTGATGCCGCCAAGGATCCCTCCGGCATGGTTCGTTTTTTTGCAGACCTTTCTATTTTCATCATAGTAAAACGCGTCGTTATTGTCTTTTCCAGTTGCTTTTGCGGCTTCAAAGCCGTCTCCGATCTCAAAGCCCTTGACTGCCCCGATGGAAAAAACAGCTTTTGCCAGCTCGCTGTCAAGCTTTCGAAAAACAGGCTCGCCAATGCCGGCAGGTACGCCGGATACAATGCATTCTACAACGCCGCCGGAGGAGTTTTGCGCTTTCATGCAGTCGTCCAGGTATTGCCGGGCTTTCGCGGCGGCGGCGGCGTCTGGCATTCGAAGCGGGTTGTTTTCGATTTCGGATGCGTGAGAAAGGGATGGGTCACAGGTTATGGGGCCGATGCTTTTGACGTAGGTCAGAAAATGAATGCCCATTTGTTCCAGCAGCTTTGCTGCGACGGCGCCTGCGGCTACGCGGCCGATCGTTTCGCGTGCAGAAGAGCGGCCGCCGCCGCGGTAGTCGCGAAAGCCGTATTTTTGGTCAAAGGTGTAGTCTGCGTGGCCTGGACGGTAGTAGGACGCAATTTCGCTGTAGTCCGAGGAGCGTTGGTTTTTGTTGAAAACAGCCATGGAGATTGGCGTTCCGGTTGTGCGTCCTTCGAAAATGCCGGACTGGATCGTTACTTCGTCTGCTTCCTGGCGTGGTGTGCTGAATCTGGACTGGCCCGGCCTGCGGCGGTTTAAGTATTGCTGGATGTCGGCTTCGCATAGCGGCAGTCCTGCGGGACAGCCGTCGATGACGACGCCGACACCGGTGCCGTGCGATTCTCCCCATGTAGTGATTTTAAAAATTGTTCCGAATGTTGAACCTGACATAATATCGTTTCCTTTTCTTTTTGCTAAAAAACTCCTTTTACTCTTAGTGTATAAATAGAGTCTGACGTGGGATACTATTTATTATATGGCAAGATTCACCATATTTCAAGCGGGAACTGCCACGTATTTTGCTGGATTTTTTTGCTGAACTGATTATGTACGGCCGGACGTACTGAGGGTAAAAAATAAAAAAGGAGAAGGAAGATGAATTTACCATTAAACATTGATTTTTCAGGAAAAGTAGTAGTAGTGACCGGAGCTGGCGGCGTGCTCTGCGGCACGATGGCGAAGGCTTTTGCGCAGGCAGGCGCGAAGGTTGCTGCGCTGGACTTAAATGAAGAGGCGGTAAAAAAGCTGGCGGAGGAATGCCGCGGCGAGGGCTATGTATGTGAAGGCTACAAGGCGAACGTACTTGAGGCTGCTGCGCTGGAAGAGGTGCACGCGCACGTACGCAAAGATCTTGGGCCGTGTGATATTCTTGTCAATGGGGCGGGCGGCAACAACCCAAAGGCTACGACGGATAACGAATATCATCATGAGGCGCAGCAAGGGCAGAAAACATTTTTTGATCTGGATGCTGCTGGTGTGGACTTTGTGTTTCAGCTGAATTTTCAGGGCACGCTGATCCCGACGCAGATTTTTGCGAAGGATATGGCAGACAGAAAGAGCGGCTGTATTTTGAATATCTCTTCTATGAACGCGTATACTCCATTGACAAAAATACCTGCTTATTCGGCGGCAAAGGCAGCGGTTTCTAATTTTACCCAATGGCTGGCGACACATTTTGCGGGGACAGGCATCCGCTGTAATGCACTTGCGCCTGGATTCCTTGTATCGAATCAGAACCGTTCGCTGTTGTTTCAGGAGGACGGGACGCCGACGGCGCGTTCCAATAAGATTTTAACCGGAACGCCAATGGCGCGGTTTGTAGATGGTGAGGAGCTTTTAGGCGGCGTATTTTTCCTGTGTGACGAAAAGGCCGCAAGCGCGATCACTGGCGTGGTACTGCCGATCGACGCTGGATTTGCGGCATATTCGGGCGTATAGATCCGGTTGATGAGATGCCCCTAAGCTTGGCGCTGCGTGGAAACGGAAGGCAGCTTCGTTTCACGCGGCGCATAAAATCCCGATTGCTGGGAATACTGATATAAAGAAAGACGAAGGACAGGTGGAGCTATCCGCCTGCAAGACGTCTGAAAAAAGGAGAATCAGTATGACACAGCAGATGGGAAGTCAGAGCCTCCAGTTTGCGGAGGCTCCTTTTATTTTAAGCAGCGCATCCGTGGTAGGGAAGAAGGAGGGAGAAGGGCCGCTTGGTAAGCTATTTGATATGGTATGCAGCAGCGATAAGTTTGGCGAGGATACCTGGGAGGAATCAGAAAGTACCATGCAAAAGGAGGCGGCTGCCCTTGCTATGGGCAAAGCTTCTTTAGAGCCGTCTGACATCCGCTATATTTTTGCGGGCGACCTGCTCGGACAGACGATAGCGACGTCTTTTGGGCTGATGAATTATGAAATTCCGCTGTTTGGCCTGTACGGGGCCTGTTCGACCTGCGGGGAGGCGCTGTCCCTGGGTGCGATGTGCGTGGCAGCAGGGTATGCGGATCATGTGATGGCGATCACGTCCAGTCATTTTGCAAGCGCGGAAAAGCAGTTCCGCTTTCCGGTGGAGTATGCCAATCAGCGTCCGTTATCAGCGACTTGGACGGTCACGGGCAGCGGTGCGTTTGTGCTTGGGAAAAACGGCGGTAAGGCAAAAATTACAGGGGTCACGACGGGCGTGATCACCGATTATGGGATCCGGGATTCGATGAATATGGGTGCGGCGATGGCTCCGGCAGCCGCAAAGCTGATCGTTCAGAATTTTAAGGATTTCAGCCGCAAGCCGAGTGATTATGATAAGATCATTACCGGAGACCTTGGGTACGTCGGGCAGGAAATTTTATGGAAGCTTGTAAAGGACGAGGGATATGATATCAGCGGCAACCATACCGACTGCGGCATTGAGATTTTTGATAAAGAAGAGCAGGATACACAGTGCGGCGGTTCCGGCTGCGGCTGCTCTGCGACGACGCTGAGCGCCCATTTCCTCCCGCAGGTAGAGTCAGGCAGCCTGAAACGGATCTTATTCGTACCGACCGGGGCGATGCTTTCGCAGGTCAGCTTTAACGAGGGCCAGAATGTACCGGGTACCGCACATGGAGTCGTGATCGAGTATGCCGGGTAAGGAAAGCGGTATTGAAAAGCGCTTTTTGTACGGATGCAGGAAAAAGAAAGGAGATACGAAATGGATTATATCAACGCTTTTTGGGTAGGCGGGCTGATCTGCGCGCTGGCTCAGATTTTAATGGAAAAGACGAAAATGCTTCCGGGGCGTATTATGGTAACGCTTGTATGCACGGGAACAGTTCTTGGAGCGATCGGCATTTATGAGCCGTTGATAGAATATGCAGGAGCTGGAGCGAGCGTCCCGCTGCTTGGGTTTGGCAATCTTCTTTGGAAGGGCATGAAGGAGGCGATTGACCAGAATGGGTTTATCGGGCTTTTTATGGGCGGCTTTACGTCCTGTGCGGTGGGCGTGTCCGGTGCTCTTGTGCTTGGTTATCTGGCTTCCCTCATTTTCCAGCCAAAGATGCGCAAATAACGGATAGTTTGCGGCAGAATGGAGACAATAGTTGTATCAGCCGCGGCAGCCGGCCTTTTTTGGAATGGCAGCCGCCGGATGATGATACCATAGTAAAAAGGAGATCACAGTATGAAAAAATTAATGTTAGGTGTTCTGACGGCGCTTGCATTGACAGTAGCCGCCGGATGCGGGACGACAAAGGATGAGAAGGATAATGCGGCACAGAACAACGAGACTGATAACACAAATTCCGTTACGAACGGCACGGATAACGGTGGAAATATGGTGGACGATGTAGTGGATGGCGTGGAGGACCTGGGCGACGACGTGATCGACGGCGCAGAGGACCTGACGGATGATATGACAGGCAATGACACGAATAATACGAATAACACAAATAATACGAATGATAACAATGGCATGGCAGGTGATGCGACAAACAATGGCACGGCAGGCGATGCGACAAACAGTGGAACAGCAGGTGATACAGCGAATGGTATAGCTGGAAGCGATACGGCAGATGATACGACCGGGAACGGCACAACAGGCGCCGCAACAGAAAACGGCAGTAAAAAGGATACTACAACAGACCGAAGCAGCACAGATACGACAGATAATAATGGTGCAGCGTCCGGCAGAATAGGCAGCGGTACAGCAGGAACGGACACAGAGAAAGGAAATGCTGCTGATAACAAGAAGAATACAACAGATAACAAGAAAAAGACAACAGATAATGCAAAAAAATCTGATAAGAATACAGGTAACAACGCGAAATCCGGAAAGAACAAATAAAAAATTCCATCGCAAAGCGATTTCGAATGGATTTTTCATGTGTTAGGAAGGTTTTTGTATGGTTACTCTTTTCTGCGGACCTGCACAGGTAACAAGAATGGAAACAGTTACCTGTGCAGGGCAGAAGAGAATTTATGCCAGGTTGGTCAAAGCTTAGTAAGTGTAATAAACATAACCGTAGCTTCCGTCTGTGATGATCGATGCGTTTCTAAGATCAACCGGTTTTTTCACCTTTAAGCTGGATTTCGGGATCGTGATGCTGAAATCCTTGTAGCTTTGGTCGGAAACGTACAGCGTTTTTTTCTTTTCTTTGTATGTAGCGACTGTAGAGCCTTTTGCGGTTTTTACTTTAACGCTCAGATTTTTCAAATATTCTGAGTAGTGCCCGCAGTTATTGATCATGCGGAATTTAATGACCAGGTCGCCCTTGTCGTTATAGGAAGCGCTGTACGCCTCCCAGCTTGCCTTGCCATATGGGATCTCGCTGTTTGTGAGCTTTTCGGCTGAATATTTGTTGTTTTTTACCGTAACGGTGCATTTTAGATTCTTACCGTCCACAGAGGCGGTAATTGTACATTTGCCTGCTTTTTTAGCGGTAACTTTACCGTTTTGGTCCACCGTAGCAATGGAATTCTTGCTGGATTTCCATTTTACTGTGCCAGTGTTATCTTTGACGCTCAGATTTTTGCTAAAGCCTGCGGTGATCGTCAGTACGGTATTGCTGATGACAGCTTCCGGTTCATCGGCTACTACTGCAAACTGGAAAGCGGTATCGGCATCAAAGGTAACGGAAAGATGGTAGTCTCCAGCCTGGAATATGTTTGAATAACCGTTTGCATAAACGCCATTATTGTCCGTGAGCCAGGAGGAATCCTTTTCGGTGACCCGGATGGAATCGATTTCCAAATCTTCACTGTTGAAGATCATCATCGTAAAGGCGGTAGGAGCCTGTACACCGACAAGCAGAAGCACCTCTGAACCGGAAACCGGAATGGTAAAATCTTTCGTAACAGGAACGCCTGCGGTTGCGGTTTCCCAAGTTTCTGATTTAACAATATTTTTGATCTCGGCATTTACGGATACCGGAGTTACGGCTGCCGAGCCTGCGAAAAGCAGAAAAGCAAGCAGAAGGCAGCACAGTTTTCTGAGTGGATTCTTCATAAGTTCCCCTTTCTATTCTGTAAATTTTTGTGACAGTTTAAACAAGCAGATGGATTACTTGAACTGCTCTTTTGTACACATTTACAGTATAACCAATTTGGGAAGGCAATGCAACTGACATTTTGCCAAAATATTACGGAAAAATTATGCAGATTTTACAAAAATACCGTTCCTGTTAGAGCCTGTGCCAGTATGAGTTTTATAATTTGGATTTGAGGAGATGATTCTTCAAATAGGTCTGACACAGGATCTAACAGGAACGGAAGATTGTAAGATAGATGAAAAGCTTATTCGTCCATACTGTAGTTTGGAGCTTCTTTGGTGATATGGATATCGTGTGGGTGGCTTTCCTTTAAGGAGGCGGCGGAGATTTTGATAAATCTGCCGTTTTCATGCAGCGTTTCGATCGTAGGGCAGCCGCAGTAGCCCATGCCGGAGCGGATGCCGCCGATCAGCTGGAATACCGTATCCTCCACAGAACCTTTGTAAGCCACGCGTCCTTCTACGCCTTCTGGTACGAGTTTTTTTGCGTTTTCCTGGAAATAGCGGTCTTTGCTGCCGTTTTCCATTGCTGCGAGCGAGCCCATACCGCGGTATACCTTGTACTTGCGTCCTTGGAACAGCTCAAAGGTACCAGGCGCTTCGTCACATCCGGCAAAGATGGAACCCATCATACATACGTTTGCGCCGGCTGCGAGCGCTTTCGTCATATCGCCGGAATATTTGATGCCGCCGTCGGCGATGACCGGAACATTGTATTTTTTTGCAACTTCGTAGCAGTCCATAATGGCTGTGATCTGCGGGACACCGATACCGGAAACGACACGTGTTGTACAAATGGAGCCAGGGCCGATACCAACTTTGACACAATCTGCGCCGGCTTCGATCAATGCTTTTGCCGCTTCGCCGGTTGCGATATTTCCGGCAATGACCTGCAGGTCAGGATAAGCGGTCTTGATGTTTCGTACTGCCTCCAAAATATTTTTCGAATGCCCGTGGGCGGAATCTACAACGATAACGTCGACATGAGCGTTTACAAGCGCTGATACACGGTCCATCATATTACCCGTAATGCCTACGCCTGCGCCGCAGAGCAGACGCCCCTGCTCATCCTTGGCGGAGTCCGGATACTTGATCTGCTTTTCAATATCCTTAATGGTGATCAGTCCTTTTAAATTGTTATCTTTATCTACAATAGGAAGTTTTTCTTTTCTTGCTTTTGCAAGGATCTTTTTGGCTTCCTCCAGTGTGATCCCTTCATGTGCGGTGATCAGTCCATTGGAAGTCATACAGTCTTTGATCTTTTTGGAATAATCGGTTTCAAACTTTAGATCGCGGTTTGTGATAATGCCGACCAGCTTTCCGCCGCGTGTGATCGGTACGCCGGAAATGCGGAATTTTGCCATTAGATCGTCGGCATCTAAGAGGGTATTGTCCTCAGAGAGTGAAAACGGATCGGTAATGACGCCGTTTTCGGATCGTTTTACCTTATCTACTTCTTCAGCCTGGGCTTCTACTGACATATTTTTGTGGATAATGCCGATACCGCCTTGTCTGGCCATAGCGATTGCCATACGGTGCTCAGTAACCGTGTCCATGCTTGCGCTCATCATGGGAATATTCAAAGAAATCCTGTTTGTGAGCTTCGTTGAAAGGTCGATCATGTTTGGAGTTACTTCTGAATAAGACGGAACTAAAAGCACGTCATCAAATGTAATCCCTTCGCCGATAATGGTTGCCATATGCATAGTCCTCTCTTTCTTCGGGTGCGTACCGATTGATTGTCATATCCTATTTATTGGAATTTTTATTGGAATTTTATCAATTCTACAATATAGGGATGGAAAAGTCAATGGAGAGTTGCAAAATCCGGCTTAGATTATTCGGAAAAATATTTTACGGTTTTTTTTTCAGCTAAAGTATGGTATCCTTGTAGCAGATTTGAAGCGGCAGCCGCCGGGGCAGGGAAGCCCTGTGTATGACTGCCTTACAGAAAGCAGGTGAAGCGATGGAGTTTCGTCCATGTATCGATATCCATAATGGAAAAGTCAAGCAGATTGTAGGCGCAAGCCTGTCGGATGAAAATGACACGGCGCAGGAAAATTTTGTCGCGCAAAAGGACGCTGCCTTTTATGCAAGGCTGTATCAAAAGGACCAGATCCGCGGCGGGCATATCATTTTGTTAAATCCGCGGCAGTCTGTGCATTACGAGGCGGATAAGCAGCAGGCGCTTGCGGCGCTTCGCGCTTATCCGGGTGGTCTGCAGATCGGCGGCGGCATTACGCCCGAAAACGCGGGCCAGTTTCTTGCGGCAGGTGCGAGCCATGTGATTGTGACCTCTTATGTATTTAAAGACGGCGTGATCCACTGTGACAGGCTGAAAAAGCTGGCGGATACGGTCGGAAAGCACCGTCTGGTGCTGGATCTAAGCTGCCGCAGGATGGATGACGGTTATCTGATCGTGACTGACCGCTGGCAGAAATTTACAAAAGAGGCGGTAACGCCAAAGCTGCTGGACCGCTTGTCGGACTATGCGGATGAATTTTTAGTCCATGCGGCTGATGTGGAGGGCAGGGCGTCCGGTATTGAAACAGAGCTTGTAAAAATGCTTGGGGACTGGAACGGCATTCCGATCACGTATGCGGGAGGCGTTGGCAGCTTTGCGGATCTGGATCTTTTAAAAAGCTGCGGCAAAAACAGGCTTCATGTTACGATCGGAAGCGCGTTGGATCTTTTCGGCGGTACGATGCCTTATCAGGAGGTACTCCGTTATGTCCGACAGGACGATGCAAGACAGAGCAAAGGATAGGAGAAGCTTTTAACATGAATCATTATACAAAACAGGATATTTTAAATCTGTCGGAGGAAGAGGATATCGAGTTTATCCGGCTCCAGTTTACCGACGTGTTCGGAACGCTGAAAAATATCGCGATCACGAAGTCGCAGCTGGTCAAGGCGCTGAATAACGAATGTATGTTTGACGGTTCCTCGATTCAGGGATTTGCAAAGGCGGAAGAATCTGATCTATATCTGCATCCGGATCCGGATACGTTTGCCATTTTCCCGTGGCGACCGCAGCAAGGAAAGGTGGCCAGGATCATCTGCGATATTTATCATGCCGACGGAACGCCGTTTGAAGGAGATCCGCGTTATGTGCTGCGCAGCGCTGTAAAGGAAGCGCAGGAAATGGGATATACGTTTGAGGCTGGCCCGGAATGTGAATTTTTTCTGTTTCAGTATGACGATGACGGACATCCGACGACGCACGTTGACGAGCAGGCAGGTTTTTTTGACCTCGGCCCGACGGATGCTGGAGAAAACGCGAGGCGGGATATGGTGCTGACGCTGGAGGAAATGGGTTATGCCGTGGATGCATCCCATCATGAGGGCGCGCCGGGGCAGCACGAGATAGACTTAAAGTATGACGAGGCGCTTTGGACAGCGGACCACATTATGACGTTTAAACTGGCTGTGAGGACAATCGCCAAGCGGAACGGAATGTTTGCAAGCTTTATGCCAAAGCCAAAGAACGGGGCGCCTGGCTCCGGGATGCATTTGAATCTGTCTCTGTCAAAGGATGGCAGGAATTTGTTTGCGGATGAAACGGACGCTTGCGGTTTGAGCCAAGACGCTTATTATTTTATCGGCGGTTTGCTAAAGCATATGAAGGGAATGACCGCTGTGAGCAATCCGCTCGTTAATTCTTATAAGCGTTTGGTTCCGGGATATGAAGCGCCAAATTTTATCGCATGGTCGTTTAGCAACCGTACGTCGCTTATACGGATTCCGGCGACGCGGGGAAGCGGGACACGGGTAGAGCTTCGCAGCCCAGACGCGGCGGCAAATCCATATTTGCTGCTGGCGCTTTGCCTGCGTGCGGGGATGGACGGTATCCGTACAAAAGAGATGCCGCCACAGGCTGTCAGCCGCAATGTATACGATATGAGCCAGGCTGAGATGAAAAAAAACGGGATAGAGCTGCTGCCGGGCGACCTGTTAGAAGCCATTCAGGAAATGGAGCAGGATACGCTTGTGATGCAGACGCTTGGCGGGCATATTGGCAGGGAATACGCGAGAAAAAAAAGACAGGAATGGGAGCAGTTTCGCACAGCGGTTACAGATTGGGAGCTTGCACAATATTTATATAGAATATAAACGGCGGTCGGTATGAACATAATAGTAACTTTTCCCAAAATAGAAAATGCAAAAAGCGTCCGCGGCATTTTGCAAAAAAGCGGCTATACAGTGGACGCGATATGCGTAAGCGGCGCACAGGCGTTGCGCGCAGCGAATGATCTGGACAGCGGGATCATCATTTGTACATACCGGCTGCCGGATATGGGCTACGCTGAGCTGTATGATTATTTGGCGCCGCGGTATGCGATGCTTTTGATCGGTACCGAGGGCCAGCTGCGGGAACGCGCGCGGGTGGATATTGTTGGCCTTTGCGTGCCGCTTAAGGTGCATGAGCTGCTGCAGACCGTTGCAATGATGGCGGAAGTATCCGCACGGAAAAAGAAAACGCGGCGCAGGCAGCCGAAAGACCGCTCCGCGCAGGAAAGGCGTATGATCGACCAGGCGAAGCTGCTTTTAGCAGAGCGCAACCATTTTTCGGAGGAAGAGGCACACCGTTATCTCCAAAAGCATAGTATGGCAAACGGTACAAGACTGACGGAGACAGCGCAGATGATCATCAGCCTGATGGGGAGCGAGATGTAAAGCATATAAGATACAAGGATGGAGGATATCATGAAATTTACAAAAATGCATGGGATTGGAAATGACTATGTTTATGTGAACTGTTTTGAAGAAACGGTAGCAGATCCGCAGGAGACGGCCAGATTTGTCAGCGACAGGCATTTCGGCATCGGCTCGGACGGGCTTGTTTTGATCAAACCGTCAAAGCAGGCGGATTTTGAAATGGCGATGTACAACGCAGACGGTTCCAGAAGCGAGATGTGCGGCAACGCGATACGGTGTGTGGCGAAATATGTCTACGACCATCATATGACAGAAAAAACGGATATCAGCATTGAAACGCTTGCGGGTATTAAATATGCGGAGTTTACGATAGAAGAGGAAAAAGCGGTCGCTGTGCGTGTAAATATGGGCAGGCCGCAGCTGGATCCTAAAAAGCTTCCCGTAGACGTCTCCCTCGTGCGCGGGGATACGGGTGAAAAGGTTGTAGACTGCCCGATCACTGTGGGAGGGAGGGATTACCGGATGACCTGCGTATCGATGGGCAATCCGCACTGTGTCGTTTATGTGGACGATGTGGACGGGCTGGAGCTTGCGTCAGTCGGGCCGGAGTTTGAGCATCATCCGTGCTTTCCAAACCGTGTGAATACGGAATTTGTAAAGGTACTGGATGACCATACGATACAGATGCGCGTGTGGGAGCGCGGCTCCGGTGAAACGCTTGCCTGCGGGACAGGCGCCTGCGCTGCTGCTGTCGCCTGCGTCTTAAACGGATATACGGGACGTCAGGTAACGGTAAAGCTGCTCGGCGGAGATCTGGAGATCACATGGGACGCCAATACAGACATTGTTTATATGAAAGGTCCAGCGGAGCACGTTTTTGATGGCAGTATCCTGCTTGATAGTGAGAAGCAAAGCACAGCATCTTTGAGTAAATAGGAGGGAAAGAACGATGTATACGATAAACGAAAATTACCAAAAGCTGCCAGGCAGCTACCTGTTTAGTACGATTGCAAAAAAAGTAGCGGCATATACCGAATCCAATCCGCAAAAGCCGCTGATCCGGCTTGGCATTGGAGACGTGACGCTTCCGATTGCGCCGGCGGTCATTCAGGCGATGCATAAGGCGGTGGATGAAATGGCTGAAGCATCCACTTTCCGCGGTTATGCGCCAGATCTGGGCTATGCGTTTTTACGCGCAGCGATCGTGGAAAACGATTACAAACAAAGGGGCTGTCAGATCAGCGAGGATGAGATCTTTGTATCGGACGGTGCGAAATCCGACTCCGGCAATATCCAGGAGCTTTTTTCCCAAGACTGCAGGATTGCTGTGACAGATCCGGTGTATCCGGTCTATGTGGATTCAAATGTGATGGCGGGCAGATGCGGCGTCTATGACAGCGCTTCGCAGACATGGAGCAAGGTCATTTATATGCCATGTACAAGGGAAAACGGATTTGTACCGGAATTTCCAAAGGAAACGCCGGATATCATTTATTTATGCATTCCAAACAACCCGACCGGAACGACGATCCCAAAGACAAAGCTTCAGAAATGGGTCGATTATGCGAATGCAAAGGGTGCGGTCATAATCTACGATGCGGCATACGAGGCCTATATTACGCAGGAGGATGTGGCGCATTCCATTTATGAATGCAAGGATGCAGATTCATGCGCCATCGAGATCCGCAGCTTTTCCAAAAACGCAGGATTTACCGGAGTGCGTCTTGGATTTACAGTCGTGCCAAAAGCGCTAAAATGCGGCGGGGTTTCCTTAAACGCTATGTGGACAAGGCGTCATGGAACGAAATATAACGGCGCCCCGTATATGATCCAGCGCGCCGGAGAAGCTGTGTATTCTAAGGAAGGAAAAGCACAGCTTAAGGAGCAGGTTGGATATTATATGAAAAATGCTTCGGTGATCAAGGAAGGCTTGACGAAAGCCGGATATGAGGTATATGGCGGTGTGAATGCGCCGTATATTTGGTTAAAGACACCGGGGAGTATGAGTTCATGGGAATTTTTCGACTATTTACTGGAACAAGCAAATGTAGTAGGAACACCGGGTTCGGGCTTTGGGCCGAGTGGAGAAGGGTATTTCCGGCTGACGGCGTTTGGGAGTTATGAGAGTACGGTGGAGGCGTTGGGGCGGATAGAGGTTTTGTGAGTTGGAAAAAGAAGGGGGAGCGGAAGATATCGAATATGCGTTTGGGTCCTGTTGTGTACAATATAAAAAAGTGATGTTAATTTCGTAAATTTTGCTATGATTATGGATATGTCTGCATGATGTAAGAAATTGTATATAGAGAGGGAAAGTATGGCAATAGAAAATTTAATAGAAAATGTAGATAGTCAAATAATAAAAATCAGAACAAAAAGTTTAGATGTCTCATTTAATGAATTGTATGATATGTACAAAGATAAGGAATTGGCTATTTCACCAGATTATCAAAGACTTTTTAGATGGGAAGAAGAAAAGCAATCGCGTTTTGTAGAGTCATTAATTTTAGAAATGCCTGTTCCACCGATTTTTGTTATAGAAATAGATGATGGAATTTATGAGTTAATTGATGGATTACAAAGAATATCTAGTTATTTGCATTTTAGAGGAGAACGTCTAGGCGAAACAGATAATAAATTTTTAGAATTGCAGGGATGCGATATCGTCAAGGATTTAAATGGACTAACATTTGATAAATTACCAAAGGCTTTGCAGATAAAAATAAAAAGAAGTTTTGTTCGTATGGAAGTTATTAAGAAAGAGAGTGAGATTTCTCTAAAATACCATATGTTTAAACGATTGAATACAGGTGGCGAAATCTTATCTGCACAAGAGATACGGAATTGTACAATTAGGTTATTGGGTTCAAAGGGAATCGATTTTTTAGAAGAATGCAGCAAAAATAAAGATTTTAAGACTGTAATCAATAGGGTTGCATCAGATAAAAGAAAAACAAAGTATGACCAAGAACTTATTTTAAGATTTTTTGCTATTAAAAATGATATAGAAAACTATAAATATCCTGTAACGGAATATTTAACACGATATTTAGAAAAAATCACGACCGAAGAAATTCAATTTGATTACCAAAAAGAAAGAAATATATTTGAACAAACTTTCAAATTTATAAATAAAAATTGGGGCGAGGAGGCTTTTTCGGGAAGAACAGCTAATGGAACTATAAAAAACGAATTTGTGCTATATTATTTTGACGGTATTGCAATTTCGATCGCATCTTTGATAGAAAAAATCATTTCGTATCATTGTTCTGATACAATTATCGAAGTTATTGATCAAATTAAATATGGAACCGAACTTCAATCATATAAGACAGGAAGTGTCACTGGAGTAAAAGCAAGGATAAAGCTGTTTACGGAAGGAGTGGGTAAGATTCTTGACGGCAGATGAATTGAGGGCGGCTCTTGAAATAGAGCTAGCCTGGAGACAGGAGGAACTTGCCTTTTTCAAGAATCAATTAAACGAGATTGCAGAAGAAAACAAAAATAAGTATAGAAAAAGTTTAGTATTAATATTGTATTCTCATCTGGAAGGATATATAAAAATTTGTTTACAGACGTATATACAGTATATAAACGCACAAAGATTAAATCGCAAAGATGTAAATACGGGCTTAATGGTAGCAAGTATGCATAAAGAATTTATCGCTTACGAAAATCTGGATAGAAAGTGTGAAATTTTTCATAAGGAATTGCCAGATGATGCCCGCTTACATCGCTTATACCGTCGGGTTGATTTTATGGAAAAGGTTGAGGATTTTAAAGAACAGGAATTAAATATTGATGATCAAGTAATAGATACGGAATCTAATCCTGAATTATTCACGGCAGTATAAACTCACATAAAATCCGCCGTAGTTACCATTA
>CAJUIL010000017.1:39128-74335 GCA_910586225.1 uncultured Eubacterium sp. | reverse complement strand
CAAGATTTCGCTCATAAAGTTTTTGTAAAGACATTAAAATTCCATATTTTGCATGGTACCAGCTCAGTCCGCCTTGGAAATATACGTTGTACGGCTCCCGCAGCGGTCCGTCTGCGCTTAATTCGATCGAAGAGCCTTGGACAAACGCGCCTGCCGCCATAATGACCTGACTATCATAGCCCGGCATATCCCATGGCTCAGGCGTTACAAAGCTGTCAACCGGAGCTGCCGCCTGGATGCCCTCGCAAAATGCCTGCAGCCTTTCCTTAGAGCCTAGCGTCACAGCTTGGATAATGTCATACCGCGGCTGCGAGCCGTTCGGAACTACCGCAAAACCAAGCTTTTCATATAAATTTGCCGCAAAAACAGCACCCTTTAACGCGCCTGCCGTTACAACGGGCGCTTGGAACAGCCCTTGGTAAAACGATTGGATCACGCCAAGCGACGCGCCGACTTCCTTGCCCAGTCCTGGTGAGGTTAACCGGTACGCGGCGTTTTCCACGCATTGCTTCGTGCCCGCGATATAGCCGCCGATCGGCGCCAGTCCGCCGCCCGGATTTTTGATCAGCGAGCCTACGGTCATATCCGCACCGAAATCCGATGGTTCTAATAGCTGCACAAATTCGCCGTAGCAGTTGTCGACCATACAGATGATGTCCGGGCGGATGCTTTTTACAAAGGCGACCAGCTCCCCGATTTTTTCAGAAGATAAAGTCGGCCTTGTCTGATATCCCTTGGAACGCTGCACGGTTACCATTTTAGTGTTGTCATGAATGGCGTTTTTCATTCCTTCATAGTCAAAATTTCCATCCGGCTGCAGATCCACCTGACGGTAGGTAATGCCATATTCCGCAAGGGAGCCCCTGGACGGACGGATGCCAATGACCTCTTCTAATGTATCGTACGGCTTGCCGGATGCGGAAAGCAGTTCATCGCCTGGACGCAGGTTTGAAAGCAGCGCCAGCGCCAGTGCGTGCGTCCCGCAGGTGATCTGCGGACGAACAAGCGCATCCTCGGTATGGAAGCAGTCTGCGTAGACCTTTTCCAGCGTATCCCTTCCGTAATCGTCATAGCCGTAGCCGCTGCTGATCTGAAAGCACGCGGCGCTGACTTTATTTTTCTGCATTGCGTGAATGACCTTGAGCTGGTTTTGCTGTGCTGTCTCATCGATCTGCGCAAAGCGCTCCTGCAGGCCGTCTGCCACGGCTTCTCCAAAAGCCGCTACCTTATCGCAGATGCCCATCTTACTGTAAATATTTGGAAAACCGCTGTTCATTGCCTGTCCATTATTCCTTTCTCTTTCAATATAGCATTCATATACGATAAAATTTTGTCGTTATCATAAGAAAACTCATCTTTATTCACCCAGATTACATCCTTCTCCCGCCGAAACCACGTCAGCTGGCGTTTCGCAAAATGCCTGGTGTCACGCTTGATCAGCGCTGCCGCCTCCGCAAGCGTGCAAGCGCCGTCAAAATATGGAAACAGCTCCTTATAGCCAAGCCCCTGCATGGAAACAAGCTCTTTCCCATAGCCCATTTCCCGCAGCCTTCGTACCTCCTGTACCAGCCCGCGCGCCAGCATTTCGTCGACTCTTCGGTCAATACGTTCGTAAAGCCGTTCCCGTTTGTCGTTTAAGACAAAATACGCGGCGCAGTACGGGGACTGTTTTTGGCGCTCTCTATCATTATGCTCAGAAATGCGCGCTCCTGTCAACTGAAAAAATTCTAAAGCGCGTATCACTCGTTTTTGGTTGTTTGCATGGATCGCCTGCGCAGACGCCGGGTCCACCTTTGCCAGCATTTCATGCAAATACGCCGGGCCATGGCAGCGCGCAAGCTCCTCCAGCTGTTTCCGGTAAGCGCCGTCCGCCTCCTGGCTGGAAAAATCGATATCATATAATACGGCTTGGATATAAAAGCCGGTACCGCCAGCCAGTATCGGGATCTGTCCGTTTGCGTAGATTTCCTGCATATATTTTTTCGCGTACTGCTGAAACCGCACAACGTTAAACTCTTCATCGGGCAGAAATTCGTCGATCAGATAGTGTTTGATGCCCTGCATCTGCGCAGGCGTGATTTTCGCGGAGCCAATATCCATATATTTATATACCTGCATGGAGTCGGCGGATATGACCGCGCCGTTTACCTGTTTTGCAAGACGCAGCGACAGCTCTGTTTTTCCGACAGCGGTCGGGCCGGTCAGGATAATCAGTGGTTTTTTCATGATACTTCTTCCTTTTTGCTCCTTCCTATCGGTTCGAACCAATGCAGACGGATTTTCCTTCAAATGCAAATCCATATTTGTAAATATGCGCAGATGGTATCCCTCTTTTTATCAATTCTCTATCATAATGCTTTTCTTCTATTTGTGCAAGCGCTGTTTGAACGGTATCTTCGAGGGAAGCTTCTTTTTTTGGCTGGAACACCTTAAATTCTATCAGATACGCGTGATCTGTCTCCTTTTTCGGCGTCAGCATCATATCATATCTGCCGAATCCGCTTTCTCTGTTTGACGTAATGACGTAGCGGTCGGACAGCTCTACGATCAGCCCAAGTACAAAACCATGGTAAAATCGTTCCGGCTGAGACTTTTGGGAAGATTTCCTTGCGGTGTCAAAGCTGCTGAACAGCTCTTCGCTGACTTGGTTCATATATTCATTCATCGCGTCGATATCATGAAGCAGCAACGCTTGGATAAACTGATTGTAGGCTGGCGTATATTCTCGGAACCATTCCTCGATCATCTGCACGAACATCAGGCGTACCTCCATGTTGGTCAGTCCAAGCTCGTACGTTGTTTTTCCGCTTTCCCGGTCAAAATAAGTATGGTTTACACGCAGATAGCCGCTTGCCAAAAGAAGGCTGAATACCGCGCTTGCTTTGTGATCCAGCTGGCTGAATACGACCTGCTCATCCAGCTGCGTACAAAACGTCTGTCCGCTCAGCAGATCCTCCATGATCATCTTCGTATCTGGGCTGGCTTCCCGCATCAGTCTGCTGATCAGGTGGTCAGAGCTTGTATTGGCCCAGTAAGCCGCAAACTTTTTTTCTCTGAAATAATTTAAAATAGACCATGGATTGTAAATATCCCTGCAGCTTCCGAAAATAAAGCCGTCGTACCAGCGGCGTACTTCTTCCTTTTCGGTCAGCGCAAGCTCGTCCATGGCAGCAAATACTTCCTGTTCAGTAAAGCCGAATGCGGCTGCGTAGCGGTTGGAGGTTGTTGTTACTACAGCTAGGTTATTCAGATCCGAAAAGAGCGATTCCTTGCTGATCCTTGTAATACCTGTCAGCATCGCCCGTTCCAAGTAAGGATTCGTTTTAAACGTGGCGTTAAATAAATTCCTGATAAAGTCAGCCAGCTGATCCCAATATCCATGCATATAGGCTTCCTGCATTGGCGTATCGTATTCGTCCAGAAGGATCAATACTTTTTTGCCGTAATATCGGCACAGATATTCCGAAAGCTGGTTGAGCGATAGGGTTGCATCCACATCATTCATATCAAATGCTTTTCGCTGAAACAACTCTTTTTCCGGCGCTGAGAGAATATCGCCTTTTAGCAAAAACGTACATCTGGCATATTCGCTGGCAATCAGCTGGCAGATCTTAGAACGGGCATTTTCAAAATTCGTTTCCTTTACGCTGGCAAAAGAAAGGCTGATGACCGGATATGTCCCGCAAAGCTTTTGGTAAGCTTTTTCCTGCCAGATATCCAGATGTTGAAACAGCAGATCCGCATCGCTATATTTAACAGAAAAAAACTGTTCCAGCATACTAAATGCCAATGTTTTGCCAAATCTGCGCGGCCTGGTCAGAAGCGTTACATCATCGCCGCTTTCCCACCATTCCTTTATAAACATTGTTTTGTCGATATAAAAGTAGCCGTTTTCCAAAAGTTTTCGAAAATCCTGTATACCCAGTGCAACAGTACGTGCCATAAGATTCCTCCTTCCGGCTTTAAACGATCCGCTTGAATTTTTTTTCCAGCTCTGTCTTTGACATCGCAATAATCGTCGGCCGTCCATGCGGACAATGATACGGATTTTCCAGCTCCAAAAGGTCGGAAAGAAGCTGCTCGGCTTCTCTGCCTGAAAGACGCTGGCTGCCTTTTACAGCGGCCTTGCATGACATAGACGCGATTTTTTCTAATAGGAGCTGCGGCGTATGCCTGCCGGTTTCGTGCGATAGTCCGTCCAGCATTTCCAAAAACAGCTCCTTTTGGTTTAAGCCATACAGATTTGCGGGAACCGCACAAATGGCGTATTCCCTGCCGCCAAACGGATCGATCTCAAAGCCGATGTTTAAAAACTGGTCCTTATAGTCCTCAAAAAGTTCCTGCTCCTGCATCGACATAGTAATAATGACCGGCGGGCTGATCTGCTGAGAGGTAAAGGACTGGTCTGACAGCTGTGCCATCATTTTTTCATACAGTACTTTTTCGTGCGCAGCGTGCTGGTCAATAATAAACAGCTCGTTTTCTACCTGAACAAGCCAATACGTATCAAACAGCTGTCCGATCAGCGTATAATTGCGTCGTCTTGCTTCTTTGACAAAATCCGTATGGTATCCGCCGCTTTCCGCTATGGTAAGCTGCTCGTAGCCAGCTTTGCCGCTGGCGGCCGCATACCCTTTGGATGTCTTTTCTGAACAGCCTTCGGCGGCGGAACGCGTGGCCTTTGTCTTGCTGTCGATGATTCCCGATCTTGGGGATTTTTCCGCTTCTGTGCCAAAAGAATCGTCAGCTGGCTTATCAATATCTGTCGCTGTGTTCGCAGTTTTATAAGCTTGTTCTGCCGCGTCAGTATTTGCATTCCCGCCCGTCTGTTCACAGAAAGACTCTGACTGCGTAGTTTCAAAATCCTGCTCTTGCGTATTCTTTTGAATGGCAGTTTCTTTTTGAGCGGCAGTTTCTTTTTGAATGGCAGTTTCTTTTTGAGCGGCAGTTTCCTTTTGATAAATATTTTGCGTACGGTCATATTTGCGCTCGTACGGGCTGTCTTTTTTTACAGCCTGTGCAATCGCTTCCAGCCTCTTTTTTTCAAACGGCTCCGGCCTTCGTGTGATCGAAGTGGTGTTCTTTTTTCTTTTTTCCCCGTCTGCAGGAACCTCTGGGATCATATCCTTATGCTCCAGTGCAGCGCGTATCATTCCGGTCAGCTGCTCGTACACCTCTTCGCTTTGCCGGATCCGGATCTCCATTTTGGCGGGATGGACATTGACGTCGATCCGTTCACTGTCCATCGTAAGATGCAGCACGGTAAACGGATACTGGTGCTTCATTAAATACGGCTTGTAGGCATCCTCAATGCTTTTGGTAATGAGCGCGCTTTTAATAAAGCGCCCATTTATAAAATAGGTTTCATAATTGCGGTTGCCCCTTGCAATAAACGGCTTGCCGATATATCCGTCCACGGAGAACAAACCGCATTCTGCGTGTACAGGCAGTACGCCCGCCGCGATGTCCCTGCCGAAAATATGGTAAATGATATCCTTCATCTGTGTATTGCCGTTTGTATGCAGCTTTGGCTGGTTGTTGACGATCAGCTGAAACGAAATATCCGGGTGCGACAGCGCCAGCCGTTCCGTTAACGTGCTGATATAGGAGGCCTCTGTCTGTGGGGATTTCAAAAAATTGCGTCTGGCTGGCGTGTTGTAAAACAGGTTGCGGACAAGAAACGTCGTGCCTTCCGGGGCGCCGATTTCTTCGATCCCGGTTTCCTTGGAGCCTTCGATCGTATATTTTGTTCCGGACAGCTCGTAGGATGTTTTTGTGATCAGCTCGACCTGCGCAACCGCGGCAATGCTGGAAAGCGCTTCGCCGCGAAATCCAAGAGACGAGATCGTCAGCAGATCTTCGATGCTCTGCAGCTTGCTCGTCGCATGGCGAAGGAAGGCTGAAGGCACCTGTTCTTTTGGGATGCCCTGCCCGTTGTCGGTAATGCGGATGAAGGAAATCCCGCCGTCCCTGATCTCGATCGTAATAGCGGTAGCCTTCGCGTCAACCGCGTTTTCCACCAGCTCTTTAACGACAGAGGACGGCCGTTCTACAACCTCTCCGGCTGCAATCTGATCGATCGTTTTTTCATCCAGCAGTTTGATTTCTGACATACAAGCCTCCTTATTTACACAAAGCCTTTGTTTTTTGCGGCAGCCTTTACCATCGGTTCTTTACCTTGCTCTGCAGCTCATTAAGCTTGTTTAACGCGTCTAACGGTGTCATTGCGCTGATGTTAAGCTCCCGCAGCTCTTCGATGATCGTATCGTCCTTTACGGTATCAAATAACGAGATCTGCTCCATATCAACCGTATCCAGACGCGCAGATTTTTTCGGTTTGGCGCAGGATTTTTTTACCGAAAGGCTTTTGACAAGCTCTGTAATATCGTTTGCGCTCAGCTCTTCCACGATTTCTTTTGCGCGCGTGATCACGCTTTCCGGAACGCCCGCCAGCTTGGCTACCTGAATGCCGTAGCTTTTATCAGCGCCGCCTTTTACGATCTTCCGTAAAAAGACAATATCGTCTCCTTTTTCCTTGACCGCGATGCAGTAGTTGTTTACATTGTCAAGCTTTCCTTCCAGCTCGGTCAGCTCATGATAATGGGTGGCAAACAGCGTCTTGGCCCCCAGAAGCTTCGGGTTGGAGATATGCTCTACGACTGCCCAGGCAATGCTCAGGCCGTCAAACGTACTCGTTCCGCGCCCGATCTCGTCCAGTATCAAAAGGCTGCGGTCAGTGGCGCTGCGCAGGATATTTGCAACCTCGTTCATTTCCACCATAAACGTACTCTGGCCGCTGGCAAGGTCATCGGAAGCGCCTACTCTTGTAAATACGCGGTCCACCAGTCCGATATCCGCAGACTTTGCAGGAACGAAGCTTCCCATCTGCGCCATCATAACGATAAGCGCAGTCTGGCGCATATAAGTGGACTTTCCTGCCATATTCGGGCCTGTGATAATGGAAATGCGGCTGCGTGCATTGTCCAGATACGTATCGTTTGTTATAAACATATCGTGCGGTATCATCTTTTCCACAACCGGATGGCGGCCCTCCCGGATATCCAAAACGCCGTTTTCGTTTATGGATGGACGGCAGTAATGGTTTTCCTCCGCTACCGCGGCAAGGGAAGCAAATACGTCCAGTGCTGCGACAGCCTTAGCTGTCCGCTGAATCCGAACGACTTGGTCTGCGATGGTCTTTCGGATCTCGCAGAAATATTCATATTCTAAAGCGACCAGCTTATCCTCGGCGCCCAAGATCATATCCTCCAATTCCTTTAGCCTTGGAGTAATAAACCGCTCCGCATTCGCAAGCGTCTGCCTGCGGACATAATGTGCAGGCACGAGGTTTTTATAGGAGTTTGTCACCTCCAGATAATAGCCGAACACCTTGTTATGCTTGATCTTTAAATTTTTAATGCCGGTTTCTTCCCGCTCCTTTTGTTCAATCTCAGCAAGCCAGGATTTGCCGTTTGTGCGGGCTTCCCGCAGCTTGTCGATATCGTCTTTAAAGCCGTTTTTTAAAATGCCGCCTTCTCTTACGGAAATCGGCGCTTCCTCCTCGATCGAAGCGTCAACAAGCGCGGAAATGTCTTCCAGCGCGTCCATTTCCTCTTGGATCTGCAGCAGCAGCCGGCTATGAAAGTCCATCAAAAGATGTTTGATCGGCGCGATCATCTTTAAAGAGCTGCTGAGTGCGAGCAGATCCCTTGGATTGGCGGTCTGATAGGTTACCCGTGTGATCAGACGCTCCAGATCATGGATCGGACGCAGATATTCCCGCAGCTCTTCCCGGTCGATCAGACGGCTGTTCAATTCCTCGATCGCGTCATACCTGCACTCAATCTGCGTACGCTCGATCAACGGCTGCTCCACATACGAACGCAGCGTCCTTGCGCCCATCGCCGTTTTTGTCTTATCCAGCACCCAGAGCAGGGAGCCGCGCTTTTGCTTTTCGCGCATCGTTTCTACAAGCTCCAGATTGCGTCTTGTCGCACTGTCAATGACCATAAACATTCCGGTAGTATATGGATGGATGGCAGACATCTGCTCCATCGTATTTTTTTGTGTCTCATACAAATATTTTAACAACGCGCCCGCCGCTGCCGTACCGCATGGATAATCCTTTAAGCCAAGTCCCTCTACGCTGTTGACCTTAAAATGGGACAACAGCGTGGCACAGGCGGTTTCGTCAGAAAAATACCAGGCATCCAGCGCGGAAATGCTGACGTTAAGCCGCGCACGGATTTCCTCGATATCAATGCCGCTCATATAAAACGCTTCGTTGCATATCATTTCGGACGGTACAAATTTATTGATCTCATCCGAGAGCTTTTGCTCCGATTCTACTTCCGTTACAAAATAATCCCCCGTCGTAACATCCGCGATCGACAACCCGTAACGGCCGTTTAAATAGACGACAGACATGATATAATTATTTTTGGATTCATCTAGAGCCTGCATATTGGTATTCGTGCCAGGCGTTACAATACGGATGACTTCCCGATGCACGATCCCTCTGGCGTGCTTTGGATCCTCCACCTGCTCACAGATCGCTACTTTATACCCCTTTTCTACCAGCTTGTTTAAATATCCTTCGACGGAATGATACGGCACGCCGCACATCGGAGCACGTTCCTCCAGCCCGCAGTTTTTTCCGGTCAGCGTAAGCTCAAGCTCCTTGGAGGCACAGACTGCATCGTCGTAAAACATCTCATAAAAATCACCCAGTCGGTAAAATAAGATACAGTCCTTATAGTCCTTTTTGATCTCAAGATACTGCCGCATCATTGGTGTTGCTTCTGACATGATATCTGCCATCTATTTGAAACCTCTCTCTTCTGTAATAATCTGTGTAAGTATTTTTTATGTATTTGCGTATGGGTTTGGTTTGAATGCAATAAACGTATTATAGTATAAGTGCAATGAAAACCTTTTTTCACTCAACCCGCCGACAACTCCCCCGAACCACCAGCGAATGCGGCACAATAATCTTCGTAGCCAACAAATTCGGATTCTCAATATGATTAATAAGCTGCGAAGCCGCCTCCATCCCAAGCTGGTAAGAATTAACATCCACCGACGTCAGCTGCGGTGACGTGATCTTGGCGAGCAAAGAATTATTAAACGACACGATCGATAAATCCTCCGGTACAGAAAGCCCCATACGTATACAAGCCTGTTCCATAGCAACCGCAAGAATATCATCGCTTGCCACAACAGCTGTCGGACGGCATTCCTGCTCCAGCAGCCGCTGGAACATCCCACTATCATCCAGACAAAGACGATCCGCCTCGATACAATAATCCGGATTCAGCTCCAGGCCGTGTCGCTGCAATGCCTGCTGATAGCCTTCCTTGCGCTCTGCAGAAAAGTACATGGCATATTCGCTTCCGACGTAGGCGATCCGGCGGTGTCCGAGCTGGTACAAATACTCCGTAGCCTCCTGCCCAGCCAGCAGGTTATCATTATCGATGTATACGGTCTGGTTCGCGTTCTGCTTTGCTTTGCCGATGAGCACATACAAAAGACCCTCATTATACAGGTAATCCACAACCGCATCGTTCTGCTTGGAATACAGCACGATAAAACCACCCATGCGCTCATCCTTTGCCAATGTGCGCACCGCATTTAAAATCTCACACTCATCCTTGCCTGTGACAACGGCGCTGATATACTCGCGGCCGTTGCAAAACTGACTGATGCCGCGTACCGCCTCTAGGTAAAACGCGTTCTCATAAACGTCCCTGGAAGAAGGCGGAAGGATCATGCTGATCAGCTGCGGCGGCTGATCAGCCAAAAGCGGCTGGACATTCGGTTCATATCCAAGCTCAGCCATTGCGCGGCGGACCTTCTCTTTTGTTTCCCTGCTGATAGACGGATGGTCTTTGCAGGTTCTTGATACGGTAGACGGGGATACGCCTGCCAGTGCGGCAACGTCCTTGATCGTAATGGCCATATTTCATGAACTCCTTTCTGACTTAAGCCTATTATAGGAAAAAATCAGAAAAAGTCAACTGCTCCCGTGAAATGAATCATTTTAAAAGATAAGATACAGAGAAATTTTAAAATTTAGCTATTTTTTATAACCCTTTCTAAAAACTCTCCCGGCATCATAATCTCTGGCATTTCAATCTCTACATCTAAAAAATCTTTGTCACCGGTAATAAAAATATCTATATTTTCAATAATAGCAGTATAAAGCACTGGATAATCATTGATGTCTCTAATATCAAAAAGATTTCCTGGCATATGCCGAGGCGTGTAAACAAGCTCGTATGACAAGTCCGATAAAAAAGAATCAACGGCATATCTCTTTTTCGGAAATTTTCTGGCAACAACAGCAGTTAATTCGTCAATTATAAAAGATGACAAAACTAGTTAATGATTTCTTGTGATATAATCTAGAATCTTCCGGAATTGTTCATTTGGGAAGAGCAACATTGAAATCAAGATATTTGTATCTAACATGATTCGCATTTATATTGTTCTCCTCTTTCTGTACGAATTTCCTTTACAAGTTTTATAATATCCTGTTCGTTTTTAATGTCCAATTCCTCTGCCACACCCTGAAAAGCTTCCTGTGCTTTCAGCAAAGCGTTTGTGGAAGCATTTGTTAAAAACACTCTATCTCCTTCTTCCATAAAAAGAATTTTGTCTCCTTCACGTATTCCAAGCGCATTTCTGATTGCGATCGGTATTGTAATTTGACCTTTCGACGTTACTTTTGCCAACTCCATATTTGTAATCTCCTTTCTGTATTCCTTACTTTCCTTACATTTTATTATATTTAATAATAGTAAAATGTCAACCTGCTTTATAATCTTGTTTTTCGGAAAGTATAACAAGAGAAACTATAACGCAGATTCTATCCAAAAACAGCAGCGTCTGATCGCTGTAACAGTTCAGGCAGGTCTTTGCACTTTGCTGCAAAGACCATAAGAATATGATTTAGGAGTACAAAAATCCCATCGCGAAGCGATTTTCAACAGATTTTTGCAGGCAGCAGGTCAGCTTGTCTGAACTGTTACTGATCGCCATAATTTTTTGTGAAAATTGCAGATTATCCATTGCGTTTTGTTTAGAAATGTTGTACAGTTATCTTATATGGTTTGCGTAAAAGATGTGCAATTATTCTGCAACTATACGAAAATCCCCGCGTATTTTTGCACAAATAAGCACAAAACGCAGCTAATACTACCTAAATCAAATGAAAAAGAAACGGAGGATTCTAAAAATGGGCAGTATTTCAATCATTGCTCCCTTAACGGGAGAAATTGTGGCACTGGAACAGGTTCCGGATCCGGTGTTTTCAGAAAAAGCGCTGGGGGACGGCATTGCCATCCTGCCGGAGGACGGAAAGGTTTATAGTCCGGTAAACGGCGTTGTTGCAACCGTGGCGGCGACAAAGCACGCCTATGGCTTTCAATCGGAAGATGGGCTGGATGTGCTCGTACACGTCGGTCTTGAGACGGTAGGCTTAAATGGTGAAGGATTTACGGTACATATCAAGGAGGGTGATACAGTAAAGGTCGGGGATTTGATAGCAGAGGCGGATCTTGCGCTTTTAAAAAGCAAAAATCTGAATCTGATCACGCCTGTATTGATCTGCGACGGCATGGACGATAAACAGATGCAGCCATGCTCCGGCAAGGTTAAGGCCGGACAGGACGCTGTGATACAGGTTACCGCAGACGCTGCACAGGCGGCGGGCTCTGCTTCCGGGACACAAGCGGCAGCTGCGCAGACAGCCGCTTCCACGCAGGCGGCGCCAGAGGCAGCTGCGCCGGAAAAGAAAAAAGCAGGGATCAACTTTGACTTTTTGCAAAAGCTGGGCAAGGTATTGATGACGGTTATCGCGGTCATGCCTGCGGCCGGACTGATGCTTAGTATCGGCAAGCTCGTGCAGATGGCTGGCGGGGATATTTCCGCTCTGCAGACGATCGGAAGCACGATGGAAAATATCGGCTGGGCGATCATCAACAACCTGCATATTTTATTTGCAGCTGCGATCGGCGGCTCCTGGGCAAAGGAACGTGCAGGCGGCGCATTTGCAGCGATCATTTCGTTTATTTTGATCAACTGTATTACCGGCGCCGCGTTTGGTGTTACGAGCAGTATGCTGAACGAGCCTGGCGCAACGGTTACTTCCCTGTTCGGACAGGAAATGCTTGTAGAAAATTATTTTACGTCCGTCCTTGGGGCTCCTGCATTGAATATGGGCGTGTTCGTCGGTATTATTGCCGGATTTGTAGGCGGTGTCGTCTACAACAAATATTATAACTTCCGCAAGCTGCCGGATGCACTGTCGTTCTTTAATGGAAAGCGTTTCGTACCGTTGGCGGTCATTGCTTACTCGACGGTGATCTCGCTTGTAATGGCGCTGATCTGGCCGGTCGTGCAGACGGGGATCAATTCATTTGGTGTTTGGATCGCTAATTCGTCTACTTCGTCCCCGGTCTTTGCACCGTTTATTTACGGGACACTGGAGCGTCTGCTGCTTCCGTTTGGTTTGCACCATATGCTGACAATTCCGATGAACTACACTTCATTCGGCGGGACTTATCTGATCCAGACAGGCATCAACGCAGGCTCCGAGGTATTTGGACAAGATCCGCTCTGGCTGGCATGGGTAACAGACCTTATCAACTTTAAAGATGCTGGAGATCTTGCTTCTTATGAAAACTTAATGGCTACCGTTACGCCGGCACGCTTTAAGGTCGGCCAGATGATCGGCGCAACCGGGCTTCTGCTTGGTATCGCGCTTGCGATGTACCGCCGTGTGGACGAGGATAAGAAAAAGAATTACAAATCCATGTTCTTTTCCACCGTACTTGCTGTATTTTTAACAGGCGTTACAGAACCGCTGGAGTTTATGTTTATGTTCTGCGCGCTGCCGCTATATGTAGTATATGCGGTACTTCAGGGATGCGCGTTTGCGATGGCGGGCCTGATTGACCTAAGATTGCACTCATTCGGAAACTTAGAATTTTTAACCCGTGTGCCGATGTCTCTAAAGGCCGGGCTGAGAGGGGATATCATTCATTTTCTGATCTGCTGTGTTGTATTTTTTGCCGTTGGATATTTTGTTGCTTATATTATGATCGGAAAATTGAAATTTGCGACGCCTGGACGGCTTGGAAATTACACAGACGACAACGAGGATGAAGGCGCTTCTTCCGCATCCAAATCCAGCAGCGGCGGCGCAAACAGCCAGCCGGAACGTATCATCGCGCTTTTGGGCGGACGTGAGAATATAACGCTTGTAGACGCCTGCATGACAAGGCTGCGCGTAACGGTCAGGGACCCTGCAAAGGTAGCGGATACAGCGGCATGGAAGGCTGAAGGCGCTCTTGGGCTTGTGAAAAAAGATAACGGTATCCAGGCAATTTACGGACCGAAGGCAGACGTATTGAAATCGGACATTAACGATATTCTGTAAGAAAGGGAGTTGCCCTATGAAACTATTGACCTTAAATACACACAGCCTGCAGGAGGAGCACTATGCGCAAAAGCTGGAGCAGTTTGTGGAAGTTGTCTTGCAGCTGCAGCCGGATATTATTGCTATGCAGGAGGTAAATCAATCGATCAGCGCTCCGTATGCGGACACACAGCTGTTAGAAGGATTTTTTCCCTGCTCGGCAAAGCCGGCTGGCATCCGCATGGACAATCACGCTGCGCAGCTTGCTGCGCGGCTGCGCGCTGGCGGCTTGGACTGCTCCTGGACGTGGGTGTGTGCCAAGATCGGATATGATAAATACGACGAGGGGCTGGCGCTGTTTAGCTTAAATCATCCTTTGATAACTGCGGAGGCTTTTTATATTAGCGGCTGTCGCGACTACCGCAACTGGAAAACGCGCAAAGCGCTCGGCATTTGTATCGACGGCTGTACAGACTGGTTTTTTACCGTGCATATGGGCTGGTGGCAAGACGAGGAGGAGCCGTTTGCCGCACAATGGGAACGGCTGGACGGCGCCCTTAGTTCCAAAAAAGACACCGCGTCCAAAATTTGGTTGATGGGTGATTTCAACAGTCCAGCAGAGTTTTCCGGACAGGGCTATGACTATATCGTAAACAGCGGATGGTATGATACGTACCAGCTGGCGCAAACACGGGACAACGGCATTACAGTCAGAGGATGTATCGATGGCTGGCGCTCCTTTACCGAAAGCGAGACAATGCCGGACGGAATGCGCATGGACCATATCTGGTGCAGCAAGCCTGTGTCTGTCCAAAGCTCCAGCGTCATTTTTAATGGGGTAAACGGCCCAGAAGTATCCGACCACTTCGGCGTACTGGTTACATCGAAAGGCCCGGATATCCAAAATAAAAGGAGGATTTATTTATGAACCGAGCAGCGGGGATCTTACTCCCGATCACCAGCCTGCCGTCCAAATACGGCATCGGCTGTTTTGACAAAAGCGCCTATGATTTCGCAGACTGGCTAAAGGAAGCTGGACAGACCTACTGGCAGATCTTGCCGCTTGGCCCGACGAGCTATGGGGATTCCCCTTACCAGTCGTTTTCCACTTTCGCCGGAAATCCGTATTTCATTAGCTTAGAAGCTCTGGTCGAAGAAGGCGTGCTGACAAAAGAGGAATGCGACGAAGCGGATTTCGGAAAGCGTTTGGACGATATTCATTATGAAAAGATGTACAAAAGCCGCTATCCTCTGCTGCATAAGGCATACGAACGCAGCAAGATATCCGAAAATCCGGATTACCAGTCGTTTGTGCAAAAAAATAGCTGGTGGCTTTCCGATTATGCCCTATTTATGGCGGTCAAAGACCGTTTTGATGGTGTTCCATGGAACGAATGGCCGGAGGATATCCGCCTTCGGTACGGTTATTCTATGGACTATTATCGGAAAGAGCTGTATTTTGATATTGAGTTCCAGCAATATATGCAGTTTAAGTTTTTTGAACAGTGGAATGCTTTAAAGGACTATGTAAATGAGGCAGGTATCCGCATTATCGGTGATATTCCGATCTATGTGGCGATGGACAGTGCAGATGCCTGGGCGCATCCGGAGCTGTTCCAGCTGGATGAGCACAACGTACCATATGCAGTCGCCGGCTGTCCTCCGGACGGTTTTTCCGCTGACGGACAGCTCTGGGGCAATCCGCTCTACCGCTGGGATTACCACAAAAGCACGGACTATGCTTGGTGGATGTCCCGCCTGTACTTCTGCTTCCAGATGTACGACGTACTGCGTATCGACCATTTCCGCGGCTTTGACGAGTATTATTCGATCCCTTATGGTGATGAATCCGCTGTCAACGGCCATTGGGAAAAAGGGCCTGGTATCGAACTGTTTCAATGTATGAAACGGCATCTGGGCGATCATGACGTGATCGCGGAGGACCTTGGCTATGTAACGGACTCGGTACGCCAGCTTGTGCGCGAGAGCGGCTTCCCTGGCATGAAGGTACTGGAATTTGCCTTTGACTCCAGAGATTCCGGCTCTGCTAACGATTATCTGCCGCACAACTATATCGAAAACTGCGTAGCTTACACCGGTACGCATGACAACGAAACGATCACTGGTTGGTTTACTTCGATCAAAAAGAAGGAACGCCAGCTTGCAAGGGATTACCTCTGCGACCAGCATACGCCGCAGAAGCTTTTGTACCGCTCCTTTATCTCCCTTGTCATGCGCAGCAGCGCCGGCACCTGTATCATTCCGATGCAGGATTATATGGGCCTGGACAATGACTGCCGGACAAATAAACCTTCTACGGTCGGGATAAATTGGAGATGGCGTCTGAAGGAAGAAGATCTTTCCAAAGAGCTTCAGGAAGAAATTTTGTCAGTTACCAAGCTGTATGGCAGAATGAACTGGACATAATTCAAATAGTAACACCGCTAAAAAAACAGGATGCGAAGGGAAGCACCGATATGGCAGTCCCTTCGCATCCTGTGTACTTTAAGGATCCTGTACGATCACATAGCAATACTTGGTATCTCGTGCAATGTCCTCCTCTGAAAGCTCCCAGTCGTTCGGGATCGCCATGTTTCCTGTCAGAGGCGATTGTGTAGAAAACGTAAGCTCATCCAGCCGCTTGATAAAGGCTGCATCCAACGCATGGATTTAGCGGGCTGTCTGAAGCAAGATAGATAAGTGCCCTCATCGTATGTCCCTTTTCTAGTGTACTGGCTGCTTTACATACTACCATCCGCGTTGCACTTTTGCAGGCCGGACATTTGTCTAACGGTTTTTCTTATACCCGCATTCCGGACAAACGTCCCTGCCATGATACACATATCCGCAGCGATAACAGCAGATCGTATCGTGGGTTTCTTTTGCAAGATAATTGAGCTTCCTGGAAGCAGGCTTTTGCTGCAAATACTGGATAAAACCCTCTAAAATGCCAGCCCAATCCTCCATTTCATTTGTCTTTACCGCATAAGGAAGCTTGTGCTCAGCGCCGTTTGTCTCAAACAGCGTTATTTTTCGGTTTAATAGCCCGGTCGAAGCCTCGATGGATGCAATCGAAGATACTGGGATTTCATATGCGTGCGACCGCGTGCTGTAAAACAACGTTTCCGGCGTCAGCAGCATTCCTTCCCTGCCGCTGCAGCTTCTAGATGTATCCACGGAAAAAATAGGATATTCAAACATACTGCGCTCGTTTGCGTAAGCGGAAAGCGCTGCGTTTACAGCATTGATTTCCTCTGGCTTTGCCGTACCGAGCATTACTTTTCTGGCTGGATAAAAGTGGTGTCTGGCATTTTCCTTGATCGTATGTTGCATTTCGTCCTGCAGTTTTTTTACGAGCAGCTCACATTCATCCGTACGGATCTTTTCCAGACGCTTTGAAAGCATTTCCAGCGCGCCGCTTTTTAATTCCGGCAAAAAGCTTTCTGCGTTAATCTGCTCATAGACTGCGGCGGCCGTTTGAAAATCCATCTGCGGCGCTTTGTCCAGCAGCTCTTCCAATCGCTGTTCATCCATGGAACGCACTTTTTCTTCGATTTTTTCCAAATATGGGGCGACTGCTTCATCGGCAAACGCTTGCTCCTCCAGCCTGCGCATCAATCCGGTGTAATCGCTGCGGCTGACTTTTCTAGCACGCTTGACCATTCCGGCAATTTCCTGCTTTTCTGCTGCTTCCCGTGTACGGCGCAGCGTTTCATGATAAGGAGACAGATCGACATCGCCATACGCCTGCAGCTGCTTTTCCAACTTCTGGTATCCGGCGCGGTCCATACGCTGTGGGATCTGCGCGATGATCTGGCGGACCTCTTCTTCGCCGCGCTGTGTACGCATCTGCTGAAGCTTTTCTAAAAACGGTTCCTTTAGCTCTTGCGGCATTTGTTCCGCTTCAGTTTCCTGAATGACTCTTTGTATCTGGGCATAGCTTCTGCCTGCGCTCTGCTCCGTCTTTTTGCGGATGGCGTCTGTTTTTTCCCGAAATTCTACCTGTGTGATCTGCCCGGTAAAAGCCTTTCTTTGGGCTTCGTCAATTTCAGGATCGTTTTCCAGCTGCTTTTTTAACTCCTGACGCTGGCGGGCGGAAAGCCGTTCCAGCATTTGGATCCGTTTCTCATATCGCTCCACCTTTTCTGCTACGGCATCCTTTGTCGAACCGGATGCTGCCTGTCTGGTATGCGCATGGGAAATGGTTGGCTGCGCTGGTGCGTTTGACGGTTCCTTTTCATCCTGTCTGCCGACATTGTGCGGCTGCCCTGTCTGCCTCTGCGAATCGTCTTTAGACGTCTGTCCGGCAAATTGTTTTTGTTCGGGCTTTTTTTGCTCGTCTGATTTTGGCAGCGTTGTTGTGTAGGCCATCTGCCCGGCGGATCTGGAAGGCTTTTCTTTTTCCGCCTGCGGCTGGTGTCCGTTATGTTCTGTCGGATCGTGTGCGTATGTGTTTTGGTTGCTATGTTCGGATGGATTTCCTGCATGAGCATGGCGTTCGGCAGATTTTGACAGATTCCACGCATCAGCGGGCTGAACGTTCATTTTTGGGGACTTTCCGGCATTTATCTGCTGTCTAGGAATTTCTTCTGTGTTTGCTGCTTCTGATCGCTGTTTTTGGGATCCTGGCATTGTTCCGCTTGTATACGGCTTTTGTCCGGCGGTATGATTTAAGGTATGATCTAAGGCGCCCTCTGCATGATACTGCACCTGCCCCATATCGTCCAGCTCCATATCCAGCGTATCCGGATCCCACTCCTGTGCTTTGGGTTTCCTGTCGTCTGCATTTTCGGTCTGCGGCTTTTTTGCATGATCAGGGGCTTCGTTTCCACGGCTGTCACGCACCCGGATTTCTTCCAAGATCTTTTTTTCATATTTCGCTACTGCCGTATCCGGATAAAATCCTTCTTCTACACGATGTGCAAAGCGGCGCAGCACCTCGTCGGACAAACGGCTGATATTTTGTCCAAATTCTTCCATTTGCCGGAGCGCATCCTGCGGGCTAAAGAAGCGGTCCGGGCTTTTCGGGCGCAGCCCTTCCCTCTTTTCTTTTGCCTCCTGCAAAAGACGCTGCCTGCGTACGGCTTCGTATTCGTTATATTTAAAGTTCGCCGCACGCTCCCCATAATATCCCAAAAGCTCCAGATAATCCTCATAAGCCTTCGGGTCGTTCCCAAAATCCATTTCATAGATCAAGCCTTCGCTGATCAGCCGCTCTGGGCGCGGGGTATAAAAGCAAAAACATCTGCTGCACGTATAAGCGCGGGCCAGGTAGACCCCTTTTTCTTCCGTATCGATACGCACTTCCTTACCGTCTGGATAAACAACCATGTGCAGCTTGCTAGAGCATTTCGGGCAATGGTAGCCGACGAGGTAAAAATTATTTCCGATGCGCTCCTCCGCCCGTTCCAGCAGCGTCGTCTCCGTTTTTTGAAAACTCCGCTCGCGGTTTCTCCAGATGAGACGGTGCCAAAGCCCCTGTGATTCCGCCCTTGGGTCGTCCTCCTGCTTTTTTTCGTATTCCAGAACGGTCTGCAGCACCTCTTCATAGGTAATGCGCATACCGACTTTATAAAAACGGAAATTTTCCTTACGGAACGAAGGTTCGATATAAAAAGTGTTCAGTATCTTGGCAAAAAGCTGGTTTAGCTGCGGATAATCCTGCTGGACATGAAGCCCCCGCAGCATTCCCCATTTTCCAAAGGCATACAGTACCATGTTGATCAGATCCTTGATCGTCGGATGTCTGGAAATATCCAAAACCTGTTCCTCCTTAACCGGGAGGTCGACCAGATTGGTCGTCACTTGTTTCGTTTCAAACTGAAAAATAAGCGACCGCACCGTACCTTCCAAGATCAGCTCATCGTCCCGAACGATAAAACGCCCGTTCCAGACAACCTGCTCCCCCATCGTCTGGATCAATTTTTGAAACGTCTGCTCCTGCTCTTCATTTGCCTGTAAAGCCAGCATCCCTCGCACTCCTTTCTGCGCAACAGTTCCGATATCTTTACGGTTGCTTTGCGATGGGATTTTTTCACTCCTGCATCGCTTGTTAGTTAAAATTATACGCCGCGCTTATCTTTTGTCAATGAAATTTCTAAAAACGACTGGCGATCGCTTCTGCTGTTTTCATTCCGTCCATTGCCGCGGACATAATGCCGCCTGCGTAGCCTGCGCCCTCTCCACACGGATAAATGCCTGCTACGTCGCTTTCGTACTGCTTAGAGCGGAGGATGCGCACAGGCGAGGAAGTGCGGCTTTCGACTCCGGAAAGCACCGCGTCGTAGCGGTCAAAGCCAGGGATATACTGCGCAAAACGCTCCATGCCATTCAAAAATGCCTGCCGCAGCGCATCCGGCAGCAGACCGTTCAGGTCAGCAAAGGTACTCGCTCCCTTTGTCTGGGAAGCAAACGAGCCATAGGACTTTGAAATACGTCCGGCTTTATAATCGCCGTAAAGCTGCTGCGGAATCCTGCCATTTCCAAGCGTATACGCCCGCTGCTCCAGTTCTCTTTGAAATGCGATCCCGTCCAACGGATGGCTGCCGCCGCCCGGAAAATCATCTGGCGTTACAGAAACGATGATCGCACTGTTGGCATTTTTGCCGTCCCGCTTTTGGTAGCTCATGCCGTTGACCGCAAGTCCGCCCGTTTCAGACGAAGCGTTTACCACATAGCCGCCCGGACACATACAAAAAGAATAGACACCCCGCTGCCCGGAAAAGGAAGCCGTCACCTTGTAAGCCGCTGCCGGAAGCTGCGCAGCGGCTGCGCTGTGGTATTGATGAGACTGGATCATTTCCTGCGGATGCTCGACGCGCAGGCCGACCGCAAACGCCTTCGGCTCCATTGCCAGTCCGCGGCGCAGCAGCATTTCAAACGTGTCACGCGCACTGTGCCCGATCGCAGGTACGAATACGTCTGCCGGGAGACGGCGTTCTTGTCCGTTTGCCTTTAGAACTACAGCATCAAGCCTGCCGTCCTGCACAGAGATATCCGTCAGGCACGTTTCAAAATAAAACGTCCCGCCGAGCCGTACGATCTCCTTTCGCAGATTACTTATGACCTGCATCAGACAATCTGTCCCGATATGCGGCTTGTTGACATATAGGATGCTGCTGTCTGCGCCATGCTGTACAAATGTCTCCAATACAAAGCGATTCCTTCCGGCTGGATCTTTGACAAGCGTATTGAGCTTTCCGTCCGAAAAAGTCCCGGCGCCGCCTTCGCCGAACTGGACGTTTGAGGACGTATCCAAGATCCCGTCCCTCCAAAACCGCTCGACATCCTGCAGACGATCGACCACCTTCCGGCCGCGCTCTACAATGATCGGAGCATAGCCGTGTTTTGCCAGCAAGTAAGCGCAAAATAACCCGGCCGGACCGCTCCCTGCGATCACCGGCCGATGTTTCATATGCGCGGTTTTGGACTGCGGAAAGTGGTAAGGTTCTCTTTTGGTTAACATAATATTTTTATTGTGAAGTTTTTGTATCAGATGCTTTTCTAGCGAATGATTTTCCTGATCGTTTTTCATAACCAGTGTTATATCCACGGTATAAACATAAGACGCTTCCCGGCCGCGCCTTGCGTCTATCGATTGCTTCCAGATCTCAAACGTGAACGTCTGCTCCTGTTTTAAAGAAAGCAGCTTTCGGATCTTGCGTTCGATATCCTTTCTAGTATGCTGCACAGGTACTTTGATCTGCTGAATCCGAATCATCGTAATTCTCCTTTTGTATGATTTATTTCCTTTACGCTGATACCTGCCGTATACCCGCTGGCCCATGCCCACTGTAAATTGTAGCCGCCGCATTTTGCGTCCACGTCCACAAGCTCCCCGGCAAAATACAGCCCCGCTGTCTTTTTCGATTCCATGCGATGCGGGTCGATCTCATGCACCGGGACGCCTCCAGCGGTAACCTGCGCAAAGTCAAACCCTTTGATGCCCGAAATCAGCACTTCATAACGCTTGCTTTGATCTGCCAGACGCGCTGCCTGCTTACGGCTGCAGCGCGCGCTCTTACGATCCGCCGCCAAGCCCGCCCGCTTCAATAACACTGGAATAAGCTTGTCCGGAAAAAAACCAAGCAGCGCGTCTGCCATCGTCTGTTCTTTGTGATAGATGCTGCAAAATCGCGCAGCCAAATATTCCGCCAGCTGTTCCTTTGACAGCTCTGGCTGGAAATCCAGACTGACCCGTACCTGTCTATGCTGCGCGAGCGCCTTGGATGCAATGCGGCTGAACTGGAATATTACAATCCCAGATATCCCATAATCTGTAATCTGCAGCTCTCCCCGCTCGACAGCCTGTTTTTTATCGTCTACAAAAAGAGCTGCCGTGCAGGCAATCCGGATACCTGCCGGAAGCCTTCCGTGATCTTCATCCGTCAGCAATGCCGCAAGCGCCGGAACCGGAGGAACGATCGTATGCCCAAGCTGCTTCGCGTAAACATACCCGCTCCCATCGCTGCCTGTTTTTTTTGCTGCGCATCCCCCGGCAGCCAGGATACACGCTCTGCCGTAAAACCGGCGTTCTTTCGTTTCGATCTCAAAAAGCTTTTGATGGTTTTTATGTACGCTGCGGATGCCCACAGACAGCAGCAGCGGGATATGCAGACGCCGGACTTCGGCAAGGAGTATGTCTTTTACGGACGATGCCTGACCGCTCTGCGGATAGATGCACGTTCCGTTTTTTTGGACTGGACGGATGCCCAGCTCGTCAAAAAAGCGGACCGTATCCTGAAAAGAAAACTTTTCCAGTACGATCCGGACAAAATCCGGGTCGTCGCAGTAATAGTTTTCTATTTCCTGGTCCGCATTCGTATAATTGCATTTTCCGTTTCCGGTCGCCAAGATCTTTTTCGCCGCCTGATCCATATGCTCCAGCAATATCACATCTGCGCCAGCACGGGCAGCGGCGATCGCTGCCATCAGCCCGGACGCTCCGGCGCCGATGATCACGGCGTCATAAATCGTTTTACCCATTTGTTCTCCTATATGGCGGTAAAAGCTGTGGGTACTAGCTCGTACAGCTTTCCAGATAGCCATAAAGCTCCTGCTCATTAATAAAGTATTTCCCGTTTTCCAACTCCTGGCGCTGCTTTAAAGTCATATCGCTGTATGGGACGCCTGTATGGAAAAACAGATTTTCCGTATGATAATGATACACGTCCAGATAACCGTCTTTTACTTTTAATTCAAACCGGTATTCTACCGTATGCTCGTCCGGCTTCTGCCCAGTTCCTTCAGACCTTTGAACCTGGTGCAGCTGCGTCTGCGCCGCAAAGGAAGCCGCCGCGTCTTCTGACTCACGCGGCTCGTCCGGCTGTGTCTGCGCCGGATGAACAGCCTGTCTGACTGGTTCTTCTTTTTTATATGAGCCTTCCGCTCTAAAATGCCGCGACCGATACTGCGCCGCCGCAATGATTACTGTTCCCGCAGCCAGCAGCAGGCCGAGAGAAATCCAAAATATCCGCATACTTTTTTTGTAGTTCATAATAACCTCCTCGCCGCATTCGGCTGTTTACAAAAAAAGTATGCGCAAATATGGGCCGCTTTATACAACGCAATACAAAAAATAGAAAATATAGAATCAATAACATATGCTTACGGCTGTTTACTACGGGATCCGTTCCATGATCCTTGCCATCCATCTTCCTCCCGGAAACTGCCGCATTTCATCCGGCGTCATGGCGCGCAGCGTCAGCAGCAGGAGCATATATACGAGTATCCCGCATATGATCGACACAGGAACCGTCACATATTTCCACTCCACAAACTGGCTGAGCGCTGTCTCTACGATCCAGCTCATCGAAGCCATAATAGAAGCACACACACCAGGCAGCATAAACGTTTTCATAAACTCTGGCATCCAGTACCCGCTTTTATACAGTGCGATCTGGTTCAATAACATCACGCAGACCCCAAATACCGCCATCGATGCCACAACCGCATAGATGTTCAGCTTCGTAAATTTCAGCAGCGCAATCAGCGAAACGACCTGAAGCACAAGCGCGATGCCGCTGTGGATCACAGGAGCGCGCAGCTTGCCGATCCCCTGCAGGATGCTTGCCGTCACAGTAGCCAGCGAATACAAGATTACGATCCCTCCGCCTGCCAAAAGCAGCCCTGAGGCTAACGGCTGCGAATCCTGAAACAAAAATTCCATCAGAGGCTCAGATAAAAGCATCAGCACAAACGAAAACGGAAACGCGATCAGCATACAAAACCGTATCGCAAGCTCCGTCTTTTCCGCTGTCTCCTCCTGCTGTTTTTTTACAAAAGAAGAAGTAATGCCTGGAATACACGCGGCCCCGATCGCCGCCGCGATCGCAATCGGAAGGTTGATCAGCGTACGGAACTTGCCGGAAAATATGCCCCATAGCAAAGCAATCTCTTCCGCCTTCGCCTGCGTTTTCATCATATGCTTGAAAATCCCCTGCTCTATTACGACATTTACATTAAACAATACCGAGGCTGCTAAAAATGGCAGTATCGTTAGCATCATCCTGCGAAACAATATTTCGTTTGGCACCCTTTTTGTATGCTCACGCCGCATCCGCTTACGCCAGATACGCAAAAAGCCCTTGTATAAAATATACAAAAACAAAAGCGATACCGCCGCTCCGACCGTCGTTCCAATAGCAGCCCCGGCAGCACCATACGCCGCGCGGTAGCCTTCCTCATTGGCGAGCACCTTGCCGATACGCGCTCCGCGTGATGCTAAAAAGTAAGCGGCCAGTACACTCACAAACGCATTGACCAACTGCTCCAGCACCTGGGAAACCGCGCTTGGATACATATTTTCCATACCTTGGAAGAAACCGCGCAGCACACCTAAAAACGCAGTAATCAATAACGTCGGCGCCAATATTCGCAGCGCATACAGGCTAAGAGGCGTCTCAAAGACCGACCCTGTGATCAGCCGCGCGCCGAAAAAAATAGCCGCGCAGGCAGCCGCACCCGCAAATACCGCGAATAAGAACGCGCATTTTAACACACGATACGCGTTTTTTGATTCTCCCTTTGAGCGATAATCGGATACGATCCTAGAAATCGCCATCGGTAAGCTATAAGAAGAAATGAGCAGAAAAATATTATAAATATCAAACGCGCACCCGTAATAGTTGTTGCCCAGATCTCCGATAATGGATGTCAAAGGAATCCGGTAGATCAGCCCAATGATCCTGCCTAAAACAGCTGCAGAAGCAAGCACGCCGCCCTGCAGGAGAAATTCCTGGCTTTTATTCCGTTCCCGTTTCCTGTTCCTGTTCCTGTTTCTATTTGCCATATGACCTTCACTGTCCTACTGCATCTGCCCAGCATCCGCATAAATATGCACTCTGTCCAGATGCGAATTATCAGTTATGCAGACCCATGTTTTTCCCTGGTTCAGCAGGATTTCCTTTCCGTCGCCGTCAAAATATCTGGTCGGAGAGAAATTGTCCTCCCGCTTCCAAGTCAGCTCCATTGCCTTTCCACCGGTAATATACCATCCAGTGCCTTCTCCGGTCGTAGCGATTTCCAGATACCCTTTATCATCCAGCGTACGTACGTTGGAATTTTGTATCAGGATATTTTTCACCGCAAGCTGGCTGGAATCATTTCCATCTATGTGCCGTTCCCCATACTGATACCGATAGTATAAACCATCCTGCGGATTGTATTCAAAATAAGGCTTGTTAATTACATATCCAGGCTGTACGACAGCGGCATCCTGACAAGAAGCGTCCTTTAAAACAACCGGCTCTTCATCCGGCGCAAACTGGTAATGTCCGGCAAAATCCTTTGCGTACTCTGCTTCGTATTTTTTTAATTCCATGCCCGCCATAAGCCCTTTTCCGGTTGCGTAAGCGTTATGCGGCGCTTTTTTTGCGGTATCCCGGTAAATGACCGCCTGATCGACGGCGTATTCCAGCCCGTTCAGATCATCGATCTGCCCGCTTTCTAAAAATCCCTGCGCATACGACGCCTGCCCGTAATGCAGGTAGATAGCGTCAAATCCCATAGAATAATACGCGTAATACAACCGGCTGCTCCGTACCGAGCCAAGCTTTTCCAAGGACTGGTAATCTTGGAAAATACCCATCAAACGTGTCAGTCCGCCCTCTACCGGAGCCTCGTAAATGACCTGCGCCTGTCCGATGCCATACTGCGGCAGGGCGCTTTGTGTATTTCCGATCATGCAGGAAATCGGACGCTGCTTTGCCAGAGTTTCCTCTACCCACTCGCCAGTCAGAAAGCTTTTTGCCTCTCCCTCATGCGTGTCTACTTCCTCCTCTACGACCGTCTCTTCATCCGGCAGCGTTTCTTCATCCGGCTCTGTATCCTCCACAATCGTCTGCGGCTTTGGCGGCTTTAGTACTTCCTCCTCTTTTTTGCCGCAGCCGCTTAGCAGCATCCCCGTACCTGCCGCTGCCAGCATTCCGGTCATCAGCCGCTTTTTCGTATCTTTCCAACTTTTTTTCATGTTCTGGTACCTTTCTTTTCTGCTTCCCAATTACCGCAAAATATGCAGCTCCTCTAAAATTTCCCGCTGTACCTGCTCCATCTGCTGCGCATCCTCCGGAGTCATATGGTCATATCCGAATAAATGCAGCATACTGTGAACGATCAGAAACGCAAATTCCCGCTCCTGGCTGTGCCCAAAGCTTTCCGCCTGCTGCTTCACGCGCTGTGTGTTCAGGATGATATCCCCAAGCACCACTTCTCCGGTATCCGGGTTAAAAGTGTCCGCATCCGCCTCCAGCTGTGAAAAATCTCCCGCCGCCTCATAATGGATCATCGGAAACGACAGCACATCTGTCGGGCTGTCTATCTTGCGGAACTGCTCGTTCATTTGCCGGATTCCTTCATCGTCAGTTAACAGCAGATTGATCTCCGCCTCAAACGGAAACTTTTCGTGCGCGATCGTATAGCGTATAACGTCCCCGGCTTTTTTTTCATAATCAAACGGAAGATCCGCGATGATTTCCTCCTCTATGCTGATGGTCATTCTATAGCTTCCTCCCTCGATTATCCTAATATAGGATCCTCAATCTGTCATAATAGTTCTTCTATAATAGTTCTTCTTCCTTTGCCAGAAATTCCCTGATTTTTAAAAACTGGTTCATCGTAAGGCCGCTGCTGTCATAGATGCCGGAGGACGACTCATCGTTTAGCGTCTGATAGATCACCATATCCCGGTTCCACGAGCTGGACAGCGTCGTATGGTCCAGCAGTTCAAACTTTGTTACCAGTGTATCCGTGATATGTACGAGCGCGGACTCGATCGTAGAGATTCTGCGGTCCTGCCCGCCGAACTCGCTTAAGATCTGAACGACGTCATTTGGAAAGCAATTATCCTGCGCGATACGCACGCCGCTTTCGACAAACGGCTCTCCGCCGAACTTTCCAAGGCGGTAGTAAAAGCCGCTGACCGCGGCAAGCTTGGTGTTGACCTTGATCTTAGCCGCACAGTGCGCAGCGATCCTAGAAACACGTATCGCGTGATTATAATCCCCCTGTGAATACCGTTTGATCTCCCTTACAAGATGAAAGCTTGGATCTACGATCGTATCTAGGCTGATCTCCCCATAATTTTCCATTCGAAAATGCAGCCCTTCGTATAAAAAGTGCATTCCTGCTATCGTAAGCACGCTGCCAGCTAACAAAAACAGCAAAAGCTTCACTGTCGGCAGTCCTTCGTCCAGATAATAAAACAGCACCGGAACAGAAATATGCAGCGCGAACGCACACATTTTCGCATAGATCCGGTATGCCTTCTGCTCATACATCGCCGTCAGCATAATGCCAAACAGCATCAGCAGCAAATAACACGCCATCGCATATACGGTAGTCGTCCCGTTTAATGTCAGATGAATATCCAAAAACAACGCGATCGCAAATGCCTGTTCGCGGTCTAGGCCCGCTGCCAGTAAAAAGGCGATCCCAAGCGCCGGAGCCGTATATGGCGGGCAAAAGGACGCCAGCAGCATCACTACGATACCTGCGGCATAATATATACACACACGCTGGTAATCCTCAGAGGAATCCGGCTGCTTGTCCTTGTGGAGCCTGCCGCTTTCCAGATAAAAAACAAACGACACGGAAAACAGCACGTCCGCAAATAAGATCACAAGCGTTTCGCTCAGGGACATCTGGTGGACAACACCGAACAGCGCGCCGCCTGCTAAGGAAATCGCTCCAATAGCCAGCAGCCTTAACAGCCGTTTTGCAATAAATCGTTCTTCTGTCATGCCTGCCATTTCGCCACCTGTTTTTTACGTTTTATATCATTTGTACCTCTGCCGCGCCGCATCGTCTGTTCCTGTTTCTTTTCATAAGTCTCGTAAGCATTTACGATTTTTTGTACCAGAGGATGGCGTACGACGTCCCTGCTTGTCAGCGCGCAGATACCGATATCTTCTACATTTTTCAAAACCTCCAAAGCCACATCCAGCCCAGATCTGGTATCCGATGGAAGATCCTTTTGCGTTGCGTCACCGGTTACGACGACCTTGGAGCCAAAGCCGATCCTAGTCAAAAACATTTTCATCTGCGCCGGTGTCGTATTCTGCGCCTCGTCCAGGATAATAAAAGAATTATCCAGCGTACGTCCGCGCATATAAGCAAGCGGCGCAACCTCGATCAGCCCTTTTTCCATATTTTTTAAAAACGTTTCCGCGCCCATGATCTGATGGAGCGCATCATATAAAGGACGCAGGTACGGGTCTACCTTGCTCTGCAGATCGCCCGGCAGGAATCCGAGTTTCTCGCCTGCTTCGATCGCCGGTCTGGTCAGGATAATACGTCCGGTTTCTTCTTTTTTAAAAGAAGCGACTGCCATCGCCATAGCCAGATACGTTTTCCCGGTACCTGCAGGCCCCGTACCAAACACGATCATGCGGTCACGTATCATCTGTGCATAAGTTTTCTGTCCAAGCGTCTTTGGGCGGATCGGCTTTCCATTGACCGTATAACCGATACACATTTCGTCCAGATCCGACAGCGTTGCCGTCTCATGCTCCTTTACAAGCGCGATGGCATAGTCTACATTTTGCTCCGTAATGCCGCTGCCCCGCTCGGACAGTTCTAAAAGTTGTGTGATCACTTGTTTTGCGGATGAAATATGTGCCGCGTCTCCAAGAAGCTTTACCTGCTCATCCCTGCAGATGACCGTCACCTGCAGGCTCCGTTCAATTTTTTTCATATATGCGTCATATTGTCCAAATATGTTTGTCATATGATCCGACGGCAGCTCCATGCATATCTCATTCAGACTCATTTTCCACATTCCCTTCGTCTCCCGTATCCGTCGCCCGCTGTCCGTTCGCAGCATATTGAAATGTATTTTCAAGCACCGTGATCGTTCCGGATACGGTATATTTATTTTTATCCGTACTTATCATAACACGTTTTTCCAAAATGAGAACACCTTTTTGTGCCAAATTTTCTAAAAATTCGGTTAAATTTGCCGCAGCCTGCGCCTTGGCTTCTTTTTGGGTATAGATTTTCTGCGTTTCCTCGTATTCCTCATACGTACGCCTGACGAGTGAAACCGGCAGGTAAAAGGAATCGCACAGCCGTATCTGCGTTCTTGTATCCAACAGCGTATACTGCGTAAAGCCGGGTTTTTTCCATGGTATCTGAAAATAAGAATCCCCAAAGCTTACGCCGTAGCGATGCTCTGTCTGCCCGCTGTAAACCCGCTCCTTATGCTTTTTGGCAAAGCGGTCCTGATAGGTATACGTTGTTTTCAGCTGGATATCCGCATCGGCTGTACAGTATTGGTAATCGGTCAGCGTTCCGCTGTCGTCATAGATCGGCAGCGCGCCGGAGACGAGCACATCCCCTTTTTTGACGGCATCCCCCTGTGCTACAAGCGGCGTACCCTTGCGCACATAGATGCTTTCGATCGTCCCGTCGTGCAGCGCCAGCAGGTCGTAGCCCTGCTGCTCCTGCTCTTTTAATTCCTCCGGCAGCTGTGTGCCCAAAGGCTGCGATGACACAACAAGATTTTCCTGAACGTCGATCGTAAGCGTCGTCCCTTCCCGCTTGACCGAGGTCCAGATAATGCTTTTAAAGCAGCTTCGTATTTCTTCTTCTAATTTTGTGCAGTCTATGTCTGAAATATGAGTCCCGTACGCACTGTTTTTTTCTTCCAAAAACTGCAGCAGACTGTCGTCTGTAACGCTGTCGTTGCCGTTGATATTGATCTTCCAGATAAAGCGGGACAACGCAAATAAAAGCGCCATACATACAAAAATACTCAAAAACAGGATCTTCCTCCTGCGGTAGCGGAAGAAAAAGAACGGAACGCCGCTTTTTTTACTGATCTTGATATGTGTGCCGGATTTTCGCAGCAGAGGCTTTAAGCAGCGAAAGCCGTCTACCGATATATAAAAATAATAAACATCCCCATCCTGGCGCAGATCCCAGATCAGGATATCATGGTTGCTGCAAAGATTGAAAAACCGTTCTGGCGCGTAGCCCCACAACGCCACCTCCACATAACCGCGAAAATATTTCATCAGACGCAACAGCATTTTACACCTCAGTTTTCATAAATAATCTGCTCGATCAGACCTTGGATCTTCATTTCTTCATTGGTGTAATATTCAATTCTGAGCCGTTTTCCAACCACAAGTATCCGGCAGTCCTTTGCCTGAACCCGGATATGCTCGTCTTTATATTCCAAAATACCCCGGTAATTTTCGATCAGCAGCTCATTCTGCCCTGTTACTGACAGCAATACGCTTCCATAAGCAAGATCCGGCGGAAGGTCAAACGCCCTTACAACGCTTTCCTTAAGCTCGCCGGAAAAAATACCCCGTTTTCGCATAAACAGCTCCGAAGGCTTCCCTTGTAATATTGATACTATATATATGCAGGGGCATCTTTTTTAATAACCAAATGTCCCGTCTAACGATTCATCTTCCTCGATCCAGTCGCGAACTAAAATCTCGCGGTACGTATCAAACGTATCCCGGACAAATACATTTTGGATACCGGCATTGATGATCAGCCGCTTACACATCGAGCAGCTGTTTGAGTTTTTTATATATTCTCCCGTATCCGCCTCACGTCCGGACAAATACATAGTAGCGCCGATCATTTTTTCACGCTCCGCGCTGATGATCGCGTTTGCTTCCGCGTGGACGCTGCGGCAAAGCTCATAGCGCTCTCCTCTTGGGATATTTAACTGCCTGCGTACACAATAGCCAAGATCTGTGCAGTTTTTCCTGCCCCGCGGCGCACCGACATAGCCTGTCGCGATCACCTCGTCATTTTTGACAATAACTGCGCCGTAATGCCTGCGCAGGCAGGTACACCGTTTCGAAACAACGTCCGCCAGATCCAGATAATAATTTATTTTATCACGCCTTGACAAAGCGAGCCTCCTTTCTGTATAAGACCAAGGAATGTTATTTATTTTGCCGTGCGCACGCCAGATAAGAGCGTCCGCACAGTGATGCAAACGCTCTTATCCGGCTGGCAGCCTGATGCAAGGCAATCGCGGCCGTTTATCTGTACTGCTTCCGCAGCGCCAGTTCCGCAGCGGAAAACACCTTCTCGCCATCTCCCAGGATCAGCTCTGTATCCCGGATATCCTTTACCAGCTTCCAAAGTTCCACCGGGTCTACCGATGCCTTCTGCTCCGCTCCATACATCGTCTTGTTCAGCGTAATATGGCGTTCTACGGAGGTCGCCCCAAGCGCAACCGCACAGGTGCTTACCAAAGTACCGATTTCATGCCCGCTATAGCCGACCTTGCAGTTATAACGGTTTTGAAGTGTTGTGATCATTCTGAGATTGGCGTCCATGCTCACCATCGGATACGTACTAATGCAATGCATCAGCTCAAATGGACAATCATATTTTCTGAAAATTTCGACTGCGTGATCAATTTCCTCAAAGGTACTCATGCCTGTAGCTATAAACGTATAACGGCCTTCTTTTGCCACAGTTTCCAGCAAAGGCTCGTTTGTGAGCATGATCGATGCGATCTTATTATATTTTAGATCATACTGCTGTAAAAAGAGCTGCGATGCTACATCATACGCTGAGGAATACCATGCGATCGATTTTTCCTTGCAGAATGCGTCGATCTCGTCAAATTGCTCCTTGCCAAATTCCAGTCCCATTGCCCTTGCACGTCTGGTATGTCCCCATGGCGAATCCTCCAGCTCATCCAGATACGCCTGTGTGTAGGACTCCTCTACTGTCCGTTTGCGGAATTTTACTGCGTCGCACCCGGCCATAACCGCTGTACTGATCAGCTTTTTGGCAAGCTCCGTATCCCCGTTATGATTGATACCTATTTCTGCTGTGATAAATGTTCTCATTACTAATCTCCTCCTTCGGAACGCTGCCAGTAACAGCCCTTCCCTGGACGGTTACTGCTGTCAGGATTATGACGGATCGTTCGGCCCAATGGTAACCCCTCGATGCACGGCAGAACGTTTTTTTCTTATTATACTAAATCAGGGGGAGTGTGTAAAGTACTCTGACCATCATTTATTCAGAACAAAAAAAATCCCATCACAAAGCGTTTCTAACTGTTGCAGTCCTCTTCCATGCCAGCTCTGATCCACATCTGCAGCTTCTTATCCGGACAATTTTTAATGTTTTCATTTGCTTCTCCTTTCAATATCTGCCCATGCTTCTTCATCAATTTCCTCATCCCGGAACAACAGCCGTTTGTCCTGGTCTGTGATCTTTCGGATCACCCTGCACGGATTTCCGGCTGCAACTGTCCAATCCGGCAAATCCCTAGTAACAACGCTGCCTGCGCCGATAACGACATTATCCCCGATATGGACGCCTGGACAGATCACGGTATTGCCGCCGATCCACACATGATCGCCAATGGTCACTTCTTTGCCGTACTCATACATAGAATCGCGGCTGTACGGGTGGATCGGATGCCCTGCCGTATAAACGGCCACATTCGGCGCCATCTGGCAATAATCCCCAATCTTCACCTTTGCTACGTCCAAGATCGTACAGTTATAATTCGCGAAAAAATTTTTTCCGACTTCGATATGTGTCCCATAATCACAATAAAACGGCGGATTGATAAAAGCCCCTTCAGACACGCCAAGCAGATCCTTGACTGCTTCTGCGATTCCTTCAAAATCCGAACGGTCCATAAAATTCAGCTTTTGCAGCTTTTTTCTGCATACCTGCTGTTCCTGCATAATGCTGTCGTCTGAGATATACGCCATTTGCGCGTCTCTGCGTTCCTGATTCGTCATAATGATCCTCCTGCATAAATAGTAAAATTGTGTTGCCTTGGCTTTTCGCCCTATGCTATCATTATAATAGCAATAATATCCAGATGCTAACAAAATCGGCCCGGATCATTATCACATTCGTATCAACTACAACGAACATTAAAAAATAAAAAAACGATCGAGACAGGAGGATTATAACATCGTGGGAAATGTCGAAAACGGCAGCATAACCGTCAATCTGATGCAGGACTTTTCAGACATTGTTCCTTATGAACAAGAGACCGTTCCTTTGTATATCCGCACGACACAGCTTTCCGCCTATGCGGACTACAGCGCGCCCTGCCACTGGCACGAGGATCTGGAATGGATCTTTATTTTAAAAGGAACGATGTATTATTATGTAAACGGGTCCCGGCTGCTTTTACGTGAAAACGATATCCTAATGGTAAACGCACGCCAGATGCACTATGGTTACCGCTTTAAAGAGCAGGACTGCCATTTTACCTGTATCCTGATCCATCCGGCATTGTTTTGCGCGAATGAAGCACTGACACAAAAATATGTCACGCCGGTATTAAACAACAGCTCTTTGGAATATGTGCACCTCTCCCCTTGCCAGAGGCCTTGGCAGGAGGCGTCAAAAATACTGACGCGTGTTGCACAGCTAAAGGAATGTGCGGCTGATGGATATGAGCTGGAAGCCGCTGCCCTGATACAGGCTTTATGGAGCAGGCTATGGCAGGAAAAAGTGCTGGTGCCAGGCTCGGACGGACAGGAGCTAAAGGGCGACCTGAAAATTCAAAAAGATATGGTATCGTATATCTATACGCATTATGCAGAAAAGATAACGTTAGACGAGATTGCTGCCGCGGGGAATGTCAGCCGGAGCAAATGCTGCCGCATCTTTAAACACTATCTGCAGCAATCGCCGGTTGATTTTTTGAATACCTGCCGTTTGAAGATCAGCTGCCGCCTGCTGGATACGACAGATAAAAGCATTACCGAAACCGCGCTTGCCTGCGGCTTTCATCACTTAAGCTATTATTCCAAATTTTTTACAAGCACCTATGGCTGTACACCGCGCGAATATAAAAACCGCAGCCGCAAAGTCCCTTAAAAAGAGTCCAGTGTGATTGCTACCATATGATCCAGCGGCGCAAGCGATTTGCCTTTGCCGTCCGTGCCTTCCATATATTTTTGCGCGCCGGATTCGAACAGCACAAGCAGCTCGTCTCCTGCAATCGCAAGCTCCTCCGAGCAGGGCGGCATTTCCACGCACTGTGCAGGCTTTTCCGGCTGCCTGCTTAAGTCGTAGGCCGACTGATACAGCTTGATATAAGACGATTTTTCCCGGCCAAAGGAAGTGCTTAAATAAACATGGCCTTTTTCATCAAAGGCAACCCCCTGCACTTTATCTGGTATCGCAAATTCCTCGCATTCCTCCAGCCCGCCGTCGCGGTAGCGGTAAGATTTCATTACCGATTTAAAAAAACGGGTATGTGTAGCGATCCAGAGCTTTCCGCTGAAAAAAGTAATACAGGAAGGCGAATTGGACACCCGGTACTCCTCGTGCTCCTGCGTAAGCTCCACCGTCCGTCCCGGCTGATGTCCGGCCAGCTCCCTTACGAGCGCATAATCCAGCCGTTCGATCGTATGATAATTGGAATGGCAGATCCACAAGCTTTCCCCGTCGTACGCGATACCGCCCAGATGGCTGCCCTCCTTCATCGAAAGCGTCAGCAGATATTCCCCGCTCTTTCGGTCAAACACATACAAACACCCCTGGTCGCTGCTGCTTTTTGTACTGTACGCCGTTACCAGAATCAGCTCTTCAGTAACACACAGCCCCTGTGGGCACTGAGAAACGCAGAATAATTTATTTGTAATATAATCTTCAAACCTCGTATCCGGCATACCTGGGATATCCAGATCCTCTAAGATCCGGTAGCTCATATTTGCCAGCTTTTTTTCCGGCGACCTTGTAAGGCTCGCAGAACCGTACGAATACAGCTGGATATTCATAGAGCTGGATATTTTCTTTGTCCATTTGGCATACAAAATAAGGTTGCCGTCCGCGCAGTCTGCAATCTCTGTTACCGGATGCTTGTATCTGCTGTCCGTATACCATCCGGCAAAGTTGTACCCTTCTCTCTGCGGCGGCATAAGCTTTAGCGGCAATAGCTGTTCATAATAGACAGACGGGTTCAGGTAATGGTTTTTCCCAAGGTTCAGGTTATAGATAATGTCATAAACCGGAATGCTGCTGTTTACATTATTGGATTTATTTAAAGTATAAGCATAATCCAAAGAAGGAGAAAGCGAACGTTCCATGACACCACGCCCCTTCGTCAGCTGCGGCTGTTCCAGCAGCAGAACAACTGCAAGCAAAATGCAGAGCATCCTACGCGTCATATCCGTCCGTTTCCTCCTTCTTGTCTTTTTCTGATCGTACTTTTTTCTGATCCTTATTTTGAGTTATTTCTTAATATTTTGAATTATTCCTCAGTACTTTGAGTATTCCTGAATACTTTGAGTATTCCTAAATACTTTAAGTTATTCCTGAATACTTT
>CAJUIL010000017.1:0-39028 GCA_910586225.1 uncultured Eubacterium sp. | reverse complement strand
AAGTTATTTCTTAATGCTTTAAGTTATTTCTTAATGCTTTAAGTTATTTCTTAATGCTTTAAGTTATTTCTTAATACTTTAAGTTATTTCTTAATGCTTTAAGTTGATCCTCAACACTTTAAGTTATTCCTCAATGTCCACCAGTTTATTCGCTCTTGCTTCAATCTCGCGTTTTTGTACATCATCCGGCGCCTGCTCATAGCGTGCAAGCTCATAGCGGTAGGTACCTTCGCCGCCGGTAATGGAACGCAGCACAGTCGTATAGCCGTCCAGCTCGGTGTATGGGATATCTGCTGTGATCTCCTGCTTGCCGCCCTCGATCGGGTTCATGCCAAGCACGCGCGCACGGCGTTTGTTCAGATCGCCCATAATATCGCCCGTATATTTATCAGAAGCGGTAACCGTCATGGACGCGATCGGCTCCAGCAATACCGGAGACGCCTGTAAAAAGCCCTTCTTAAATGCCTGCGCAGCGGCTACCTTAAACGCAAGCTCTGAAGAATCTACCGGATGATAAGAGCCGTCATAAAGGTTCGCTTTAATACCAACAACCGGATAAGCTGCCAGCGGGCCGCTCTTTACGGATTCTTGGATTCCCTTTTCAACAGCCGGGAAATAATTCTTAGGTACAGCGCCGCCGACTACGGTTTGTGAAAATTCATACGACTCTTCCAGATTTCCAGAAGGCTCAAAGGTCATTTTTACATGGCCATACTGCCCGTGTCCGCCAGACTGTTTTTTATATTTATATTCAACATCTGCTTTTTTGCGTATTGTTTCGCGGAATGCAACTTTTGCTTTTCCAAGCTCAATGTCTACCTTATAACGGTTTGCCAGCTTGCTGACTACAACGTCGAGCTGCTGCTCTCCGATACCGTATAAAAGCGTCTGCCCGTTCGCGCTGTCGTTGACCACCTTGAGCGTCAGATCCTCGTGCGTCAGCTTTGTGAGCGCTTGGGAAGCTTTGTCAACGTCCGCTTTATTTTTTACCTTATACCGTTTGCACGTATACGGTGTTGATAAAGCTGTACGGATATACAGGATCGGGTTTGCCTTCGTAGACAGCGAATCTGTCGTACGCGCCTTGTTCAGCTTTGCAAGCGCACCGATATCTCCCGCATGAAGCTCTTTGACCTCTTCAGCCTTCGCACCCTTCATCACATAGAGTTTCCCGATTTTTTCTTCCGTATCCCTGTGATAATTTAACAATACGTCGTCCGTCTTTAAAACGCCGGAATTAACTTTGATCAAAGAATATTTTCCAATAAACGGATCTTGGATGGTCTTAAATATGTATGCAGACTTTGGTTTCGCAAAATCATAATCCGCCTGATATACTTCGTTCGTCTTTGCGTTAATACCCGCACATGGTCTTTTATCCGGGCTTGGGAAATATTTTGTAATATCATCCAAAAGCGTATATACGCCCTGCGCCAAGATACAAGAACCCATCGAAACCGGAACCATACTGCCGTCTGTCACGTTTACGCGCAGCGCCTGACGGATCTCGTTTTCAGAAAATTCCTCGCCGTTAAAATACCGGTCCATAAACTCCTCGCTCGTCTCTGCAACCGCTTCCACAAGCGCTTCCCTGCATTTTTCCAGATTCGGCACGGAATAATCCGGCATATCCATCGGCACAACCTCGCCCTTTTCATTCCAACGGTTCGCTGTCTGCGCCACAATGTTTACATAGCCGACAAATTTTTCGTTTTCACGGATCGGCAGATGGAACGGCGCGATCTTTTTGCCGTAAAGCTGCTGCAGATCCTCTACAACCTGACGAAAGCTGGCGTTGTCAATGTCCATATCCGTTACAAAAAACATACGCGGGAGCTTATAGCGTTCACACATCTCCCATGCCTTTTTCGTGCCGACCTCAATGCCGGCCTTGCCGCTGACTACGATGATCGCGGCATCTGCAACACTTACCGCCTCTTCTGCCTCGCCTACAAAATCAAAATAACCAGGCGTATCCAAAATATTGATCTTTGTATTGTCCCATAGGATCGGCACAACGGTCGTCTGAATGGAAAAAGAACGCTTGATCTCTTCTTTATCAAAATCGCTGACAGTATTGCCGTCGCTGATTTTTCCCATGCGATTCGTCTGTCCTGACAGATACGCCATTGCCTCTACCAGGCTTGTCTTACCTGCCCCGCCATGACCTAAGAGCACTACGTTGCGTATCCTGTCTGTTGTAAATACCTCCATGAATCTATTACCTCCTGCACATTTATTTGTTTTGTCACAAACACTATCTTAATATTAACAAAACTCATGGTCAATTACAACAATTTTTTTCATTTTTCCATCATTGTTCTGTCAAAATGTCACAGAAGCATCACGGAGTGGGTATCCGATCCGTTACGCAAAAATATACTGGACGGGTTGCAGGAAAGCACGTTCATATTGACTTTGCGGCATACAATCATTAAAATATTTTTCAGAAACCAGCTCTGTCAACCAAACACGAAATGAGGAAACATTCATGGAAATGAAAACGGAATTAAAAAAAATAAGCTTTATCGGTCTTGGACTGATCGGCGGCTCGATCGCCAAAACGTTAAAGCGTATCAGCCCGCAGATCCGCCTGTACGCCGTTTCCGGCCATCTATCCACGATCACGCAGGCATACGAAGCGGGCGTTATCGAAAATAGCACGATGTTAAGTCTGGATGAAATATCAGATTCCGATTATATTTTTCTCTGTACGCCTGTACAGCAAAATCTTATTTACTTAGAACAGCTAAAGAACATCGTCCATCCGCATACAATTATTACGGATGTCGGCAGCGTCAAGGGCGATATCCACCGTGCAGCCGCACGTCTGGGGCTGGAACGGAATTTTATCGGCGGACATCCGATGGCTGGTTCTGAAAAGACAGGCTTTGCGGCGTCTACAGCTTATCTATTGGAAAATGCTTACTACATCCTAACGCCGTCTGCTGAGGTTTCAACGCAGCAGGTCGAACGTTTTCGAAGTCTTGTCTGTGCGCTCGGCGCCATTCCAATGATCCTAGACTACGATCAGCATGACTTTGCAACAGCCTCCATCAGCCATCTGCCGCATATGCTCGCCTACAGCTTGGTGAACCTGGTCAAGGAGATCGACGGCCCGGAACAGACGATGAAAACCATTGCAGCCGGAGGCTTTCGGGATATGACACGTATTGCAGCGTCGTCGCCTGTGATGTGGCAGGATATCTGCCTGTCCAATCAAACGCAGCTGCTTCGCCTGCTTGACCTGTATACCGAGCAGCTGTCCGGCCTGCGCACATGGATCGCACAAGGCCAAAAAGAACCTATCGCAGCCTATTTTTCGCAGGCAAAGGATTACCGTGACTCCTTGACTGTGCGGCGCCCTGGCTCCATACAGCCGGTATATGAATTATATTGCGATTTAATAGATGAGGCCGGAAGTATCGCGACGCTTGCCACACTGCTTGCCAGCAATGGTATCAGCATTAAAAATATTGGCATCCTGCATAACCGGGAGTTTGAAGGCGGCGTGCTGCATATCGAGCTTTACGACCAGGCTTCCCTAGATACCGCAGGGACGCTGCTTGAAAAATACCATTATACGATCTACAAGCGTTGACAAAAGAGCGTATTTGTAACAGTTTAGGCAGGTCTTTGCATCTTGCTGCAAAGACCGTAAGAACATGATTCAGGAGTGCAAAAATCCCATCGCGAAGCGATTTTCAATGGATTTTTGCAGGTAACAGGTCAGCTTGCCTGAGCTGTTACCTGTATTTTAGAAAAACGAAAATCAGGAGAATTTATTATGTTGATCAAGCCAACCGCTTCTTTCAAAGGAGAAATCCAGATACCCGGAGATAAATCCATTTCCCACCGCAGCATTATGTTCGGCGCATTAGCCGACGGGCTGACAGAGGTCACACATTTTTTGCAGGGCGCGGACTGCCTGTCTACGATTTCCTGCTTTCAAAAGCTCGGCATTGCGATCGATAATACACCAGAGCGGATTGTCATCCACGGTAAAGGTCTGCACGGCCTGCGTCCGCCTGCATCCGTTTTAGATGTCGGCAACAGCGGCACTACGATGCGCCTGATCTCCGGCATTTTGGCAGGACAGCCCTTTGCTTCTACCCTGACCGGAGACGCTTCGATTCAAAAACGCCCGATGAACCGCATTATCAAGCCGCTGCAGGAAATGGGCGCCGTCCTTACAAGCCAGTATAAAAACGGCTGCGCACCGTTTACGATAAGCGGCAGCTCCCTGCATGGCATCCACTATTCATCCCCTGTCGCGTCGGCGCAGGTCAAATCGTGCGTTCTTCTTGCCGGATTGTATGCGGACGGGAGAACAAGCGTTACAGAGCCATCCGTATCCAGAAACCATACGGAGCTGATGCTTTCCTCCTTCGGCGCACATATATCCTGCCAGCAGACTACAGTTTCCGTTTTGCCGGACCCGGTGCTGACCGGACAAAAGATCGAGGTGCCAGGCGATATTTCCTCTGCCGCTTATTTTATCGCCGCCGCGCTGCTCGTTCCGAACTCTGAAGTACTGATCCAAAATGTCGGCGTAAATCCGACAAGGGACGGATTTTTACGTGCAGCGAAAGCTATGCACGCAAATATTATAAGGCTGAACGAACGTACCGTATCCGGCGAGCCTGTCTGCGACCTGCTCGTAACGTCCTCCGACCTGACTGGGACAACCGTTGAGGGAGATCTGATCCCAGCCTTGATCGACGAGATCCCTGTGCTTGCTGTAATGGCTGCTTTTGCACAGGGCACAACCATCATCCGGGACGCAGCGGAATTAAAGGTAAAGGAATCCGACCGTATTGAAACGATCGCTGCAAATTTAAAGAATATGGGAGCGGATATCACAGCAACCGACGACGGCATGATCATCCACGGCGGCAGGCCGTTACATTACGCGGCGATAGATCCGCAGGCGGACCATCGGATCGCGATGTCCTTTGCAGTCGCCGGCCTGTGCGCGGAAGGCGGAGTGCAGATCCAAGACGCGGAATGCGTCTGCATTTCTTATCCGGAATTTTACCAGCATTTACAATCGCTCTGCAGCTAAGCCCATCTAGCTGCTAAGCAAAACCGTCCCGGCCAGGCTGTCTAACAGCCAGACCAGGACGGTTTTCTTTTATTTTCTGCCTAAACGGAGCTTCATAAGCCAATCAGCCCTCCACGCCATACCAAAGCACTTTCCAATCGTCCGCTTGTTTGACGAGCCCAAAGGTTACATAACGCAGCGCATCCGCACCGCTGTCACGATATTCTAACGAGATGATATAAACCCCTTCTTCTAAAATTCTTGGATCCATATCATACAATCCCTTTATTTTAAAATCGCTGACCGGGCCGCTATCTGTGTATAATTCTGCGTCACCTTCAAACGAATCTGCAAGAAATGGGCGCAGCGCATCCGCGTTATCACGGTAAAAATATACTTCGGCAAATGCTGTAATAAGATTCCGGATCGCTTCCTGATCCTCTGCTCCCAAAGGTGCAGCGCCTTGTGCTGTGCTGTCAGGCTCTTGCTCATCTGTAAAGGATCCCGACAGGGCAAACGTATCCGCAATAACAGGAAGCTCTCTGCCCCAGCCTTCCTCCGCCTCAGCCGGATAGCAGTAGAATATGCACCACACATCATTGTTATCTGCTTTCGGCTCCGCGATATTTAAAAGCTCCATGGTCTGCTTTACCAGCCTGCCTTCATCTTCAACATATCCGTCAGATGTCAGCACATTTTTCAGCTCGTTGATATCTTGTTCCTTATAATGGGAGATCCAAAGCCACACCTGTTCGTTATTCACCGCCGACCATTTCCCGCTGCCCTCCTGCTTCCACTCATCGTCCGGCAAATACAAGGAAAATCCATTACCAACCGCAAGCGTTGCAGGCTTTTGCTCTGTTTCCCCTTCTTTTGTGAAAGAAAGCATCGTCTGTGCTGGCGCATGGTCCTGGCCAGACGTATCGTCAGCAGCGCCGCGCTTCCAGTAAACGGTTTCCCCGTGCCAGTCCATCTGTATTTGCTGCTCGCCGTTTTCTTCGATACTGCTGACCGTCAATATTTCTTTTTCCGAGCTGTGCTCCTCATAAGGCTGGATCTCAACAGTTGTTGTCCCATTTTCTGTAACGAGCTGGCCGGTTCCGCCAACTCCTATGCCAATAAAATATTGAAACTCTCCCGTCTGGCTGATCTCCATTTGATTGCCATTGGCTATCCCAGTACCCCACAATGAATCATCCGTCTTGTCAAAATCAATGCTCCATACACCGGCCATCTGCTGAAACTGCTTTTCGTCCTTATTTTTAGAATCTGAAATAGAGCAGCCTGCGAGCGTCCAAAGAGTGACCGTAAGCGCTGCGGTACACAAAAGCAGGCAGGTTCCGTTTTTCTTTTTCGCTGCAGCCAGTATATTTTGAAATCTTTTTTTCATCACGCGTACACCTCCATAAAACTGTGTGGTCAGGATCACCCTTTTCTGATACTGCTTGTGCATCGTGGAAAGCAGCGTTTCTGTATAAGCTTTGCGCTGTGTGGTGTCCATACCCTGTACGACCCTGTCGTCGCATGATAGCTCCATATCAACCGCAGCCTCCTTGACCATCCGATAGATAAATGGATTCATCCAGTGTATGGCATTGGCTATGGTAAACAGCAGCTTGATCCATACATCTCTCCGTTTTAGATGTACTAGCTCATGCTTGAAAATAAAGAATTGCTCTTCCATGCAAAGCGGTTCCTCCGGCAGCACAAGCACTGGGCGGAAAAATCCGATGATCATTGGGCTGTAAGCCTGCGCATACACGATGACCGGAACCTCTCGGCGGATATGTAATTCTTTTTTCAGCTGCCAAAGCATATCATACATACAGCTGTCTTGGCACGAGATACCAGATCTTCGTATCCGGCGCTTATACTGCAGGCAGATAAACAAATGGATCAAAAGAAACAGTACTGCTCCTGACAGCCATACCAGTGCTGCGAGGCCTAAAAATGTGATACGGATGCTGCTCTTTGCCGGCTGCACGGCAAGCGGCTCTGTCATTTGCGAGGGCAGCGTAACCGTGATGCGCCGATATGGTGCTGTCTCTCTATACATGATCTCTGTGCCCTGCTCTGATGAAAATCCAGACGGTGCATTACGCAGCGCAGGCAGATTCGTCAGAAATGTGATCGAGGCAGGCACGACAGCCAGCCATAAGGCAAGAAATATCCATATCCGGTATTTCCACTTTGCCGCATAACGCTTATGAAAAAACGGGGACAGCAAAAGGAAAACAGCAGCGATCACGCTGACAGATATGGATACTTCCCAAACAGATAAAAACAGATTTTGCAGCATACGATTTACTTCCATAAATAAAACCCCTCCTTATTACACGAGTGTATAAAGATATTATACGTCTGTGTAATGTTATTGTCAAGAGTTTTTTGGATTTACATCCTCCCATTTGAGCGTTTCACCCTCAAAACGGATCCAACAAAAATCCTTGTGCATCGCTCCATGGGTTTTTCGCACGATATCCAGTGGATTATACTGGCGCAGTCCTAAAAATTCTAAAATATCCTTTTCATCCTCCCGGCCGCGGGGAAAGCATCTTGTCTGAAAAAAGAAATTTAGATTGTCTATCGTATGCGGTCTTTTTGCAAACACCAGATGGTGCTTGACGTCTGTAAAATCCTCGCATAGAATCTGTTTTGTTGTTAGATCCACTTCTACGTGCGAGCATACATCATCTTTATTCATATAGTCAAAGATCAGCTTGTCGTGCATCCGTTCCCTCCTGATTTCATTTAGTAACAGTTCAGACAAGCTGACCTGTTACCTGCAAAAATCCATTGAAAATCGCTTTGCGATGGTATTTTTGCACTCCTGAATCATGTTCCTACGGTCTTTGCAACAGGGTGCAAAGACCTGACTGAATTGTTACTTCATTTATACATCACGACGCGGCAGGCTCCCAGGAAATCCCCTGCATTTCCTGCAATCCATACCGCACAGTCTCAAACGCCCTTTGCAACTCTGCGCAAGTCCCGCACACTACAGAATGAAAAAATCCGTCCACATCGATCAAAAGCCTGTCTGCAAACCGGATCTGGTCTTTAAATTGGACTGAGAAAGGCTTTGCATATATTTTTTTTACCATCTGATGAAAATCACCATCCATCGGATAGGTCAGCTGGTCTGACATACAACTGGCTCCGTTATCAAATACAGGCCCAAGCCGGTAGGAGCCATTGCTTAAAAAAGCCAGGTTATGAAAATGCCGGTCCTCATTGCGGGTGATCGAATCCAGGCACAGCACAGCATCCAGATAGCTTTTGACATCAATACCTGTTTCATCCAGTAAAAGCTCCCGCAGCTCATCGTAGGAAATGCTGAACGATCTTAAGTTCGCATTTAACAAATCTCCAAAAGTCACTTCCTCCGCATTTTCCATGTAATTTTTAGAAAAGCAGCCTCGTTTGATATAAATGCCGTTTTCATAAAGACAGCAAGGATAATACCTGACATATGCAAAGGAAAAATTTCGAATATACTTAAGCAGCCAGCAAACGAGCATTTCCGCCAAAGCCTCATACCCAAGACAGTCTGCTTTTACAAATCCTTCCTTCGTATACCATTTCATCTGGTTGCCGTTCGAGCTGGAAGCGCTTTTCAAACGCTGCTGACGATCAACATCGATGCGTATCGTATGTTTGCGCAAGATATCCGGACTAAAACAGTCCTCCTGATACAGATCCTTCTCACCAATCTCTTTCACGTAAGGCATCCTCCACATCGATCGGCAAATCAAACCATTCCAAAAGATACGCGACCGTCTCACCAATGCTTTCTCTTGCAGAAGTTTCAATTTCGCTGTCGTTTTCTTCAAATTCTTCCTGCAGATCGTTGATCGCAAGCGTCATCTGGTCAAAGCTTTCCTGTATCTTTTCCAGATCCCGCTCGCCGCCCTCCAGCAATGCAAGCACCTCCTGGATGAGCGCTTTCACCTTATCCACCAGAAAATCCGGGAAATATCCATCCTGATACATCGCTTCTAACAGCTGGTAATTTGCGTCAAATTTTTTCATTGTGCCTTCCCTCCATTCTTTTTTCTGTATTATATAATACAGACATTATATAATACAGACGGTGCGTTGTAAAATATTATTCATTCTTTTTAATAGAGCAAAAAATTACCAGCCCAGCATATTCCTGCTGGACTGGTAATCGATCACCCAACGATTACTCCGCTAATCGCGCATAGACGGAGCTTTTTAAGGTTTTACTTTTTACACTTCCATATTTTCCATAAATTTTTTCGCCGAACGGGTCTTGGACATAGCTCCTTGCCTGCACATAGTAGGATCTTAATACCGTGATATCAGCGTCCAGTGTTACCTGTTTTTTTGTATTTCTATCTTTCAGCTCAATATCCTGTGTACCAAGTACCCCTTTCATATCCTTTTTTCTTGCAACCTTGATCGTATAACCGGTAGCATCTCCACTGTTTTTGATACGGATTGGATCCAACTCTACCCAGTTGGACAACACCCCTTCTATTGCGACCGCTTCGATCGATGTAATGACAGGTTTCACAAGCTTTAGCGCGGATGTCTCAACGGAAAGCGCGTAAGTGACATTTTTTGCCCGGTACGAGTTTTCTACCTTCAGGTAATAGGTGCCTTTTTTCAGGTAACAGTCATAATGCTCTGTTGTACCGTTGCTATAAATCTTGACAGACTGGTTGTTACTATCGATCAAGTATACATACCAGTCATGCCAGTCGCCGGTCACTTCCTTCGGACCAAAATTGATACGTACCTTTTTATTGCTGCTCAGCTTGAACTTAAAATAATCACAGGGATCATTCCTTTCGCTGATCGTTCCATACCATTTTTTACCTTCTGTGATCGTATCCGCGGATTCTGAGTTGTCATTACCCTCCGTCTCCCAGTCTTTTGTCGGCTCAAAGCCTACGTTCAAGCTATAGTCGCCTTCTGTATAGCCATAATGATGTTCTATCTTTATGTAAAACGTCCGGTTTCTATCTGTAGAATAAACAGGCAGTTCTACACTTGTATCCACCCATGTATCCGTAAGAGGAAGGTTATTAGAATCAAACATTTGAACCCTGATCTCTCCCGTTCCAGCAGGATCTTCATTTTTTATATTGACACGGATATTCCCAGCGGTTGGAGCCGTAAATTCATATAATCGTTCTTTGGTATCTTTCAGGTTAAATGAATAGTTTTTGTTTGCTTCCAGCTTGTCTGCTGCTTTCACGATTCCAGAATCCCATACTACCGTAAGCAGGAGCAGCAAGAAAAAGATAGCTGTCATCCATGCTTGTTTACTTCGTCTTATCCAAGCCGTTTCTTTTTTTCGGTTATCCGCACTTTTCCTTTCCGTATTCATCCTTTGCATATGCATCCTTTTCGTACTCATTCTTTCCATATTCATCCTTTTTGTATTCGCCCTTTCTATGTGCTGGTTTCTTGTTTCCAACAGTTATAGATAGCTGCTGTCAAGACAAATTATACTCTATTTGTTGATAAAAATCAACAATAATTTATTTGATAGAAAAGACATACTTGTCAAAAAAGAGCGGTGGCAGCCAAATCATACTTTCATAAAAAAGGTAAAAAGCCGTCCGTATGAAATAATACGAACAGCTTTCCACTTTTTAATATCTTTTAATTTTCTTAGACGGCGTTTTCTCAAATTCCGTCTCACGTACTTTCAAGCTATATACCTTCTTATACGCAGGTGCCTCGTCATTGTAGGCGTCGATCAACTTCTGCAGCTCGGCCTGCATATCGGTGATTTCCTTCTTTGCTGCATATTCGTAATCCGGGAAGATTTCTGCTTCAATCACACCTTGTGCATCACGGACAAGGATTTCCTGTACAAGGCGGTTGGAGCCGATTTTATTTTCCAGCTCTTCCGGCGATACGTTTTCCCCGTTTTTCGTAATGATCAGGTTTTTCAAGCGTCCGGTCAAATGCACGTAGTTATCGACATCCACGTAGCCCAGATCGCCTGTGCGCAGCCAGCCGTCCACGAGCGTTTCTTCGGTTTCCTTTGGCATATGATAATAGCCCTGCATCACGCTGCTGCCGCGTACCCACAGCTCATTGTCCACAGTTTTTGCTTCGCAGTTCGGCATCAGCTTTCCTACGGTATCCTTGCGCAGATCCCAGCTTAAGTTTGTGCTGATGACCGGAGCGCATTCTGTCATGCCGTAGCCCTGCAGGATCGAAATACCGTAGCTTTCAAATAAGTCAATAAGCTCTGGATTTAAATAAGCGCCGCCGCTGCAGATCGTATGCAGCTGGTCGCCGAATACTTCTTTTTTCACAATGGCAGGCGGAAGCCCAGCGGCTTCTTCCAGCTTTTTCGCAAGTGTTTCAATCATAAGCGGAACCATCAGGATCATGTTTGGCGCAAACAACTTGATATTTTTTGCAACACGCATCAAGGAATCGTTGATGCAGATCACGCTTCCAAGCGAAATGCCCTTTAAGATGTCCATGCTCAGGCAGTATGCGTGATGGATCGGAAGCACAGATAAAACGACAGTTCTGGCCGGGATCTTCATATCCAGGCAGGTTGCGTTTTCCGCCATATTGCGCTGCGTAAGCATAACGCCTTTGCTCTTTCCAGTCGTGCCGGACGTAAACATGATCGTACAGAGCGCCTCCGGGTTTGCCCAATGCTCAAAACTGCCTGCGTGCTCCTTTAACATCTGGGAATAGGAAAGAACCGCGTCATTGCTTTCCTCCTGCTGCATGGAAATGACATATTTTAATTTTGGACAGCGTTCTTTTACAATGGCAAGTACGTCCTTGCGCACCTCGTCAACTATAAATACGGTAGCGTCCGAACGGTCTACAAGCTCACACATTTCCTCTGCCGGAAGCGATACGTCCAATGGTACTGCCACACTGCCTGAGTTTACGGTGCCAAAATAAGTAACGATCCATGGATAAGAAGTCATGCCGGTCATTGCGATATGGCTTCCCTGCTCGCCGAGCGCCTTTAATACACAGGAAAAACTTTCGCTGTCCTGCTTTAACTGTGTGTATGATTTTGCTTCGATGACATCTTTTTTTACTTTATAACGGATCGCGTCCTCAGCGCCAAATTCCTGTTCTGCGTGTACGATAATTTCACGGATGGTATTACAAACCATAATCTGAGTCCTCCTCTTATTTTCCGTATATCAAATCCCATTATGACAATGTTTCCAGATAATCCACAGCTTCCTGTACCGTACGGATCTTGGCTGCCTCCTGCTGGTCGACTTCAATGTCAAATTCATCCTCCAGCTCGCCAAGCATACTCATAAAATCAAACGATGTAAATTTTAAGTCTTCCATGAAACGGGATTCCGGCTTTACCTCTGACGGCTCTACCTCGACATAATTGCTGATGATCTGCGCTAATTTTTCAAACATTTCTGCACCCTCTTTTTCTGTTTTTGCGTAACAGTTCAGACAAGCTGACCTGTTACCTGCAAAAATCCATTAAAAATCGCTTCGCGATGGGATTTTTGCACTCCTGAATCATGTTCTTACGGTCTTTGCAGCAGAGTGCAAAGACCTGACTGAACTGTTACGTTTTTGCAGCAGTCTGATCAAACAGGGCTGCTGCCTGATTGAATCTGTATTTTTATTCCAGCCTAAATAAGCTTAATGATCTCTCCTACGGAAAGGTTTGGATTTTCCGCGCCCTTGAACATGATCTTGCAAAGATAGTAATATAAATACTCCAGCTGCTTTCTGCTGACCGCGCGTATCTGATGCTCAAAGTTGAAATCCAGCCCGTTATCCTCTGGACGATGCATAACCGTTAAGTACATTCCCTGCGTCGTCGCACCATTGGAATACCATTTAGTCTTATACTGAATGCCGCCCAGCTTTTCCAGACCTTCATCCTGAAGCGTCATTGGCTGGTAGGTCAGTGCGATCGGCTCGTAGGTCTGTCCCGGCGCATTCGGATATACCTTGCTGCGGTACGAAAAATAAGCGACCGGGTCATAGTTGGCATGGCGGAACATTTCATTTTGACGGTCACGGATTTCGTAAATAGCATCCAAAAACGTACGGTCCTCAGAAATGATCGTACGGAACGGGAATGAATGGATTCTTGTACCGCCGGATTTTTTCTCTTTTAATGTCGCGCGTCTTGCGATGGCCGTATTGATCGAAACATCGTCATTGCCGTTCATCTTTTGGAAATAGGTACGAAGGCCCATCAAAAGCAGGCAGGTGAGCGACACATGGTATTTTTCGCAAAAGTCCATCAGCCGCTTCGTCGGCTCTTCTTCCAGATGGAACGTATCAATATCGGCGTCAACCGAGTCCGAAACGTTGACCGCCGCGCGCAGGTTCGGATTGCCGGACTTCTCCCGCTCCATCTCCAGTCTGCCGCTGCCGTCGATCCCATTGTAGATCGGCTCGGATTCTTCGATCAGCTTGTGGAAATATGCCTCATCGCGGGCCTTGGCCTTGCTGCCGTCCTCATAAGCCAGATCTTTTTGGATCTGCTCGATATACGAAGACATATCCTTTGGATACGGTACATCCTCATACATCCTGTTCGCATATAATTCAATAATATCACGCAAAAAGCAGATTAAAGACTGCGCATCCATCATCCGGTGGTCTGACAGCAGGTATACGCCGCAAAAACCGTCCGGTGTTTTGATCATGACAACTTTATTCATCGGAATATCCTGCTCTACAAACGGTACCCGTGTCCAGGCACGCATTGTCTGCTCCGCTTCATCCATTGTCTTTCCAGTAAAGTCCACAAACTCGATCTCACGATCTTCTCTATCGACAATGTATTGATACCAGTTGCCTTCTTTGTCAGCGGTAAAACGCACACGCATACATTCGCTCCGATCATACGCCTTGTAAATGCATTCCCGTAATACGTTCCAGTCCAAGTCTACCTGGATCGTCAGGCTCGTTCCGATGTTCAACACTTCTTTTTTCGGACAGAAGTTCAGATAAAAGAAATGGAACTTCTGTGCGGCAGTCAGCGGATATACTTTATAGCCTTTTCTTGTTTTCATGATTTCATAACCCCTTCCAGATACTCCGTCATCGCAGACTCATACGCTTCCATATCTTTATAGTAGCTTTCTGCATGAGCGGCGCCGTGAATAATCAGTTTTGTCGTTTTGGACGCGCAGTTTTTTTCAATCTCGTCACACATACTGCATGGTACAAAGGTGTCTGCATCCCCGTGGATCAGCAGGATCGGAAGGCGTGCCTTGCGCACCTCCCTGGCCGCATTGCATTCGTCCAGCCCGTACCCCGCCTTTTTGCGGTTTACCACGTCTGTGATCTGCATCATCGGAAACGCGGGCATATGGTACATAGAATGCAGCACATGGGTAAATACTTTTTTCGGCGACGTAAACGCACAGTCGGAAATAATGCCTTTTACCTGGCTTGGCAGCGTAAGGCCGCTCGTCATCAATACCGTAGACGCGCCCATGGAAATCCCATGCAGCACAATCCGCACCTCTTCCCCACACTGGCGGATCGCCCAGTCGATCCATGCACACGCGTCGATCCGGTCCAGACATCCAAAGCCGATATACTCTCCCTCACTTTCACCGTGCGCACGCTGATCCACCTGCAGCATACTGTAGCCGCGTGACAGATAATACTCCGACAATCCGCAAAAATCACTCATTGCCTGTCCAGTATACCCATGAAAGCAGATGACAAGCTTGTCCTTTTGCTGTGGAAAGTAAACGGCATGAAGCTTTAAGCCATCCCCAGACTTTTGATACACGTCCTCATGCGGATACGAGAGCATCCGCTCCTTGCGCTCCTGGATCAGCGGCATATGCGCGTTCCAATCCGTGCCCGACATTTTTATTGTGCGTCCTACATCCGCCTTGCTCCGCTTCATTGTCCTGCGGTATAGATAAGCTGAAGCCCCGGCTTCCACAACCGCCAGCATCCCGGCGGCAATGGCTGTTCCTTTTAATACTTTTTTCATAGTTCTCCGTTTCTGCAGTCAATGCTGAAATCCATTACTCTGCTTTTTTCCCTTTTTTATCAATAAACTCCTTTAAGCGCAGCGCTTTGCCGATATCGCCTTCCACCTTGAGCTTTTGCAGCGTGACTGCCAATACCGGGTCCAGCTTGCCGGAAGCGATCTTCATAAAAGTTTCCGCCTTTCCGGTAAACATCGCATCCCGGTCGAAATACTCATATGGCTCTACATAGATCGCGCCGTCCTTTACTTCGACATAAAAGATACCGCCCGCTTCTCCTTCAATATTGAACTGGTATGCCAAATGCTCTGTAATATCGCTGACATCGGCCTCCAAAAATTTACCCTTAATCTCCGCAAAAAATTCTGCATACGTCATAGTATTTCTCCTCCCTTATTTTACTGCATTTTTATTTCGACCAGTGGTCGATTCATCATTACAATAACAATAACACTTTTTCGACCGTTGGTCAACCTATTATTTTAGATAAAAACGCCAAAAAATAATTTTATTTCTGTGAACTATTTTGTTTCAATTTGTGTTATAATAACCAGAACTATTTGGCTGTGCAGAAATTAAGCATCAGAATAACTATTTATCAGGAAGGCGAATGATCATGCCAGACATTTCAAAATATGACCAAATCCTGGACGCGCTCCAGGCACTTATGCTCAACAAAAATATGCAGACGATCACTGTCAGCGAGATCGCCCAGACAGCCGGAATCGGCAAAGGAAGCATTTATTATTATTTTTCCTCCAAGGAAGCTGTTTTGGAAGCGTTGATCGAACGCAACTACAAAAAGCCTCTGGAAACGGCAAAGAACCTCGCCAAACGCACAGATATCCCGCCGTTTACGCGTATGGCTATGATCCTGCAGGCGTGCCGCAATTCCTCGATCGAATACCAGCGGCAGGACGCGGAGCCAGCTTCCATCAGCGCGCGCGAGCAGGCATATCTGCATCAAAAATACCTGAATTACCTGATCAGCGAGCTAAAGCCTGAGTTAACAGCCATCATTGAACAGGGCATCGCGATCGGGGAGATCCATTTTGACTATCCGGCGGCGCTGGCGGAGATCGTGCTTATTGTATTGACTGTAAAAATGGGAAATTCACTCCTGCCATCCTCGCAGGAAAATATAGAAGAAACGATGCAAGCGCTGATCTCACTACTGGAGCGCGGCACGGAAAATCCAGAAGGGTCTTTAAACTTTCTTTTGACGTTGTAAGCGAAGCAAAGGCAGCAGGACAAACACCGTCTTACTGCCTTCGTTTTTCTATTCCTCTTCAAACAGCGGTGTCGAAAAATACCGCTCCGCCGTATCCGGCAGGATCGTTACGACTGTTTTTCCTTCTCCAAGCTGTTTCGCCAGCTGTATCGCTGCCGCCACATTCGTCCCGCTGGAAATCCCGCACAAGATCCCTTCTTTGCTGGCAAGCTCCTTGGATGTGCGGATAGCTTCTTCATCCGTAACAATATAAATATCTTCGTAAATATTTTGATTCAAGATCGCAGGAATGATTCCATCACCGATCCCCATCTGCAAATGCGTACCGATCGAGCCGCCGGACAAGATCGCCGCATCCTCCGGCTCAACCGCCCAGATCGTAATGTCCGGATACTGTGCCTTTAACACCTCTCCTATACCAGTGATCGTCCCTCCAGTGCCGATACCGGAGCAAAATCCGTCAATCTGCCCTTCCACCTGCTCTAAGATCTCCACACCCGTATGATACTTGTGCGCGATCGGGTTGGCTGGGTTTTCAAATTGCTGGGGAACGAATACATTCGGGTCCTCCGCTGCCATTCGCAGCGCGGTTTTCATACATTCCTCAATGCACGCGCCAATATTGCCCGCATCATGGATCAGCACGAGCTCAGCCCCGTAATGCCGCACAAGCTTGCGGCGCTCCTCGCTCACGGAATCCGGCATAATGATCCGTGTGCGGTACCCTCTGACCGCGCCGATCAGCGCAAGGCCGATCCCCTGATTACCGCTTGTCGGCTCGACAATGATCGTATCTTTATGTATCCTTCCTTCTTTTTCTGCACGGGCGATCATCTGAAAGGCCGTACGTGTCTTAATAGAGCCCCCAACATTCAGCCCTTCAAACTTCACAAGCACCTGCGCACAGCCCGCTGGAACCATCCGGTTCAGGCGGATCATCGGCGTGTGTCCCATTGCATTTAGTATATTTTCGTAGATCATGCTTAACCTCTTTCTGATTTCGGTTTTTCATCGCTTTCTACTATACCACACTATGGGCGCTTCGTAAATAACTCCGTTAAAATATCTGGCTTTTCTGTTGTTTTCGTTTTTTCATGCATATAATCTTGTACCGCGCAACGGATTTCATTTGTCGCTTCCCAGCAGTCTTTGACGTCATCTTCATTCACCAAAATAGCATCGTCTCCTGGATACCTTGCCGAGAAAAAATATCCATCTGCTTTTAATGCTACACGCCAGTTACAATGAAAATCCGGTATATGTTCTATTAGAAAATCACGGAGATTTCGGATGGTATGCGTACGCATGATATTGCCCGCATCGCCTTCATAATAGGAATCGATAATGTGCTTTAGATACCTCTCGCAAATACTTTGCATGACATAGCACATCACTTCACCTACTTTGCCGCTTTCATAGTCATCCTTGATAAATTGGTAATCGTTTTCAGCCCTTGTATAATAGGTTATTTTGGCCGCTCCCATATTAATTTTGCATCCCTTTCCAGGTTTTGATTAAAATGATAACTGTTTGAAAAATCTTCGTTTTTGGAATACTTTATTTCTACTTCCGGAAGAGAATAATGTGGAATCACCTCCAGCCGCATTTCGCGGATCAAGTCATCTGGTATTTCATTGTCCAGAAATAAAAACAAATCCACATCCGAATGGAACGTTTGCTGAAGGCGCGCGCAGCTTCCATATAGATAAACCGAACGGATATACGGCTTGTATTTTGGCGCGCGCAATACATTTAACGCATACTGAAGGCTTTGTGCGTGTCTGCTCAATCCCATAGCCATCACTCCTAACTGTTGTATTCTGGCTTCCTGCAAAAAAGCCTTGTACTGGTATTTATTATACTCATGGCACCAGCCTGCGTCAACATCTTCTGCAGTCGGCATTCTTTTACTATGTTCGTTCGCATTTCATAATCTGTCATTTAGACACACTTTCTGATTTACCAATCTTCTTTCCTAATTATATAATGAAAAATATCATAAAACGAAAGAAGGTGATACCAATGCAGAATTATCCCAAACTGTATTTATTGGGCATTTATGGGATGCAATATTGGCTCAGAAGAAGGGAAACACCGTCCAGTCTTAGTTACTCGTACCTATCCAAATCCGCCAACTATAACAGTATTACCGCTTACTACTCAACGCTTAAATGATGGCAAACAATATCATGTAGACTTAGAAAAACAAAATCTACTGTTTTAGTTGAACAAATGCGGGTGATTGATATTCTACGTATTGACAAACCAATGAGAAAAAGCGGTTCAATCATTACAATTACGGAAAAATACTGGAAAGCCATTGATTATCAGATCAAACGTGAATATCTACTTACACCATTACCAAAAGTTCAAAAAAATAGTACGAAACGTAAATAATTTGAATCTTTCTTCTTGACATACATATAATAAATGTGTATCGTGAAGATACAAAAGATGTGTAAACATCAATTTTCCACTACTTTTAGTAGTGAGCAGTATCATCAATTATCCAAAAGCACTTAGTTCTTACTAAGTGCTTTTGTTTTCCCAAAACAAAAAAGTATTAGAAACCAATCCTAGGCATTCTCCGCTTGTATTTTCCCGTTCACTGGCATATAATAAAGCAACCCGATAAAAAGAAAGAAGGAAACATTATGTATCTGCTTTTTCTATTCCCATTCCTGCTGCTTGCTTATACATCCAACAACTGTCTGAGTGTCTCCACGCACCGGCTGTCAGGCGGCAAACGTCAAAAACACCCGTCATCCCTATCGCTTGTGCATATTTCCGATCTGCACAACAAGTCCTTTGGGCCTTCGCAGTCGCGTTTGATCAAAAAGATCAAGTCGCTGCATCCGGATCTGATCGCCGTCACTGGGGATATCGTAGACCGTGCGCCTTATCAAAACGCGGTTTTATTTCTCAGGCAGGCGGCGCGTATCTGCCCGGTGTATTATGTCAGGGGGAATCATGAAGCGATTGCAGGAAATTTTTCAGAGCTGAAAAAAGAGCTTGCCCGCTGCGGCGTTCATATTTTGAAAAACCGTTCGGCGGATTTTCAAAAAGACGGCTGCACGTACCAGCTGACCGGGCTGGACGATCCGATATTCCGCGGAAAGGATAAGAACTACGCAAAGCTTGTCCAGAAAACGCTTGACCGGATTTCTAAAAAAGCAGCATCCAGCCCGGCGGATTACCGCATTCTGCTCTCCCACCGTCCAGAGCTGTTTCATCTATACAGCAGCTATCCGTTTGACCTTGTGCTCTGCGGCCATGCCCACGGCGGACAATTTCGCCCGCCGTTTACCGATGGACTGTACGCACCAAATCAAGGAGTGTTTCCAAAGTATACCTCTGGGGCGCATCGGGAAAACCATACGACGGAAATTATTAGCCGAGGGCTTGGGAATAGTTCATTTCCGCTGCGGCTTTGGAATCATCCGGAGATTGTGCATATTGTGATACGTTAGTCTTTCTGAACAAAATATTCAACTTACAAAGCCGCTTTTTATGTTATGTTTTTCCTAGATCGAAAATAAAATATGATCGGTACTGGTACAGGCATTTTAATTCATCTGATTGACTGAAATCCTGTCTGGTTAAAAGATAACGAACGCCAAGATCCCGCAAACTTTGGATATTCAAATATAAAAGAACCTGATCCTGATGCAGCAGTTCCAACCTACTTTTAAAATTCCGCTCCTTGGTAATATTTAGATTGATGTGCGCATAACGGTTCCATATATCATCTTCTGTTTCTAGCCCAAGAGCTTTCCACATATCCGCATCCGGATACGTATGGACTGTGTTTAATGTTTTTACGCCTATAGCCGCGGGAAGATTATTATAAATACTGTTGCCAAGTTCGACGGCCCACATTCCTTCCTCTTCATGGTTGATTGACGCAATGTTTCTTATCACGGGACTGTCATAAAAGCCTTCCAGGCCGCAACAGACCGGATTGACCAAACCGCCGCCAATTATGCTTAGAACTATACTATATACAATCAGCCATTTTTTTCCATTTCCACAGATTTGCACAAAAATGACAGCAGCTGCAAAAACAAGCCCTACGATAAACGTTTTGAACGAAATGTTTATCGATGCATCAACAGAAACTACGGCTGTTACAGCCGTTAGAGCCGAAGTTGCAGCTGCTATGTAGACCATACGCTTTTTTTTCATAGTTATAAACGGCAATGCCCGAAAAAGCATCATTAAATTCAACAATCCAACTGCGGTTTCCAGTCTCTCTGGCGGCACTTGATTCAATAAAGTAAGTTCTGCAAGCTTTTGCGGCCACGGAAAGCACAAAAAAGATAAGCACATAAGGTTCACCATGTTTAACAGCACAAGCCAAATGTCTCTTTTTTTCTGTCTACAAAGCAAGCCTACAGATAATAGAATCCCCCAAGGAAAAAAGTCAAAAAAGCCTGCTACTTCGCAAGGATTTTCTCTATCTGTAAATGACCATAAAATACTGCTCCATCCACGGAACAACTCTGGCAGCTTATCCAGGGATCCTCCTGCAATATCCCTGGCACCCGGATAAACCGTATGTATTACCGCCTGTATTGCTGTACGCGATTTTATACATATGGGTATCATGCATGATACCACAATCAGTATTCCGCCAAACCACATAAATAGATCGGTGTGTGTAATACGTACCAACTTACGTTTTTCGATAAAAACGGATGCCGCACAGACTAAAAATATATAAAACAAAGAAATCTGCCATGCAGGATACATAGACAACGCATAGCCTCCGGCGCACAGGATCATCCCGACTACGCAGAAAAATTTTTTTCTGAAATTTATGGGCTGATACGTCTGGCTTGCATGAAGGTATGCATTGAACAAAAGTACAGCTGACTGTCCGAAAATAAGCATCTCAGCCAGCGCACCAATCGAAAACCACCATTGCAACTGTGGTGAAAGCGCAACCAGAAATGCATAAGCCACCGCGTAGCCTTTATCATCCTTTGTCAGCATTCTGCCAAATTCAAAAGAGACCAAAAAGCAGATAACAAATCTGCAAACCCAGTAAAATGCAAGCCCACGCTGTGCACCAAACAATAAATATCCAATCTGAAACGGTCGAAAAAACATCAGCAGGCTTTTGACAGGCTGTCCATAAACCATTACCATATCCGTCATGGAATAACGAAATTTTTCAGAAAACCACGGGAATCCCTCACTTACCTGAGAAAGAGCCATCGGAGTAAAGACAGCATATTCATCGCTTCGTATCAGACGGTACTGCCCAAACAGCTTTCCATAATCATAGCCTGGCAGACCATAGTACTGCTGAAGGCATCCAAAAGAGGATCCATGTATTTGAAATACCGTGCATATTACAATTACAATTCCTCCTAAAAGCCACCTTTTACGGTAAAATATATCCAATGCCTTTCGCCAATCCGTCAAACATAACAGCAATAAATAAATACCAGCGGTGTCTATTAGAAAACGAACAAAAGAAAATTTTTGGAGCAACATAAGAAGATAACTACTGCGAGAAGGATTAATATCTATTTTCTTTATTGTAAATAAAACGTTTGGTTCCATACCAAGGTCAATCCTTAAGTCTGACACATTTTCACCGATTTTGGCAAATATTCTGTCCTCATATTTGGATACCCATAAAGAAACGCTGCGTTCTTCACAAAAACTATTGCCAGGGCTGCTGTAATATAGCTGAAGTTCCCACGCGTGTTCTTGAGGATGTTCCAGCTGAATTTCCACATAGCCTGCAAAAGCGTCGATGTTATGAAATATGATCTGCGGATCACCGTTTTTTGTAAGCACCTGATTTCCCGTTTTTTCGCAATTTACATACTTCGCGCCGTCCAGCCGACATTCTCTGTATCCGGATATTTGCTGTCGAATGTTTTCATATGCTTTAATGTCAAAATGGCTGGCATACTCCAGAAAAAAGCCTATAGCAATACTTACGATAGCTGGCAAAAGCGTTCTGAAATAAAAAAGATATTCTTTTCCTTGCATATTCGGTTTCATAGTATGCCTCCATGTACGAATGTTTTTGTTATTATTATATCTCATGCCTGATATTGTCTGATCTGTTCTAAAACATCTGCAACCTGCATGGATATCTTTTCATTTTCCCTGTCTCCTGAACCTATGCTCTGATAAAAGCGCTTGCATACCAAACGCAGATTATTTGCTTCGTCAAATTGTCTGCAGTCTAAAACATCCTGCTTCTTTTGACCTATATTTGTGTCATCCTCCTGATACTGAATCACTTTAACAGTATCCTGCGCAAGCATATTAAAAATAATGGCTCCATGATCACATAAAAATTCCATCTTCCTTATTTTTTCATCTGAAACAAGGCTGCAAACAATTTTTCCGCGCATCTGCCGAAGCCGGAATAAGATACAGCCGGATTCTGCCTGGTTTTGGCTGCCGTATGTCATTGTATCAGCAAGTGTTACTTTAATCTCTCCTTCTTTTGTATCAAATACATACGCGAGTGCAGAAATCATATGAACACCAAGAACCTCATACACGCTATCACTTTTATAAAATCGTCCGAACTGGCGGATATCCATATTGATGTACCGGATTTCTCCAAGACGTCCAAGCTGTTCTTTGATAAATTGTACAGACGGAGAAACGGTATATATATAATCTGTAAATAATACTCTGTTCTTTCTGTGGGCTGTTTGATAAAGCGCTGCTGTTTGTTCCAGACAGTGGCATAACGGTTTTTCACAGAATATATGCAGCCCTCTTCCCAGCATATCCTGTACGATTGCATAATGGGTAGCAAGCGGCGTGCATATGAACGCACAGTCCGTATCCTTCTTTTCCAAAAACATATCCAAATCAGGACTATTTCCCAAATGCGGATCAAAAATGCCAAGCAGCAAAAATTCTTCAGATTGTTGTAAATACCGCTCTACAATCCGTCCCCAGTATCCATAACCAATCAGTATGCTGCGCATTACTTTCATATGATACTTCCCTTCTTTCGGATTGTTTTCTTCTCTTTCGGATCGTATTTATGCAGAGCAATATTCCACAGTATCTTCAGCAAATCAAGATTCCCTTTTAGCGGACTTATTTTTGTAGGAACCTTCCCCTTTTTTGGATATTTTCTGACCACTGGGATTTCTTTTACCTTATAGCCAAGTCTTGGAATGATTACTGTTAAATAATGGATCAGCGAATACGTAGGAAACGAGCCATATCGAAATGGCTGTATCTGTTTGTCACAAAAAACTTTGACACTATGTGCGCGAAAACCGTTCGTCGTATCCGTATACGAAAATCCAGACAGCAAACGAACAATCGGCACATGGATCAGACGGATAGCCCATTCTCTGAATTTTGGCGTATTGATTGCTGTTCCTCCCTTAATATACCTGGAACCTTGTATAAAATCATATCCTTCATCCAGCGCCTGCACCATTTGAAAAATACCTTCTACCCCGTCTTTTCCATTTCCGTCAATGGTGATCGTTCCTTCATATCCTCGTACAACCGCATAATAATAGCCAAGCATAAGCTGGTCACTTAAATGTCCTTTGGATTTTCGTATGACTAGTGCTGTTGCGCCATACCGAGACAGCATCGCAGGATCGGCACTTCCATCCGTGCTTCCGCCGTCACAAATGAGCAAATCAGCAATCTTCCCAATCCCAAGCTTTTTCATACGGAGCAGCTGTTTTTCAAACCTTTTCCCCTCATTTAATACAGGAATACAGATTAAATAACGGTTTTTCTTCTGCTCTAGCTGGGTCAGCTCATACTCTGGCAGCCGGATTCGACGATCAAAAACTTTCTTTTGCATTTCTATCATTCTTTTCTCCTTATCATCCTCAGGAATTTGTCAGCTTTTCAATGCTTTTATAACTGTATCTTTGCCGTTTATAAGTCAGATCCACAAGCAGCTGCAAATATTTAATAACAACGGTCAGTATCCCAAATAAGCCCAAAAATGCAGCCGACAAAAAAAGCAGCGTGGTCGTCCAGCCTTCGGACGGGGTACTGAGCCAATATGTGACGCCTACATAGACGATCATAAAAACTGTCATGACCATCATAAGCGCAGTCATTGTAACAGCAAATCGATACCCTGCAGTTGTAAACATCAATAGAATATCAATCGCAAGCTCCCGTTTATAGCGAAATTCCTGGATATCAAATTTATCTTCATCCAAGCCTTCCCGTTGTTTGGAATGATAAACCATTCGACAACTCTCTAGACCGCAGTCCACATATGCCGCCTTCCTATATGGTACAAATTTCCCCATGCTGCTGATGCGGTTTACCGCCCGGCGGCTCAATATCCGAAAGCTTTCTGTATTCATCTGGTAAGAAGCGTGCGAAAACCTTTCTAACAGGTTGTAAAACAGGCGTGAGGAAATCTTTTGCTTTTTATCTGGTGAAGCATTCACAATATCCCAGCCTTCTAAGGATTTTTTATAAATTCTCATAATTTCCGATTGGTCATAGTCCATACCGACTGTATCAAATTCCAGCACAAAATCTCCGATTGCAAGGTCGGTTCCTGCAGCCATAGCAGGTTCCAGTCCGTGAAAACGGCTCATATGCACAACAGATATGACCATATGCTTCATTTCATGCGCCGCCTTTTGCATCTGTATGCTGCTGCCATCCTCTGATGCATCATCCACACAAATAATTTCCGCGTGTTCAAAATTCTGATCCAATACTTCTGACAGCATATTTAAAAATATGCCAACCTGTTTTTCTGCATTATGGACATAAACGACTGCGGATATAAAGTTTTTTTCTTTATTCTCCATCTTTAAGCACCTCATCTAAATCATATACCGTATTTATTTTTCCTGACAAAACAGAAAAAAAGGAAGGATTTTTTGTATACTGCCGGATAATCGTAGGTCTGGAATCATCCATTTCAGAGCTTAATAAAATCGGCTTCATCGAAAATAATGACTTGGCATAAGTAAATCCGTATTCTTCCCGCAAATATCTGCCAGCCAATCCTGCCATATAAGCATATGCCGTGTCTGGCTTGGCACAACAGCAGCTGCAGTTTCCCAAATGGTGTGGCGAACAATATCCAGCACTTTTTTCCTGGCACGGAAAAACTGGAAGCTCCTCGCTGCAAGTCTTATGTGGTGTAAATGTTACCGAAGTCAGCGAATGATATTCGGTTTTTCCAAATGGCATAATGGAAAAGAACGGCCCGTCCATCACTGTAAACCCATACGGCAGCAGCCGCTCATTCGCATGGCACAAAATAATTTCACACAGCTCGTATTTTATTTTGAATTTTTCAAATCCAAGCATATCCAATATCTGATTTGTGGCAGCATACGAAGCATTCAGTAAAAATCCTGTACGAAAAGCCTCTCCATCTCCTAAAACAACTTGATAGTAGTCTTGCAGTCTTTCTATATGGTTAATGTTTACACTACAACGTATTTCTACATGAGGCAGCTTGGACAACTGCTCTAAAAAATAATCTCGAAGTATCCGTGCATCATAAGTATATTCCCTTGTTAGGAAAGCACCATCACACATTCCTTTCCGAAAATACCGCTCAACAGGAAGTTCTTCACACGGAATGTCTGCAGCTTCACAAAATTTGCAAAACTGCTGACCGCTGGACCATGAATATTGGCTTGAAACAGCATAGATCTTTTGAAATTCCCGATGAATGCAAAACCCGTAATCCCGATGAAACCGTTCAAAATACCCAGCCGATTTCATTGCTGTAGATAGGGAACGCGGATAATGATAGCCCTGATGTACCCTTGCCTGGTTGATATAGGTAGCTCTCTGAAATGGTTCCTGATCACATTCCAATACGAGTATCCGCTGCATTCCATGTTTTTTGTCACCGCAAAAAAGGGCTGCATACAAGCCATAAATACCTGCTCCTATTATTATTTTGTCATATGTTTTCACCATGCGTCCTCTCCCGCCTTTTCCTTGCTTTTCTACCATTCAACCAACCTGAAGCTGATACGGTACTCGTATTATCACAACAATATTTCCCCCCCCTCGCATTTTTACGGCAACTGCAAGGCTGTTCATACCAAAAAGAAATTTTTGATACTTGTATTTTGAAAATCCGCATTGTTTTAATAAAGCGCCGATCTCTTGATTAACATAATAATGTTTATGTTCTAATATTTCGTCTACATTGATCAAATGCAGCTGAAAAGCCATACACTCTAACACAGGCTTTGCCATTATAGTCGGAGTCGTCAATACAAGTGTTCCGCCCGGTTTTAGAATCCGGTTAGCCTCTTGTATCAGATTCTCTGGATTATCCAAATGCTCCAAAACAGCAAGCATAAAAACGGTATCACAGCATCCGCTTTTTAATTCCAGTCCTTGAGAATGCCTATTATTGATCAGTGTTAAATTTCCGGTTTTATAATTTTGAATGCGGAAATCAAAGCCATAGCCTTTTTTTATCTGCGGAGCACAATATTTTAAAAACGCTGCTTCTTGTCCGCATCCAATATCTGCAATAACACCGGATTGCGGAATATATTTTTTTATTGTGCGGTAACGTATTTTAGCTATTTTCCGGTCTATGCTGTTCCATTCACTCATATTCATTTATCCTTTTCGTTAATCTGATTTTTCGTAGATACCTCCGTATCGTCAACCGCAGCAAATGCAGCGCACCTCGAATACCCACATCCGGCATATTGGAATCTGTTATACACATATAATTGTGCAGCACACCTATACCATCGGACGGATGATACGCAAGGTATTTATAAGCATTTACCAATATTTGCGCATATTCCGGTGTCATCGCAACAGCTGTATAATATCCGCTATCTTGCGCCACAAACGCAAAGCAGCGTTCCAACGCATGACTGATCTGTCCGTCCACATCCAGCGGCTCTTTCGGAAATTCTTCATACGTCCATGGGTGATCCAGAAGCTTTTTTAAAGCATCCGTACGACTCCAGAATGCTGTTCCAAACGTAAGTGGCGCACAAGCATTGGAAATGGGCGCCTGAATATCCAGCTTTTTCAGCAAATCCTTCGTTTTTTCATAGTTGACCGTCCAAAACTGTCCTGGAAAATGTCCGAAATAGCCTCCGATCGGAGAAGGTGCCGTCAGGATACCAAGCTGTGGCTCGCTCGCAAAGCGCGCTAGAATATTTTCAATATACACCGTACTGGAAAGCGTATTTTCCCAGAGCAAGCGCTCAAAATATTTTCCGATGCTGTACTCCGTCTGTGCGGACAGCTTATCATGACAAAAGCAAAAATAATCGTACTTGTTAAGATAAGGCTTTGCAGCCACCAGTAGCGCTGCCATATCCCTTCCGCGGTTTGGCATACATAAAACCGTCAGCCGTGTTCCGAGAATATGCTGATATGCCTGACGGATAAGCTGTGCCTTTTCCGCAGAAACAGTAGTGATTATCACATCAATCCCATCTGGTATCGCCCGGATATATGGTTCATAACGGTTTAGATCTTTTGTATAATAAAGATGAAGAACAACAGCCACCCGCTTGTTTTTCTCCTTATGTATCCCAGAAGGATTTTTTGCATCAATGACATAGTCCAGATCCAATGCATCATGAATATCGCTGATATTATACAGACGTAGGATATTTTTCCAGATCATAGATACATCGTAGCTGTAATGCTCTTTAACATACTGCAGAGCCTTTAAATAATCTTCCCCGTTGTGATAATAAAGCTTTAATCCCAACGACTCCTGGAACTGCTTGCGTTTCAAGATCGGAAAGCCTTTTTTTAGCAGTTCTTCGGCATTAAACGCATAATGGTTCATGGCGTGCTTTCCATCCAGGTCTTGTGTATCAATAAACGGCTTCCAGGTAAATCCACACTCTTCAAAATATTTAGTAAATACAATCTCATTTTGTTCTACAAGCTCTTGAAAACTTTGGAACAGCTTCTGCTTTTCCCAATAACTCTCAAACTCAAAGCTGTGAAGCATCGGCTTGCGTATAACCAGGAAATAGCTTTGCAGATGCGCGTTATAATCAGCTCCAAGCGCCATTCCCTTTCCATGTGCGGTCAAACCCCAGAAATCCAGATTTTGATCAGACATTTGATCAAATATCGTTTGAAATGGATAAAACGGCCCATAAAAAGTATCGTTGAAAAGGACCAGTTCCTCGTAACGTCTGACCTGCTCCCACCCCAAATACTCCGTCATTGCGTATTTCCATGCTGCTGCGTCAAAGCCTTTGTTTTCCCTGACGACTACATCATTCGTTAGCGCAAGCAGCCGCTTACGCCCAGCGGGAGTGATCCGCCCATTAAAGACAATGACCAGCCTGTCCAGATTTTCCTTCATATCCTCCAGTAGATATGGAATATAATCATCGATTTTTCCATCCTTATCTGAACACTGGAAAATTCCAAGCCTGGCATATCCCCCTGTTTTTTTCATCCCGTTTACTCCTTTGCACCCTCTTTAGGCTGTTTTTAAACACAAAGACTCCCATCCGCATCCGTATGTACCAGCTGCACCTTCCGCCCTCCACCGATGCGATAATACACAAATCCGTATTTTTCAAGCCGTCCGGCATCATACTGATTCCTGCCGTCAAAAATGACTGCCCCCTTCATCCGCTGCTTCATTTCCTCAAAATCAGGGCTTCGAAACTCCGCCCATTCCGTAACAAGGATCAGTGCATCCGCACCTGTAAGCGCCGAATATTTGCTCTTCGTATACTCTACGGCAGTATTTCCCTTCAGATAGAAATTCTTTGCGTGTTCGCTGGCCTTTGGGTCGTATGCTTTGATCTTCGCACCGCGTCTGGTCAGCCCCTCGATCACATCTAATGCGGCGGATTCGCGCATATCGTCTGTTTCCGGCTTAAATGCCAGCCCCCAGACCGCAAATGTCATGTCTGTTAGATCTTCTCCGAATACACCCGTTACCTTATGCACCAGCACTTGCTTTTGCGCTGCGTTGACTGCTTCTACCGCCTTTAATATTGCCGGGCTGTATCCGTGATCATCGGCGGTCCGGATAAGCGCCTGCACATCCTTCGGAAAACAGGAGCCGCCGTATCCGCAGCCTGGATAAATAAAGCTAAAACCAATACGGCGATCGCTGCCGATCCCCATCCGCACCTGGTTAACATCCGCGCCGACCAGCTCGCAAATATTGGAAATCTCATTGATAAACGAAATTTTTGTGGCAAGCATACAGTTTGCCGCATACTTTGTCATTTCCGCCGATTCCACATCCATAAAAATGACGTTTTGTGTATTCAGTATCATCCCTTTGTATAATTCTGACAGCAGATCCTTTGCCTGTGCGCTATCCGTACCGATCACGACACGGTCCGGCCTTGTACAGTCGGCAACTGCTGTACCTTCCTTTAAGAACTCCGGATTTGATACAACATCAAATGGAATGCTGGCGTTTCTTTTATCCAACTCCTGCTGTATCACAGCCCGCACTTTTTTCGAAGAACCTACCGGAACCGTGGATTTATCCACCACGCACAGATAATGCTCCATATGCTGTCCGATAGACGCAGCGGCACGCAACACATACTGCATATCTGCGCTTCCGTCTTGATCCATCGGCGTTCCGACTGCGATAAAGCAAATGGAACTGTTTTGTACTGCATACCGAATATCTGACGTAAAGGACAGCTGCCCAAGTTCATAGTTGCGCTTTACGATTTCTTCCAGACCCGGTTCATAAATAGGGATGATCCCTTTTTTCAGCCTGCGGATTTTTTCCTCGTCCACATCCACACAAATAACCTCGTTTCCAAGGTCTGAAAAACATGTACCTGTCACTAAACCTACGTATCCTGTTCCTATAATCGAAAGCTTCATAACTGTATTTTCCTCAATCCTGTTTTTTTCAGCCTACTGCTTCGTTTGTATGTTCTATTAAAATAGCCGGTCAGACCATGTTTTCGGTGTTTTTTCCGAAAGTATCTCAATCGGCAGATGGTACGTAAACGGCTTTGTCCCGCGTTCCCTGATATATGCGATCATTTCCGATAGCCCTTGCTTAAGCGTATACTTTGTCTCGTAGCCTAACAGTCTGCGCGCTTTCTGTGCTGAGCAGGTGGCAAGCCTTACCTCCTGCGGACGCCCTGGCATATAGACCGGATCCAGCTTAAAATCCAGCAGCTCCGCAAGTGTTTCAGCCAGACGGTTGATCGTAATAAATTCCTCATCAGGCCCGATATTGACCGTTTCCCCTGCTGCGCATTCCAAAAACGCCAGCTTTTTGAGGCAATCAATATCATCCTGTACAAAGGAGAAGCAGCGTTTTTGTTCCCCATCCCCGTATATTACAGGCTGCCTTCCCTGCAGCATTAAATTGATCATGATCGAAGCGACATTTCGAAACGGATCGTCATATTTTTGACGCGGCCCGATAATATTGTGAGGAACCGCGATAACAAGTTCCATGCCATGTACCTCGCACAGACATTTCAGCTGCTGCTCTGCTGCAAATTTAGAAATGCCATAAGGATCCTGCGGACGGCATACCATGTCCTCGGTAAACGGTACCGTATCCTGCGTCCCGTAACGCGCCATACTTGAGCAGGTGACAAACCGCCTGACATGGTTGCGGATAGCAGCCGTTGCTGTAGATACCGTATTGAGATACGTATTTTCACAGACCAGCTTTGGCGAAAATACGCTCAGCCCTTCATATGCTGTACAAGCCGTATGGTATACAATATCGACACCCTTCATTAGTTCTGTCATCTTCTCCAAATCGTTACAGTCCACAAGATGAAGCTGCGCCTGTTTTGGTACATTGTCGCGGTATCCGCCGATAAGCGTATCATTTCCTACGACTTCATGCCCTTCTGCGAGCATCGCATCTGCCAAATGGCTTCCTAAAAAGCCTGCAATACCAGTAATAAATATTTTCATCGTTAAAACCCTTTCTTTTCTATAAATAATGGATCGTATGGACCGGAAGCGCTTTTTGCCGATACACATCCGAATAAAAATTATCCCCGATATGCACCATCCGCCTGTCTGCCCCGACCTCCCGCAAAACAATCGGAAACAGCCTCCCATCGCTTTTTCCTGCCCGGTAATCGCTGGAAGCATATACTTTATGAAGCCCCTCATACCCACATCCAAGCAGCAGCCGCCTGATCTGCTGCCCATTTAAGTACATATCCGATACAGCAATCACCTGCTTTTTCCGCAGCAGCAGCGCTTTTACAAGCGCACGCATTCTGGAATCCGCCCTGCAGCAGCTTCGTTCTGCTGCAAGCTCTGCCTGGATCCATGCTTCAGGCGTCCGTATACTCTCACCCGACTTTCCGGCGTCCTGCAAACACAGATCCTGCAGCAGAACCCGGTATATTTCCTCGATCGTGATCTCTGCTGTCCCGCGGCTTTTCATGCTTCTTTGCCTGGCAAGCTGTTCCGCCTCTGTACGCATCCTTGCAAAGCCTGGAATGCCCATACGCTTTTCCATCCATGCAAACACATCTGTTGGCTGCCTGAACGTACGCCGCAGCAGCGTATCAAATACGTCGAACGAGATCACGTCATAGCGCGCAAGCTCCGCCTGGATCGAAGCCATAGCAAAAGCCTTTCTTTTTTCATAATCCAAAAACAACCGTCTCGGATATCCTGCACCTGCAGACCCAGGCTTGGAAAATAGACAGGCGCCTGCAAAGCACAAAAGCTGTCCCAGCCGTTTTTCCTCGTATCGGTTTTGGTAAAACCGCGCCTTTGCATAAGCAGGCGCCTGCTCCATTCTTTTTTTACATCTGTATCGTATATCCATTTTTTAACCTCAGCAGTATCCGCGGCGGGACCAGTCCGACTGCCAGCGGCTTGACGACGTATGGCAGACCTTTTGGCAGCAAACCCAGCTGCCGAAAACCGTGCAGCCTTACGATGGCTTCGTCAAAGCGGTAACGGTACTTCCTGCGCTTCCAGGCTGTCTGGTCCTCCAAAAACTGATAGTGCGCCTTCTGCAGATTTGCGCCGCGCAGTCCTGCAGCATACATACGCATCAGCAAGTCATAATCCTCCGCACGAAGCGTCTGCTTTCCCGTCCGGTAAACGCCGGCCCGCATAAACGCTTCTCTGCGGAATAATAAAGAGCCGTGTACAAACGGACAGGTAAACAAAAAATCCTCTTTTTTTGGACGAGGCGGAAGCACACGTTTTCCCCAGCTGCCATTTTGGTCAAACAAGGTTACGTTAGTTCCTACAAAGCTGATCTGCGGATGGCGTTCCAAAAACGCGGCCTGTTGTCGAAAACGGTCCGGCATGGACAAATCATCAGCGTCCTGCCTTGCGATCAGATCCCCTCTGGCAATAAAAAGACAGCGATTTAACGCGGCAGCCAGCCCGCATCGCTTCTGACTGCGTATAACCCGAATGCGTCTATCCTGCCTTGCAAAGCGGCGGAGCATCTGGTACGTATTATCTGTAGAGCCGTCGTCGCACACAATCAGTTCAAAATCCTGCATCGTCTGTCTCAGTACGGAATTTATGGCTTTTTCAAAAATCCAGAGATTTTGTACGTTATAAGCGCCCATGATCACACTAATCCGACACATCGCATCACCTCGGTCAAAGCAAATAGGTACGCATCCACTGTGCCAGACAAGCATCCAGCCAGTAGAGGCTTCTTTTCAGCGGTGCTCTTACAAGCGCGATCGTCCCAAACGGCCAGAACAGGGGCATTGGCTTTTGTTCGCGCCGCCTGTTCCACAGACGCACCGCCAGTAAATGCTCCCTCAGCAGCTTTTCCTGTCCGGATTCAGCCAGCGGATACAGATATCCTTCTGTAATATCATCACAAAACAAAAAGTTTCCATAAACACGCGCTTCCTCTGATGTCGGCGCTGCCATAAGCCGGCCAAGAATACGCGCGCATTGTTTTAACGTATACACTTTTCCTGCTTTCTCCTGCATCGCAGCCCCGTCTAAAATGCCCCGCAGCTGCGTCCGGATCCACGGAATGGGCGTTCCCTGTTCCGTATTTTCAAGTACAGGTTCGTAACGGCCCTGACGCAGCTTATAGTCAACCGTCATCCCATGCGGGGCTGACAGGAAGCATTCTAACAGGTTATTACAGAAAAAAAGCTGACGCCGTTTATTCATCTTGGGAGAAAAATACCAGGACAAGTACTCTCCATCCCGCTGTTCCTTCGGATTTTGGTAGAGTCCGAAATAAAAACCTGTCATTTGTCCACGAAATCCTTCAGCCTCTAGCAGCTGACGCAGCGAACGCTGCATGGATCCGGTCCATCCGCTGTCTACGATACCGATATGTGTCTGCGCAAGCAGCCCTGCCTGACGCAAATAACCGATAGCCGTTTTGTATGACTGCCTGGAATGCTCCTGCAGACATTTTTGAAAGGTCTTACTCCTTGCGATCCTGCTTCGATATCGCTGTATCTGAAGCCATCCAAGAGTCCGGCGGCTGTTTTTTTGCAGACAGGCTTTCGATTGCTGTATACATTGTCCCGAAGGTACCGGGCGAATACCAGCCTCGGACATCACCTGCTCCCAGTGAGCAGACGGTATTCCAGCACGCTCTAAAAAGCGTTCCGGTGTCACATAATATCCTCCTGAAAAGATCAGATCCAAAGCTTCTTCTCCAATCAGATGATACGACGGCATACGAAGCGAAGCCCTGGAACAGTATAAATAGCGGCATTGTATCGCAAGCCCTCGTTCCCGGCATAGCATCCGCGCAATTTTCTGCAGCACATATCCGTCCCTGGCCAGAAAATACAACGTATGGATACCGCGCTCCTGCGCCTCTTCCAGTATCCAGGATACAAAAGAATGCAGCACTGGGCCTGTAAGGCTGCGGCTTTGCTGATACAGCTGTTTGTGCAGTTGCTTCTCACGAATAGTTTTCCCAGAGCAATCTTTCTCAGCACATATCGTGATCTTTCTCATAGCTATCCCTTTCATTCTATGCCTTCATACCGCCTGCAAATTTCGGCTGTCTGTCCCATCGCCGTCACCTGGCCATGCTCCAGCCACAATACTTTGTTGCACATTCCTTCAATCTGGCTGATGGAATGCGATACAAACAATACGGTCGTCCCGCCGCCCATCAGCTCCATCATCCGCCGCCTGCTCTTTTCCTGGAAATCTGCGTCTCCCACAGATAAGATCTCGTCTACAATAAGGATTTCCGGCTGAACGACAGCCGCGATTGAAAAGGCCAGCCGCATTACCATACCAGAGGAATAGTTGCGCAGAGGCACCTCAATAAAATCCTCCAGTCCGGAAAACTCCAATATTTCTTTATATTTCTCTTGCAGAAACCGTTCGCTGTAGCCAAGGATCGCTCCGTTTAAAAACACATTTTCCCTGCCGGACAGATCATAGTCAAAGCCAGAGCCAAGCTCCAGCATCGGCACTACATTCCCGTGTACCTGCACGCTCCCGCCGGCAGGCTTCATAATACCGGAGATTACCTTGAGCAGTGTGCTTTTCCCCGCACCGTTGTGCCCAATGATCCCCAGCACATCTCCCCGCTCCAGCGTAAACGAAACATGAGAAAGCGCATGGAACTCCTGATATTTCAGCCTGCCGGATATTGCTGCGATCACAAACTCCTTTAATGTGTTCATCCGGTCGTTCGCCATATGGAATTTTACAGATACATCATTTACTTCAATAATTGGCACTTTTTCTTCACTCCTGCGCTGATCAAATATAAAAGATAAATCGGTCCTGCGTCTTTTTAAAAACCGCATATCCAAAAGCCAGGATACCGAGTGAAAACAGCATACACGTCACATATAGCCTTGGCTGCGGCGAAATCCCCTCCAGAATGATCGTTCGGAAAAAGGAGATATGGTGGTACAGCGGATTCCACGTAAGGGAGTTCTGCATCGGCTCTGACAAGATGGAAACCGGATAAAAAACCGGCGTCACATAATTAAACACCATACAAAGCACAGACCAGATAAACTGCATATCCCGGAAAAAGACCATAACCGCAGACAGCAGCAGCCCGGCGCCTGTACTAAGCAAAAGCAGGCTTATCAGCCCATAAGGCAGCAGCAGCCACGCCTTTGTAAGCCGGATGCCCGTCGCAAGGCTCATGATCCATAGCGGCAGCAGGGAGATCAAAAGATTAACCCCGGTCGAAAGTACCTTGGATACCGGATATATGACCTTTGGCACATAGACTTTCGTGATAAGTCCGGCATTTCCCGTGATCGCATGGATCGCGACATTCGTCGATTCCGTAAAAAAGTTAAAAAATACGACGCCTGATAAAAGGTAGACCGGATAATTTGCGATATCCATTTTAAAGATCGTGGAAAATACAATATACTGCACACACATCGTCATCAGCGGATTGATAAAGCTCCACAGCGCTCCCAGCACAGAACGCCTGTATTTGATCTTAAAATCACGCAAAACCAGCTGTTTTAGCAAAAAACGGTACCGTTTCATAAGAGCGGCAAGCGTAAAGACAAAGCAGCTCTTTCCTTTCCGTTCCAGATACAGCAAAAGCAAACAGGCAATACAAAGCATTCCGCCAAATGGAAGCGTCACCTTCCAGTAATGCGGCCCAGTCCAGACTTTATCATGTCCATAGACTGCAAAGCAGATCATACCGTCCGCGGCGCTTTCATTGATATAAAATTGTGCGCCTTGCGCATTTCCGTCCGACGCGTACCACGGCGCTATGGCATTTCCAGCGGCAGCGTCCGGCGAATGCATCCGTATCGAAAGCTGGTGCCCCCGCACACCCGCCGCTGCATCCGAAAGCACGACCTCCAATACCTGCCCGTCGATCAGCTCCTCCAGCGCAAAACGTTCGCTGTATATTTTTTTCTTTTCCGTATCATCCCAAAGCTCCATCCAGAGCGTTCCGGTATTTTTCCTTGCAAACGTCGCAATATTGACAGAAAAACGCTCCACCTTGTCCATCTCACACAAAAACCGCTGGCTCAGCAAGAGACCTTCCGTCAGCTCCGCTGTTACACGGTCTCCTGGCACAGAGGAAATATTTCCGGCTGACTGCCTTTCATACAGCTGCTCTTTTGCCGCATAATAAAATAAACTGATCAGAACAAAATACAAGGCGATCACCCATAAATAAATCTGTTTGCTCTTCACTGATGTCTGTGTCCCTCCTTATCCGCTCCCTGCTTGTCACCAGGCCGTCCCTTTGTATGCTGTCGTCTTTCGCTCCGTAGGTCAGTGTCCGTATCCATTGCTTCATATATTCTTTTCATGCGGCGCTGCACCGCTTCGATCCGAAAGCCCTTTATTTTTTCTTGGTTATATTGCCCGCAAAGCTTCCGCGCCTCTTTACTGGAAAGCAGCCATTCCAACGCATGAGAAAGCTCCTGTACAGAACCGGGTGTAAAACGCATCCCGCCTGCAAGGCTGTCAATAAGCTCTCTGCTGCCACGGATATCCGATACGACACATGGCAGTCCGGCAGCCATTGCTTCCATCAGAGCCACCGGCATTCCTTCCTGAAGTGACGGAAAGACAAATATGTCGGCATTTTGATAGATCCATCGCAGATCCTCCTCATAGCCCGGCAGCCTCAGATAATGGCCCACACCCAGACGTCCGGCAGCCTGCTTAAGTCGCCTGCGTTCCTTCCCCTGTCCGCAGATCAGGTAATACACATCCTGCCGTCTGAGCATACTAAGGGCTGCAAGCACCAGACGATGGTTTTTCCTGCGGCTTAGCTCTCCGACTGACAAAAGCACGATGGCATTTTCCGGGATCTTATATTTTCTATGAAACTGCTCCTTCGTATAGCGGCAGCTTTTTTGATATGCTTCCGTATCGATACCGACACCTGGAATACGGCGGACTTTCCCTGCATACAGCCTGCGTTTTGCCAGATACGTATCCTCCTGGTTGACCGTGACCAGCACATCTGTCCAATGGGAAAGCAGCTTTTCCACCGGATAATAAAGCAGCCAGTTTTGCAGCGCCGCACCTGAATAAAAATGAAATCCATGCGCCGTATAGATTACCCGAATACCCTGCCTACGCGCCGCCAGCCTTGCAAGCACGCCGCCTACCGGCGAATGACAGTGTATCCATGCAAAATGCTGCTGTTTCATCAGCTCCAAAAGCTGCCGATACGCTCTTAGACATTCCAAAACAGAAAAAACTGCGCGCGGGCAATCCCATGCGTGCTGACAGACCGACAACTCCTGCAGCATTTTTTGCAGGCTGCGTATCCTCATTTCATCACACGTATTTCCTTTTGCAAAATTACACGCCACATGAACCTCATAGCCCATCGTCTGCAGCAGTCGTATATTCGGCATATTAAACTGATCGATCATCGATGCCACAGACGCCAGCATCAAAACCTTGCGGCCCACACTCAGGCTCCATTCATGATCTCAGCCACAGATTTCATAATTTTTATATACATGGAATAGCTGTCGCCCGTTTTCTCATATGCCTCCTGCGGCGGCGCCTGCCACATATCCAAAAGCGCGTCCGAAGGCTGCGCCACACCCCAGAGAATTTCATCCGCATTCGTATCCAGCGCTGTGCAGATGCTCGTAAATGTTTCCAGGCTCATGATCCTCGTACCGCGCTCAATATGTCCAAGAAACGACATACTGATCCCACACTTTTTCGCAAGCACATCCTGTGACCAGCCCTTTGCTTTGCGCACCTGACGGATCCTGGCTCCCATTCCGGCGTAATCCAGTTCTCTCATAAATTCCTCCCTTGGCAAAAACACCATGCTGCAAAAAGAAACACCATAACATTTTCTAACAATTTGTTATGATTTCTGTTTGTAATTTTATCTCTTGTAACCCTTATGAAATAAGGAAAGAACACGATACAAACTATGTTAATAGGAATAAAATGAAACACCGCAAGACATACATCCAACGATTCAAGAATTTTGTACAGAATATTGTTTTCTGTCATTTTTTTAGAATTTTTTTACAAAATCGCAAAGAAAAAGAAAGAAAAAACCAGCAATATCTGCCAATTTTTTCTTTCCTGTTGCAAAAGAAATAGATTTCGTGTAGAATACTTTTAGGCAACAAATTGTTAGAAAATGTTATCTTTAAGCCGCTTCTATTTGATTGAAATGCTTCTATATTTAACTTTATATTCTATAGTTTCATTTGGTCAAAGCCATCCTCGCTTGCTGGGAATCCTCAGAGAATTTTACAACGGTATCCAAATTTCCAGAATATTTATTTTCTTTTCGCACTTACTTATGATAAGGTTCTCTATATCATACCCAAACACGAAAAATTTGGTAATATTATTACGGCCAGAAAATCCTTAAAATTTTATGCCCTATGATTCCCTGCTTTTAAATGATATGGTACTCCAAATAAAGTTTCTGACGATAACCATTATCCGCCTTTATTTTGGCAATATCATCAAAACGCTTATCTTCTATCAACTTTTCCATTAACAAAAGCATTTTTTCTTCTCCGCGTTTTTCGCCAATTTTCATATTTTCCTGGTCTCTCATTAACAACGTCATATACTCATGCCTCCATTCTCTATTCGTCTTGGCCTCTTTTACAGCTTCTTCCAACCTCTCCACGTAGGCATCATTCGGCTTCTTACCTGCTACATAATCAAGGAATGCCTTTAATTCATCACTCACATCATCCAGAGTTCCTTTTGTATTGAGAAATATCTTAACAGTCTCATCACCCATAGAAATGTTGCCGTCTTCTTTGCAGATATTTTCAAAGGTATAAATATGCTGTCCTTTCTCATATAAATCGAATGGACAAATAAATATTACATAGCTTCGCTTTAACTCATCATAAAGCTGCCCTTTATCAATAAGCTGCAGGT
>CAJUIL010000016.1 GCA_910586225.1 uncultured Eubacterium sp. | reverse complement strand
TGAGGAGTAGTCATGGCAAAATATCTGGTAATCGTGGAATCACCGGCAAAGGTAAAAACGATTAAAAAATTTTTGGGGAAAAATTATGAGGTTACCGCATCGAACGGTCATGTCAGAGATCTGCCAAAAAGTCAGATGGGAATTGATATCGAGCATGATTTTGAGCCAAAATATATTACTATACGGGGAAAAGGTGAAATACTCGCAAAACTGCGTAAGGAAGCGAAAAAAGCGGACAGGATCTATTTGGCGACTGACCCGGACCGCGAAGGGGAAGCGATCTCCTGGCATCTTTCAAAGGCGCTGAAGCTGGATGAAAATAAAGACGATAAGGAAGTATACCGCATTAGCTTTAATGAAATTACTAAAAATGCGGTCAAGGCCTCGCTCAAGCAGCCGCGGGAAATAGATATGGATTTAGTAAACGCCCAGCAGGCGAGACGCATTTTAGACCGTATGGTAGGCTATAAGATCAGCCCGCTGCTCTGGGAAAAGGTGAAGCGCGGCTTGAGCGCCGGACGCGTGCAGTCGGTTGCGCTGCGTATCATTGCAGACCGGGAAAATGAGATCAACGAATTTATCCCGGAGGAGTACTGGACGATCGGCGCACAGCTAAAGGTTGCGGGAGAAAAAAAGAAGCTGGACGCAAAATTTTACGGGACTGCGCAGGGACGATGCAAGATCGAAAACAAGGAGCAGGCCGAGAAAATCCAAAAAGAGCTGTCCGAGGCGGATTACAAAGTACTGGATGTGAAAAAAAGCGAACGTACCAAAAAGGCGCCGTTTCCTTTTACGACAAGCACGCTGCAGCAGGAAGCCTCCAAGGTGCTGAATTTTTCTACCTTAAAAACGATGCGTCTGGCGCAGCAGCTTTATGAGGGCGTCGAGGTCAAAGGCTCCGGCGTGATCGGACTGATCACCTATTTGCGAACGGATTCTGTGCGTATTTCCGAAGAGGCCGACGCACAGGCTAGAGACTACATTGGTAAAAATTATGGGGAGGCTTATATTGCGGCCGCGGCTGCGGAAAAGAAAAAATCTGGTAAGATCCAGGACGCGCATGAGGCCATCCGTCCGACAGACATTACAAGAACTCCGGTCGAGGTGAAGGAATCGCTTTCCCGCGATCAGTTCCGTCTGTACCAGCTAATATGGAAGCGGTTTACCGCCAGCCGTATGAGCGCTGCTAAATATGAAACGACAAGTATTAAGATCGGCGCGGGAGAGTACCGTCTGACCGTGTCCGCATCCAGAGTGGCGTTTGACGGCTTTATGTCTGTATATATGTCCGATGAGGATGAAAAGGGCGATAATAACGTGCTGCTTCGCTCGATCGATACAGATTCTAAGCTGACGCTTGCAGATCTGGAAAGCACCCAGCATTTTACCCAGCCGCCTGCGCATTATACGGAGGCCGCGCTTGTCAAGGCGCTGGAGGAGCACGGCATTGGCCGTCCAAGCACCTATGCGCCGACGATTACAACGCTGCTCGCCCGCCGTTACGTATTAAAGGAAAATAAAAACCTGCATTTGACCGAGCTTGGAGAAGCGGTCAACACGATTATGAAAGAAGCGTTCGCCACGATCGTAGATGAGGAATTTACAGCGAATATGGAAATGCTGCTCGATAAGGTCGAGGAAGGCGATATCTGCTGGCGGACGATTGTAAGCAACTTTTATCCGGATCTGGAGGAGGCAGTTGAAAATGCGGAAAAAACGCTGGAAAAGGTGCAGATTGCAGACGAGGTGACCGATGTGATCTGTGAGGAGTGCGGCCGCAATATGGTTGTGAAATACGGCCCGCATGGAAAATTTCTGGCTTGTCCTGGCTTTCCAGACTGCCGCAGTACAAAACCGTATTTGGAAAAAATTGGCATAGCCTGTCCAAAGTGCGGTAAAGATATCGTAGTACGAAAGACAAAAAAAGGCAGACGCTTTTACGGATGCGAGGCCGGACCAGATGACTGTGATTTTATGTCCTGGCAAAAGCCGTGTGCTGAGAAATGCCCGAAATGCGGCGGCTATATGGTAGAAAAAGGAAACAAAATCGTATGCGCGGACGCGCAGTGCGGCTATGTAAGCGAGAGGAAGAAGGAGACGCAGGATTGATACGTAGCAGTTCAGGCAGGTCTTTGCACTCTGCTGCAAAGACCGTAAGAATATGATTCAGGGATACAGCTTTTTACCTGGAAGTTTGCTGATTCTGGTTGACAATACCGGAGAAAAAGGTTAACATTGTTAAAAAGGAAAAATACGTTTATCAGGAAAATTCGCGAGGCAGATTTATGGAAGAGCAACAGATTTTGATCGTGGACGATGAAACGGTCAACAGGGAAATACTTAAGACAATGTTTGAAGAGTACGACAGGCTGGAAGCAGAAAACGGCAGAGAGGCTATTGAAAAAATAGCCGGCAGCCGTAATTTGGTGCTGATATTATTGGATATATCTATGCCGGTTCTGTCGGGCTTTGACGTACTGGAATATATGAAGGAGCACAAGCTGCTTGAGAAGATCCCGGTTATCCTGATCACAGGAGAAACTGTGATCGACAGCGAGGATAAGGCTTACTCCTACGGTGCAGCCGATGTCATACATAAACCGTTTTATCCTCATATCGTGAAAAAGAGGAGTCAGAATATCATTGACCTTTACCAGCATAAGCTGGAGATGGAGCTGCGGCTTAAGCAGCAGGAAATTGAAATCAAAGAGCAGGAGAAGGAGATCCGCGAAAATAACGAGGTGATGCTGGAGACGCTCAGCTCCCTAGTGGAGTTTCGGAGCGTGGAGACCGGAGAGCATACACAGCGGATGAAATATTTTACAAAACTGATACTGGAATATATGCAGGAGTATTTTCCGCAGTATGGACTGGACAAATATAAAATTGATCTGATCGTACGTGCGTCTGTTTTACATGATATTGGAAAAATCGGCATTCCGGATTCTATTTTGTTAAAGCCAGGCCGGCTGACAGATGAAGAGTTTGAAATTATGAAATCGCATACGACAATCGGCTGTGAAATACTGGAAAAATCTTATCGGAATAAGGATAGTGATTTTTACCGCTATAGCTATGATATTTGCCGTCATCATCATGAACGGTGGGACGGAAGGGGATATCCGGATCATTTGAAGGGGGAAGAGCTTTCTATTGGTGTACAGGTTGTTTCGGTTGCGGATGTGTATGATGCGCTCGTAAGCCCAAGAGTGTACAAAAAGCCTTTTTCCAGAGAAGAAGCTTATGATATGATTTTAAACGGTGAGTGCGGCCAGTTCTCGCCGGATGTGCTGAAATGTCTTGCGGTCGCAAAGGAAGATGTTTTTCATTGCGAAGTAATTAAAATGTTAAAATTTGTTTGATTTTCGACAAATGCAGGCGGCAAAGAAGGCATATTTTTGCTGCCTTTGTTTCGTGTATCTGAGGAGGCAGTAGTTTAATGGAGCAATTAGACCAGATAAAAGAAGCGGAGAACAGAACAAAGGACGCGAATCTGCTGTTGATGGAAAAGGCGCTGGAAATCGTGCTGATCTTTGATAAGGCTGGAAAGATCTTGTATACGAACGGCGCCGCGAAGAAAAAGCTGGGACACGAAGAGGGGCTGAAAGGAAAGCATATCAGCGATGTTTTTCCAAATACGTTTCAGGTATCGGAGGACGGCTTTGCAACAAAATATGTATTCGGTGATACAACGCAGAATCTAGTGGCGTATCGAAAAAACTTGACCTGTTTTCCAGTAGAAGCGCGCATTTTGAGCCTCATTTATGAGGAAGAGGTTTATATCTGTATGGCTAACGACATCCTGGAAAAGGAATTTCTGGGCAGGGAGGTCGAACAGGTGCGTCAGGAAGCGCAGCAGGCGATGAAGGTAAAATCTGAATTTGTTGCAAACGTTACGCATGAGCTGCGTACGCCGGTCAATGGGATACTTGGCAATGTTCGGGAGATGTTTGATTTTGTCATGGATGAGAAAACGCTGAAGTCTTTGCGGATCATTGAGCGCTGCTGCGGGGATATGAATAAGATCATCAACAATATCCTGGATTTTTCCAAGCTGGAGGCCGGAAAGTTCACGCTGGAGCCGAGGCGCTTCCACTTCCGCAATATGCTGGATTATATCCGGTCGCAGCATATTAATAAAATTACGGAAAAAGGACTTGGCTTTTTTATGACAGTATCGCCGCAGGTGCCGGAGTATATGATCGGAGATGAGCTGCGCGTCGGACAAATATTAAACAATCTACTGTCCAACGCATTAAAATTTACATCCGTAGGGAAAATTACGGTAGAGGTCGTACGGACGGCACGTGTAAATGATAAGATCGAGCTGTTTTTTATCGTCAAGGATACCGGCATCGGTATTGACAAATCGGATAAAGAAAAGCTGTTCCAGAGCTTTTCCCAAGCAGACGCGTCAATATCCAGAAAATACGGCGGCACCGGGCTTGGACTGAATATCTGCAAGCAGCTGGTAGAGCTGATGGGCGGCAGGATTGAGGTAGAAGGAGAAAAGGGCAGAGGATGCACATTTTCTTTTTCAATCTGGCTGGGCGTGAGCAAAGAGGATGATACGCCGCTATCGGCGGAGGAAGAAAAGGGAGCGTCCTATACGCCGTTTACACCAATACAGTCAGCAGAGGAAGAAGGAGAATTTGACAATATCAGGGAATTTGGAACGCCGGAAAATCTAGACAGCTTAAAACGTAACTTGTCAAAGCTCATTTTATGTGTGGAGATGGAAAACTGGGAAAAAGCGGAAATGTTTATGGAAACGATCCGCCAGCTGACGGAAGGTGCGCCGCGTGAGATCAGCCGCGGCATATTAAGACTGAAAATGGCAGTACAGAAGGAAAATTATGACAAGACGGCAGCGCAGTATAAGGAGCTGGAGGCAGCGCTGGAGGAAATTGAGGTGTAAGCATGATTTATAATGGAAAGGATACTGCATCAGCAAAAATCCTGATCGTGGATGACGTAGAGATCAATCGGATGGTACTGGAAGAGATCATTAAAAATATGGGCTGTGAGCCTTTGCTTGCTGAAAACGGACAGCAGGCGCTTGAGCTGGCACAGCAGAGCTTGCCAAAGCTGATCTTAAGTGATATTTCAATGCCGGGTATGGATGGATTTGAGCTTTGTAAAAGCTTAAAGGCGAATAGTAAGACAAAAGAGATCCCGATCATTTTCATTTCTGCATTTGATGAGGCGGAGGACATTGTAAAAGGGCTTAAGCTGGGCGGTGAGGATTATATTACAAAGCCGTTCATTACGGAGGTTGTACAGGCGCGCGTTGCCGTGCATCTGCATTTGTACGCGGTCAAGCACGAGCTGATGGAGACAAACCGCAAGCTTCAGATATCCGTAGATGCTCAGCTTCGCCAGATGGAGGAAGAGAAAAAGAATATCCTGTATGCGCTTGCAAATATCGCAGCGAATAATTCCGGCCTTGAAAAAAGCCATATACAGCGGCTTCGCCGCAACTGTCGGATATTGGCGCAGGGAATGCAGCTTTCGCCAAGGTTTGAGGATCAGATCTCAGATGCTTATATCGATACGATCGAGCTAGCCGCGTGCTTGTGCGACATTGGAAATATCGGGATTCCGAAAGACCTTTTGCGTAAGGAGTCAGGATTTACACAGGAAGAAACGGAAATCCTGCACAGCCATGCCGATCTGGGTGCCCGGCTGCTGAAAGATCTATATGTCAACAGTGACTATAATGACTTTTTAAGCATCTCCATCGATATTTCGCATTATCATCATGAAAACTGGGATGGCAGCGGCTATCCGGAGGGATTAAAGGGTGACCAGATCCCAGTGGCGGCACAGATTGTCTCAATCATGGAGACGTACTGTGTATTGACAGGTGAAAAAAAGTACGGGCGTGAGGAAGCGCTGGAAATGATGGAAAAGGAAGCCGGAATAAAATTTAATCCGGATATTTATAAAATCTGCTGTCGGATTTCAAGACAGTTCTGCTAATAGATAACAATAAAGCGGACGGGGTGATAGGTTTGATAACGGATGAGGAGTTTACTAGGATATCCACTTATATGAAGCGGTATTACGGCATTGACCTGAGCCAGAAAAAGGTTATTGTCAACGGACGTCTGGAAAATTATATCCGCTCTGGTGGGTGGAAGTCCTTTAATGAGTTTATGAATGACGTGGAACAGGATAAAACCGGCAGACAGGAAAAGATGCTGGTCAATCTGCTGACGACGAACCATACTTATTTTATGCGGGAATTTGAACAATTTGACTTTTTTCGCCAGGAAATACTGCCTTGGATCAAAAATAAGGAGATACATACAAAAGATGTACGCGTCTGGTGCGGAGCTGCCTCATCCGGGGAAGAGCCGTATATGATCGCAATGGTGCTCGCCGATTTTTTCGGCATGGAACGAAAACAATGGGATCTTAAGGTGCTCGCTACCGATGTTTCGACGAGGATCTTAAAGCAGGCGGTTGCGGGCGTCTATACAGAGCAGCAGCTGGAAAGCGTTCCCAATCAGTGGAAGCGGCAGTTTTTCCGAAAGACGGAAAACGGTAAATATATGGCTGTGGACGAATTAAAAAAAAGCGTTTTATTCCGACATTTTAATCTGATGTCGCCGTTTCCGTTCAAACGGAAGCTGCATACGGTATTTTTGCGCAACGTTATGATTTATTTTGATGAGCCGACGAAAAAGGAGCTGGTACAGAAGGTATATGATTTTCTGGAGCCGGGAGGATATCTGCTCATAGGCACGACAGAGACGCTGGACAGGAGCGCGACGCCGTTTGAGCTTGTGCAGCCGTCAATATTTCGAAAAAAGGAAGGATGATAAGCGTTATGCGGACAATTAAAGTATTAGTTGTAGATGATTCGCTTGTATTCCGGGAGCTTTTAATCCAAAACTTGAGCAGAGACCCGGCAATTACAGTCGTAGCGGCGGCGAAGGATCCGTATGAAGCGCGGGATGCGATTGTCCGGCATAAGCCGGATGTCATGACCTTGGATGTGGAGCTTCCACGTATGAGCGGGATTGAGTTTTTGCGCAAGCTGATGCCGCAGTATCCGCTTCCAGTCGTGGTGATCAGTGCTTTGAGTGATAAAGTATTTGACGCGATGAACGCTGGGGCGGTGGACTTTGTAGGAAAGCCGGCGATCACAAGCCGGGCGCAGCTGGAGGATTTTATCCGTAATGAGCTGTTAGTAAAGATTAAGATCGCGTCTACAGCAAAGATCGGAAATATCAAAAAGAAGGTGCAGCCACAGCAGGATTATAGCGGGACCTCAGTTGCAAAGAGCAACCTGCTTGTGGCTATCGGCGCTTCCACAGGCGGTACGGAGGCGATCTTTGAAGTAGTAAAGGGCTTTGGGACGGATATACCAGGCGTCGTGATCGTGCAGCATATGCCTCCGGGCTTTACAGCCATGTATGCAAAAAGGCTCAATGACCAATGCCGGGTGCGGGTCAAGGAGGCGCAGACCGGAGACGCGGTACGGCCGGGCCATGTGCTCATTGCTCCTGGCGGCGACCAGCATATGCGTGTCGTAAAGGTAAACGGCGTCTATCAGGTGGAGTGCCGCAGCGGGCCGCGCGTCAATGGACATTGTCCATCGGTAGACGTGCTGTTTGAGTCGGTGGCAAAGACTGCAAAAAAGGATGCGGTTGGAATTATCCTGACCGGTATGGGCGGAGACGGCGCCAAGGGCCTGCTTGCTATGCGAAACGCGGGGGCGAGGACGATCGGCCAGGATGAATCGACTTGTATTGTGTACGGAATGCCAAAGGTCGCTTATGATATCGGAGCAGTAGAGCAGCAGGTGAAGCTTGCGGATATCGCGGCCAGGACATATATGGTATTAAATAAAATGTAAAGGAGAATAGATGATGAAAATATTATTGGCAGAAGATGATTTTGTTACTCGCAAATTTATGGTAAATTTTCTTTCAAAATACGGAGAATGTGACGTTACGGTAGACGGTATGGAGGCAGTTGACGCGTTTATGATGGCGTTAGAGGATGAGGAGCCATACGATCTTGTTTGTCTGGACATTATGATGCCGGTTATGGACGGCTATCAGGCGCTTGTGGCGATCCGCAAGCTGGAAAAGGAAAAGAATATCCCAGAGGAAAAATCGGTCAAGGTGATCATGACGACAGCGCTGAATGAAGAAAGAAATGTTAAGATGGCATTTGAGCTTGGATGTACGATCTATTCCGGAAAGCCGATCAATCAGGACCGGTTTGAGCAGGCGCTCAAAAAGCTGGATCTGATCTAATTTGGAAGGCAGGACAGGGAAACAGGTAAGAAGGCCGCCTGTTACGAAAATATAACATAAAGGAGAAGAATATGGCTGAAGGATTTAACACGGAAGACATGCTGGATATGTATTTGTTTGAGAATGGGCAGCTTCTGGAACAGCTTCAGGATACCGTTCTGGAACAAAAGGACGCGGACTGCTTTGACGAGGACAGCATTAACGAAATATTCCGTACGATGCATACGATCAAAGGCTCGTCGGGTATTATGATGTTCGATAATATTACAGCGGTGTCGCATAAGCTTGAGGATGTCTTCTTTTTTCTGAGAGAATCCCATCCCGATAATGTTCCTCATCTGGAGCTGGTAGAGCACGTGCTTCATGTGGAGGATTTTATCTCAAATGAAATGGAAAAGATCCGCAACGGAGATCCAGTTGACGGAGATTCCAGTGATATCATTGCGGAGCTGGATAAATTTCTGAGTAAGATCAAAGGCGAAGGCGATGGGGCGGGCAGTTCTGCGCCTGTGGCGGAAAATAAGAGCGAAGAGCCGAAGCAGTTTTATATCGCCCCTGTTGCGACAAGCGATAGTCATTTTTATAAGATCTACATTTCCTTTTATTCAGATACGGAAATGGCAAATATCCACGCATATAAGACCGTTTATGCCTTAAAGGAGATTGCCGAGGATCTGCTGTATACACCGGAAAATATTATTTCTGATGAAAGCAGCTCGGAAGTGATCATTAAAGAAGGATTTAAAATGCTGCTTCAGACACAGGCGGATCCGGCGGAGATACGTTCGATTGTTTCCGAGGGATATTCAGTGGAAAAGGTGGACGTCAACGAGTGCAGTCCGGAAGAATATATGCGCGGCTTTAGCGGAGACGAGCAGGTGCATATTGATTTGGAATCCAGCGTAGAGGTGATCGAGTCGCGTACACAGGCAGCTCTTCCGGCTGATACAAAGGAGAAGTCAAAAATTGCGCCAGGTGACTTTGTTATCAAGTCCAAGGAGCCTGGGAAACAGAAAAAGCTGGCAAAGGATAAGCCAAAGGTGGAAAAGGCTTCGTTTATCAGCGTAAATGTCAGTAAGATGAATCAGCTGATGGAATTGATCGGAGAGCTGGTCATTTCAGAATCCGTTGTGCTGCAAAGCTCGGATCTTAAAGTACCGGGACTGAACCTGGACAATTTTAACAAGGCGGCTGCACAGCTGGCAAAAATTTCAACGGATCTGCAGAATGTGATCATGTCAATGCGAATGGTTCCGTTGACGAACACGTTCCAGAAAATGAACCGTATCGTATTTGACGTTTCCCGTAAGCTTGGTAAAGATATTGAGTTTGAAATGGTCGGGGATACGACAGAGGTAGATAAAAATATTATCGAGCATATTTCTGATCCGCTGATGCATTTAGTCAGAAATGCCGTAGACCATGGTATTGAGACAAATGAGGAACGTGCGGCAAGCGGTAAGGTTGATAAAGGTAAAGTAACGTTATCTGCAAAGACCGAGGCCGGAAAGGTATGGATCACGGTGCAGGATAACGGAACGGGACTGGACCGGGAGAAGATCCTTGCAAAAGCAAGAAAGCAGGGTATTTTGGACGACGCCAGACCAGACAGCTCCTATTCTGACAAGGAAGTATACCAGTTTATTACGCTTCCGGGCTTTTCGACAAATGAGCAGGTTACCGAGTATTCGGGGCGTGGCGTTGGTATGGACGTCGTAGTCCGCAATATTCAGGAAATCGGCGGTATGCTGGATATTGAAAGCGATCCGGGCAACGGCAGTACGATGAGTCTTAAGATCCCGCTGACACTTGCGATCATTGATGGTATTGTCATGGAAACAGGCGGTTCTTCCTTTGTCATGGAATCCGGCGTGATCAAGGAATTTGTACGTGTCCGGGAGGATATGATGATCCACGAGCCGAACGGGGATGAATATATTATGATCCGCGGGGAGTGCTTTTCCGTTATCCGGCTTGGCGAATGGTATGGCTTAAGCGGTTATCAGCAGGCTGTAGAGGACGGCATGATGGTGATCATTGAGGTGGACGACAAGCGGATTGGCCTGTTTGTGGATACGCTGGTAGGCAAACAGGAAATTGTTGTAAAGCCAATTCCTTCTTATATCAAAAAGGTTAAGGGGCTGACCGGCTGCACCCAGCTTGGGGACGGCAGCATTGCGCTGATCTTAGACCCAGGCGGATTAATCGCATAAAATCAAGAGAAAGGAATACAGACCATATGAGTGAAATAGGCACTTTGAATGATACGGAGGATCTTCTGGATCTTGGATACAGCGAGGTAGAAGAGCATAAGAGCAAATATATGACTTTTAAGTCCGGAAATGAATATTTTGGGCTGAAGATCCAATACGTAAAAGAGATTATTCAGATTCAGGCAATCACTTCAGTTCCGGAAACGGAAGATTATATAAAGGGGCTGATCAACCTGCGAGGGAAGATCATTCCGGTAATCGATGTCCGTTTGCGGTTTGGCCAGGAAGCGTTTGAGTATAATGACCGTACCTGCATCATAGTGATCCAGTATCATGAGATGATGGTCGGTCTGATCGTAGAAAAGATCGCGGATGTGGTAGAGATAAAAGACAGTGATATTTTGCCGCCGCCGACGATTTCGCGTGCGGATCAGGGGAACCGTAAATATGTTTGCGGGATCGGCAAGATTGGGGAAACAGTGAAGTTATTATTGGATCCGGATAAGCTGCTGCGTGATGTGGATCTTTCGTCTGTAGAGCAGTCGAATAAGTTGAGTGAAGAAGAATGAGAGGTAGTAAAGCAATGAAAAACTGGACGATAAGGGCAAAATTAATGCTGGGCTTTTTTATCAGTATTATAATGACAGTATTAAATATTGTATTCAGTGAAATGACAACCAGGATGGCAGCAAACTATGCTGGTGAAGAGTTGAAAAGGTATAACAGGAACGCGGCTATTTTTACATATACGGTCGGAATCATATCCATTATCGTTATTTTGTGGGTAGCAACAGTGATCATCCGTCAGATCCGTTTGGCTGTAGAAGAGCTGTCGAATGCGGCAAAGCAGATCGCTATGGGGCGCGTTGATATCCAGATTAAGAAATACAGCAACGATGAGCTTGGACAGCTGGTGGATGAGTATGAAAAGGTGATTCAGAATATAAAAAACCAGGCGCGTATTGCAGAAGAAGTGGCGAACGGTAATCTGACGATCACAGTAACCCCGGCGTCGTCTGAGGATCTGCTTGGCAATTCCTTAAAAAAGCTGGTTGATGATAATTACCATGCGCTTTCCAATATCAGCGATTCAGGTACGCAGGTGACTATCAGTTCTTCCCAGGTAGCAAGTGCAAGCCAGGCGTTAGCGCAGGGGTCTACACAACAGGCAAGCGCGATCCAGCAGATTACGGCTTCCATCGACGAGATTGCTGAGAAGACAAAGGAGAATGCGGAACAGGCAAATTCCGCTGCGAACCTGATCGAGCAGGCGATCGAGGATGTTAAGCATGGAAATATGCAGATGAAGGATATGACAGACGCGATGCAGGAGATCAACCAGTCGTCTGAGAGCATTTCCAAGATCATCAAAACGATTGACGATATTGCGTTCCAGACAAACATTCTTGCGCTGAACGCAGCTGTTGAAGCAGCCAGGGCGGGAGAAGCTGGCAAAGGCTTCGCAGTTGTAGCGGAAGAAGTAAGAAGCCTTGCTGCAAAAAGCGCGGCCGCAGCAGCGGAAACAGCGGAGCTGATTGAGGATTCCATTACGAAAGTAAGCTCCGGTTCTCAGATCGCAGAAGAGACAGCAAGTGCTCTGGAAACAATAACAAATGTAGTACAAAAAAGTGAGGGAATTATTAACGGCATTGCGGATTCTTCCAACTATCAGGCGACCGCGGTTGCTCAGATTGAGCAGGCGATTTCACAGGTTTCGCAGGTGGTACAGACAAATTCCGCAACAAGCCAGCAATGTGCGGCAGCCAGTGAGGAGCTTTCCAATCAGGCGGCTAAAATGAGAGATATGCTTTCGATTTACAATTTGGGGGCAGGCAGACAAAGTACGAGTCAGGGATATGATTATCGAAGCGTCGAAGCAGACAGCAGCGAGGATAGAAATGAACCGGTAATTTCTCTGGAAGACGATTTTGGGAAATACTAGGAGGGTGTATTTTATGAAGAATCTGAAAATAGGAACAAAACTGCTGCTGACCTTTATGGTTATTATCGTGTTGTTCTGCGGCACCGTCTATATGGCGACATCAGGGCTGCGGCAGAGCTCGGATAAATACTCGGAGTTTTACCATGAGGAATATCAGATTACGCAGAGAGTTATGAGTATGCGGCGTGGGCTGCAGATCATTGTCAAGGATCTTACGTTTATGACGATCGATAGTGATTCTGCAAGAAACGAATCGTATCAGAGCGATATGGAACTGGAAATGAATCTGCTTGAGGAAAACGTCACATGGGTGAGCAAAAATTTGAGCGGCAGTTCAGAGGCGTTTGAAATTTTTGCTGCGGATATCCGTAAAGCAGTAGATATGCAGGCAAATATCGTTGCTTTATCCAAAACGAATAAAGATCAGGCACAGCAGATCTTAATTGAAGAATATCAGCCATTGGTTGTAGATGCTGTTAACGCGTTGATACAGATCAGTGACGCCGTTGAAGCAGGTGTTGATAAAAACTTTAAGGATGCCTTATCTACACAAAAGTCCGTGATCTATTCCCTGCTTGGTCTGGCAGCTGCGGCATTGTTTATTACGATCGTGCTCTGTCTGTATCTGACTAGAATGATCACGAAGCCGATCCATGAGCTGGTAGCGTCAGCAGGTAAAATAGTAGCAGGCAATTTCGATTTTCAGATTGCATACCATTCCAAGGATGAGCTTGGAGGTTTGGCAAATGCGTTCCGTGATATGGCGTCGATCCTTGGCGATATCATTGCGGATGCGTCCAGACTGTTAAGCGAGATGGCAAATGGTAACTTTGATGTGCGCACGAAAGCAGAGGAACGTTATGTCGGAGATTTCCAGGGACTTTTATCCTCGATCCGTAAGCAGAATCGTGACTTAAGCGCTACGCTGGCACAGATCAACTCCAGCGCGGATCAGGTATCATCCGGCGCGAACCAGGTATCCTATGGCGCACAGGCGCTTTCACAGGGTGCAACGGAGCAGGCGGCTTCGGTAGAGGAGCTGGCAGCTACGATCGCTGGCATTTCCCAGCAGGTGAAAGAGACTGCGGAAAATGCGGCAACTGCAAGAAACCAGTCCAATTCCGCAGGCAACCGTGTAGAGGAATGTAACCGCCAGATGAAGGATATGACAAAGGCGATGGAAGAGATTACGCGTACATCGAACGAAATTGGCAAGATCATTAAGACGATCGAGGATATTGCGTTCCAGACAAATATTTTGGCATTAAACGCAGCTGTGGAAGCATCCCGTGCAGGTACGGCAGGCAAGGGCTTTGCCGTTGTCGCAGATGAAGTTAGAAACCTGGCCAGCAAGAGTGCGGAAGCGTCCAAGGATACCTCTGACCTGATCGAAAGCGTGATTGGTGCAGTATCCCAAGGTACGCAGATTACGAATGCAACAGCAAAATCGCTGCTGCACGTTGTTGATGAGGTGCGTGAAGCAACTACTACGGTAGAGAAGATCGCAAATGCGGCGGAAGGCCAGGCAGGAGCGGTAGAGCAGGTATCGGTAGGCGTAGACCAGATTTCCAGCGTAGTACAGACCAATTCTGCTACGGCAGTTCAGAGCGCGGCAGCCAGTGAGGAGCTTTCCAGCCAGGCTGAGGTACTGAAAAATCTGGTGGCGAAATTTTCCTTACGTGAAGAATATGTGCAAAATGCGATCAGTTTTGACCAGGATTTTGATAAGATGTAATAGTACTTGCCCCGAAGCGGCAGATATGATAAAATAGTAAAAATTTAGTATGCGAGGTGGTTTTATGGGATTATTTGAGGATTTAAAAGGATTAGGCGTAGACGTGGACGGCGGGCTGAAGCGTATCGGAGGCAATGAGGCTCTTTACAGACGGCTGCTGAACACATTTGTAAAGGCAATGAAGGGTCAGCAGATTTCACCAGATTTTGACACCTCCAGCTATGAAGATGTAAAGGAAAAGGCTCATGCGATTAAAGGAACGTCGGGGAATCTTTCCATTACGCCTGTATTCGAAGCATATTCTCAGATCATGGATCTGCTGCGGGCTGAAAAGCCGGAAGAGGCGAAAGAGATCTTGCAAAAGATCATGCCAGTGCAGGAGGAGATTGTTGCCTGTATCGAGAAATATGCGGAATAGAGGTTTTATTAAGAGGATAAAATTTGGCTAAAGGCTGGGAAACGTGTTTGGAAATTGCAGATAGCGGGTTTTCAAACACGTTTTTGTATGGTGCATGGGAAGAAGTATGGATAAAAAGACAAAAAGATTTTTTAGACTGAGTGTTGTAAGTATTTTCATTTTATGCATCGGCGTGTTTTTATTTTTGACACATTATATGGGGGAAAAAACAGAACGCGCGATTAAAAATACGACAAGTATCTATATGTCGGAAATGAGCCTGCAGGTGCAGGAAAAATTTACCACTGTCATTCATCTGCGGATGCAGCAGGTGGAGGCAATGATACAGCTCACGCCGCCGAAGCAGGCGGTGTATGGCTACGAGATGAAAAACAGTCTTGTTGAAAACGCGAAAATACGGAATTTTACATATGTCGGACTTTATGCGGAGGATGGACATTTGGAGGATCTGTATGGCAGCGAGATTGATCTGGTACAAAGAAGCGGTGTTGCTAAGACGATCCAGCCAGGTGCGTATGCGGTGGGAGATGCAGTAAATAAATATGGCCAGAAAATGCTGATGATCGGCATGAACGCTGCCTATCCGATGAAGAATGGAAAAAAGAGCAGGGCGCTTTATGTAGGCTTGCCGATGGATTATTTACGGGATGTTTTGTTTTTAGATCAAAACGAGTCGCTGTTGTATTACCATATTATTGATGCAAAGGGTGATTTTGTTATCCGGAGCGTGGATGCTTACCGTGAAAACTATTTTGAGCGTATCCGGGAACGGTTTGATAACTATAATGGGAAAACCCCGGAAATGTACCAGCAGGAGCTTGCGGATGCTATGGCAAAGCAGGAGGTCTATGCGACGGCCGTGTCTATGGATGGGCAGGAGATCTATATGTACAGTGCGCCGCTGCTTTCCAATAGCAGCTGGTATCTGATCGCGGCAATGCCGAATAATATGCTGATGGAGTCGATCCAGGAGCTTGACGGTACGCGTAACCTTATCATGATTGCTTCTGCCGCTACGATCCTGGTCGCGATGGGCATTATCTTTATCCTATATTACCGTCTGTCCAGACAGCAGATGCGGGAGCTGGTAAAGGCACGCAACGAAGCGGATTATTCCAATGCGGCAAAAAGCAATTTCCTTTCCAGTATGAGCCATGAGATACGTACGCCGATGAATGCGATCATAGGAATGACGGAGATCGCGCAGCGAAATATCGGCGATGAAGAGCGGATTGCTGACTGTCTGAAAAAGGTGCGTCTGTCCAGCAAGCATCTGCTCGGACTGATCAATGACGTGCTGGATATGTCCAAGATCGAAAGCAAAAAAATGACGCTGAATATCGCGCCGGTATCGCTGCGGGATACGATGGATGATATCGTAAATATTATCCAGCCCCAGATCAAGTCTAAAAAGCAGCATTTTGATATTTTTATACAAAAGATCCGTGCAGAGGGTGTTTACTGCGATGATGTCCGATTAAATCAGGCTTTGATCAATATTTTGTCAAACGCAGTCAAATATACGCCGGAGGAAGGGAATATTTATATTTACCTGAATCAGGAGCCGTCGCCGCTTGGCGATACGTATGTGCGGATCCATTTTTCCGTTGTAGATACCGGGATCGGGATGTCAAAGGAATTTATTGGGAAGATCTGGGATACGTTTGCCAGGGAAGAGACAGACCAGGTGCATCATATTCTGGGGACAGGGCTTGGGATGTCGATCACAAAAAGCCTTGTAGATCTGATGGGCGGAACGATCGACGTAACAAGCGAGCTTGGAAAAGGAAGCACGTTTTGTATTACGCTGGATCTGATGATGGCGGAATCCTCGGATCTGTCCGAAATGAAGCTGCCAGACTGGGAAGTGCTTGTTGTGGATGACGATGACCAGCTGTGCTCTAGCGCGGTGTCAAATCTGGAGCTTTTGGGCGTCCGATGCGAATGGACGTTGAGCGGAACGCAGGCTGTTTCTATGATAAAAGAACGTCATGCGCAAGGAAAGGATTACGATTTCGTACTGATCGATTGGAAGATGCCGGGGCAGGACGGTATTGAGACGATACATATGATCCGTGAGCAGGTCAGCGAGGAGCTGCCGATCTTTCTTATGTCTGCAGACGACTGGAGCGAGATGGAGGAAGAGGCAGCTAAGGTTGGTATTGAAGGATTTATTACTAAGCCGCTGTTTGCTTCCCGTCTGTATGAACGACTGCGTAAATATGTGGACGGTTACCAGGAGCAGCCGCGGACAGAAGAGAAAAAGGAGGAGGAGATTTCCTTTGAAGGCAAGCGGGTGCTGCTTGCGGAGGATATGGAGATCAACTGGGAGGTTGCCAGTATCATACTTTCTAGTACCGGAATGCTGCTAGAACACGCGGAGGATGGCAGGGAATGTGTTAAAATGTTCCAGGAGTCCGCTATCGGATATTATGACGCGGTGCTGATGGATATTCGGATGCCGGGAATGGACGGCTACGAAGCGACGAAGCAGATCCGCGCGCTGGAGCGTGAGGATAATAAGCTTCCGATCATTGCCATGACAGCGGACGCGTTTGAAGGGGATGTGCAAAAATGTCTGGACGCTGGGATGAACGATCATTTGGCAAAGCCGTTGGATATCGGGGAGTGTATGCGTGTGCTGCAAAATCATCTCGGTTGATCCTGTCGGATACACTTTTTAGCGCTCCTGTCATAAGATAATAAAAAATGCAGGATTGCGTATTTATGGACAGGGTTCGAAATTTAATCAACTGCGACCAGATACACCGCATGGGCTTTACCGGACGCGGGGTCGGCGTCGCCATCCTGGATACAGGAATATCCATGCACCCGGATTATGCTGAGCGTATCCGGGTGTTTCAGGATTTCTGCAATCAAAAAAGCCAGCCATATGACGACAATGGCCATGGTTCCCACATTGCGGGCATTATCGCGGGAAACGGGCGTATGAGCAGAGGGCGTTACCGCGGCGTGGCACCGCTGGCAGCGCTGATCGTGGTAAAGGTGCTTGACCGTACCGGCAATGGAAATACGAAGGATGTGATAGAAGCGATGAAATGGGTCATCGAAAACCGTGAGCGGTATCAGATACGCATTGCCAATATTTCCGTCGGAATGCTGCCGCAGTCTAAATCCAAGGAGCGCGACCAGATGTTGGAATGGGTAGACCGTATGTGGGACAGCGGCATTTTCACGGTAGCGGCGTCCGGAAACGGCGGGCCGTCTGCCAGCAGCGTTACCATTCCAGGCGCCAGCAGTACGGTACTGACCGTCGGAAGCAGCGACGACCGGGACCAGCTTGTACGCAGAAGAGGATTGTATCCAGGTTACAGCGGTATGGGGCCGACGGACTGCTGCGTCTGTAAGCCAGAGATTTTAGCGCCAGGAACGGAAATCCGCAGCTGTCATTTTTTAAATCCTGGGTATACTGTTAAGAGCGGGACTTCGATGGCGACGGCAGTTGTGTCTGGAGCGTGCGCGCTGGCGTTTGACCGTTTTCCGATGTTGACCCCGGCAGGATTAAAGCTGCGGTTTTATGAAAAACTGGCATCCGACCCACAGACATCCTGCTGGGGGACGCTGGATGTGAAAAAGCTTTTGGAACGCTGAATCCTGCAGCGGCAGCAGCCCGTTTTGCAGCAGCATTGTGTTACAGTAAAGGAGTAAAGGTTTGGTTTGGATATTAAAGGCACTTCGGATCATTAGAAAAGCAGTACAGAAATTATTCAGCCGGATGTTTGTCGTGGCGCTCGGTATTTTACTGCAGCTTACCTGGCTGTATGTCGTGCTTTATCAGTTCAGCGCCCAGTATACGTTTGTAAATGTGATGATAACGGCGATTGGGATCCTGACGGCTTTTTATGTGATCAGCAGACCGTTTCACCCGGCTGCGAAGCTGGCTTGGACGGTGGTGCTTTTGACAGTGCCGCTGCTTGGTATTTTGATCTATTTTGTATTCGGAAGGCCGGAGCTGACCAGACATACGAGCGAGGGCATGGAAGCGGTCAATCTCAGGGTCGAAACGCATTTAAAGCAGGACGCGCAGGTGTTAAAGCATATAAAAGAAGCAGGCGCGGATATTCTGCGCCAGTCCGAGTATATTTTGCGCCAGGCAAAATTTCCGGTCTATGAGCATACCGAAACGAAATATTATCCATGCGGGGAGGAAATGTTTGCGGATATGCTTTCTGCGATCCAAAAAGCAGAGCGTTTTATTTTTCTGGAATATTTTATCATTCATCCCGGCGTAATGTTTAACCAGCTGCTGGAAGCGTTGGAGCAGAAGGTACGCCAGGGTGTGGATGTCCGGCTTATTTACGATGATGTCGGCTGTGTAGCGACGCTTCCGGTTGATTTTGTCCGATATATGGAGCGTATCGGTATCCGCTGCGCGGTATTTAACCGTTTTATGCCGGTTCTAAGCATTGTGATGAACAACCGAGACCACCGCAAAATTCTCGTTGTGGACGGTATTTGGGGATTTACAGGCGGGATTAATATCGCGGATGAATATATTAATGAAAAAGTACGCTTTGGCTACTGGAAGGATACGGGGATCCGTATCCAGGGAGAAGCCGTATGGAACTTTACGGCAATGTTTTTGGAAATGTGGGACTATATCCGCCACGAGGAGGACGATTGTGAAAAATACCGCCGCAGTCTGCCGCAGTTCGCTGCGCAGGAGCATGGATTTGTCCAGCCTTACGGCGATACGCCTTTAGACCGCGAAAATGTCGGGGAAAACGTATACCTGAATATGATCAGCCGGGCCAAGGAATATTTGTATATTTATACACCATATCTGATCATCGACCAGGAAATGCAGACCGCGCTTTGCAACGCAGCCAAAAGCGGTGTGGACGTGCGCATTGTAACGCCGGGGATTCCGGATAAAAAGATCATTTTTTTAATGACGCGCTCTAATTACAAGGTATTGCTGGAAAGCGGTATTAAGATCTATGAATATACGCCGGGATTTATCCATGCAAAATGCTTTCTCTGCGACGACGAAACAGCCGCCGTAGGAAGCATCAATCTGGATTACCGCAGTTTGTACCTGCATTTTGAATGCGGCGTCTTTATGTACCGCAGCGAAGCAGTTATGCAGTTAAAGGAAGATATGGAGCAAACATTTGCCTGCTCGCATCAGATCCTTAAGGAAGAGTGGAAAGAGCCGGGCTTTTTCTTGTGGGTAGTACAGACTGTGCTCAAGCTGTTTGCGCCGCTGTTATAGTAGTTTTGTATTTTTGGCTGGCCTGGGAACGCCTGGCGCTTTCCCAGGCCCTTGCAGTATGTACCGTTCAGATACTTTTACTGTTACGAGAATTTATTAATCTTGCGCAAGCCAAGCTATGGGAGCTGTGTCAGAATCCGCAGAATGTCGTCTATGGATTACTATGCCAGCAGAAACAGCTTTTGCACGAGGCTTAGGAAATAGTCAGCAAATGCCGCGTGCTTTACACTGTCCGCGAACAGGATATTGATATGCCCAAGCTTCTTATCACCGAGGTAATAAGTCACCTTACCCGCGGTATCCCCCTTCTTTACCGGCGCAGTTACAGACTTCGGAAGCCGGATTTTTTTCGTTACCGTACCAAGGTCCTCGCCGCTGGTGCTTACATAGCTCATATCGGACTCATAAACGAGCGGGACCGCTTCCTTTTCCCCTTTTTTTACCGCAAGCTCCGGCAGCGGGGCAGGGTCTTTGTCCTTGTACACGCGGCAGACGGAAAAGCCATAATTTAATAGCGTCTGGGCGTCAGCAGTACGTGATTTGATATCCGGTGCAGCCATAAGGACAGCGATCAGTTTCACGCCGTCTTTTTCGGCAGTCGCAGCCAGACAGTATTTTGCTGCCGCAGTATATCCGGTTTTCAGCCCAGTTGCATAGGGATACTGCTTTAGCAGCTTATTCGTATTGGCAAGCCCAAATTCACTGTCGCCTCTTTTCGTGCGATGGATGATATTTTCCATCCAGATTGTGCAGTAGTTATGTATCTCCGGATGCCGGACGCTCAGCTCCCTGGCCATCAGCCCGATATCATAGGCGCTTGTTACGTGCCCATCTGCAGACAGGCCACAGCAGTTTACAAAATGGGTATCCTCCATGCCAAGCGCAGCGGCTTTTTCATTCATCTGTGTGACAAACTCCTCCTCGCTGCCGCAGATAAATTCAGCCATTGCCACACAGGAAGCATATATGGCTAGGAGACAGACAATTCAATTTTTCTTAGTTCTTCTATTGATAATAGCGGAACACACTCCGCAATTTCTTCAAGTGTCATTTTTCTTTTTTTTATCAATCTTTCCGCAGTTTCCCTTGCATTGCTTAATACTGCTTCATTCCTCATATCTTCCATAATTTTACACATGGCAGCAACTCCTTTCTCGCTTTGCTTAAAATACCGTGCTTTTACAGCAAGTGCTTCATAATTCATATTATCAGGATTTGTGCATGAAAAATCATGCATTAGCTTTCCGATTTCATCGTTGCCTCTATATTTCCCATTAACATATAGAATATGCGAACCATCGCTAAACAACACCTTATTTTCTCCGATAGCAACATATCTTTCTACTGGATATATTGGCTGTTTTCCTTCCATTACATCATTTTCTGTTATAAATATGACATAGCTGTCGGGAATATCCTTGGTATCATCACCAGGTTTTAATATGTGTGCATCCAACAAACTACTGTTATACCTTGCTCTCTTTGCGCCTGCGCCTTCATCTTTCCTCTGAATTTCTACATCAAATTCCTTATTGGTGCTGTCAATCGCATGAACATCTAAAATAACAGAACGTCCTTGCAAATTCTTCATCGATTCTTGTGTTCTAACTGATTTAATTTCTATGTCCTTCTGCCCCAAAATAATTCTAAGTATCAGTTCCACACCTTCAAGATTATCTGCAAGGCAGACAGTCATAAAATCATCATCCATATATCGGAGTGATTTCAGACGTTCTAAATCTTGTTGGTGCATCTGTTCTGCTGTATTCAAAAATATCACCTTCTTTCACCAGTTTTATTATACATCGGACACACTTTTTTGAAAACTGAATTTTTCGTGAATTATTTCTATAACGTCACATGATTTGGGGGCTTAATAGATTTTCGGTTACCTGATACTCTTCAATTTATAAAAAGTTTATAAAGCTTGCGTTTACCGTGAATGAATTTATTTTGTGAGTTGAAATAGAGGTTGCTTGGTACTATAATTGTGATTATTATACAAAGAGAGGATAAAGCGATGTTGGGTGAAATTATATTTAGTGGGTTTATTTCTAAATTTGTCAATAATATTTGGGACGTATCATGGGAAACAATAAAAAAGGCAGATAAGAATAGAAGAGGTTCACATCAGAGTCCAGAGACAAGAGTGTATCAGATCATGATTGATGTCATTAATCAGATGACATATAATAAATATAAGAAAAAGGATATACTATATCATACAGCAGAAAAATTATTTAAAAAAATTAGTTCTGATGGAGACTATCATAACGTTATTAAATGTGAGATGAAAAATCTTATTCCAAACGCTGATGATAGTGTGAGTCAGGAATTTATTAGGTTACTGAATCAAGAACTTGCGAAAGAATGTAACGCAGATTTGCATAGAGAAATCGTGCTATTACTGTTAAGCGAAAAAGACAAGTATACAGAGCATACAGTTGAAGCTTTGCACCAGATGGAAAGTAAATTAGATCTTGTTCTTCAAAAATTGAATGAAAAAAACCGAAATGTACAGCGTATAAAAAATAGAAGACGGGAGTATGCGGATAAATGGGATGAAAATATGTTTTTAAACAATTTTAGCGAATGGGACGAAGAGGCTGGTGTTAATGTCAAGCTAAGTGAGGTTTATATTGATGAGCATCTTCCACATTTTATTTTAGGGAAAAATAAAAAAATATCTTCTAATTTGGATACGTTTCTATCAGAATATTTTATAAGAAAAAGTGAAAATAAAATGTTATTGATCCTGGGACAGCCAGGAATAGGAAAAAGTACGCTGATCACATGGTTGACAAATCGTTTCAGCGAGCAATCCGATGATATTTTGGTATATAAATTTGCGTCGGATCTGAATGACATAAACTGGCAAAATGATCAAATATCTGAGCAAATTGAGAAAAAATTAGGGTTATCTTATTATGAATTAAATGGTAAGACATTAATTTTCGATGGCTTTGATGAAGTGAGTATGGAAGATGGTAGGAGGAGATCTATATTAGATTGCTTATATGATTCTTGGATATTAGACCAAAGAGATAAATTTTCACTGATCATTACTTGCAGAGAACACTATATTAAAGAATTAGAAAAAGTGAAATGCAGATATGCTATTCTAAAACCGTGGGATGAAGCACAAATAAGGAGTTTTTGTGACATCTTTCAGGAAGCAGCAAAAGTAAATGTATCTGATCATACAATAAATAATCTGATTGAAAACGCAGAAATATTAGGTATTCCACTCATTTTATATATGGTTTTGTCATTAAATATATCGATTGACCAAAAAGGTTCTATAGTAGAAATATATGATAAAATTTTTGCTTTGGATGGAGGAATTTATGATAGATGTGTAGATAACAAAAAGTATGGGAATACGCATAGGATTAGTACCATAAAGGAACAAATACATCAGGTATCAAGAGAAATTGCAATCTGGATGTTTGAAAATAATCCTGATGAAGCAAATATCCAATCAGAAGAGTATAAAAAAATTTATATTGGAATATCAGAAGGGAAAAGTGATAATTTAATAGATGATATTTTATTAGGTAATTTTTTTGAGAAAGTCAGACATTGTGAAGGGATTGAGACAGAAAACATAAGCTTTGTTCACCGATCTATTTATGAATATTTTGTAGCAGAATATATATTTTCATCCATACTAGAGACGGTAGATGAATCTGAAAAGCTCGCAGGTGTGCTAGGAAATTTGCTAAAAGGTAATAATTTGTCTATTAAAATGTTAGAATTTCTAAAAATTAAATTTAGCGGTAGTAACATAAAAAATCTTTTTGATCGATTGAATGAAGCATTTTGGATCATGATAGAAAATGGAATGACTTTTTATACAAATAAATGTTTTAAGAATGTAATGCAATGTGAAATGAATGTATTTGCAAATATGCTTGGGATCTTACATTTGTGGGAAAATATTGAAATTCGATTAAATAAAACGATATGTGCCTATATAAAATTTAATTATGAACATTCTTTAAATTTAATCGGAGCAGATTTAAGCGGAGCAAATTTAATCGGAGCAAATTTAATCGGAGCAAATTTAATCGGAGCATATTTATTCGATGCAGATTTAAGAAAAGCAGATTTAAGCGGAGCAAATTTAAGCGGAGCAAATTTAAGCGGAGCATATTTATTCGATGCAGATTTAAGAAAAGCAGATTTAAGCGGAGCAGATTTAAGCGGAGCAAATTTAAGCGGAGCAAATTTAATCGGAGCAAATTTAAGCGGAGCAGATTTAAAAGAAGCAGATTTAAGCGGAGCAAATTTAATCGGAGCAAATTTAAGAGGAGCAGATTTAAGAGAAGCAAATTTAATCGGAGCAGATTTAAGAGAAGCAAATTTAATCGGAGCAAATTTAAGAGGAGCAAATTTAATCGGAGCAAATTTAAGAGAAGCAAATTTAATCGGAGCAAATTTAAGCCAAGCAAATTTAAGCCAAGCAAATTTAAGCGGAGCAAATTTAAGAAGAGCAAATTTAAGAAGAGTAAATTTAAGAAGAGTAAATTTAAGAGGAGTAAAATTAATTGAAGAAAATTTAAACGAAGCAGAATTAAGTAAAACAAGTTTAGACGGAGCGATTTTAGGTGAAAGGTTGTTTGAACACTTTGTAAAAATAGGTAAATATGATTTGAAGGATGTAAAGGTATATGAAAGAAATAGATAATTTGATTACATAAGAAAAACATCAAAAAGGATAATAATCACTTTTGACAGAATAGCTTTTTTGTAAGTAATAAAAATATTTGCTTTCATGTTAAGTTTTCTATTTTTTGTATGATTTCTGTAAGGAAGTTTCAATATCCAGCCTGGAAAAGTAATACGTTTTGATTTTTTAGTAGAGTCCATTGGATAGACGGTATGTAATAATGCATGGATGGTCTGTATCTAAGAGCGAATCTGCTCCTCCATAAATGAAGTCTCAATTTCCATCTTGAAAATGGGAGTAATCTGGTATAAGATAGATTGTAAGGAAGGGAAGGTGTTCATATGACGGATAAAGAAATGATAAAAATATCAGTAGAAGAATTTTCAAGAATACAGCGGTTTATGCTTTTGGCAGAGAAAGACTCGGATGTGTATAAAGCAATGTACGAAAGATATGTGGATCTGAAAGCGATACTGACATCATCCGGGGTGAATCTGACAGAGATTGACAGGATCAAATCATAGAATGGTCTATCGCTCTCCCAAGTGAACGAGCGGCGCTTTTTTAGAAAATCGGAGGTGAACCTGTATGCCAAATAACGAAAAAGAATACAATGGATATCTTCTGGACCAGCTTGAATTAATCGAAAGGCTCGAAATGGTAATCGAAGATAATAACCTTGAAGCAGTAAAAAAACAGCTTGCGCTGGAGCGGAAATTTGTAGAACGCAAACTCTACCAAAAGCCACCGTTAAAAAGTGAATAACGCAGATAAAAAGGATGTCAAACGGCATCCTTTTTCTTAAATGGAAAATAAACATCCAGTCAAAAGTGCGCCAGCTTTCAAAAACAATAGCAGTATACATTGCTTCCAGCTGTGCTGCTGCTTTTTCTAACACATATTTACGGAATAAGCGCAAAGTGTTGAGAATATAATAAAGTAAGTGAATAGCAGAGGTGTAATTTGGAAGAAAAGGCGAAAAAAATAAGGGTAAATGTGATTTATGGAAATAAGAAGCTGCTGGACTGTATGAAGAATATAATTATAAAGCGCACGAAACAACGTATATCGCATACTAAATAACAAATTATTTTAAATGAACATTTTAAAAGAAACTTTTATTATCAATTATACATGATATAAGTAGTATACAATATTGTAATATAATAATTATAAACGGAGTTCTATCTTATGAAAGGAAATCGTGCGGTATTATATCTAAGATTGAGTAAAGAAGATGTAGATAAGGTAAGGAAAGGAGATGACAGCGCAAGTATCAAAAACCAAAGGCTGCTGTTAACAGATTATGCGCTGGCACATGGGTTTAAAGTCACCAACGTATATTCCGACGATGATGAAAGCGGGCTGTATGATGACCGGCCAGGATTTGAAAAAATGATGACGGATGCAAAATTGGATGCATTTGACCTGATCATTGCGAAAACGCAGTCCAGATTTTCACGAAATATGCAGCATATCGAAAAATATCTGCATCATGACCTGCCGAACCTTGGGATCCGGTTTATCGGAGTTGTAGATGGTGTGGATACGGATAATGAGGAAAATAAAAAAAGCAGGCAGATCAACGGCCTGGTGAACGAATGGTATTGTGAAGATTTATCGAAAAACATTCGCAGCGCATTGAAAGCAAAGATGAAAAACGGCCAGTTCTTAGGCTCTTCCTGTCCATATGGATATAAAAAAGATCCCGAAGATCATAATCATTTGATCATTGATGACCATGCGGCAAAAGTGGTCAGAAGGATTTATGAGTTATATTTGGCCGGGTACGGAAAAGCAAGGATAGGATCTATCCTGTCGTCGGACGGGATATTAATTCCTACCTTATATAAAAGGAATGTACTCGGAGAAAATTATTGGAACGGCAGAGCATTGGACACAACAAAGAACTGGTCTTATCAAACCATACATACAATATTAAACAACGAGACATATATTGGAAATTTAATTCAAAATAAAATAAATACGGTATCCTATAAAGACAAAAAGAAAAAAAGACTTCCAAGAAAAAACTGGATCATTGTAAAGAATACTCATGAACCGATCATAGAGCCAGAGGTCTTTCAGATGGTTCAAAATTTACAGAAAACACGCACAAGAAGCGTAAGATGTACGGAAGAGAATAGTATATTTTCAGGTATGATCTATTGTGCAGATTGTAAACATTCCATGTCAAGAAAATATGCCAGACGTGGTGAAAAAGGGTTCGTTGGTTATATTTGCAAAACATATAAGACACAGGGAAAGCAATTTTGTGAAAGCCATAGTATTGATATCGAAGCGTTGAAGGAAGCGGTGCTGTATTCTTTAAAAGAACAAGCAAAAAGCATCTTAAAACCGCAAGATATCAAGGAGCTGAAGGAAATGGAGGTTTATGATGAAAGTAAGAGCGATTATGAGCCGCAGATTGCAGCAATTCAAAAAAGGATCGCAAAGCTAGAGAAGTTTAAGAAAAAAACATATGATAGTTATATGGAAGAGCTTCTTTCAAAAAAAGAGTATGCCGCATACATTTCGGAATATAATGGACAGATTAAAGAACTGCAGCTACAGCAATCTGCAGTCCAAAACAAAGCAGAGCTGGAGAAAGGGCTGCATAATCCGTATGATGCATGGGCAGAAGCCTTTAAAGACTATATCAATGTTACGGAGCTGACCAGAGATATGGTCCTGGGATTATTGGATCGGGTAGAAGTGAACAGTGACGGTTCGATCACTATTTTTTATAAGTTTCAAAATCCTGGATGATTGAAAAAAGAGTATTTTTCAGTCCTATGTACAAAAGTTAAGTCTTGTTATATTGCTGTGCATGATGATAGCAGCCTGCATGATCCTGTGCCAGTCAGCAAAAGGTACTCATGCGGCACCCTCCTGATTTCTTTTTTTGTATATGGACAATTAAATTACAAAAATATAGTACTATATTTATAATAATATTATTTCTTACTGGAGTCAAGTTAAATAAAGAAAGAAGTGGAAAAGAGATGCTGGATCATGTATAATGGAGCTATGAGACGTCTACGATACCTATATGACACACAGGCGTCGTTAGCGCTGGCGATGCTGATGCATTTGATCAGAGTTTCTACGGTCTGTACTTCTCCGGCTTCTAGAAACACCTGTGAGCCGCCCATGCTTGCGGCGTGCTCCGAGACGGTGACTTCGTCGGTCAGGGCGATCTGATTTTTTTCGATCGCGTCAAAAATCAGACAGAGTGTCATGATTTTGGTCACGCTGGCAGGCGGACGCGCGGTATGTTCTTTTTTCTGGTAAAGGATCGTTCCGGTTTCAGCCTCCATCAAAAGGACGCTGGGCGCGGAAATCGTTAAGGATGGCAAAGAAGGTTCGGACTTCTTTTTTGCGTGGGAAGGGCAGGCTGTACATACAGCCAGGATCAGTGCCAGGCAGGCTGTCAAAAAACGCTTCATATTTGCGTACCCGAAAATGCTTTTTTATAATTTAGTCGGACTTTGCAAAAAATATGACTGCTTTGCCGACATTCGGACAGGGAGTAACAGTTCCGTCAGGTCTTTGCACCCTGCTGCAAAGACCGTAAGAACATGATTCAGGAGTGCAAAAATCCCATCGCGAAGCGATTTTCCATGGATTTTTGCAGGTAACAGGTCAGCTTGTCTGAACTGTTACGACAGGGAGTAACAAGGAAATAATTTTTTGGAAAAAGGTTTGAATATGGATGTATTAATTGGTATAATTATCGTTATCGTAATGATCTACTTGTTCTGGCAGCGCCAGGAATTAAAAAAATTTCGGATCACACGTTATGAAATGCGCTCAGACAAGGTGCGCGGGGAAATAAAGATCGTTGTCATTTCTGACCTGCATTCCTTTACGTATGGTACGGATAACAAGCCGCTGCTGGAAGCTGTACAGGCTGCCTCACCGGACCTGATCCTGATCCCAGGTGATCTGATCGTTACTTCTAAGACAGAAAAGTACGGGATCGCGCTGGATTTTGTAAGGAAGCTTTGCGCGCTTTCTGTGCCGGTTGTTTTTTGCAATGGGAATCATGAAAGCAAGGCGCAGCTGCCAGGCTCGGAAAGCTGTATCGCTTATGGACAGTACTGCAGGCAGCTGGAGCAGGCCGGTGTGAGGATCTTAAACAACAAAAGCTGTGAGATTTCGGTTTGTGACACCAAACTGTGCGTCAGTGGTCTGGAGCTTCCGTTGTCGTGCTATAAAAAAGGCAGGAAGCCGTATCTGGAGCAGGATGCGCTGCGCTGTCGGCTGGGTGCGGCATCTAAGGAGCGCTTTCAGATATTGCTTGCGCACCATCCGGCATTTGCTGAGCAGTATGCAGCCTGGGGCGCGGATATGACTGTGTGCGGGCATAATCATGGCGGGCTTGTATGCATTCCGGGACTGGGCAGCGTCATATCACCGCAGTTTGTACCGTTTCCGAAATATGATGCGGGAGAATTTCGCATAGACGGCAGGAAACTATACATCAGCCGCGGACTTGGTACGCATACGTTCCATATCCGGATCTGCAACCGCGCGGAGCTGGTGGTCATTACAGTGAAAACAGCTGCGGCAGGGTGAGCTTATAGCGGCCGCCGCGCAGGCATGGGGGAATTTATGGAACTGACAGTTAAATTGGAGACCTTTGAAGGGCCATTGGATCTGCTGCTGCACCTACTGGAAAAAAACAAGGTGAATATTTATGATATCCCGATCGTGGAAATTACGAATCAATATATGGAATATATCCGTGAAATGGAACGGCAGGACTTGGATATCATGAGTGAATTTATGGTGATGGCGGCGACCTTGATCGACATTAAGGCAAAAATGCTGTTACCGAAAAAGGCGACAGAGGAGGAAGACGAGGTTGACCCGCGCGCGGAGCTGGTACAGCAGCTTTTAGAGTACAAGCTGTATAAGAGCATTTCTTATGATCTGAAAGACCGCCAGTTAGATGCGGACCGTGTGATGTATAAGGCACCGACGATTCCAGACGAGGTATCGGGTTATGTGCCGCCTCTGGATATGGACGAGCTGCTGGATGGTCTGACGCTGCAAAAGCTGAACGCTGTGTTTGAATCCGTTATGAAGCGGCAGATCGATAAATTGGATCCGGTACGTTCCCGGTTCGGACGTATCGAAAAGGAAGAGATTTCCCTGGAGGAAAAAGTAGTTGTTTTAGAACAGTATGCAGCGTCGCACAGACAGTTCAGCTTCCGGGGGCTTTTGGAGCGCCAGTCCAGTAAAGTACAGGTTATTGTGACGTTTCTGGCGATTTTGGAGCTGATGAAAACCGGGAAAATAGAAATCTTTCAAAAGCAGGCATTTGACGACATTAATATTACATCACGGATTGCGGCGGCCTAGCATACGGCGTTTGCATGGTCCGTTAAAAAGGAATGGTGAGAATTTATGGAGCGAAACGGGGCTGCCGCAGTTATAGAAGCGATCTTATTTACGATGGGAGAATCCGTACCGCTGGAAAAGCTGGCAGACGTGCTGGAGCTTGGCACTGATGAAACAAAGGAGATCATCCTTGCGATGATGGCGGAGTATGAAAAACAGGATCGCGGTATTCAGATCATTGAGCTGGAGGGTGCATACCAGATGTGTACAAAAAAGCAGATGTATGAATATCTGATCAAAATTGCCCGCCAGCCGAAAAAGCAAGTGCTTACGGACGTGCTGCTGGAAACATTGTCGATCATCGCCTACAAGCAGCCGGTTACCCGCATGGAGATTGAAAAGATCCGCGGCGTTTCCAGCGGGCACGCGGTCAATAAGCTGGTGGAATATAACCTTGTCTGTGAGATCGGGCGTCTGGATGTACCAGGGCGGCCGCTTTTGTTCGGGACGACCGAGGAGTTTTTGCGCAGCTTCGGTGTAAATTCTATCGATGAGCTGCCGCAGCCGCAGCCGGAGCAGGTGGAGGAGTTCCGGCATGAAGCGGAGGAGGAGTTGGAGATACGGATGAAGGTGTAGGCATATCGCTTAGCCGATCTGCATAAACTAAAAGCAAATACAGTTTCGGAGCATTGCAGTAATATGAAGCGAGCACTCTGTTATCTGACAGCGGTAATTGTTACATTTTTAAGCCTGTGTCCTCTGTCCGTCCCGGTGCAGGCCAAGCAAAAAAAGACGGCGGAATTTGATACCGGACAGCTTTATGCCCGTTCGGCCGTCCTGATGGATGCGGATTCCGGGCGTGTGCTTGTTGCAAAGGATGCTGAAAATCCAATGCCAATGGCGAGCACTACAAAGATCATGACCTGCATCCTGACGCTGGAGAACGCGCAGACAGACGACCTTGCGGATGTATCGGCCTATGCCGCGAGGATGCCGGAGGTAAAGCTTCATATACGGGATGGCGAGCATTACAAGCTCAGCGATCTGTTGTATTCCCTGATGCTGGAATCCCACAACGACGCGGCAGTGGCCATTGCGGAGCACGTCGGCGGCACAGTGGAAGGCTTTGCAAAAATGATGAATGAAAAGGCCGCAGCGATCGGCTGTATGGATACCTTTTTCATTACACCAAATGGCCTGGACGCTTCGGTACAGGTTGCGGAGTCCGACGGCACTGACGGTACAAGGATTCATTCCACAACTGCCGCAGACCTGGCCAGGATCATGCGTTACTGCATTACGCAGTCGCCGAAAAAGGAAGAATTTTTAAAGATCACGCGTACACAGAGCCATACGTTTCAAAATTATGAGCAGGGAAAGGACGGGACTGTGAAGCCAGGCACACGAAGCTTTACTTGCGTCAATCACAACGCGTTTTTAAACATGATGGACGGCGCGCTGAGTGGAAAGACCGGATTTACCGGAAATGCCGGGTACTGCTATGTCGGCGCGTTAAAAAGCCAGGGGCGTACGTTTGTTATCGCGCTGCTGGCGTGCGGCTGGCCGAATAATAAAACCTATAAATGGAAGGACGCCAGAAAGCTGTTCCAGTATGGCATAGACCATTATGAGCAAAAGGACATTACAAATTATGACTATGTGCCAGGGCCTATTCCGGTCGAAAATGGCGCAGGAAAGGACCGCCTGCTGAAAACGAAAATGCAGCTGCAGCTAACGGTACAGCAGGAAGCGCTGCATACCCTTTTGTCAGAATCCGATGCGGTGCAGGTGCGCGTCCAGCTGCCAAAGCAGCTGCAGGCGCCTGTGAAAAAGGGAACGAAGGTTGGTTCGCTCAATTATTATATTAATGGAGAGCTGGCTGCCCAGATGCCGGTGCTGGCCGCGCAGGATATACAAAAGCGGTCGCTGCGGTGGTATTTTATGCTCGTTTGGTCCAGATATTTTTATCCCTATTTTTAGACAGAAAATACACCTGTTCTGACACTTGTGCGGCGCAGGTGTGTTTTTTTATGGGTTGCGTTTTGATTTTACATTTTGTATACTGATTTAATGGAGTGCGGGGAGGTGGCATATGGCAAAAACAGTAGCGATTGGACTGGATCGGTTTGATGAGGTGATAAGAGGAAATTATTTTTATGTAGATAAAACAGCATGGATCAGGGAATGGTGGGAGAAGGGGGATAAAGTAACGCTGATTACCCGTCCAAGACGTTTTGGAAAGACGCTTGGCATGAGTATGCTGGAGCAGTTTTTTGCAGTAAACGGCGTGCAAAGTAGTGAACTGTTCCAAGGACTGAAAATCTGGAAAGACGAAAAATACCAAAAGCTCCAGGGGACTTATCCGGTTATCAGTATCAGCTTTGCTTCCATCAAGGAGCATAATTACGAAAATACAAGAAAAAGAATGAACCAGATATTTGTAAATCTGTATGCGGACCACAGTTATTTATTAGACAGCGGGGTACTGACAAAAGCGGACAAAGACTATTTCCAGAGCATAACAGCGGATATGGATGAAGTGACCGCCGCTGCTGCCTTACACCAGCTTTCCAGGTATTTGTCGCATTATTATGGAAAGAAAACGATTATTTTATTGGACGAGTATGATACGCCGATGCAGGAAGCTTATTTGACAGGATTTTGGGAAGAGCTCGTTTCGTTTGCAAGAAGCTTATGGAATCTGACATTTAAGACAAATCCCTATATGGAACGCGCGATAATGACGGGAATCACAAGGGTTAGCAAGGAATCTGTTTTTTCAGATCTTAACAATCTGAAAGTGGTAACAGTGGCTTCGGATCTGTATGCCGATGCATTTGGCTTTACAGAAGAAGAGGTTTCTAACGCTTTGGAGGAATATGGCCTATTGTCTCAGAAAGAGGCAGTAAAAGACTGGTATAATGGCTTTCGGTTCGGAAGCTGCGACGGTATTTATAATCCTTGGTCTGTTTTAAGCTTTCTTTCTGAAAGAAAGATCGCTCCATTTTGGGTAAATACAAGCTCCAACAAGATCGTTGGTGAGCTGCTGCAGCATGGAAACCGGGATATTAAGGCGGACTTTGAAGTGCTGCTGCAGGCAGGTACGATCGAAGCTGTGATCAATGAGGAGATTGTATTTGATGAGCTGGAGGACAGCCAGGAAGCGGTTTGGAGCTTTTTGCTTGCCAGCGGCTATCTAAAGATTGTAGCTGTGGACAGCTCTGCGTTTTTGCATCAGTTTTTCGGAGAGATGAAATACCGGCTCGCGCTGACCAACGGTGAGGTGCGCTGGATGTTTGCGGCTCTTGTACGCCGTTGGTTTTCCGTTGTAAGTCCGCAGTACCAGCAGTTTGTAAAAGCGTTATTAGAAGATGATGGGGAGCGGATGAATACCAGTATCAACCAGATTTCCAGCAAAACGTTCAGTTTTTTTGATGTTGGAGGAGAAGCTCAGGCGGAAGGCTTTTATCATGGGTTTGTGCTTGGACTGGTCGTTCAGCTTGCGGACCGCTACCGGATCACTTCAAACAGGGAGAGCGGCGATGGCAGGTATGATGTGATGCTGGAGCCGTTTGCGAAGAAAGAGCCTGCGATGATCCTGGAGTTTAAAGCAGTAGACAGGGCTGGTGGGGAGGCTGCGGTGCAAAATGCGCTGCAGCAGGCATTGGGCAGATACGGGACAAAAGGTATGATACAGAGCTTATGGCACGCGGCATAAAAAAAGGGCAGATACGTATCTACGGGCTTGTTTTCCGCGGTAAGGAGGTACGGATTGCCGGAGAAGGGCTGCGGTAAAAATACCACGTATGAAAATTTTAACAAAATTCTATTGAATATTGAGATAAAAAGCGTTACTATTATACTGACGAAATTTTTGAAAAGTTTCAAAATAGATGGAGGGCTAAAGAATGAGTAATGGTAGTGATAACTCTGCAATGCAGCGTATTGCAAGGTTAGTCGATGAAAACAGCTTTATGGAAATTGGTTCGCTTGTTACTGCAAGAAGCACTGATTTCAATCTGGCGCAGACAGATACTCCTTCCGACGGTGTTATTACCGGACATGGTCTGGTTGACGGGAATCTGGTCTTTGTCTACAGCCAGGATGCGTCGGTGCTCGGTGGTACGATCGGTGAGATGCACGCGAAAAAAATTGCTGCTGTTTATGATATGGCAGTAAAAATGGGCGCGCCTGTGATCGGGCTGATCGATTGTGCTGGTATCCGCCTGCAGGAATCTGTGGATGCATTGGAAGCGTTTGGTACGATCTATGCGAAGCAGGCAGCGGCGTCCGGTATGGTTCCGCAGATCAGCGCGGTATTTGGTACGTGCGGCGGCGGGCTTGCGGTTGTTCCGGCACTCAGTGATTTTACGTATGCACAGGCGGACAAAGCAAAGCTGTTTATCAACTCTCCGAATGCCATAGACGGCAACCGGATAGATAAATGCGATACGTCGTCTGCAGCATTTCAAAGCTCTGAGACAGGGACGATTGACGGGATCGGGACAGAGGATGAGATTTTGGCCCAGATACGCCAGCTGATCTGCATTTTGCCTGCGAATAATGCGCAGGGCGGTTGTACGGATGAATGCGCGGATGATCTGAACCGCGCTTGCCAAAGCCTGGATACGATGAAGGGTGATCCAAGATTTGTTTTGCGTGAGATTTCCGATAATCATATTTTTATCGAGGCGAAGGCGGATTATGCAAAGGAAATGACCGCAGGATTTATCAAGCTGAATGGTATTACTGTCGGCGCAGTTGCAAACTGTACCGAAATTTACGATGCCGAAGGCAAAAAAACGGAAGAATTTGACGCTGCACTGACTGCACGGGGCTGCAATAAGGCGGCGGAATTTGTTACGTTCTGCGATGCGTTTGACATTCCGGTCATCACGCTTACCAACGCAAAGGGCCTGCGCGCGACGATGTGCTCTGAGAAAAATCTTGCAAAGTCGCTCGGACGGCTGACAAGCGCGTTTGCAAACGCAACCGTGCCGAAGATCAATCTGATCATGGACAAGGCTTACGGAAGCGCTTATACGGTGATGAACTCCAAGTCGCTCGGCGCAGATCTTGTATATGCATGGCCGGATGCAAGCACGGGTATGATGGATGCAAAGCTTGCGGCTAAGATTATGTACGCAAACGAGCCTGCTTCGGTAATTGAGCAAAAGGCGGCGGAATACGAAGCGCTGCAGGGCAGCGTAAAGGCAGCTGCAGCCCATGGTTATGTAGACCGTATCATTGATTATCCGGAAACGAGAAAATATTTGATCGCGGCCGTTGAGATGCTGTATACAAAACGCGTGGACCAGCCGAATAAGAAACATGGTACAAAGTAGAAAGGTGACGGATAGTATATGAAGAAAAAATTATGTCTGATCGTCAGTCTGTGTATGCTTTTGCTTGGCCTGGCTGCCTGCGGGGAGGATCCGAAAAGGATGGATTATAACGGCAAGTCTTACGACGAGCTTAAGGCCACGAGCGAGAACCTTGCCCAGAGCCTTCCGGAATTTACAGACGCGCAGATTGACGAAGGGATTGCATACTACGAGCAGTATGGCGATACGATTATCGTAGGACTGATGAAACAGTGGAAGGAAATCAAAGCAGATGTCGGTGAATTTGTAAAGCTGGGCGAGATGACGGTTGAAAAATCCGGCAAAACGCTGACGACGGCGCAGCTGATGGATTTTAAAGGGCGTGACTTAACACTGACCTGTGTGTACAATTATCTGGATATGCAGATTACAAGTGTGACGCTGGATGAAAATTATTCCCTTGGCGAAAAAATGCAGAAGGCGGCAATGAATACGCTGATGGGCCTTGGAACGGTATTTATGATCCTGATCCTGATCAGCCTTGTTATTTACGGCTTTAAGGTGATCCCATATCTGGAGGAAAAGGCAAGGGCGAAAAATGCACCAGAACCAGCGCCGGTTCCGGCAGTCTCTTCCGCGCCTGTGGTACAGGTAGAAGAGCCGCAGCAGGACGATGCAGAGCTGATCGCGGTTATTGCGGCGGCTATCGCGGCATCCGAAGGGACGCTGGCAGCGGACGGCTTTGTCGTACGGTCGATCAAGAGAAGAAAATAAATGATGTGAAGCAAGATATATATAAATAGAATATTAGGAGGAAATAAAATGAAAAGCTATACAATCACCGTAAATGGAAATGTTTATGACGTTACCGTAGAAGAAACAGGTGCATCCCAGTCTGCTCCGATGGCGGCAGCGGCTCCGAGAGCAGCGGCGAAAGCTCCGGCTCCGGCGGCAGCTCCAAAGGCGTCCGGCGCGGCAGGCAGCATTAAGATCGAGGCAGGCGCGGCAGGCAAGGTATTCAAGCTGGAATCTGCTGTTGGCAAACAGGTGAAAAAGGGTGATACAATCCTTGTGCTGGAGATCATGAAGATGGAGACTCCGGTTGTTGCACCGCAGGACGGTACCGTAGCAAGCATAGAGGTAGCGGTTGGCGATACGGTGGAATCAGGCGCGTTACTGGCTACGATGAATTAATATGGAAATCGAATTAGGAGGACAAATATGCTTAGTTACGTTGGAGAGACAATGAGTAACCTCCTGCACCAGACGGCATTTTTCAACCTGACATGGGGAAATTACCTGATGATCCTGGTTGCCTGTGTCTTTTTATTCCTTGCGATCGCAAAGGGCTATGAACCGCTTTTGCTTGTGCCGATCGCATTTGGTATGCTGCTTGTCAACATTTATCCGGATATTATGGCAAGTCCGGAGGAGACGAGCAATGGTGTTGGAGGCTTACTGTATTATTTTTATACGCTGGATGAATGGTCCATCCTTCCGTCGCTGATCTTTTTAGGCGTCGGGGCGATGACGGACTTTGGGCCGCTGATCGCGAATCCGATTAGCTTTCTGATGGGTGCGGCGGCGCAGTTCGGTATTTATATGGCTTATTTTATGGCTATTTTAATGGGCTTTAACGATAAGGCGGCGGCAGCGATTTCCATTATCGGCGGCGCTGACGGCCCGACCTCTATTTTCCTGGCTGGAAAGCTCGGACAGGCGGCTCTGATGGGACCGATCGCGGTGGCGGCTTATTCTTATATGTCCCTCGTTCCGGTTATCCAGCCGCCGATCATGAAGGCGCTGACGACTAAGAAAGAGCGCCAGATTAAAATGCAGAACCTTCGCCCGGTATCCAAGCTGGAGAAGATCCTGTTTCCGATCGTCGTTACGATCATTGTCTGTCTGCTGCTCCCGACGACTGCACCGCTCGTGGGTATGCTGATGCTTGGTAACCTGTTCCGTGAGTCCGGCGTGGTAAGACAGCTGACAGATACGGCGTCCAACGCGTTAATGTACATCGTAGTTATCCTGCTTGGCACATCGGTAGGTGCGTCGACAAGCGCGGAAGCGTTTTTGAATTGGAGCACATTAAAAATCGTAGCGCTTGGCCTGATTGCGTTTGCATTCGGTACGGCAGCCGGCGTACTGCTTGGCAAGCTGCTCTGTGTACTGACACATGGCAAGATTAATCCGTTAATTGGTTCTGCCGGTGTATCCGCAGTTCCTATGGCAGCGCGTGTATCGCAGAAGGTAGGCGCTGAAGAAGATCCAACGAACTTCTTACTGATGCACGCAATGGGACCAAACGTTGCCGGCGTTATCGGTACTGCCGTAGCAGCCGGAACCTTTATGGCAATCTTTGGTATATAACAGGGAGGAATGAAAAAAGATGGCAGAAGTTGCAAAAAAACCGTTAAAAATTACGGAAACGATATTACGTGACGCGCACCAATCTCTGATCGCGACAAGAATGACGACCGAGCAGATGCTTCCGATCGTCGACAAAATGGACAAGGTTGGCTTTCACGCGGTAGAATGCTGGGGCGGGGCTACGTTTGACGCGTCTCTTCGTTTCTTAAAGGAAGATCCGTGGGACAGACTTCGAAAATTAAAGGCTGGTTTTAAAAATACAAAGCTGCAGATGCTTTTCCGCGGACAGAATATTTTGGGCTACCGTCCATATGCGGACGATGTAGTGGAATATTTCGTGCAGAAATCTATTGCAAACGGTATTGATATTATCCGTATTTTTGACTGTCTGAACGATCTTCGCAATCTTCAGACAGCCGTAACCGCCTGCAATAAAGAAAAAGGCCATGCGCAGGTAGCGCTGTCGTATACGCTCGGCGATGCGTACACGCTGGAATATTGGACCGATATGGCAAAGAAGATTGAAGAAATGGGTGCAGATTCTATCTGCATCAAGGATATGGCGGGACTTTTGGTGCCGCAGGAGGCGGATACGCTTGTACGTGCGCTCAAATCGTCGACAAGCCTTCCGATCGAGCTGCATACGCACTATACGTCCGGCGTGGCTTCTATGACATATATGAAAGCGGTCGAGGCAGGCTGCGATATCGTGGATACGGCAATGTCTCCATTTGCGCTTGGTACTTCACAGCCGGCGACGGAGGTTATGGTAGAAGCGTTCAAGGGCTCTGTATACGATACGGGTCTTGACCAGAACTTACTTGCGGAAATCGCTGACTATTTCCGTCCGATGCGCGAGGAAGCGCTGGAGAGCGGGCTGATGAACCCGAAGGTACTTGGCGTGAACATTAAGACGCTGTTATATCAGGTGCCGGGCGGTATGCTGTCCAACCTGATCTCCCAGCTCAAGGAACAGGGCAAGGAGGATAAATATGAGGAAGTGCTTGCAGAGGTGCCGCGTGTGCGCAAAGACCTTGGCGAGCCGCCGCTTGTAACGCCGTCCTCTCAGATCGTAGGGACACAGGCAGTTTTTAACGTGCTGATGGGTGAACGCTACAAGGTTGCGACGAAAGAAACAAAGGATGTGCTGCTTGGAAAATACGGACAGACTGTAAAGCCGTTTGATCCGGCGATCGTGGATAAGGTGCTTGGCGAAGATAAGAAAAACGCGATCACCTGCCGTCCAGCGGATCTGCTGGAGCCGGAGCTGTCCAAGATTGAAGCGGAAATGAAACAGTGGAAGCAGCAGGATGAGGACGTGCTGTCTTATGCACTGTTCCCGCAGGTAGCTACCGAATTTTTCAAATACCGTGAGGCACAGCAGAAAAAGGTGGATGCTTCCGTAGCGGATACGAAAAACGGGGCTTATCCGGTTTAAATATTTGCGGCAGCCTGAATCCGCGGGCAGCTGCGGATAGAATAAAAGGTGCTGTGAACGGCGTTTGCAGCACCTTTTATCGAATAAGATCCGGCGCCTTGGCTTTTGAAGGAGGTATATATGAAAAAGAAGACTCTGCTGCGCAGCATCGTATTCACATTTTTATGCTGCATGATGATTCTGGGCTTTCAGACGAATGTAAAAGCAGAAACGGGGAATTACTATATTAAAGTAAATAAGGCAACAAATGTAATTACGGTTTATACGCATGACAACAAGCCATATACGGCGTTTGTATGCTCGGCAGGATACGCGACGCCGCTTGGAACCTTTTATACGATGAACAAATATACATGGTGGATACTGGATGGCCCAAGCTATGGGCAGTACTGCACGAGGATCACAGGATCTATCCTGTTCCATTCCGTCTGGTACTACCAGCAGAATAAAACAACACAATCGTATGTACAGTATAATAAGCTTGGCTCACTCGCGTCCCATGGCTGCGTACGCGTGACGACGGCCGCGGCGAAGTGGATCTATGATAACTGCCCGCTGCAGACAAAGGTCATTATTTTTAATGGGACCTCCAAGGACGATCCGCTTGGCAAGCCGGCGGCGATCAAGGTTAGTACGTCCGTAAGTATGGGCTGGGACCCGACAGATCCAGACCCGAACAATACATACGCAACAAAAAATACACAGCCAAAGATCGTTGTAAAAAGTACAAAAGCTACAGCGCAATATAACGGCAAATTCGTTCCAGTGGATATGACGGCCTATGATTCTGCTGGGAACCAGCTGAGCAGCGCTTGGATACATACTTCGGGAACCGTCAATACAAAAAAGATGGGCAGCTATCCGGTTACGTATTCGCTGACAGATTCCTTTGGCCGCAGCGCGTCTGTGACGGTGACCTATACGGTCGGCGATGCAAGTAAGGCGACGATATCAGGCGTACGTAAGGAAATCACAAAGGAGTATAAGTCTACGGTGAACCTGCGTTCCGGCATTACAGCGAAAAATTCCATGGGAACCGTGCTGACTGATAAGATCGTTACAAAGGTGCGCAAGCCAGGGACAACCGAATATAAAGGCGTGCGGGCAGAGACATTCAAGCTCAACCATACCGGAACGTACCGGATCATGTATTACTTAAAAAATCCTACGAATAAGCTTGTCACAGAAGAATATATGCGTATTGTGGTCAAGGATACGAAAAAGCCTGTTATATCAAGCAAGGATAATTTTAAGACGATACAGCTTGCAGAGGGAACCGCTTCTATTAATTATAAAAAGCTGATCTCCGGCGTGACGGCAAAGCTGGTATCCGGAAAAAGCATGACATCAAAGATCAGCATTAAGGTGACCAGTCCGGACGGAAAGGTAAAAACTGTGTCGAAAAACGGATCATACAGGCTTGCTGGATCAGGAACCTACACCATCCGTTATTATTGCTCCAATCCTGAAAAAAGCTTAAAGACAGACAAGTATCTCGTTGCGGAAAAGAAACGGAAGCTTGTTGTCGCAAAAAAGGAAGAAAAGCCGGAGGAACCGGATGAGCCAGTAAACCCAACGGATCCAGAAAATCCGACAGACCCGACGGACCCAGTAGCTCCGGGAAATCCGCAAGAGCCTGAAGTTCCGACAAATCCAGTGAATCCGACAGAGCCAGTGAACCCGACAGAGCCAACAAACCCGACGGAGCCAGTGAATCCAACAGAGCCGGCTGCCGTTTCGGTACATCATACGATCCTTGCGCCTGCGGATGACAGCAGGCCGGCAGGCAATGTGATCGACCCGATGCAAAATGTTTCGGTACAGACGGTTACCGTTTTTTCTGATGGGACACAGCGTACCTCTGCTACGACGGAAGGGATCCAATGTATCGTGACTTACCAGCTGTATCCAGGTGCGGCGGAAACAGATCTGATGCTGCAGCAGGGGGCGGATTTTACGATTGCTGATACTGGAATTTATAAGATCGCATATTTTTATACGGACGCACAAGGCAATACGGCACAGAAAATCCGTACGATTACGGCTGTCCCGGTACAGTATGCCGGAGTATAGCCGACAATGGGCAATACAAATGAGCTGACGAACCGGATCAACGAGCGTTACAGCACGATGAGCAAAGGGCAGAAGCTTTTGGCGACTTATATTACGGACAATTATGACAAGGCGGTATTTCTGACCGCCGCAAGGCTTGGGGAAGTGGTCGGCGTTAGTGAATCTACAGTTGTGCGCTTTGCCGCACAGCTGGGATACAAAGGATATCCGCAGTTCCAAAGGGCGCTGGAGGAGATGGTGCGCGACAAGCTGGACGGCGTCCAGCGGGTCGAGGTCACCTATGGAAGGATCAGCCGTTCAAAAGTGCTGGAATCGGTCCTTACATCGGATATGGAGCGTATCCGGGGCACACTGGAAAAGCTGGATCAAAATGTGTTTGAGCTGGCGGTCGAGACGATACTGTCCGCGAGGCGGATCTATATTGTTGGTATCCGCAGCTGCGCGCCGCTTGCAGCGTTTTTGTCGTTTTATCTGAATCTGATGTTTGATCATGTACATCTGCTGCATACAAACAGCTCCAGCGAGCTGTTTGAGCAGATGGTGCGTATCGGCAGGGAAGATGTGATCATCGGCATCAGCTTTCCCAGATATTCCCTGCGCACGCTAAAAGCACTGGAATTTGCTAACGATCGCAGCGCCAAGGTCATTACGCTGACAGACAGCGTGCATTCCCCGATGAACCTGTATTCCTCATGCAACTTGATCGCAGAAAGCGATATGGCGTCCATTGTGGATTCTCTGACCGCGCCGCTTAGCGTGATCAATGCGCTGATCGTTGCCCTGTGTATGCGTAAGCAGGATGAGGTGGCGGACACGCTGGAGCAGCTGGAGCAGATTTGGGACGAATATCAGGTATACGAAAACGACGAGATTGATTATATCGATGATAAATTAAAAATGCATTATGCTAAGGCCGGGGATCTTGATCTATAGTTCTCGATTTATGGTAAAGATAGGCTGGTGCAGAAGGGGTATGGAAATGAAGGAAGGTGCGAAGGAAGCCGGAAGGTCTGGCCAGATTGCGGTCATTGGCGGCGGGGCCGCTGGTATGATGGCCGCTGTGGCCGCGGCGGAGCAGGGATACAGTGTGCTTTTGCTGGAGCGCAACGAAAAGCTCGGAAAAAAACTGTATCTGACAGGTAAAGGACGCTGCAATGTGACGAATGCCTGTGAAACGCAGGAGCTTTTTGGACAGATCCTGCGCAATGCGAAATTTATGTACAGCGCCATCTACACGTTTGACAATTTTCGCGTTATGGATTTTTTCGAGCAGAATAAAATTCCGTTAAAAACAGAGCGTGGAGGGCGTGTCTTTCCGGTGTCGGATCATTCCTCCGATATTATCCGCGCGCTGTCCGAGACGCTGCGGCGGCTGCAGGTGTCCGTACGTCTGCATACAAGGGTATGCTCTGTCGTAAAAGAAAACGGATGCTTTCTGATTACGGACAGTACGGGCCGCACGTATCCTGCAGAAAAAGTAATCCTTGCGACAGGGGGGCTTTCCTATCCGGCCACTGGTTCGGACGGGGACGGGTACTTGTTTGCGCAGCAATTCGGCCATACGATCATTCCGCAGACGCCGAGCTTGTCTGCAATGGCTGCAAAAGAAGCTTATATCAAAAATCTCCAGGGGCTTTCTCTTAAAAATGTCCGTGCAAGTATCAGTGACGGGCGCAGGAGCTTGTATGAGGATTTCGGCGAATTGCTGTTTACACACTTTGGCGTAAGCGGTCCGCTGATGCTGACGGCAAGCGCTGTTGTCGGCGATCGGCTTGCCAAGGGCCCGCTGATGCTTTCGATCGATCTAAAGCCGGCGCTTACGCAGGAGCAGCTGGACCTGCGCATACTGCGTGATTTTGAAAAGGCGCAGAACCGGCAGTTTAAAAATGCGCTCGGAGATCTTTTGCCAGCAAAAATGATCCCGGTTGTGATCGCGTTAAGCGGTATTGATCCGCAGCGAAAGGTGAATGAGATCACAAGGGAAGAGCGCAAAAGCCTGCTGCAGCTTATCAAAGGCTTTCCGGCAACGCTGACCGGGCTGCGGGACTTAAAAGAAGCCATTATTACAAGAGGCGGCGTTGCTGTAAAAGAGGTCAATCCCTCTACCATGGAGTCACGGCTTATCAAAGGACTGTATTTTTCGGGTGAAATGCTGGATGTGGATGCATTGACCGGAGGATTTAACCTGCAGCTTGCCTGGTCAAGCGGATATCTGGCGGGTATGAGCGCAGGGCAGAGCCTACGGCAGCCAGAGACGGTTTTAACAGAACAGAAAGGAAACAAAACAGAATGAGTTTTAATATCGCAATCGACGGGCCTTCCGGCGCGGGAAAAAGTACCATTGCCAAACGCCTTGCAAATGAGTTATCATTTGTATACGTGGATACTGGGGCCATGTACCGCGCAATGGCGCTCTGTTTTCTGCGGAAAAAAATTGACCCGGCAGATGAGACGGCTATTTCTGACGCGTGTGCGGATATTGATATTACGCTTGCTTATCAGGACGGCGTCCAGCGCGTTATCTTAAACGGTGAAAACGTCAACGACTATATCCGGGCTGAGGAGGTTGGTATTATGGCTTCCAACACGAGTATTTATCCGGCTGTGCGTGCAAAGCTGACTGCGCTTGAGCAAAAGCTTGCGGAAACAAACGACGTTATTATGGACGGGCGCGATATCGGTACCTGCGTGCTGCCAAACGCCCAGGTCAAGATCTATCTGACCGCCGAGGTGTCTGCCCGTGCCAGACGCAGATATGAAGAGCTGGTAAAAAAAGGTGTCGCGGCTGATTATGCGCAGATCGAGGCGGATATTAAGGAGCGTGACTACCGGGATATGAACCGGGATATCGCACCGTTAAGGCAGGCGGACGACGCCGTGCTGGTAGATGCTACCGCTATGGATATCGACCAGGTGGTAGCCACAGTAAGAGAAATTTATGAGAGGGCAGCTGGAAAGCAATGAATATTACAGTAGCAAGAAGCGCCGGATTTTGTTTTGGTGTGAAGCGGGCGGTTAATAAAGTATATGAACAAGCCGATATAAAAAACGGGCCTGTTTATACTTACGGACCGATCATCCATAACGAAGAGGTGGTCAGGGATCTGGAACAGAAGGGAGTCCGTGTCATTGAGGATTTAGAAGCGCTGGATCAAAAAGGCTTGGCCGGGACACAGCGAGAGCATAAGGGGACCGTCATTATCCGTTCTCACGGTGTATCCAGGGAGGTTTACGAAAAGCTGGAGCAGGCCGGATATGCGGTTGAGGATGCGACCTGCCCGTTTGTACTTAAGATCCACCAGATTGTCGAGGAGTTTTCAAAGGACGGTTATGAGATTGTCATTATTGGCAGCGCTACGCATCCGGAGGTCGAGGGGATCCGCGGCTGGTGTGATCCTGCGTATACAACGGTTATCGCAAATGCGCAGGAAGCGGAAAATTACTGTCCGAAATCCGGCAAAAAAGTGTGTATTGTGGCACAAACGACTTTTAATTACAAGAAATTTCAAGAACTAGTTGAAATTATTCAAAAAAAAGGTTATATTAGAGATATACGTGTATTGAATACAATTTGTAACGCTACAGAAGAACGGCAGAATGAAGCAGCAAGTCTGGCAGAAACTTCCGACCTTATGATTGTCATTGGAGGAAGGAGCAGTTCGAATACGCAGAAACTGTATGAGATATGCAAAGAAGAATGTGCAAATACTTACTATATACAGACCGCGGCAGATTTACAATTATCTGAGACTGGTCACATTGATAACGTAGGTATTACCGCAGGGGCTTCCACCCCAAAGAAAATTATTGAGGAGGTTCAAAAGTATGTCAGAACAAAGCTTTGAACAAATGTTGGAAGAATCTTTTAAAACAATAAGAAACGGGGAGGTTGTTGAAGGTACTGTTATCGATGTAAAACCAGACGAAATCGTGCTTAATATCGGTTACAAGTCCGATGGTATCATTACCAGAAGTGAATATACCAACGAACCAAACGTTGATCTTACTACCCAGGTTGAGGTAGGCAGCTCCATGGAAGCAAAGGTTTTAAAAGTAAACGACGGAGACGGGCAGGTGTTATTAACCTACAAGCGCCTTGCCGCAGAAAAAGGAAGCAAGAGATTAGAAGAAGCATTTGAAAACCAGGAAGTGCTGACTGCAAAGGTTGCGCAGGTATTAAACGGCGGCCTGAGCGTGATCGTGGATGAAGCAAGGGTATTCATCCCATCCAGCCTGGTATCTGATGTGTATGAAAAAGATCTGACTAAATACGACGGCCAGGACATTGATTTTATCATTACTGAGTTCAATCCGAGAAGAAGACGGATCATCGGTGACCGCAAGCAGCTGCTCGTTGCGAAAAAGGAAGAGCAGCGCAAGGCACTGTTTGAAAGGATCAATGTTGGCGATGTTCTGGAAGGCACCGTAAAAAATGTGACTGATTTTGGAGCATTTATCGACTTAGGCGGCGCAGACGGCCTTCTGCACATTTCCGAGATGTCTTGGGGACGCGTAGAAAGCCCGAAGAAGGCATTTAAAGTCGGTGATGTTGTAAAAGTATTTATCAAGGATATCAACGATACGAAAATTGCGCTCAGCATGAAATTTGCGGAGGATAATCCGTGGAATAATGCAACGGAAAAATTCGCGGCAGGTACCGTGATCACCGGAAAGGTTGCAAGGATGACAGACTTTGGCGCATTCGTAGAGCTGGCTCCTGGCATTGATGCGCTGCTTCATGTATCCCAGATCTCTAGGGAGCATATCGATAAGCCTTCGGATGTATTAAAGGCAGGTCAGGTGATCGAAGCGAAGATCGTTGATTTTAACGAAGCAGAACGCAAGATCAGTCTGAGCATGAAGGCTCTGATGCAGGAGGAAGCTGCTAATACCGATCAGGCAGAGGATGAGGAGCAGTAAAAAAACGCAGCGTTTTTGAGGGCATCTGCCTTCCAAACGCGGACGAGAATACAGCATATAGGCAGCATTGCTGTTTATATGCTGTTTTTTAAAAAGTAAAATATTTTATTAAGGGAGTCATCAATATGCTTGAAAATTACGAAAAATTTAAAAAAGACGTCTTGACTTTGACAAAGATTGACTTAAACTGTTATAAAGAAAAGCAAATGAAGCGCCGGATCGACACCTTAATCGGCAAAACTCAGGCAAAGACCTATGACCAGTATGTATCGCTGCTAAAAACCGACAAAAATGTTTTGGAGCAGTTTGTAAACTTCCTGACGATCAACGTGTCCGAATTTTATCGGAATGCCGATCAGTGGCAGATTTTAGATCGTAAGATCATTCCGGAACTGATTAAAAAATTCGGAAAAAGCTTAAAGATCTGGAGTGCGGCGTGCTCGACGGGAGATGAGCCGTATTCTCTTGTTATGGCGCTGTCAAAGCATATTCCACTGAACCAGATACATATCATTGCGACGGATATCGACAAACAGGTGTTGGAAAAAGCGCGCGTGGGCCTGTATAACGAAAAAAGCATCGCGAATGTGCCGGATGATCTAAAGAAAAAATATTTCAGCAAGATCGGCGCATCCTATCAGATTTCAGACGACGTTAAAAAGCGTGTGGAGTTTAAAGAGCACAACCTTCTGCGCGACCCATATCCGACCGGGTGCGATATGATCGTGTGCAGAAATGTCGTTATTTACTTTACAGACGATGCCAAAGAGGAAATTTATCAGAAATTCAATCAGGCGCTAAAAAAAGAAGGAGTACTATTTATCGGCAGTACGGAACAGATCATGAATTATAAAGATCTGAATTATGAAAGATCGTCGTCATTTTTCTTTATTAAAGGAGCAAAATAGTTAGTAAAAAGGACAGGGAGCGTTAGCCTGTCCTTTTCTGCTATAATAAGGAAATTCCATTTTTTAAGGCAGTCAGCATATGCAGGCAGAACTGCTTGAACAGCGCTTCGTCCTGTTCAAATCGCTCTGTCCATTCAAAGTACGAAACAGGTGCCTTGTATTCGGTATAGAGCGCGGGTGTGACGATTTCCTTATATTGGGGAAGAAATACGCCCGTTTTTTTGCTGAAGCATTCGGCGGCCTTTGCCTTACGTCTGTGCGCCGCCTCTACATAGGCGGCGACGCTTTTGTGAACGGCGGTATCCTCTTCGATAAGATAATAATAATCCTGATAGTTCGGATAAAAATATTTTAGCGTGCCTTCCAGCAGCGGAACCCGCAAAACGGCTTGTTCTTTTGCGGCATGGAGATAAAAGCAGCCGTTGTTGCAGGATACCGAGGCAGGAAGCGGGCTGTCCAGCCTGCATATGATCGAAAGCTCTTTGCCGCAAGAGCCATCCAGCTTTCGGTAATCGGAAACGGAATGCTCTTTTTGTGTAAATCCGCCCTGGAAAAACAAGTCAAAATCAAAAAGCGACAGCAGGCGTACCATGCCGGTCAGGTCGTCTGCGTTATGCAGCAGCAGCGGAGCAAGCAGCTGCTCTTGTTCCTGTTTATTTGACTGCTTGATGTATGACTGGTAGATTTCCACCAGCTCCCCGCCGCTGCAGCGGTCTTTACGGCTGATGCCAAGGAACTGCTCCAGCGTTTTTTGCTTATAGTTTTCCAGTCCGAAAATATGCCGGTAGGAGCGCGCCAGTTCATAAAGGTCTATAAAGTGTTTGCTGCCGCTGTCCGCAGAAGCAAGCTGCAGTCTGTTTCTGCATTTTTCTAAAAACGGCAGATCAAAACGGCTGCCGTGAAAAGTAACGATCGTGTCAAAGCGTTTGGCCAGTTGGTCAAGCGCGGCGATCAGCTGCGGCTCCTCCTGCAAAGAATCGGCAAAAAATTGCTCGGTACTAAGCGCGCCGTTTTCAATATAAGCGGTTCCGATCAAATAGAGCCTGTTTCGCGTGCCTGAAAATCCGGTTGTTTCCAGATCCAGGAACAGCGCGTGGTCAAAGTGATGGTTACAGCTGTCGGGCAGTTTAGGCAAAATATTGTTTTTTTTGATATTTTTCATTTTTCCTATCTCCATATTGCACAATTTTTCAGAAAGCGTTATAATGAAAAAGATTGTATGATAAATAATGTACTGGCAGAATCCTGCCGGATTTATCATATCACAGATGCGTGCAGGATGGAACAGCCAAAGGCAAACGCCCATGAGCTGGATATGGTTACGGCAAACGCTGTATTCTGAAAAATATAATTTGCTCATACATATAAGGGTGTGTTATAATCGACAGGTGGAAGGTTACTGCCTGCGCTTTCGGCTGTTACAGTAACGGGTCCATGCACGTTTTAATACTATTTAGAAAGAAGGGGACGTAAAATATGGGATTACGTACATTTAAAAATGGCGTCCATCCTTTCGAAGGAAAGGAATTGTCCAAGGAAAAGCCAGTACAGGAGCTGCTCCCGAAGGGGGAACTGGTATTTCCGGTATCACAGCATATTGGCGCGCCTGCAAAGCCGGTCGTAAAAGCCGGTGATACCGTATTAAGAGGTCAGGTCATCGCTGAGGCGGGCGGCTTTGTCTCTGCTCCGATCCACGCTTCTGTGTCCGGCACGGTCAAGAAGATCGAGCCGCGGCGCGTACCACTCGGCGATCTTGTCAATTCGATTGTGATCGAAAGCGACGGAGAAATGAAGGAGGTCGAATATCAGGAATCTCCGAATATTTCTCTGCTGACAAAGGAAGAGATCATCGAGAAGGTCAAAAATGCGGGTGTTGTCGGCATGGGCGGCGCCGGATTCCCGACGCACGTCAAGCTTTCACCGAAGGAGCCGGATAAGATCGAATACATTATCGCTAACTGTGCGGAATGCGAGCCATATCTGACCTCAGATTACCGCCGCATGATGGAAAATCCGGAACAGCTGGTAGAAGGCATGAAGATCGTGCTCCAGCTTTTCCCACAGGCAAAAGGTATTTTTGGCGTGGAAAACAACAAAAAGGACTGTATTGACAAGCTGGAGGAGCTGGTCAGGGATGACCCGCGCCTGGAGGTTGCGGAGCTTATGACAAAGTATCCGCAGGGCGGCGAGCGTCAGCTTATTTACGCGGTAACCGGAAGGTCGATCAATTCTTCGATGCTTCCTGCAGACGCGGGCTGTATCGTGGACAACGTAGAAACGCTCGTAGCCATTTACAATGCGGTGAAGCTTGGCAAGCCGGTTATGAACCGTATTTTTACCGTAACGGGCGATGCGGTCAGCGATCCGCGCAATTTTTACGTTTGCACAGGTACGAATTACCAAGAAATATTGGATGCGGCAGGCGGATGCAAGCTGCCTCCGGAAAAAATGATCGCGGGCGGGCCGATGATGGGCTTTGCGCTGTTCGGGCTGGATATCCCGGCGACGAAAACAAGCTCCGCGCTGCTTTGCATGACAAAGGACGAGGTTGCGGCGTGCGCGCCTACGGCGTGTATTAACTGCGGGCGCTGTGTGGACGCTTGTCCGGAGCTTTTGATACCTTCCCGGCTGGCGAAGTTTTCCGACCATGGAGATAAAGAAACATTTGAGAAGTGGAATGGGATGGAATGTGTGGAATGCGGCAGCTGCAGCTTTATCTGCCCGGCCAGAAGGCAGCTGGCACAGTCGATCAAGACGATGAAGAAAAACATTCTTGCGGATAGAAGAAAGAAATAAGGAGAAAGAGGTGAACTATTGTGAGTGATATGTTAAAGGTTTCATCTTCACCACATGTCCGTGCCAAAGATACGACGGACAAAATTATGCTGTATGTCATTCTGGCATTGCTGCCTACCAGCCTGTTCGGTGTTTATAACTTCGGGATACGTGCGTTGATTCTGATCATTATAACGATCTTAAGCTGCATGGCTTCGGAATGGGCGTTTGAGAAAATCACAAAGCGTCCGAATACGCTGCGCGACCTGAGTGCGGTCGTAACAGGTCTGCTGCTGGCATTAAACCTTCCGGTTTCTCTGCCGTACTGGCAGGCAGCTTTAGGCGGCGTATTTGCGATCGTTGTCGTAAAGATGCTGTTTGGCGGCCTTGGGCAGAATTTTATGAACCCAGCGCTCGGCGCTCGCTGCTTCCTGCTCATCTCGTTTACTGGAAGCATGACAGCGTTTACATATGACGGCGTAAGTACAGCGACGCCGCTCGCTTTGTTAAAAAGCGGGGAACAGCTGGACGTGACAGTTATGGATATGCTGATCGGTAAGACTGCGGGTACGATCGGTGAGACATCCGCGATCGCGATCTTGATCGGTGCGATTTTCCTGATCCTGATGGGCGTGATCGACTTAAGGATCCCGGCTTCTTATATTATTACATTTACGGTTTTCATTCTGTTGTTTGGCGGGCATGGCTTTGACTGGACGTTTGTTACGGCGCAGCTTTGCGGCGGCGGTATGATGCTTGGCGCGTTTTTCATGGCGACAGACTATGTGACATCTCCGATCACTCCGCTGGGGCAGATCGTATTTGGTATTGTTTTAGGGCTTTTAACAGGTATTTTCCGTATTTTCGGCGCAAATGCCGAGGGTGTGTCCTATGCGATCATTTTCAGCAACCTGTTAGTACCGCTGATTGAACGGTTTACCGTTCCGACAGCATTCGGCAAAGGAGGGAAGCAGGCATGAAAAACAAAATTATACATGATGCCGTAATCCTTACGATCATTACGGTAGTAGCGGGATTTTTACTTGGTCTGGTACATGATATTACGCTGCAGCCGATCAAGGACGCAGAATTTGAAAAGCAGCAAAGGGCTTATAAGCAGGTATTTTCAGATGCAGCTTCTTTTGAAGAATATGCGGATTTTGACGCGGACGCGGCGACAAAGGCAGCTGTAGACGCCGGCTTTGCCAACGACCTTGTGGAAGGCGCACAGGTAGCGCTGGATGAATCCGGCAATCCGCTCGGTTATGTGATTACCGTTACTTCCACAGAGGGCAGCCAGGCGAATATTACGCTGTCTATGGGCGTTACGCTGGACGGTGTGTTAAACGGCTATGAAACGACTAAGATCAGTGAAACGCCGGGGCTTGGCTCTAAAGTGGCGGATGCTGATTTCAAAGCGCAGTTTGAAGGCAAGAGCGAAGAGACGTATACGGTTACCAAAACAGGTGCGTCTGCAGCCAACGAAATCGACGCATTAAGCGGTGCAACCATTTCTACAAGAGCTGTAACAAATGCGATCAATGCAGGACTCGCTTATTTCAGAAGTATAGGAGGCGGTAATTAATGGGAACAGATAAGAATACGAATACCAGTCTGGGCCAGATTTGCGCCGAACGTCTGCAGAACGGTATTATAAAAGAAAATCCAACCTTTATCCTGATGCTCGGTATGTGTCCGACGCTTGCGGTAACTACATCGGCGATGAATGGTCTGGGCATGGGACTTTCTACAACAGTCGTGCTTATTATGTCCAACCTGATGATCTCCCTGCTGCGCAAGATCATTCCGGACGGCGTGCGTATGCCTGCGTTTATCGTAGTCGTGGCATCGTTCGTAACGATCATCCAGTTTTTAATGCAGGGCTATTTTGATGATCTGTACGCTTCGCTCGGCCTTTACATTCCGCTGATCGTTGTAAACTGTATTATCTTAGGACGCGCAGAAAGCTATGCATCCAAAAACCCGGTCATTCCGTCTATTTTTGACGGTGTCGGCATGGGTCTTGGATTTACCTGCGGTCTGACATTAATTGGTATTTTCCGTGAAATTCTCGGCGCAGGCCAGATCTTCGGCGCACAGGTGCTTCCGCTTGCAGACGCAGCAGCAGGAAAAGCAGGCTACACGCCGATCACGATCTTTGTACTCGCGCCAGGAGCATTTTTCGTTTTATCAGTGCTTGTCGCAGTTATGAATATCTTGAGAAAACGCGCGGAAGCAAAGGGTAAGCCGCTTGCTCCGGCACAGGGCTGTCTGGCAGGGGATTGTTCCTCCTGCGGCAACGCATTGTGCAGCGGCCACTTAAATTCCAGTGAAAAGAAAATCGAAGGGTAGGAGGAGAGGAATATGACAGAATTAATTTTAACCGCCATTGGCGCGGCGATCGTAAATAACGTAGTACTCAGCCAGTTCCTCGGAATCTGTCCGTTCCTTGGCGTTTCAAAGAAGGTAGACACAGCAGCCGGCATGGGCGCAGCCGTTATCTTCGTTACATCGCTGGCAGCGTTTGTTACTGGATTGATCTACAAATTTATCCTGGATCCTGCAGACGTTCAATATCTGCAGACGATCGTGTTTATCGTTGTGATCGCGGCGCTTGTGCAGTTCGTGGAAATGTTTTTAAAGAAATTCATGCATTCCCTGTATGAATCGCTCGGCGTTTACCTGCCGCTGATCACGACTAACTGTGCGGTTTTAGGTGTTGCATTAAACAGCGTAACCTACGGCTACGGCATTTTAAAAACAGTTGTATACGGCTTTTCGACTGCTTTTGGCTTCTTTATCGCTATTGTTATTATGGCGGGCCTGCGTGAAAAGATCGAATATAATGACGTACCGGAGACATTCAAAGGCTCTGCTATCGTGCTCGTTACGGCAGGACTGATGTCTATCGCATTTTTCGGATTTTCCGGCGTTATATAGGAGGACAGTCAGATGAATATAACAGCTATTATCATTGCTGCCGCAGCGGTCGGCGGCACGGGAATCCTGGTCGGCCTGATCCTTGGCATCGCAGGAGACCGTTTAAAGGTAGAAGTAGATGAAAGAGAAGAAAAGATCATGGGCGTCCTTCCCGGCAACAACTGCGGCGGCTGCGGCTATCCAGGCTGCTCCGGCCTAGCGTCAGCCATCGTAAAAGGCGAAGCCCCAGTCGGCCAATGCCCAGTCGGCGGCCCGTCCGTAGCGGCCGCTATCGGTGAGATCATGGGCGTTGCCGCAGAAGAGGGCGGCCGCAAGGTAGCCTTTGTCAAATGCGGCGGCAACTGTGAAAAGGCGAAGCAGCACTATGAATACACCGGTGTAGAGGACTGCCAGGCAGTCGTTTATGTACCGAACAAAGGACCAAAGGCCTGCAATTACGGCTGTATGGGCTTCGGCTCCTGCGTGAAGGCCTGTCCATTTGACGCGATCCATATTGTGGACGGCATTGCGGTTGTCGATCCAGAGGCTTGTAAAGCCTGCAGCAAATGTATCGCAGCCTGCCCGAACCATTTGATCGAGCTGGTGCCTTATGAAGCGCCTGTAAAAGTGCTCTGCAATTCAAAAGATAAGGGCAAGGACGTTATGGCAGCCTGCTCAGCAGGTTGTATCGGATGTCACTTGTGCGAGAAAAACTGTGAGCATGACGCGATTCACGTAACGGATAATATTGCACATATTGATTATGGCAAATGTACAGGCTGCGGCGCTTGTGTGGCGAAGTGTCCGAAGAAAGTTATTCATATGGTGGAAAAGTAAAGACTTTGAAAATGTAAAGTAAGTGAAAGTCAAAGTGTAAGGATAGTGGAAACATCCATAAGGGAATAAAACCCCCGGCAGATTAGATGCCGGGGGTTTTTATCCTTTGCAGACCTTTGCAGCCTTGATTAGGCAGTTATAGCTATTGTTTAGCAAAACGCTTTTTGATGTGTGATTGCATACGGAAAAGTACAATATTTGTTGAAATAAATCTTGGAAAAGCGGCGGATTTTGTTATAATAGGACTATGAAAAGAAAGGGGTGACGGGATGCTGGATCAAAATGATATGATGCTGTTAAAAGGCATGGTGGAGTCTGTAATGGACGAGAAGCTAGCGGGTATGGAAAGCTCGATACTTGCAAAGGTAGACGAGAAGCTGACGCTTACCGAAAACTTGATTTTGGGTGAATTAGAGCGTACCAGAAATATTTTAGAGGAAAAGATTCAGAAAGTGCATCAAAATGTGGATGAGCTGGATCAATACTATCGTATTAAAAAATTAGAGGATTCGAATCAGGCGCTATATGCAAAAAGGCTTGATAATTTGGAGGATCGGGTTACGAAACTGGAAATGGATAAGCGCAGGAGCAGCCTGCAGGTGACGCAGGAAGCAAGTGAGATGTGAGAGTTGTTAAAAATAAGGATGTATGTATCGCGCAAGGATGTTATAATTTATGGAATAAGTGTGGCGAAGAAAGGTATAATTAGGTAGATTTTGATCAATGATTTTTAAAAGGTTAAGAAGTGTGGTGTCTATGTTGTATTGGAATAGACGCTGCACTTTTTTTGTGTGACTATCGATATTAGATGAGAAGAAATGTATTGACAGATATAAACAAAGACTGTTAATAATTCATATTATAGTTTGATGGCAAATACAATCTTATTGTATTATGAAGCAAAGTGCATAATGCAGCTTTTTTATGAAACATAAGATATATATGCGCCATTATGAAGTTATGGAAAGTGCTACGAGTTATTGATAGATGCCTATATACACTATAGAAATAATTTTGAATTGCACGGAATTGCAGACGTACTTTGCAGCATGAAATGTGCAGAGATTTTCGAATATGGATATCAAACCAAAGGAGATGGAAAACACCGTAGTTCGGATTCTTTTGTAAAATTAGCAAAAGATTTGTATGAGTATTTAGGAGATGAATGCGGCTGGTATGTTAGCTCCCAAATTTTATGAAATGCTTCGGTGAATACTGCTAATTTTTTATCGTTCGTATTGCGATAAAATTCCAGTTACTTATTTGAGCAGATTGTTAAATTTTACTGAATTTTTGTGTGCTTGTTGCAAAATAGAAAAAAAGCGTATAAAATACTTTTAGTCAATAAAAATAATAAGTATAGTTACCAATGGTACAAAACACATAGTACAAATTAAGCTTAAACAAAAATGCAAAAATAAAGGAAATCTATGAAAATTACACAACTGTTCAAAATATACTGGCCGGATAACGGCGGTGGCATTGCAAAAGTAATGGAAAGCATCGCGGCAGCGTTTCCAGACTGCGAGCAGGAAATGATTGTCTGCCAAAATTCCAGACGTAAAAAAAGTACGCAGGACAGCTGGAGGGGCATACCTGTCCGCAGATGCAGACAAATTTTTGATCTGATGTCTACCCCGTTTTCTATACAGTTTTTGCTGGATGTAAAAAAGCGTACGAAAAGATCAGATATCATAATCTACCACTTTCCCTATCCGATGGTGGATCTAGCTGTACTGCTTGGCCTGTATTCCGGCAGGCTGGTCGTATGGTGGCACTGTGGCTTTGAAAAATACAAGAAGGCCGCGCCGCTTTACCTCCCGCTTGTGCTGCATACGCTCAAAAAAGCGGATCAGATACTCGTTTCCTCCAAAGGAAATATGGAAAACTCCAGGCTGCTGCAGCGTTTTCGAAAAAAATGCGTGATCATTCCGTATTGTGTGAGTGATGAATGGCTGCGTCAGGGAAACAAATATGCAGAAAACTTCTTTAAAGAGAATCATAAGGTACGGATCTTGTTTGTAGGTCGGTTGGTTTGGTATAAAGGATGCGGAGTGCTGCTGCGCGCATTTGCAAGAATGAAAGAGAAGAACTGCGAGCTGATCTTCGTCGGCGGCGGGCCGCTGGAAAATGAGCTGAAGGCGCAGGCAGCGGCTTTAAAGCTTAAGAATGTAACGTTTACAGGTATGGTATCAGAAGAAGAGAAGCGCAGGCAGATCGCAGAGTGTGATTTTCTTGTACTGCCGTCCGTATCTAGGGCAGAAGCCTTTGCTGTCGTGCAGCTGGAAGCGATGGCGTTTGGAAAGCCTGTGGTTAATACGGCGTTAGACAGCGGCGTGCCGTATGTCAGCATTGACGGCTTAACAGGAAAGACAGTAAAGCCAGGCAGCGTCCGGGAACTGGCAATGGCGATGGACGAGCTTGCGGGAGATGAGAAGCTGCGCAGAGCATATGGGATCCGCGCATATAAGCTTGTGCAGAAAGAATATACGCAGGAATTAATGGCGCAAAGGCACCGGAAAGTGTTCGAAAGCCTGCTGGCTGTCGATCGTGGATAGCCTGCCAGGAAGAAATCAAGAGAAAAAGACGGAGCTATAAATATGAAAATTGCGTTTGATGGTCAGCTGTTTTTGGCTGCAGAAAAGACCGGGATTGCCTGGAATGCACACCATCTGCTGATGGAGCTGTTAAAGCATCCAGAACATGAATACATTCTTCAATGCTTTAAGGGCAGACGGACAGCCAGCCAGATGCGTAGTCTGGAAGAATACGCTTTGGCAGGATGCAGGATTGAATGCTGTAAATGGTTCAGCCTGACGATCTATAAGCTGATCTGGATGATCCTTCCGATGCCGCACCGCCTGTTTTTTCGTACGAAGCCGGACATCACGCAGTTTTTTAATTATGCCGTGCCGCCGGGTGTAAGGGGCAAACGAGTGACCTTTGTGTATGATATGGTTTACAGATCTTATCCACAGACGGTAGACAAAAGGACAAGAAGATGGCTGAATGCCTGTATGAAAAAATCCTGCCGGCACGCGGACCATATTCTGACGATTTCTGAATTTAGCAAACGGGAAATACAGAAATATACAAGAATAAAAGACGAGCAGATCACAGTGATACCATGTGCGGTCGATCATGCCGTATACCATCCGCATTATACGAAAGAGCAGATTCGAAGTATTCTGACAAAGTACAAAATCGAACAACCCTATTTCCTTTATTTAGGTACGATCGAGCCGCGTAAAAATTTAGAGCGGTTGATTGGCGCCTACGCCAGGCTGTGCGCGGATATGGGACAGCAAAAGGTCCCGCAGCTTGTCCTTGCAGGGAAAAGGGGATGGCTGTGCGAAAGTATTTACGAAAAGGTACACACGCTGCATATGGAACAGAAGATTCTATTTACCGGGTATGTCGCACAGGAGGACAGCCCGGTGTTAATGTGCGGCGCAAAAGCATTTTTATTCCCATCATTGTACGAAGGCTTTGGAATGCCGCCGTTAGAAGCGATGGCGTGCGGAACCCCGGTGATTGTATCGAACGCGACTTCACTTCCGGAGGTAGTGGGAAATGCTGGGATCCTGGTGTCGCCGGAAAGCGAAAAGGAAATCTGCCAGGCAATGGAGCGGATCCTGACGGATGCTTCGGAAAGGGAACGCTTGGCAAGGCTTGGGATCGAACGGGCCAAGGAATATACATGGGAGAAATCGGCTGAAATGCTGCTGGATGTATATAGCAGCATTCAGTAGAACAATAAAAAGGATATCGGCATAACAAAAGAGTATGTGCACAGACAGCACATACTCTTTTTGCTCTTAAGCATGGACACATTTAATGCTGGTAGTAAATATTTTTATGATCTATGGCGTGTTATAAGTATAGTTGGTGTTTACACAGATACAGATGAGATTGCTTAGAACAACAGATGGGAGCCTATAGAATGAGCAGATTAGAGGAATTGTACGCATATCGGGAGATGATCTTTTCTCTGGTTAGAAGGGATCTGAAAGGCAGATATAAAGGTTCTGTTCTCGGTTTTTTCTGGACGTTTTTAAATCCGCTGCTGCAGCTGGCAGTCTACACAATGGTATTTTCACTGATCATGCGGGCAGGTATTGAGGACTATTACCTGTTTTTATTTGTGGCGCTGATACCGTGGATCTTTTTCAGCACATCGCTGACAGGCGGGGCAAGCTGCATTATGGCACAGCAGGATATGGTAAAAAAAATTTATTTTCCGCGAGAGGTTTTACCGATTGCTTATGTAACAAGCCAGTTTGTAAATATGCTGCTCAGTTTTTTCGTTATTTTCGCAGTGCTTATCTGCTCCAAGAGTACGCTGCATTTGGGAGCGGTTTTATGCCTGCCGATCATTATGCTCGTTGAGTACATCCTGGCATTAGGATTTACGATGATCATGAGCGCGGTGACGGTATATATACGGGATCTGGAGTATCTTCTTGGAATATTTACGATGGCGTGGCAGTTTTTGACTCCGGTCATGTATCCCATCGATCAGGTGCCGGAGCAGATCCGGTGGGTGTTTTCACTGAATCCGATGACTTATGTGATAACCGCTTATCGGGATATTTTATATTATGGAAAAATGCCGAGATTGGAAACGCTGCTGTCAGCGGCGGTTCTGGGAGTGATCATGCTGTCGGCTGGCTGGATGATTTTTTATCGGCTGCAGAGACATTTTGTTGAGGAATTATAAATGAAACCAGAAAATGCGATTGAAGTAAAAGACGTTACGAAAAAATTTAAGGTATATCTAGACAAAGGACATACGCTCAAGGAAAAGACGCTGTTTCGTAAAAGAAGGGCGTATGAGGAGCGGAGTGTATTGAACGGCATCAGCTTTGAAGTGAAAAAAGGAGAAGCCGTCGGGCTGATCGGGCATAATGGGTGCGGGAAAAGTACGACGTTAAAGCTTCTTACGAAGATCATGTATCCGGATAGCGGGACGATTGAGATGTGTGGAAGAGTATCCAGCTTGATCGAATTGGGGGCTGGGTTTCATCCGGATTTGAGTGGGCGGGAGAATATTTATATTAATGCGTCGATTTTTGGGTTGACTAGGAAAGAGATTGATGACAGGATGAAAGATATTGTTGCGTTTTCTGAATTGGAGGAGTTTATTGATAATCCGGTCAGGACTTATTCTTCTGGAATGTATATGAGATTGGCATTTTCTGTTGCGATTCACGTAGATGCAGATATTTTGTTAATTGATGAAATTTTGACAGTTGGAGATGTTTATTTTCAATCAAAGTGTTTGAATAGACTTTTGGAAATTAAACAAGCGGGTGTAACAATAGTGCTAGTATCACATTCTTTCAGCCAGGTAGAGAAGATTTGTGGCAGGCTGATATGGTTATATCAGGGTTTGGTACAGAAAGATGGAAGGCCAGAGGATGTATATCCAAATTATTTGGAGTATATGTATGAAAAGGCAGAAGCTGGAGAAGTACAGGACAATATCGTTGATGAATTTACCGAAGAAAGCCTCTGTGAAGATGATGATCAGTCTCAGGAAAATGTTTATCATGTTGATATGAAAATAAGAGCAAAGAATATTGAATTTTCTAATGATGTGTCCAACTTTGTTATTCCTATTTTCATACGGAATACAAGTAGTAAAGATTTGTTAAATGAGGAGCAGATTTATCTTTCCTTTCATATACGTAGCCTCAATGATGACTATTCGAAATGGGATAACGAACGGTTTCCGATTAATTTGCTAAAAGGGAAGGAAAAAATAATTTATATAAAAAGTACACTTCCGGATAAAGAAGGAGAGTATATTCTTCAGCTTGATATTGTGCAGGAAGGTGTAGGATGGTATTCTCAGCAGGGCGAGGAGTTTCCATATTGTTGTATGAAAGTAATATCGAAAAAGACAAAGGTTGGGTTTGATGATGTTAGATGAGATATTGGAAGAAAAAAGGGCACAGGTGATGCTTATGCAATCAATGGAGACTATACCTATGGCAGAAAATCCGGAAGATATACAAGAATGCATTTATCGAGCGATTGCACAGGAAGCGCCTGTATTGAAAGAAGGCGGGGTTTATAAACTGCCTATGAGATACCGATTAAAAAATAAGATAAGCCAGTTAGTATGTCTGGCTTTTCAAATGGATGCAGTATTGCAGAATTTTCCTCTGTACAAAAATGGAATTAGACGTGTTTTAGTAGGAATAGGGAGATTTAGAAGGGGTTTTTATCGTGTGAATTTGATGAAATTGATGCATATGAGTGATGAAAAGTTTGTTGCTGAAATGTATCATATATTTTTAGGCAGTGAACCAGATTCGGATGGATATCAACATAATTTGTTGCAACTTCGGGAACATAAAGTTACCAGGTGGTTTATGTTTAGTGTTTTTTGCGATAACTATAAGGAACAGCCGATAAGGTTAGCGTGGAGAAGAGCAGCACGAATCATATATTACAAAAAGTAGGGGTCAATCATGAAAATTTTGATAATGCATCGAACGGTCGCGAATCATGATGCAATCGGTAATGACATTGAGCTGATGTCTAAGGTTTTAGAAAAAAAGTTTGATTGTTCCGTATATGCCGAAAATAAATTGAATGAGAATGTGAAGTTTGTAAGCAGGCTGCAAGCAGAGGAAATTCTGCAGATGGAGGATTCGATGGTTTTGTATCATCATAGCGTATACTGGGAATATGGTGCGGAGATGCTGAAAAAAGCTAAGGGAAAAATTGTATTTCGTTATCATAACATTACTCCTGAAGTTTTTTTTGAACCATATAAATCCGTTCACTTTAAGCAGTGTCAGAAAGGTAGGGAACAAACAAGATACTTTATTTCGAAATATCCAAATGCATATTGGTTGTCAGATTCGCTTTATAACACTGAGGATTTGAAGGACGTAAATTTAGAAAATATAAGTATTTGTGCGCCTTTCCATAAGATTTGGTATTGGATGAAGTCGAAGCCAGATGAGCAGATATTGAAAACATTGATAGAAAGCAGAAAAATTAATATATTGTTTGTGGGAAGAATTGCACCAAATAAAGGACATTTGTTTTTACTTGAGGTATTGAGGGTATTTTTGCTGAATTATCATAATAATATTCGATTGAGAATCGTAGGTAAATATGATTCTGGATTAATGCTGTATAATGATTTACTTAGGCAGAAGGTGAAGCAGTATCGTCTGGATGAGTACATAGAATTTATAGGAGAAGTTACGGATGCATCATTGGAGTCGTATTATTTGGGAAGTGATTTGTTTTTGTGTGCTAGTGAGCATGAGGGCTTTTGTGTTCCTATCCTGGAAGCGCAGTATTTTGGTTTACCAGTGATTGCGTTAAAGGCAGCTGCGATACCAGATACCGGAGGAAAGGGACAGCTCATATTGGAAAAGGATGTCAAGGCATTTGCAGCTGCAATTAAAATACTTATGGAAAATAAGAAGTATTATCAATGTTTGCAAAACTGTGGCAAAAAGAATGTATATGAAAGATTTAGTCTTGATAAAATTCAGAGCGATTTTATGGAACAATTAGAAAAAATAGTGGGTGATTAGATGAAAATAGCAATAGCGACAGTACAGGTTCCGTTCATTACCGGTGGTGCGGAATTACATGCTAAGATGCTGAGAGATGAGTTAATAAAAAGGGGACATCAGGCAGATATTGTAACAATTCCGTTTAAATGGTACCCTCCAGTTAAAATCGTTGATTGTATGATGATGGGCAGGATGATGGATTTATCAGAGGTCAATGGAGAAAAAATAGATAAAGTGATAGCGTTAAAATTTCCAGCTTATTATGTAAGACATCCACATAAAGTGTTATGGATCTTGCACCAGCATAGGCAAGCATATGATCTATGGGGAACAGAGTATGGAGATCTTCATAAGGAAAAAAATGGGAAAGATGTTCGAAGTTTGATAAAGTCGTGTGATGATCGATATATTTTAGAGGCAGAGCACATATATACAAATGCGCAAAACACAGCAAATCGATTGAAAAAATATAATCGTATAGAAGCAGAAGCATTATATCATCCACCCTTAAATTATGAAAAATTTTATTGTGAAGGATATGGGGATTTTATTTTCTATGCAAGCAGAATTGATTTTATGAAGCGTCAGAGGATGTTGGTAGAGGCGATGAGATATACAAAAACAGGAGTGAGAGCAGTTTTAGCAGGAACAGGTTCTGAGAAGGAAATAAGGTATTTGGAAGGTATCATAAGAAAAAATCGTTTACAAGATAAGGTACAGATGACGGGTTTTTTGTCTGAAGAACAAAAAATATTAAATTATGCACAGTGTTTGGGTGTATATTTCGGTGCATATGATGAGGATTATGGTTATATAACATTGGAAAGCTTTTTCTCAAAAAAACCGGTGATTGTTCATAAGGATGCGGGAGGACCGTTGGAATTTGTTGAAAATGGAAAAAATGGATATGTTTTAGAACCAACACCTCAAAAAGTAGCTGAAAAACTCGATGAATGGTATCTGAGTCGTGAGATTGCTAAACGTATGGGAGAAGAAGGGCATCGCACTATGCAGGAAAAGCATATTGACTGGGACTATGCAATTTATAAATTATTACAATAGATCAGAGGAAAAGATGGACAAAATAAAAATGCTTTATGCAAGCCCGTTTGTGCCGATGAAAAGCGGGATATCTGATTATTCGGCAATATTGGTCAGTGAATTGGCAAGAAAAGCAGATATTACACTGTATATTGATAATTATAAACTTAAAGATCAGAAGTTTAAAGAAGAATTTGATGTGCTGCGGTACGGTGTAGATACTATATATTTTCATGAATACAAGTACTTAGTCTATAATATTGGTAATAATCCGTATTATCATAGTTATATTTACGAAACTTGCCTTAAGTATCCTGGAGTGGTAATTTTACATGATGTAATATTGTATTATTTGACGGTAGGGTATTATCAAAGCAAGGGTAAGTTATATTCTAAAATATACGAAATGGAAGGTATCGAGGGAGTGTTGAAGGTTAAAGAGGCTTTAAAATCCGGAATAAATGATTTGCTTCGGAAAAAGTCGTTGGCCCATATTCTGCCTTTAAATCAGGAGCTTTTGCATTCGCAGAATAAATTTATCGTACACTCAGAATTTGCATATCAAATAGTTAAAAAGCACACGGATAATGTAAAGAAAATCAATATGATACCGCAGGTTCATGACAACTTTCGACTTATAGAGAAAATGGATCTTTTTAAAAAATTTCATATTTCAGAAGATGTATTTGTTATTGCATCATTTGGAATTATAGCAGAGACGAAGCGAAATGATGAAATTTGCAGAGCAGTATTAAATATACACAAGGAGTTGAATAGAAAGATTTGTTATGTGATGGTTGGAGAAGGAGATTATGTAAATCAATTTGTCGACCATCGGATTATTTATAAGACCGGTTTTGTTAGCATGAATGAGTTTGACAGTTTTATTGTGCATTCTGATATTGTACTGAATTTGCGATATCCATCAATGGGAGAAACATCAGCTGCTTTAATTAAAGTGCTGCAGATGGGAAAAGCATGTATTATTAATGATGAAGGGTGGTTTGGAGAAATTCCAGATGATTGCGTGATCAAAATTGGAAAAGAAAATATTCAGCGCGAACTGGAAGCTAAATTGAAAGAATATATTGGCGATTCAAATAAGAGACTTGATGTAGCGCAGAAGGCGAAACAGTATATAGAAAGAGAGTATGCTCCGAGAGATATAATAAAAAGTATTTTTGATTTTATTTAGACTTATGTTGCTTTAAAAGTTTGGTAAAGAGTGAGATTGCTGCTATATTGGTGTACTGTTTCTTCGATATTTTACACGGAGTACATATACAAGAATAAAAAAGCATGATGAGTAGGAACGGGGCACGATGAGAATTAATGCAGATGGATAGTTCCGTAAAATGGTTGAGGGATGGATAACCAGCACATAGCCGCGGTGATTGACTTTTTTGTTGTCAACATTAAAATGTGCGGGCTGGTGTTTTAGTTGATGAGGATATGCCAGATCGAATGATGTAGGCTTCGAATGGAATGTGTTGACAAGGGGTGGGAAGTATGCGCTCGATGATGTTGTCGGAAGGAATCTAGTAGGACAAGGTAGTTACAGTGCCGTTTGTGGATGGTGACACTACTACAAAGTGTTGAAAAATATAAAAGAGAAGAATAGTAGAGATATTTGTTAATGATATAAGGATTAAAATAGATACGAATCGTGTACAAAATGCTTTGATTTCGAAAGGAGGTTATATAAATATGAGGGGGAAATTTGCTAAAATAAAAGAAGTTATTATTGAATTTGCTATTCAAAATAAAATGGAGCTTTTTATTATAACTATACTTACAGGAGTGGTATATTTTGTTTTGATGCAAATCGGTATTGCTACACATGATGAATTAGCTGCGATTGCTAATGCAAAGACAAAAGGATTGCAATTAAGATTTGAATCTCGTTGGGGAATGAGTATTTTTACAATTCCAATTTACTTCCAAAGTATTTCAAGCTGCTATATTGTGTACAGGATTTATACTTTAGCTGGCTTGATAATAGCATGCGGTGGAATTGTAGGGGTGATATATCATCATATTGATAAAAAGTTTGCTTGGGCTTTCCCAATTTTATTTTTTTTATTTGCGACTATGGATTTAAATCATAATGGTTTATACGCATTTGGCTGGAAGTATCAGTTTTGCATTGGACTTTTTTTTATATCATTGGATTTATTCTTATTTTATTTGAAAAAAGAAAAGAAATCTTACTGGATTTTTAGTGGTATATTTTACTTTTTGAGTATAGCAGCTTATGAGTGTTTTGTTCCTTGTGGAATTATTTTCTTTTGTGTATCATGCTATTATAGATATGAACATGGGTCATTGTCATTAAAAAACTTAATTAATGATTTGAAATTGAATACATTTCTTGCTATATTTTATACAGTTTCGTTCTTTGCTGTAGTAAAATTTATTTTTAATGGGTATGGAGGAGATGCTGAGATTACTGGTGGAGTAGATTTTTTAGAAAGAATTCGTTCATCTTGGGATTATTCGTTGGGTCTGTTTCCTTTAAAAGTGCATTATTCCAATAAAAATATTCACATATTATTTAGTAAAATGTTCGATTTAACAAGTGAGAATATGATGCAATGGGTAATAATATTCTTTTTTTCCGTATTTTTTACTTGCTTTATAGTTAGGGTAAAGAGAAAAATTACTTTTACATTTTATTTTTTTATTTCAATTATCTGCCTGTTAGGTATGATTATTCCGAATGCCGTCTTAGTGCTTAATAGTAAATTTGTTATGTGGAATAATGACGGGATACAAAGTTTTGGAACTTCTTATTATTCTTATTTTTTCATTATAGTTTGGATAGAAAGTTCATTGATTTTATTGAATCAAAAGATTAAATATAAAACGTTCAATAAATGTTTTATATTGGTGCTTGTTGTAACGATATCAGAATTAGTGATGATCGGGAACCAAGGAGCTATAGAGGTTTTAGCTGGTCAAGAAGATAGATATGAAGCGTTTTGGGAATTTCTTCAAACAGATGAATATGCAAAAACAAAAAAAGATGCTATTGTATATACAGAAAATTTGCAGGGTATTCATAATGATATAAAGATAAATGGAGATTATGCGGATCGAATTGCAGATACAGATACTGTATGGATAAATGATAGAGAAGATATAGATTTTTCGTGTCCAGTATATATGCTTAAGTACGATTCAAATGTGAAAGCGATATATTATGCAGAGATTGATTCGAATTGGAATACAGATCGAATTTATGTTTATCAGCATGAACCGGATATATTTGGCGTAAAAGTAAGAAGAACTTTTGGTGATGGTATAGAGAAAATGCTTATTAATGGAAATATGCACGGGTATTATGAGATAAATGCGATTACAGGAGTAATAAATGAAAAAGTTTACGAGGTAAGCGTAGAGTGCAAAGATATGGATGTTCGTACTTTTTCTATTGTACGTGGTGCATATGGACTTGATACAAGGATAGTGAATTGGTTTGGATTTTATGAAGTAGAGTCATGGGGACGCTGGGTAGAAAAAGAAAGTACTGTTGAAATCAATAATATTTATAATATTGATAAGTGTACATTGGAATTTAATTTGTTGGCTCATGACATAGGGAAAATTCAGATCAGTAATGGCTTACATCGCTCAGTTATTGATGTAGATACCCAGTATCAAGACTATAAAATTGAAATACCATTAGAAAAGGGAGTAAACTTTATAAAATTCGATTCAGATACAGCTGATTTAGATGTTGAGTTGGATGTGCGAAATATTAATTGGGGAACAACATATTTTGATATTATATATGGTGGACATGTAATTTCATGTGTGAAATAGGTATGTAAGAGGTTTAGCAGGGGTGTGTAAAATAAATGGGAGACTGTAAATTTAACTGTGTATTGTCGGAAATTGGTATGTACAACTTTACTGGGTGTGTAAAATAAACTGTGTTTATCTTCACAGATTATTCGACACACCCCACTTGTATGATATTTTTCAATCTATTAAATGCAACAAAAGATTTTTAAATTTTCAGTCATAAGTTAAAGTCTCATTTACGGACAAAATGTACATTCAAAATCCAAGGAGCTCATAATCCTTTAAATAGCCTCCATCAATAAATACATTTTTCCCTCTAAAGGCAAATCCATAAATTCTTATTTTATCTTTGCTGCACTTGGATTCCAAGACTGTTGCGTACCTCTTTTCAATTATTTGCTTGATAGCGGCCCGGACGGTATCTGTCATACTTTTTTCTGTATCAGGGTCAGCTACTTTGAATTCAAGTATGATACCGTCGTCTGTTTGATTTTTTGGTTCAAGCAATACATCATATCTCCCAAAACCACTTTCCCGGTTGGAAGTAATTGTATATCTGTCATTCAGATCTACGATAAGGCCAAGAACTAAGCCGTGATAAAAGCGTTCTGGTTCTGATTTTGCTGAAATACGATTTCCGACATCAAAATAGCTGATTGTGGAAGCGGCCACGTTGTTTATAAAAATATTCATCTTCTTAAGGTCATGCATGAACATAGCTTTTATAAAGTCATTATACGACGAACTGCAGACAGAAAACCATTCTGTAAATAAATCCTCAAAGATAATGGATACTTCGAAGTTTACAATATCTAAGACGCATTCTTTCTTGCCTCGATGATTCATTTTCCAAGAAGTAACTTTTAAGTAACCACTTGCTAAGAGCAAACTCCAGACAGCGTTTTCATTATCATCTAATTGATCAAAAACAATCTGTTCATCGATAACGACACAAAGGCTTTTATGCTGCACAAGATCTTCTATACACTGTTTCATATGCGGGCTGCTTTTCTGGATCAATCTGCCAATAAGCTTATTGGAACTCGTGTTCTCCCAGTAGGGGGCAAGTTCTTTTTCGCTTAAAAATTTTATAACAGACCAAGGATTGTAAATATTATCGAACTCGCCAAAACGAAAGCCGTCATACCAGCATTTTACGTCATCTTTTTTGTCCAGAAGGCCGTATTCTTCCAGAGCCTGAAATACTTCAGTTTCTGTAAATCCAAATACGGAGGCATATTTTCTTGAGGTTGTTGTTATCACTTCAAGATTATTTAGATCGGAGAATACGGATTCTTTGCTAACTCTCGTAATACCAGTCATCAAACCCCGTTCTAAATATGGATTTGTTTTAAAAGCGGCGTGAAACAGACCTTGCGTAAGATGTACGATTTTATCCCAATAGCCATTGGTATAAGCTTCCTGCATTGGTGTATCATATTCATCCAGTAAAATAATAACTTTTTTATTATAGTACTTGTATAAATATCTGGATAGCTGGCATAGAGATAAGGATAGATCAGAGTCATCCATATTAATTGTAATTCTTTTAAAATATGCTGCACTTTCATCTTTGAGAAAACCATCGTCTAAAAGAAACCGATAATCCTCGTATAAATTTACAATTTGCTGGCATATTAACTTTCTGACAGTTCCAAAATCGCTGCTTTTGACATTCGCGAAGCTGAGAAAAATAACTGGGTAGCTTCCTTGCAGTTTTTTATATTCGTTTTCTTGCCAGATATCTAGATTTTCAAATAAATCGCTTCTACCTGCGTATTTGAGAGAGAAAAAATGCTCCAGCATACTCATCGTAAGCGTTTTTCCGAATCTACGTGGACGTGTGATCAGAGTAACAGCGTCCCTGTTTTCCCACCAATCTTTGATAAAATTTGTTTTGTCTATATAGAAACTATGATAGGTTATGATCTTGCTGAAATCTTGTTCTCCGATTGCTATTGTGCTTGACAAATCATCAACACCTCGATTCAAATTTATTATTAATAATGAGTATATCATATTTTTTTTAATAGTACAGAAAATTCTATGACTTTGAACACAGTAGATGGGAATGGTAGCGATTTTATAAAAACTATCAAATAGTTGTTTGGTGAAGCGGTGCTGGAAACGATTGTTGTTTCAATGAAGATTATGAAAATGGATTTTGTAGCGATAAATATTGATGAAAATGATCTGTAGTGCAAGCAGACTTACAATAGATTGTGTTAGAACATACAAGAAAGAGTATGAGGCTGATAATGTTGAGATACGTAGTTGCTTATGTCGAAGAACAGATTCGTGATTTGCTGCAAAAGGCATATAAAATAAAAGATTTTTTATTTGTTAATATTTCCAGCACTTGATATCTACAAATAATTCTTGTAGTAAATATTTTGTTGTAAAAAGATGAGTTATAAATAAAATCAGTGCTTATTTTCGTTAATGAAAAACAGTGAAAAGCAAAAGAGGAGAGACTATGGATCAAAAACATATCGAAATTATAGTTCCGTGCTTTAATGAAGAATCTTGTGTGGAATTGATCTATCAGGCAATCCATAATACGGCAAAAACAATAAAAGCATACAAGATATCCATTCTATATGTAGACGATGGAAGCAAAGACCATACGCTACAAAATATCAAAGAGATCTGCAAAAAAGCGGATCTTAACGAAATCCATTACATTTCCTTTGCGCGTAATTTTGGAAAAGAAGCGGCGATTTACGCAGGGCTAAAAAGCTCGCAGGCCGATTACATAGCGCTGATGGACGCGGATCTGCAGCATCCGCCAGAGCTTTTGGCGGATATGATAAAAGGTATCGAGGAAGGATATGAATGCTGTGGGGCAAGAAGGGTGAACCGGAATGGCGAGTCATGGATCCGGAGTACTTTTTCTACGATATTTTATAAAACGATCAGCAAAATGACAGCGACACAGATGGAGCAGGGGACGACGGATTACCGGTTGATGTCCCGCAGGTTTGTGGATGCAGTACTTTCCATGAGCGAGACGAACCGATTTACAAAAGGGATTTTTGCATGGGTGGGTTTTCAGACGAAGTGGGTTACCTATGAGAATGTCGAGCGTGTGGCTGGAAGTACGAAATGGTCGTTTTCTGGGCTGCTTCGCTATGCGGTGAATGGATTAATGTCTTTTGCGACAGCTCCGCTGCGAGGAGCTGTGTATTTGGGATTTTTTGTTATGCTGCTGGCATTTGTTTATGGGATCATGGTTTTTGTCAGTGCTCTAAATTCTGACGGGGTACGGACAGGATATGCGTCGCTTATGTTTGTATTGCTGATGCTGGGGAGTATTATTATATTTCTTTTGGGTGTTATAGGAGAATATCTCGCGAGGATTTATATGGAGGTCAAGAAGCGGCCGATTTACATTGCTAAGGAAGAGAAACTATAGATTTATGTCAGAGAAGCTTTTTAAATGCTAAAGAAGGTAAGAAAAATGAAGAATACGGGTATAAGGAAAAAATGTAAAGGAAAATCTACAAGAATTAAGATTCTTTCTCTTTCATGGAGAGATATCAAATCTCCATTTGCAGGAGGAGCAGAAGTGCATACCCATAAAATGTTAAGCTGTCTGGATTCTGATCAGTTTGAGGTAGTGCATTTTTCTGCACTATATCCTGGACAATCAAAATTCGATGAAATGGAAGGGGTTAAATATATTCGGCGAGGGAATGTATTCAGCGTGATCTTGTATGCGTTTCTTTATTATCATAGATATAAAAATGATATAGATATGGTAATTGGACAATGTAATACGCATCAGTTTTTTATTCCTTTATGGGTTCATCAAAGTAAAAGGATATTTTTTATTCACCAGTTGACTAGGGAAATATGGGATATTAATGCAAAATATCCATTTAATATATTTGGTAAGAGATTGGAAAATTTATTTTTAAGATTAAATAGAAAGGATTATGTAATTACGGTTTCAAAGTCAACAAAAAATGAGTTAGTAAAGCTGGGATTTGATAGTGATAATATAGAGATCATATATAACGGGGTTTCTTTTACACCATGGACATCAAAAGAAATGAATAAGAAAGAAAATATACCTACTTTCGTTTATGTGGGAAGGTATTCACAGTACAAAGGAATTGACGCAGCTATAGAAGCTGTGGGGAGGTTAAATAGGATTGGAATAAAGGCAAGACTATGGATCATTGGTAAAGAGGATCAGCAATACATAGAACAACAATTAAAGCCACTTTGTAACAGATATTGCTTGAGTTGGAGTAAGGAAGACAAAGCGGATATTATAAGTTGGGGATTTGTATCAGAAGAAAAGAAATTGGAATTACTCAGTAAAGCTACAGCTTTAGTATTCCCTTCCATACGGGAGGGATGGGGAATACCTATTACTGAGGCTGCAGTTGTAGGAACACCAAGTATTGTTTATGATTCACCTGGTTTACGGGATGCGGTTGATAATGGACGTGCAGGGTTTTTGTGCAAAATGAATAGTGTAGATGGATTATTTAGTGAAATGAAAGATGTGATACAAGATACTGATAAGTATGAGGAAAAAAAAGAAGCAGCATATAGGTTTTCCTGCAAGTTTCAGTGGGCGAAATCGGGAGAGAAGTTTAAGAATTTTATAAATCGGGTTTTGAATGAATGACGAAATATTTCTCAACATAAAAATCAGGGTAGGAAAAGAGAAATGACGTATGTGCCATATATGATATTCATGAGTGGTGTACTCTCAGAAACGGATGAATAATGGATTGAAATAATAATATGTAAAAGTGTACCAATAAGGAGGAAAGGATGAAAATTTTAGTCGTTGGAACCGGATACGTAGGGCTGGTGACAGGCACCTGCCTGGCGGATATGGGAAATGATGTGTGGTGTGTCGATGTGGATGCGCAAAAAATCGACATACTAAAAGAAGGGAAGATTCCAATTTATGAACCTGGTCTGCAGAGTCTGGTATCGGAAAACTATGAGGCAGGAAGGTTAAAATTTACGCTATCAATGGAAGAGGCGCTAGCAGATTCGGATATTTGCTTTATTGCAGTGGGAACTCCTATGGGAGAGGATGGAAGTGCGGATCTACGCTATGTTTTAGAAGTGGCAGACAGTATCGGCAGGCATATGGTCCGGCATATGTATATTATTGACAAGTCGACGGTTCCGGTTGGTACGGCAGGGAAAGTCCGCAGCAGGATACAAAAGCAGCTGGATGCGAGGGGGAGCGGGCTTACGTTTGATGTGATTTCCAACCCAGAGTTTTTAAAAGAGGGTACGGCTATTGGAGACTGCCTGCGGCCGGACCGGATCGTGATCGGGGCGGATAATGATGCTGCTGCAAGAGTAATGAAGGAATTGTATCTGCCCTTTGTCAGAAATAATGAAAATATTATTTTTATGGATATAGCGAGTGCGGAGATGACCAAATATACAGCGAACGCAATGCTTGCTACAAAGATTTCTTTTATGAATGAAATTGCAAATATTTGTGAAAGAGTAGGTGCGGATGTAAATAAAGTACGTCTGGGGATAGGAAGTGATAAACGGATTGGGTATTCTTTTATTTATGCAGGATGCGGCTATGGTGGAAGCTGCTTTCCAAAGGATGTGCAGGCGTTGATCCAGACAAGCAGCGCAGCAGGGTATGAAACGAAGATTTTAAATGCGGTGGAGGAAGTGAATGCCCAGCAAAAATACCTGATACCGGAAAAGGTGGAGAAGCTTTTTGGAAAGGACTTGACAGGAATGACCTTTGCTGTCTGGGGGCTGGCATTTAAGCCGGATACGGACGATATGAGACATTCGGCGGCTATTACGATCATCGGGGAGCTGACAAAACGGGGAGCAAGGGTAAAGGCGTATGATCCTAAGGCAGAGAAGGAAGCAAAAACCTGTTATTTAAAGGATAACGAAAATGTTGCGTATTATGACAGCAAATACACGGTTTTAGTGGATGCGGATGCCTTGGTCCTGATCACAGAATGGAAGGAATTTCGGCAGCCGGATTTTGAAGAAATCAAAAAACGTTTAAAGCAGCCGGTTATCTTTGACGGGAGAAACCAGTATGATCTGGCAGCTATGAAAGAAAGAGGATTTGAGTATTATCAGATCGGAGTAAGCATGAAATAGGGTGGAAAAGGAAATGAAAAAAATATTGGTAACAGGAGGGGCGGGTTTTGTAGGTTCGCATTTGTGCAGAAGGCTGCTTGCGGACGGTGCATCTGTCCTTTGCGTGGATAATTTATACACCGGAAGGATGGTCAATATTAAGGATATGATGGGGCATCCTGCGTTTACGTTTTGTAATCATAATATTGTGGAACCACTGGATGAAGAAATGTTCAGCGGCATTGAGGAAATCTATAACCTTGCTTGTCCGGCAAGTCCGCCGCATTATCAGAAATCCCCGACGTATACGACAAAGACGTGTGTACTGGGGATGATGCAGATGCTGGACCTTGCCACGAAACATCACGCGAAGATCATGCAGTTTTCTACTAGTGAAGTATATGGGGATCCTGCCGTACATCCGCAGACAGAGGATTACCGCGGAAATGTGAATCCGGTAGGGCTGCGTTCTTGTTATGACGAAGGGAAACGCTGTGCGGAGACATTGTGTTTTGATTACCATCGGGAATTTGGTACCAGGATTAAGGTGATCCGTATCTTTAATACCTATGGGCCGGGAATGGATCCGGGAGACGGGCGCGTTGTATCGAATTTGATCATACAGGCGCTGAGAGGGCAGGATATCACGGTGTATGGAGACGGGAGCCAGACAAGGAGCTTTTGCTATGTCGACGATCTGATCGAAGGGATTGTCAGGATGATGGCAGGCAGGGAGGAGTTTCTTGGCCCGGTGAACCTTGGCAATCCGGGAGAATTTACGATCCAAGAGCTGGCGGACCTTGTATTGGAGCTGATTCCTTCGGATTCCAAAATTATATATAAAAATCTGCCGGAAGATGATCCGCTGCAGCGGAAACCAGATATTTTACTTGCAAAAAAAGAATTGGGCGGATGGGAGCCTCTGGTTTCCCTGCGGGAAGGGTTAGAGCCTACGATTCGCTATTTTGCGCAGGAAATAGGATGTTTTGTATCGTAGAGGAGGAGCATGAAAAAAGGATTGATGGGATTCATTATACATATCACGCTCATAAACAATGGTACGATATTGGAGATATGAAGTGCAGGAACAGGAAACCGAAGCAGCTGCAAAAACAGTTCCAGCGATGTTTTTTCAGATGCAGGGATATTTTTAAAGGGTACTTGTATCAATGTCCGCGTAGCGCGCATGGTACAGATCTTCAGCTGGTAAATAGAGTAGACGGGGAACGCTTCAGCCTGGGTTATCAGGATAAGAAAAGGGCACGGCAGCAGCTGATGGATTTTTATTGGCGGAAGAAGTATATAAGCGCGTGCAATTTTTGCAATATGGGATGCGGGGATTTACAGACAGTTCCGGCTGGAGAGCAGCAAAAGCTATAGAGGAGGATGAAATATATGAAACGGTTTTTCTCAAAGGCAAGGCAGAGTTCCTGATGCAGTCTGCTTTCGGAAGGTATCTTTGGAGATGTATGTGTGCTACAAAAGCAGATATATGTTTGTATATGTTGGCGGATATTTTAGAACCGTCGTTTACCGACAGGGATATACAGGATGCAGCAAGATATTTCGGCAGCCATCAGCGGGATGCAGAAAAAGTATATCGGCTGCTTGCAGATAGTTTATCCAAACGGACGTTGCGTAATGTAGTGATATTTAGAAAAACATTATTTTAACGCAAAAGCCAACGCTTGCCATATCTATTTATCACAGTAATCAGGATTTATTGAGGATCCCGCTTTATATTCATAAACTGGTTCCGGAATATCAGTTTTATATCCGTCACTATAGCTACCTTTATAATGATACAGTGTTTTATGCGGTATATCGGCATGGAATAAAATAAAAAGGAGTAATGGAAGCTTGTAGAAGTAAGTATTTGTTTATGCATTTGTAATGCAATATGATGAGGGGAGACAGATGAGATGCAGTATAAAATGATTTCAATCGTAACACCGACATTTAATTCCATGCGCACCTTTGATTTGTTTTTTCGGGCGATTGTTCGTCAAAATTATCCGCATGAATATATGGAAATTATTTTTGCCGACGGCGGTTCAACGGATGGCACGCTGGAAACAATAGAAAAATACAACAAAAGAACGGATATCCAGATTTCTGTTTTTCACAATCCTTTGTGTACTGCAGAAGCAGGAAAAGCTGTCGGAGTCAGAAATGCCAAAGGAGAAGTGATCTGCTTATTAGATTCGGATAATATTATTCCTGACAGAAACTGGATAAGGCGAATGATAAAGCCATTTGAGGAAGCAAAAATTGTAGCAAGCGAGCCGATTGCTTACACGTACCGGAGAAAGGACAACATTGTGAACCGGTACTGCGCATTGATAGGGATGAGCGATCCATTGTGTCTTTTTATAGGAAATTATGACCGTTATTGCAGGATTACAAATAAGTGGACAGAAATGGATAGGGAAGAGAAGGATTGTGGCGATTATTTATCGGTTCATTTTCAGGCAGATTGTATCCCTACGATTGGGGCAAATGGCTTTTTTATAAGAAAGGAAGATCTGCTTCGGAATTTTGAGGGAGATTATCTTTTTGATATAGATATTTTGTATGAATTGTTTTTGAAAAATCCTACATTATGGGTTGCCAAGGTTAAAACAGGGATCATTCATTTGTTTTGCAAGGATGTGCATACATTTTACAGAAAACAAAACCGCAGGATTTCAGATTTTCTGTACTTTAGTGACAAAAATGAAAGAAAATACCCATGGAATAAAGTAAAGAAAAGAAAAATCCTTCGCTTTTCCATTAGCTGTATTACGGTGGTTCCGCTAGTAATGCAAGCAGCGGCAGGATATCGTAGAAAACCGGATCTTTGGGCTTGGCTGTTCCATATACCTGCCTGTTGGATAACCTTATGGGTGTATGGCTGGGGTGCGGTCATAGGGCTGTTCAAAAAGGAAAAAGCTGATCGAAAGCATTGGAAGCAATAAAAAGGGGTAAATCAAAAATGAAAATAGCATTATTATCTTTTGCCAATAACCTGAATTATGGGGGCAGCCTGCAGGAGTATGCATTAGGATATGCCATAAAAAAATATGGCGGGCAAAATATTTCGTGTGAATATTTAAATTATCATAGAAATTTTTACAAAAATGCTATGGTATGGATGTTCCGAAAAATTTTATATCGAGTGACAGGCAAAGATGATACGCCTTCCTGGACGGTCAAAGAGTTTTTTAAAATTGTATTTGTAAGGTGCAGGGCATTACCGTCAGATTCTGCAAAAGAATTTGAGAAATTCTGGCTGCTGACCGATCGTTCCCGCAGGATAGGGAAAAGAGAGCTTCAGAAGCTGGAAGATGTCTATGACTTGTTTATAGTGGGTAGCGACCAGGTATGGAATTGTGGGCGCCTGAATCTAGATACAACGTTTTTATTGGATTTTGTAAAATGCAGGAAGAAGAAAGGAAGCTACGCTTCCAGTATCGGAATGAAAAAGATTCCAGAGAAGTATCGGAAGAAATATCTGAAATATTGGAGCGGAATCGAATATTTGTCATGCCGTGAATCGGATGGGGCAAGACTGGTACAGAAGCTGACAGGGCGTAAAGCAGAATGGGTTTTAGATCCTATATTTTTGTTAGATGAGGCAGAATGGAAAGAGGCAGCGGACCTGTCCGTTGCGGATGAAAACCAGTATGTGTTGCTCTATATGCTGGATAAATCTGTAAGCTTAGAAAAGTTTGCCAGAAAGCTTGCGCAGTCCAAGTGTTGGAAGCTTGTAAAAATTTATGGAGATATCGTGAAAAATGATGCCATAGGGCCGAAACAGTGGCTTGGATATTTTATAAAGGCGGCATATGTAGTAACCAATAGTTTTCATGGAACAGCATTTTCTATTCTTTTTCATAAAAATTTTTACGTGGAAATTACGCCGCAGGCTTTTTTTTCTGAGTCATCTTCACGTATTCAGGATCTGCTTCGAGAGTTGGATATGCAGAGTCGGTTGATAGATAGTATAAAAGAATGTGCAATAGAAAATATTAAGGATATTTCATACGAATATGCAGATAAAAAGATTAAGGCTATGAAACAAAAATCCATAAAATATCTGACGGATATGATTGAGGGGCGCATGGATGAAAATAATATTATTTTGTATAAAAGAAAAGAATTAATCAGGAACACAAATAATGTAAGCCGGGTTACAGAAGATCAATGTGTGGGATGCAGAGCCTGCGAAACAATCTGTGCCGCTGGCGCTGTAAAAATGAAAAGAAATAAGGAAGGCTTCTTATATCCGGCGGTTTCCGATCGTGCCTGCATTCATTGCGGAAGGTGTGCCGCGAATTGTCCGGCGCTGCACAATTCAGGATCGCTTTTCAATCCGGGGGGGGGTATTTTGGCAGCAAGATGCCGTGATGAAAAGAAGCTGCTAAGAAGTTCATCTGGTGGTATATTCGGTGTCATGGCAGAGTATTGCTTACAACAAAAAGGGGTTGTGTATGGCGCCTCATTTGATGAAAATTATAAGGTTCGGTATATCAGAGGTGAAGATATCGCAGACGTGGAACGTATGCGTGGAAGTAAATATGTAGATGCGTTTATGCCTGCGAGCATTATAGAGGATTTTCTAAAGGATGTAGGCAGCGGAAGAAATGTCCTGTTTTCAGGAACATCCTGCCAGATTGCGGGAATGAAAGCCATCTGCAGCGAACGGAAGCTAAAGGACGACCATGTATGGTGGGTGGATTTTTATAAATGTTCTGGAAAAGTGAGTCCGCTTTTATGGGAAGAAGAATGCAAAACATATCGAAAAAAGGGAAAAATAGAAGCGATATCCTTTCGGGATAAAGCAAATGGGGGATGGAAAGCTTTTTCCATGTATCAGCGCATATCGGGCAAAAATTATTATACAAGCTTTCTCCTTCATAGATGGAGCCGTTTTTTGGGAAGCAACCTGTGCCGGAGAAGATCTTGCCTGAACTGTAAGCATTCGTGCGGACGGAGCGGATCAGATATTTCCATTGGCGACTTTTGGCAAAGAATGGATCTTCCTAAAAAATGGAGGGATAATAAAGGACTTTCAATCGTGCAGATCCATACCAAAAAGGGTGAGGCATTCATTCGGTGTTGGAAGGCGGATATAGACTATATGGAGGTGGAGCCTTTTCATGCTTCGGCTAAGCAATGTACGAGTCCTGCGAGTCAACTTCAAAAGGATAGAAGAAAATTTTGGAATGTCTATGATAAACAGGGGTATAAGGAATTGTGCAGACAATATGCTGCTGTCACATGGAAAGATCAGATACTTTTTGGTATGGTAAGGCCTCTTTTGATAAGGCTAGGGTTGCGGTAAATCAGAGCGTATGTGAAGCCTGCGAAGCGAAGCCTGTAGGAGCTTTAAAAGAAAGGCGAAACGGAAATAAAAGGGAGGAACAATAGGTTGTTTCGGCAGCAGTAAGATTAGGAGGAAGGAATGTGGGTGAAAACAGACTGGATCATGTAAAAAAAGATATTCTGTGGGCCGTAATATCAAATGTGTTTTTCACGATTTTTCCGTTTGTGATCCGAACGCTTTTTATCTGGCATTTGGAAAGTGAATATTTAGGATTGAACAGCCTTTGCACATCTATCATATATGTATTGAACGCAGCAGATTTTGGAGTGGCCAATGCGTTTGTGTACAGGCTTTATAAGCCTGTTGCTGAGCAGGATATTGAAAAAGCGTGTGCGCTGCTTAGCTTTTACAAGAAAGCTTATATTGTAATCGGCCTGTTTATATTTTTTGCAGGCTTGTCGTTGATGCCATTTTTAGAAAATTTTATAAAGCGGGATGTACCGTCGGAAGTAAATGTTTATGTGGTTTTTTTTATCTATTTGGTCAATGCGTCAGTTAGCTATATTGTATGCGCTTATAAAGCGCTGATACTGTTGGCGAACCAGCGCAGGGATTACATAGATGCTATTACCTGTTTGGTGCTGTCTTCCATGTATTGTGTGCAGATTTTTTTTATCCTGCAGAAGGATTACTACGCCTATCTTTGTGTTATGCCGCTGTTTACCGTGCTGTCGAATCTGATAAAGGGGATGGTAGTAAAGAAAAAATATGCCTCCTATGTGTGTAGAGGAGCCATTTCAAAAGAATGTGCAGCAGGGCTTTTAAAGGATATATTGTCGGTAGCAGTTTATAAATTCAGAGATTTGAGCAGGAATGCGTTTGACAGCATTATTATTTCATCGTTTGTCGGATTGACGGCTCTTTCGTATTATCAAAATTACTATACGGTATTGCTGGTGCCTATTTTATTAAGGAATATTCTTGTAAATGCGATTACGCCGAGTATGGGAAATTGCGTTGCAACGGAAAGCAAGCAGGGGATCTTAGAGGTTTACAAGATATTTGTATTTGTTTACGTATATGTCTCAGGCTGGTTTGCAATCTGCTATGGCTGTCTGATCCAGGATTTTATTGTATTATGGCTGGGAGAGGATTTTATTTTATCAGAGGTATTCGCTTTGCTTCTTGTATTGTACTTTTATGTACTTGGATTCAGCGACCAGTCTAGGATGTTTCGGGAAGCAGCCGGTCTATGGGGGACGGGGCGTGCTTTTGCGACAGCAGAAATGGTATCAAATATACTGCTGAATATAGTGCTTGCCTATTGGATGGGGATCGAGGGGATTATACTCGCTACGATACTGACAATTATCTGGATTAATATTCCATTTGAGCATTATATTGTATATCATGATTTTTTTGGACATGACATGAAAAATGTAGTTTTATTTTATGGGAAAGCATTTTTAGAGTTTTTGGCTGCCTGGTGGATCACTATGTGGAGCTGTAGTTTTATAATGCTGGAGGGGCTGTCTGGACTCATATGGAAAGCGGTTTTTTGTATAGCTGTACCGCCGGCATTTTTTTTCATGCTAAATTGTAAAAAGGAAGAATTGCAGTATATTTTAAAACGTCTACATAGTAAGGCAAAATGGTAGCGTGGTTTACAAGGAAAGGCTTATGGATTAAAACAGCTTTTATATGTATTTCGGTGCGTTTGTCAGATGTTCTTGCTTTGCTGTGAGATAGATTTTAAAGATTTAAAGTAATTTGAAAGAGGAAAGTTTATGAATGAAATAAATGTTGTTTATGCATCGGACGATCATTACGCTATGATGGCTGGTATTTCTATGATATCACTTTTCGAGAATAATAAGCCGTGCAGTAAGCTAACTGTTTATATTTTAGCGGATAATATGAGTAAGGCAAATAAAGAGAAATTATATGGAATCGGCATGATGTATCAAAGAGATGTATATTTGATCGATACAAGCCATGCGTTAAAGGATATAAAACAGAAGGGAATCAATGGGTATTCAAATGCCTATAGCAAAGGATACACAGCATATGCTAGATTATTGATACCGGATTTCATAGCGGATAAAGACCGAATTGTTTATCTTGATTGTGATACTTTGATCATTGGAGATATTACAGAGCTAGGGCAAATAGATATGCATGAAAAACCGTTAGGCCTGGCTTACGATTGCTGCCAGAACAAGTATAAAAGGTATCTTTCATTGGATGAAAAAGAAGGGTATTACAATACAGGGGTGATGATTTTTGACATAGGCAAATGGAAGCAGAAACAGTGTACGCAGAGAATTATTTGGCACATGGAACATATACAAAGGGAATATCCGTTGGTGGATCAAGACTTTATTAATGTGGTTTTACATAATGATATTTTTTGCTTGGATATGAAGTATAACTATTTATCCCAGTATTATTTGTATCCATATTATGGATTGAAAAAAGTATATGATTTAGATGATGGCTATTTTTATAAAAAAGAACAGTATGCTGCACCAGATGAAGCGAGTGTGCTGCACTTTTGCGGCCGGACATTTATTAGGCCATGGTATTGCAATAGTAAACATCCTTCTAAAAAAATGTACGATTACTATTATAGCTTAAGTCCATGGCAGCGGGAAGTGCAGAAAAGATGTAATTGGACGGTGCCATATAAAATTCAGTATTTGTTATGGAGGTATGCTCCTACTTTTGTAGCTGTCGGGGGGGGGGTATACGATGCAAAAGCTTTTCATGAGGCTGTATTATAAAGTGTAATTTATAAAGCTATATAGTGATTTTTACTTGGGTGTTTGAATCATATCATAGTAGTTATTTGAGGTGGAATGAAGATGGAAAAAAATAAGGAATGTATGGTACTTATAACAAGTTGTTATGCTTATAGGGATGTATTAAAAAATTTTGAATACTTTTTTCATAAGTATTGGCCGGATTGTCCGTTTCCGGTAGTCTTGAATATTGACAAGCCGCTGAAGGATTACGCTTTGGATTACGATCAAGTAGTTGTTTCGCCACATAAAGAAAATTTAGTCCGTATGCGTGAGGTTTCATTTAGAACTCCGTATGTTCTATTAATGCAGGATGACCATTTTCTGTTTGACAGAGTGGATAATGATGCGGTTTTGCGCTGTGTTCAATATGCTAAGAAATATCATTGCGGGAATCTCAGGTTGATCCAAGACCCGAAAACAACGGATGTCTTTTCAGAAGCGGAACAGCTTATGGAGTATAAACCAGGTAAAGCATATCGAATTTCTGCAAGGGGGGGGGTATGGGAGACTGTTTATTTGAAAAGATTTATCGACGTATTTAAAGATCTTTGGGAAATGGAGCGGCATGGACAGAACCTTAGCAACAGGATCGATCGAAAGGTATTGTGCACAAAGTATCGTGTTTTGCCAATGATAGATGCGGTGCACAAAGGTTATTATGAAGATTTTGCCTGTATGATTTTGGAAGCGAACGGGATTTCAGCAGGAAGAAAGCAGATGAGTAATGCGCAGAAAGCAAAGGAATATTTAAAAGGAGCCATTTTGGACTGGAATCCAGAGTTGATTACAGGAATCCAGGACAAGTGGAATATTGGTTATAAGCATTCGTATAGTAAATGAAGGGAAAATAAGGTTTGGGAGGTATCGGTCATTATTCCGACTTATAACCGAGACCTGCAGGTTCGGGAATGTATCACATCCATATTGAACAGTGTTTTCAGGATTTGTAAATTATTATTGTCGGTAATGCTTCTACGGAAGATATAAAAAGTGTCGTGCAACAGTTTAGCAATCGTAATATAAAATATGTCCGCCTTTTACGCAACCGGAAGGCAGCAGGAGGAAGGAATGCAGGAATTCAACGGGCGAAAGGGGAATATCTGCTGTTTATTGATTTGGATAATGTAGTAGATCCGCTGATGATAGGAGAAATGGTACTGGTGGCGGATAGGGATGCTTCTATCGGAATGATCGGGCCTTTGATGCTGTATCATAAAGCAAATGATAGGGTGTGGTTTTGTGGAAATGATATGAATCTGATCACTTCTAAAGTTTCCTTTTATTTATCATAGGGATTTATAAGATTTGAAAATGGATAGGTTATTCCGATTTGCATTTGCTTTTTAGTATTACATTACTTTATAACTTTATAAATGATGCCCCTGTTGCTGAAACAGCTGTTTTAAGGCATTTATTAAGGCATTTGATTTTATGCTGGTTTCGACTTTTT
>CAJUIL010000015.1 GCA_910586225.1 uncultured Eubacterium sp. | reverse complement strand
GCCTGCTCCGGCTCTTGCTTGGTTTCACTTACTGCTGCCTGCTCCGGCTCTTGCTCATCTTCATTAGCTACGGATTGCTCTGGCTCTTGCTCGTTTTCACAATCTGCTTCCCGGCCGCGTATTTCTCTTTCTGTTAGCGCTGCTGCTTCCTCTTGCTCGCTTTCGCCGTCCGTGCTCGCTGCTTCCTGAGCACGATCAACGATCATCTCATCTGTTTTTGCATGATAGAACGCCTCATCCTCATGACCACAATACCATACAGGAATGCGTCCGCCTGTCAAGTTATAGATCCATTTTGCAGTAAAGCGCGCAGCTTCGTGTCCGGCTCCTGTTACGATATACTGCTCCACGCTGTCACACGTCTCTTTCAGCAGCGTATAAAACTCCTGGAACTGATCCGCTGCATCCGACACAATTCCGGCAATGCAGACAGTTTTATTCTGGAACACCTTCGGAAAATCGATCATAAAATAATTGACGCCGATGTGTCTGTCTACTTTATGAAATGCATAAGCCTCGTCAAGCTTTCGGATCCTGGACAATGACTGCTGGTACAAAATCCTCGTAACCGCAGCGTTTGCGCTGTCTCCGATATGCTCTCCGCCTCTGCTGAAATTTATTTTATTCTTAAAGTGCCTTCGAATGTAGGTTAGGGAATCATTGAGTACAAATGCCTTCTCACCTTTGGCGGATAATGTAAAAAATTCACCGAATCCTTTTACCGCATATTTTTTCAAATATCCAAGCTCAAACAACCGGTCAGTTGCAAAATCATAGTGATCGGATTTCTTTCCCATCCAAAGCGCCATCGATTCTTTCGCATACCCACCGCCGCCAAGCGCTTCGGTCAGACATTCTACCATACGTGCTCCTGAAATTCCGTTTAAATCCTTTCTGAAGTCCTTCACCCTGAACTTATCAAAAGCCCGTGCAGACTGCTGCACATCCAAAAGCTCCGGTCTTTCCTCTGTGATCATATCCTGCGGCTTTGCAATCCCAATCTCCTTCCAGATCTGGCTATTCAAAGCTTCTGTTGCCGGATTTTCCCATTCAATTTCTGTTTCTGCTGATGGGACTGTTTCTTTTATTTCCGTTGTTTCTGCCGCATCTACTTCTCTTGCCTCTGCTTCTTCTGCTGTTGGTTCTGTTCCTGTTGCTTCTACTTCTCTTGCCTCTGCTTCTTCTGCTGTTGGCTCTGTTCCTGTTGTATCTACTTCTCTTACTTCTGCTTCTGCTGTTGGTTCTGTTCCCGTTACTTCTACTTCACCTATTTTTGTTGGTTCTTCTGCACCTTTTACTGCTGGTTCCATTTTGTCCAAACTCTCTGTAATAAGTGCGCCTTGCTCAACTTTCTCAGCTTGATCGGAAATATCTGCTGTTACGAACACGTATTCCTGTGCGGACTGCGCTATTTTATCAGAATCGATAATTTCTCCCGCTTCTTCTACTGATCCTGCCAGTTCTACTTGTTCTACAATTTCTGTCAGTTCTTCCGCTATTTCATTGTCCAAAGCATCTGCCGCGGGCTCGCCTTCTGTTTCCGACTGCGCTATTTCATCAGAAAGAACTTCCCCTACTGCCTTTTCTTCTTCTAAAATACGCAATTCCTGAAAAGCAATGCCCGTTGCAATCTCTTCTTCCATGCCTGAAGAATACAAAAGTGCAAATTTCCGCCTAGGATCTTTTTCGTAAAATGCTTCATACAGCCGCAAATAACATTCTGCAGCGTCCTTTACCTCCTGCTCGTCCATGTTCTCAAAATCGAATGCACCTAGCGTACATTGCCTTTTTTCCAGCAGCCCTTGAACATACGAGTCATCCGAACGCAGCGACATAAAAAACTCGGCTGCGGCAAGGTATTTGTCCATACTTTCAGCCTTTTCCCGGCATTCCTTTAGTATACTGCAGGCATCCGCTATCCCCAAAGGCAAAGCCCCTGCCTGCAGTTTAACAAACTGCGCTTCGAATCCTGTCTGGCTGGAGTTTAGACGCTCCAATGCCTCTCTAATCGTTTCATTTACAGCTTTTGGCACAAATCCGCCCGTGTCGATCGCATTTAGCAATGCCGGAATAGTTTCCTTTAATCTTGCAATATCTTCCCTAATATCTTCTAGCGTCTGCTCAAGACCAAGAATTTTTTTGAGCCTTGCCATATTCTTTTGTACCTCCCTTGGTAAATTTTACCTGTTTATTGTACTACAGATCAAGCAAATTGTCATTTCCTTTCTGTGAAATGCCTGTGGTACAGCTTTAGCACTTCCTCACGACTGCCTCCATACAGGAAATAATAATCAATCTGTCCGTTTCCCTGTGTATACAAATACGACCCGTACATCGGTATCGTACAGCACATAGCCGTCCCCTCCGCCGCTGCGCCGATTCCATATCCATTTGCGGACACGATCAACGGCATCCGCAGCCGTTTGCCGCCGAAGCTGATATATCTTGCCTTTTGGTTCACGCGTTCCAGCTCATCCGCCAGCATTCCTTTGATAAACAGCTGTTCCTTCTTTTCCCAGTCAAAATAGACCCATCCTTGCGGCGCATCGGACATTTCCATCTGCCGCGGCAGCGCCGCCTGCTCCGCAAGCAGCAGCCTCCCCTGCCGGTCCAAAAACTGCACCGCACCAGTTTTTTTCTCAACATGGATGCAAAGTTCTCCTGTTCTAAGCTCTGTAAGCTGTCTGCCATCCTTCACTGTAAAAATCCCCGTCTCTTCTGCCTCACGATCCCAATAGCTAGGTACAAAATCCGCCGCTGCGCCCCTTTGAAACTGCACGCGTATGATACAGTCACAAATAGGAGTCAGCCGCAGCGTACCATAACTGCTGATCATATCCACATACGTTTTCGCTTTTTTCACGATACGCACACAATGATCCATATGGCTGTGCCCCTTCGGACGAAGTGCACCACTGTCCGGACATTCACCAAAACGGTACGGCGATGGATTCACCAAAGCCTCGTTTTTCGCCTGCTGCGCGGTCTGCGGCTGGGCGGACATCCCGCGCCTGATCCCCGGCTGTACAGGCCGATAGTGTCCAGCTGATGATTGACCCTGCCTACTGTGGACATTTGCTGTCCGGTCCTGCCCGCTGCGTCGGGCTGATGCCTGGCCTTGGCTGCTGTAAGAAGCTGCGGTCTGACCTGCAGCACTGCGTTTCGGGGATAGCTTGCTGTTTGCTGCAGACGCTTGCACCTGGATCGGCTTCGGACCAAGATAACTGCGGGCCGTCCGTTCCTCTTCCCCCTGCTTTGCTTTTAGCAGCTCCTGTTCTCTGACGGTTGTTTCTTCCTTTTTATAGCGCTTCGCTTCTTTGCGCACTTCATTTTCCAAGGACTGCATCCGCTTTTCCTTTGAGACGGGTCTTGCGATCAGATCCGTCAGGTTTCCAAGATGCAGTACCGCCAGCTCATGCAGCGCGCGGGTCGCAGCCACATACAAAAGCTTCACATATGCATCCTGAGCCGGATAGCTTTTGGCAGAAGGATTGTAAAGCAGCACCGCGTCAAATTCCAGTCCTTTTGTATATGCCACTGAAAGCACCATTACACCTTGCCCAAATTCCGCCGTATCTAAGCTGCATTCTGCAACAGGGATATGCTCCGACAGCTTGTCTCTGACAGAATCTGCTTCTTTTTCATCCCGGCAGATCACCGCAATCGTCCCTCGTTCCTTTTCCTGCCAGTCCTTGATCATCCTTACCGCTTGCTGGAGCAGCGCCTCCTCACTTTTACATTCCTGTACGCAAGGCTGCGCCCCATGGCGGCTGATCGGCTCTACGGGATAGATCGGAAAGCTTCCGTGGCGCAGGATTTCCGCTGCAAACTGGGATATCTCAACCGTATTGCGGTAGCTTTTTTTCAGCAGTCCGAAATGATCATACGTTCCCGTTAAGATCAGCTCTTCCAGCTCACGCCAGTCATCCAAACCATATCCAAAATGGATGTTCTGCGACACATCGCCCATGATCGTATACGTACATCCACGCATACAGTATGCCAAAGCCCCATACGCCATCATACCGAAATCCTGAGCCTCGTCCACAATGATATGCGTTGCTTCCCGGACCGCGTCTGTCTCTTTGATACGTTTGTATAAATACGCCAGCGCTGCCAAGTCGTACACATCAAAGCTGCCTTGCGTAAACGGCACTGTCTTATTGTCCTCCTGCTGCGCCGTAAGAAACTGCTCGTATATCTCATACACCGATCCTTTCCAAACATCCCTGCCAAAATGCCACCGGTATGTGCGGTGCAGCTCCTTTTTTTCAACGGCACTGTAAGTAACGTACTTACCGGAAAGTTCCGTTTCCAGCCTGGACAACAGGATTTCATTCAGCATATTGATCTTCGACTGCACCGAGGACTGGCGCAGCGTAAATAAACAGCCTTGGATTTCTGATCCGGCCAAAAGAAGCACCCCGTTCTTCGGGATGCATATATCCGTTTTCGGTATCATCTGCTGTTCCAGCTGTACGCAAAACCGCTCCAAGTCCTGAAACCACGAAAGACTGCCCTTCCTGCAGGCTCCCTGCTCCGATTGATCTACCGGACGGATCGTATAACGTGAAGAGTCCCAGTCCTCGTACAGCAGCCTGGTGAACAACTCCTCCATCGTCATCTGTGCTACACCGTAGACATCCAGATCCGGCAGCACACCCGTAATGTAATTCAATAGTATCCGGTTGCTCCCGATAATATAAAAATCCTGCGGGCGGAACTGTTCTTCGTAATTGTATAAAATATAAGAAATGCGATGCATCGCTACCGTCGTCTTACCTGAGCCTGCAACTCCCTGAACGATCAGATTCGTTTTTGGCGACTGGCGGATCATCGCGTTCTGTTCTTTTTGTATTGTGGCAATGATCTCCCCAAGCACCGCCTTTTTGCTTTTCGCCAAATACTCCGTCAGCAGATCATCATTTGCCACTACATCAGAATCATAAAAATCCTTCAGCTTATCATTTTCAATCTCATACGTACGCTTCCGGAGCAGCTCGATCGCAAAGCTGCCTTCGTTTCTCACTGTATACGTACATGGGCCGACAGCATTTTCATAGTAAACCGAAGCCACCGGCGCACGCCAGTCTATAACAAGCGGGTGGGCATCGCTTCCCGAAATGCCCACCCTGCCTACATAGTACGACTCCGCCTGCGGCTGCCTGGGATCTTTAAAATCGATCCGGCCAAAATACGGTTTACGCCTGGCCTTCTGGCAGCGCAACAGTGCGCGCCTGTATTCCTGTATCTGAGAATGTGTGTTGTGAAAAAGCGCCATCGCTTCTTTATCCTTTGTCCCATAGACTTCCATCAGGTCATCCAGTTCATCTGTCAGCTGACGGATATATTGCTCTGTCCTTGTCAGATGCTCCTGCGCCACACCGATAATTTTTGACAGCTGCTTTTCTTCCGCTTCCCTGCTCAGTCCGGGAAGCGGGTGAAATGCTTGCTTTTCTTTCATCATTTCCTCCCTTCCTTGTCAATCTGCAAAAGAAACACCCAGCATCCGCATCGCCTTTTCCCTCGTCCAGCCTGTGTTCCGCATCAGATTTCCAATATCAGACTGCAGCGTTTCTCTGCTCGCGTTCTCCGCTTGTTTTTTTGCTTCTTCCGCTTCTTTTTTAGATGCTTCTACCGCTCTTGCAATTTCTGCTTCAATCTCATCCTTCATCAACTCTCTTAAAGCGTCACACATACCTAATTCCCTCCTTATCTCTTCATACATCTTTTGATTTGCCAAAACACTAACCTGCAAGACTGCATCTGCATTTTGCCTGTCTCCTTGCTTTTTCAGCTGTCTGGCCTCTTTTAAAAATGTCCTGATATCCTCTTTTCCAGCGTTCTTTGAAAGGATCCTCAAGCCGCTGTGCGAGTGACTGGCAAGCTCGCTGATCACTACAAGCTGCGTGGCAAACAACACATTACCCTTAACATAATAAATGCCCGGATGCTTTTGCTCTACAATAAGCCCCATTTCTAGCAAGCGTCTGACCAGCTCTCTTGGATATGCCTCACGGAAAAAAGATACTGTCACCTCACTGGCTGCGATGGCATCCACCGTATCTCCAAGACTTTTGTAAATACAGGCATATCCTGTTACTTTGTAATAATCATCAATGCTCAGCCCATCGTCTGGACTTTTATATTCTACAATATTATGCTGCCGGAATATATGGCCGATCTCGTTTCGTATCACAGCGCCTGGACGCTTTTTGATCACAAGCAGATCCACACGCAGCGGTTCTTTTCCAAGATGATATTCGCGAATAAATTCTAATTCGGATTGGTTTTCTAAAAGCTCTAGCTCTGCTGCTCCATAAAAGCCCGGATGCCAGTGTATTTTATCTGTCTGCTCTGCCATATCCTGATCCCCCTGATCTTAGTATACCAGCATTTACCATGTTTGTGCTGCTTATCGCCTAAGCCTATTATACCCTTTTTTCCGCTTATCTTCAATAAAAACATCCCGCTGCACCTTAGGAAGCTTCGCGCTATTCCCGCAACTGCTCCACGATCTGTTCCCGCACGATCATGCGTCCAGAAAGCATGACAACGCCCATACAGATAAAAATATTCACCGCTGCCGCGCCTGCAAGCGCCTGCCAGGAAATAAACGAACGCGGATGCAGATACCGATACACATGAACCATAAAATAATACAGCACCTTTTGCACGATCAGATAAATCCCCATAACAGCCAGTGCAGAATACACGCCGTACAAAAACCCCGTTTTCGCCAGCAGTCGGAAAAATCCTGTGTCTGTAATACCCATCGCCCGCAGAATACCAAGCTCCCGCCTTCTTGCGAGCACGAGGTAGCGCATACTGTTTCCGATATGCAGCAGGCTGATGGCGAGCAGTACCGCCGCAATCCCATAATAAAAAAGCATCTTCTGCGTCAGGTATCGATCCTGCGCTGCGATCTGCTGGCTGTAATCCTTTACTACACAGCCGTTCAGCGAATGTGTCAGCTTACCGACCGCTGCCGAAACAGCCGCAGCAGCCGTATCCTGTCCCGATGCCGCGCGGTCCAGGGAAATGCTGATCGTCCGATAGCCCGTAACGCCGAAATTTTGTTCCATCTGCTCATTCGTCATGATCAGATCCACCTCGCTAGTACCGCTGTCCCCGATAAACGACTCTACCTTTGCCAGCGGCCGGCTGACGACCGCTGCCACGTTCAGATCCATCGTCCGGTACCAGCCATCCTCTCCCTCAAATCGAAGCGCCTCCTGCGGAAGCTCTGAAACATTCACGCCGCATGGGGCCTTCAGCTGTAAGGAATCCCCCGGATGCATACGGATCCCATCATAATTGCCCTGCCCGTCCATAATAGTCTTAAAAATCACACTTCCATCCCGGCGCATTTCTTCCGGGTCTATCGCGCCTTCCAGCAAATAGTTGCCAAGCTCCTGCAGCATCGCATCGTCATACCCGTAAATATTCACCTTAAGCTTATAAGCATCCGCTCCGGTCTGTACCGCAATCCCATGGTATTTCTCCTGTATGACCGGATCCGGCGGATTGTAGGGATCGTCCGCAATATCCGCAAAAAACTCCTTCCACGCAAGCCTTCCATCCGGCAGCGAAAGCTCGCCGAGCATATACCGTACCGGATGCGCGTCGCCAACTCCCGCCAGCTGCGCGATACGCGCTGCCACATCCTGCGGTATGACATCCGCAAGACGCTCCGACTGCGTATACACCTGTATGTCCGAAGCAAGTCCGTCGTCCGCCTTATAGGTTAACGCATGATGTATTTTTGTATTTTCCGTCACATAAAACGCACCAAGGAAAATAACGCTCCCAATGGACAAGGACAGCAAAATGCCAACAAACGTTCCCCACCGGTCCATCATAAATCTGCGTGTCAAAAGACTGGTCAGATTACCGCGGCGTAGACTATAGATACGGCGGTCCATTCGCTTTTTCGTATCCCTCAACATCATTTGGCGGATCGTCAAACGCCGCATTTTGCGCATCAGGCGGACGCTGATCAGCAAAATCACCGTAAACAGAAATACTGCGCCGTAAGCAACCGTCCGCCAACTGACCACATAGCTTCCGGTATCTTTAAGACTAAGCGCCGGGCTATCCAGGCCCGCATTCGTAATGCCCGTATGGACCATCTGCTCTTGTATGATAAAAACGCGGCCTGCCCTCTGGTAAATCTTGTCGGCAAGCAGTCCGCCGACGAAACAGCCGAACGGATATCCAGCCAGACAGATAAAAAGCAGCTCTGTCAAAAGCATCCAAAACGTGCTCCTGTCCGTGATACCAACTGCCTGCAGCATACTGTACTGCGACATCCTGCGGACAACGGATATCTGGAACAGGCTGTAGATAATAAACGCCCCGAAAACAGCGATTGCCGCCAAAACAGCTGTTTTAGCCAAGCCCCCGCCCTCATTGAGCATTCCCCAGATATAAGGCAGCCCCGTTCCCGGCTGTGTCATACCGGTTTTTATAATAGCAAGCACCTGTTCTGGCGGCTGAGCTTCCACAAAAGCAGATATGCCCTTATTGTATACGGATCCTTCCATATCTACACCAAAATTTTGGGCAAATGCATGGATCTGTCGATATACGCTTCGGCCCTCGTCAAACTTCAGATAGTAATACGACGCGCTTGCACCATCATCCGGCGTTTGGCCTACAAACACATCGGCTGCATCCGTCTCCAACAGCATTTTGGGCATTTCAGACACAATACCGCACAATATAAATTTTTCTCCGTCCAGATCCACAGTAGTCCTTATCCTGGCATCCACTCCCATGCTATGTAACGTACGGGCATCCATAGCAAGCTCATTCTTTTGTTCCGGGTAATGCCCTTGCAAAAGCTCTATCCCCATCATCCGGCGGTATACTTCATCCGCAAAAACGATCCGCATACGAAACGGCTGCTCCAGTACCTTCCTTATTGTGATCCTTCCAGCGCTTTCCAGCTCGTATCCTGCGGCTTTCGGATGCTGCTCAAACGCCTTTGTCCATGCCTGGTCTGCGCGGACTGCATAGTGCCAATCGCCATATTCCATCCGCGCATTCGTAAGCGTCGCCTGCCTGCCGCTTTCCAGCAGCCCTCCCATACCTGTAAGCAGCGCAGCAAACAAAGCCACGCCGAGCACAAGCGCAAATGTCTGCGCTTTATCATATCGAAAATACGCATACGCAAAACGAAGATATTTTTTCATGACCAGACGCCTCCCTTGTACCTGATTTCCTTTTCCTTGCGCAGCATTCCGTCCTCGATATGCAAAATACGGTCGCAGCCCTGCGCCAAAGCCTCGTTGTGCGTGACCATCAGTATCGTCTGGTTATATTTCCTGCTGCTGTTTTTCAAAAGCCCGGCTACCTCGATGGTCGTGCGGGAATCAAGATTTCCGGTCGGCTCGTCGGCAAGAATGATCGCCGGCTTATTTGCGAGCGCCCTCGCGAGCGCCACCCGCTGCTGCTGGCCACCGGAAAGCTCATGCGCAAACCGCTTCCGTTTATCCCAAAGCCCCAGCTCCTTTAGCAGCTTCTCGATCCAGGAATGGTCCACATACCGTCCCCTGTCAAATGTCACAGGCAGCGCCACGTTATCATAAACATTCAGCACCGGCATCAAGCTATAATTTTGAAATACAAATCCGATATTCCGACGCCTAAAGATCGTCAGCTCCCGCCGCTTTAAGCCTGCCGTATGATGTCCGCGGATCAAAATATCCCCTTCAGACGGCACATCCAACCCGCCGATCAGCTGCAGCAGCGTGCTCTTTCCGGATCCTGAAGTACCGACAATCGCCACAAATTCGCCCTGCGTCACAGAAAAAGAAATCCCCTTTAACGCCTGCACCACGTTTTCCTTCGTCCCATACCGCTTTCCAACATTGTTTACCTGTAATACTTCCAAGCCTGTTCACTCCCTTATTTTTCATTCAAGAAACAACGATCGACCTTCGTCTTTGTCATTTCCTTAACTATGAGCATAACAGATAAATCTTGCAGCGCCATAACAAAACACGCAGCAAATTCTGACAATTTTGTCAAAAATGCTAGGTCTGGACATTTTGCAAAACAACACGAAACGAGCTTCCCTTGCCATACTCAGACACCGCTGTCAAGCTGCCGTTTTCCTGTTCCAGGATCAGACGCGACAAATACAGCCCGATGCCGGAGCCTTCCGCTTTTTCCGCCTCTTTACTTCTGTAAAAACGCTGAAAGATCAGCGGCAGCTCTTCGCTTCGTATTCCCATCCCGCAATCACTAAATACGATCTGCGTAACCAGCTCCATCGGGCAGACCTGTATCGTAATGACGCTGCCAGACGGGGAATATTTGACCGCATTTTCCAACAAATTGCTGAACACCTCCGCCGTCCATTTGCGGTTGTGCAGCAGACAGAAATCCTCAAACGGCTCCACAACGATCTGCATCTGCTTTTTTTCCGCTTTTTCATAAACTGTGTTGACTGCCAGCAGCAGCGTTTCTTTAATGGGCGTCTCCTGTGCATCAAACTGTATGACCCCCTGCTCCAGCCGCACCATTTGAAACAATGACCGCAGCAGCCAGTCCAGTTTTTCCAGCTGGATATTCATTTTCTCCAAAAACCCGCTGCGCTGCGCGTCGCTCAGCGGTCCTTCCAGTATATCCCGGTACATCCGCACGCTGCTCAAGGGCGTTTTGAGCTGATGGGACATATTTGAGATCAGGCTTTTCACCTGTTCCTTCTCATTCGTCGCCTGCGCAATCTCGAACTCCAGTTTTTCCTGGATCCGCACCGCCTTATTTGCCAAAGCGGAAAGCTCCCCCTCCCGGATATCCGATATCCCGATCTTTTTTCCGTCCAGTATCTCCTCCAGCATTTGATCCAGCATCCGGTATGTCCTGCGCCTGAACAGCCGTTCCAGATAGGCAGGCAGCAGTCCCGCAGCAAAACCGGAAGCAAGCAAAAGCCCTGCCGTTTCCCACGTTAGCATCACCCTTTACTCCTTCCAGACATATCCGATCCCATGGACCGTCTTGATCCTCTGCGGACGCTTCGGATCGTCCTCCAGCTTCAGCCGCAGCCTGCGGATATTGACAGGCACCGCGTTTTCTTCCACGAACTTCCCTTGGCTGTCCCATACATGAGAAAGTATCTGCTCTCTGGAGAGCACCCTTCCCGCGTTTTCCAATAAATACAGCAATATCTGATATTCAATCCTGCTGCAGAAGATTTCCTCTTCGTTTTTATAAACCCGGCACTGGCCCTTGTCTATCGTAATGCCGCCGGACACAAGCCGCAGTTTGGGCGCTGCCTTTTGCAGCAGCCTTTTGATCCTCGCTTTTAGCACCGCCAGAGAAAACGGCTTGGTCATAAAATCATCCATACCAAGCTCTAATGCCTGTACCTCGTCCATCTCCGTATCTCTGGCTGTCAGCATTAAGATCGGCAGGTCTTTTTCCTTTTTTATCCTTTCGCACAGCAAAAAACCGCTGCCGTCCGGCAGGTTGCAATCCAACACAACCAGATCCGGATACGCTTTTATCACAGCCTGCCAAGCCGCGTACATCGTTCCTACCGCCTGCGTGTCATACCCTTCGCTACGCAAAGAAAACGCAAGCCCTTCGCGCAGGTCCGTATCATCCTCTACGATCAATAATTTGCACAAATCTTCCACCCCATCCAGATAACCCATACATAAGCCAGTGTCTTTGGTATCATTAATATCCCGATCACAGGCAATACGCCGCTAAGCAGCACAACCGGAAGATAAAACCCAAACGAAAGCCCGACAGCAAGCGGCAGATGCCGAAATGCCGCATCTTCTGTCCTGCGCGACTCCTGCGCAAACAAAACCATGATCAAAACCCCCATAACAGCAAACGGCACATTCCGCAAAATACCATACAAAAGCGGCTGGCGGTAAGTCAGCCATGCATTCTGCGGCAGCAGACACAGCCCAATCCGAAGCGCGGTCAGTACATACATCGACACAGTCAGGCCCTTACGCCCTTCTACTTGAAAATAATCTCTCCACACAATATATAATAATAAATAAAATACCGTCATCGTTACCGATGTCACAAATTTTCCAAAGCCAAGCGCCGCTGCGTTTGCCTCCAGCCCGGTCGTAAACAACGCATAACAGCGCGGAACCAGATGGAACGCGTCTCCCGCACCCAAAAGCACCGCCATACACCCAAGCTTTTTGGCTAATCCGGTTCTTCCCTTGAAAAGCATTGTAAACCCTGTGATCAGGGCAAATCCTAGATATAAAACATCAAAAACTGTTTCCGCTATTGCCTGCGGCATACCAATCCCTCCTGTTTTTCATATAAAATGCGCCGGAGCACAAGAACAAAAAGCTGTATCTGCTCCTCCCCAGCCTTTAGCAGCTCCATTAGGTTCATTCGAAGAAACTCCGCAAACCGCTCCCTCGTAAATGCCTCATCCCAAACACAGAAATTTTCTTCGGTCAATGCAGCCTCCATTTCCAAAAGCGCCTGTTTCCAATACTCCTTCGTTAATGCAAGCAAGAACACCTGCAGAAATGCGCACTTACACATTTCCACAGGTGTTTGCCTGTATCAAGACTCTTAGTTCTTAATTGCTCTTATTTCTGCTTTACTGTCAGCTTGCAGGATACGCTCTTGCCATTCACAGTAGCCTGAATAGTTGTCGTTCCAGCTGCTTTTGCAGTTACCTTACCTTTGCTTGTTACCGCGGCTACTGCTTTATTGCTGGAAGTCCACTTCACAGCGCCGTCCAGTCCGTAAGCTTTTGCCTTAAACGTAAATGCCTGTCCAACAGTCATCTTCTTGGTCGAAGCAGTCATCTTTACAGTAGGATTTTTCACAGTAACCTTGATCTTTAACTTAAATTCAGATCCGTTCTGTGTTACCTTCGCCGTAATGACAGCTGTTCCTTTTGCCTTAGCAGTTACTTTGCCCTTCTGGGTTACTGTTGCAACCTTCTTATTGTTGGAGCTGTAAACAACCGCAGCATCATCTGCCAAACCATTGATCTTTACGTTAAATTTCTGTCCTACATAAGCTGTCTTTTTATCTGTTGTGCTTGGAGCCTCTGCCGGTTTTACCCCTTCTACAAAACGTGGGTTTGCGTCAATTACAAGCGGGCCTTCTTTGCCGAGCTTTTTCACCTTTTCAATCAGGGAAATATTATCTGCAACATTTGTATTTACTGAAGATACACGATCCTCTACAAATGCAGAGTATTTATTTCCTCCGGTCGCCAGATATTCATTTGTTACAAGCTTATAAACCTTTTCCGGATCGATCGCCGTACCGTCTGCTACGCGTACGTCAAATACCTGCTGGTCTTCCGGAAGACTCAGGTCGTATTTAGCAGTCAGACCAGACATCTGCATATTCGAAGAGTCGTTGCCTACGATCTGCTCTAACAGCTTCACGATCTGAGTTCCTGTCATTTCTACCTCGTAGATCAGGTTGCCGAACGGAGCTACTGTATAAATATCATTCACCGTCAGCTTCTTTGCATCAAAATTCGTACGGATACCGCCATCGTTACAGAACGCAAAGTCAACGTCCTCATCATAGCGCATCATATCCGTGATCCAGTTACCCATAACAGAAGTTAAGGAGCCTTCGATCAAAGTACGCTCCAGCGCAACTGGAAGCTCTGCGATCTCTTCATTTAAAAGAGGCGCTACTTCATCAACCGCTGTATTGGAAATCTTAAGGATCGCTTCATCAAAATCGCCCTTATTTGCTTCCGTATATTTCAGCTTGTCTGCGTTCTCGTAAATATCGATGTATTCCGGTGTTGTAACAGTTACCTTGTTGTCTGCGCTGATCGTCATGGTCGCTGCAGCAAATCCTCTTGCCTCGCGATTGCCCTGGCCGTAAGGAATGCCGTTGCTTCCGGTGCCGACCTTGATCTGATGGGAATGTCCGCCAAAGAGCACGTCGATATTGCCTGCTTCGAACTTCTCTACGGCTTCCTGTGCATCATCATGCGCCAATACGATAACCGCATCCGCTTCCTTCTTTTCCTTTAACTCCTTCGCCAGGTTATTGACAATGGAAGCATCCTCGCTGATCGTATACGGTGCGATCCGCTCTGCCATAATGTCTGCCGAATACTCGTCTGCCCAGCCGATGACTGCAATCTTCTTGCCGCCGCGCTCAAGGATCGTGTATGGCTTTGCAAAGTCTACCAGCTTTCCGGTTTCCTTTACAAAGATATTGCAGGCTAACATTGGAATGCTGCTGTCAGCAAGCGTCGCCTGGTTGGTCGTTACCTTTTCAATCCCCCAGTCAAACTCATGGTTGCCGACTGCAGAAGCGTCAAACTTCATTGCGTCCAACGCCTGGATCAGGTACTTACCAAACGAAAGGTTTGAAAGCGGTGTACCCTGGAAAGTGTCCCCGCCGTTTAACGCGATTACCTCGCCCTTTGCGCGGTAATCCTCAAACAGCTTTGCCATATAAGCCATACGGTACTGGTATTCCGCCTTGTCGCTGCTTGGTGTTTCTACCAGATGTCCATGGATGTCCGTTGTTTCCAGCAGGGTAATGACAACATCCCCCTCTGCCGCCTGTACTTGGTATGGATTCATACCGGCAATTCCAAGCATCAACGTAAGTGCTAGGAACAAGGACAGCAGCTTCTTCATTTTCTGTAACATAAATTCCCTCCCTTTTTTGTTATTTGCAATCTTTGTTGCATTTTGTAATAAATGTTACATTACATCTTCCATATTATAAGAATATAAACAAAAAAGCAAGGATTATTGTCTCAATTTTTGTAAAATTTTCTACTTTTCCTCAGGATAGGTCTTTTAAATGAAACCGGTTCACAAGCTCATGCAGCCGCTTCGACTGGCCGGATAACTCCGCGCTTGTCTCTGCGCTGTTTTGCGCTGCTGCGGAGTTGGACTGGACAACGCTGCTGATTGCGTCCACATGGTCCGAAAGCCGCTCCAGCACAGCCTTTTGATTTTGCGAAGCGTCGCTGATCTTGTCCATAAATCCAAGCACCTCCTCGGAACCATGTACAACCGCTTCCAAGGAATCTGCAGTATGGCCAGCGATCTCCATTCCGTTTTCAACCGCATCCTGTGAGGTCTGGATCAGATCCGCTGTCTGGTTCACCGCTTGCGCACTCTTTGCTGCCAGCTCGCGGATCTCATTCGCTACCACCGCAAAGCCTTTGCCTGCCTCTCCTGCCCTTGCCGCCTCGATCGAGGCGTTCAAAGAAAGCAGATTTGTCTGCTCCGCAATATCTTCGATCGTTTTGACGATCTTTTCAATCTCACCAGAGGATTCGCTGATCTTTCGCATCGCTTCTGTTAAGTGCGACATTTCCCGGTTGCTTTCCCGGATCTTCCTGCCTACCTCAGATACCGCGTCGTTTGCCGTCTGCGCGTCGGTCGCATTGCCGGCCACATCCTGCGACATACCCTCGATCGAAGCCGCCAGCTGTTCAACGGCCGCCGACTGTTCGACCGCACCGTCCGAAAGCGCCTGCGCGCCGCTGGATACGTGCTCCGAGCTGGTAGAAACCTCGTCTGCGGAACGCACGATCTCATGAAGCGTTTCATTTAAGGACTGTGATATTTTCTCAATCGATTCCTGGATCGGAATAAAATCTCCGATATAGTTTTGCGTGATCGCTATGTCCATATGGTTATCCGCCATCTTGGAAAGCTGTGAGGAAATATCCTCGACATAGCTGCTCATCGTCGTACTGATATGGTTGAATGCCTGCGCCAGACGGCCCAGCTCATCGTCGGACTGGATGTCGATGTGAATGTTCAAGTCTCCCGCCTCCAGACGCGACGCTTCGTCCGTGATCACCTGGATCGGCTCCAAAGAGCGCTGGATCAGACGGTTCACTGTATAAAGCAGCAGTAACCCCAACAATACGACAACAAACGTCAGCTTTCCTGTGCTTTCAAAGATCGCCCAGTAAAATTCGCTGCTGTTTACCGCCATATGCAGCGTCCACTTCGCTTTTCCGCTTACGGTAAGCGGAATCGTAACCGACATTCCGCTCTTGCCCGTGCCGAAATTCTTACCGCCCTTGATTAAATAAAGGCTGTTTTCATGCTCTCCCTCCGGCATAGACTGTACCGTTTTTGCATACTCCGCAAGCTTATCGTACCCGGCCTGCGCAGCTGAAATGCCTACTTTTGTACTATCGGCGGAATCTACCAGCACCGTCCCGTCCTCAGCAAGCGCCGCCAGATGCGCCGTCTTATAATCCTTGCTTACTAACAGCTGCTCCTGCATATTGTCCAGAGCCACATCCACGCCCGTAACGCCTAAAAACTCTCCCTGTGCGTCAAAAATCGGAGCAATGATACTGATCATCATAATATTCTGACCCATCAGCTCATAGACATACGGATCCATTACATACGGCTGACCCGATTGTTTTATCTGCATATAATACTCTTTTGTATAGTTGTCAAATGCATCCTCATGCTTTTCAAATACATATCCTGTCTGTTCCTCATTTGGATATACGACGGACTCATACGCGATATCCCTTTGGTACACGCTGTACGGATCTCCGTTTTCATCCGCGATCGCATTTTGTTCAAAATACGCAAAGGCTGTCGGATACCCGCCGCCGCTTTCCAAAAGCCCAACGAGCGCGGTATCGATCGCGTTCCTTTGCTCGCTTGGGTCCAGTGCGGAAATATTACGCAAAGACCCGGCAAATCCAACGACCTTTCCATAAGCGTTTTCAATGTCGTTCGCGACTAAAAACGCGTTTTCATAGGCAACCGCCGCCAGCTTATCCCGGTTTACCTGGATCAATGACCTTGCTGCAAGAAAAGCAGACATCAAAATGGTCAGCAAAAAAATTCCGGTTGTAATCAACGCCATTTTTGAAATAATCTTTTTGCTAAGGCTGCTTTCCGTGCTCTGTACCTTAGCGTTCTTTTCCCTATGTAGCATACACTCTCTCCCGTTACTATAGTTTTTTGGAAATACCTTCTAATTATAACCTGAATTACCAAAGAAGTCAATTTCTTACTCCGCATTTTAACAGTCTCTCTTGACAAGGATGGCCGTCTTATGCTATGAAAAAATTCCAGATATCGGGAACCTTTTTGATGCCCATGACACTATTAGGGTGAAGGGATAAAAATCCTTTGCTTAGGAATTCCTAATCCCGAAAGCTTTCATGAGGGCTTTCGGCCACACAGGAGGTAACTGATGGATTCTATAGAGATGGAATCGTATATTCGCGATCACGGCGAGGATCTATACTGTTTTTGCCGCTCCTTGACCCGCAGCCGCGAGGAGGCTGAGGATCTATATCAGGAGACGTTTTTAAAATTATACGAAATGGCGGAAAAGCTGGAGATACGGAGCAACCCCAAGGGCTGTCTGATGGCCGTTTCTGTCAACCTGTACCGGAATTATAAGAAAAAACTGGCAATCCGCCGGCGCATCACCAATACGGCTGCGCCCTTTGCGGACCCGCCCGCCCCGCAGCCGGATACCGCTGCCCTGGCGCTTACAGCAGAAGAACACCGGATGCTTCTTTGCGCCGTAGACACCCTGGCAGACCGCTACCGCCTGCCGATCCTTTTGTACTATATGGAGGACCTGCCTTTGGATCAAATCGCTGAGATCTTAAAGGTTCCGAACGGAACGGTAAAAAGCAGGCTACACCGGGCAAAAAAAATTTTAAAACGGAAGCTGGAGGATGCACATTATGAACGATCCTATGAATGAATGGTTAAAGCTTGCATTTACTCCGACAGATACGCCGGAAAAGGGCCGTCTGTCCCCTGAAGAAAAAAAGCGGCTGGAAATGCTGAATACATCGATTCTGTCCGAAGTAAAGGAGAGAGAAGAAATGGGAAAATATGGAAATTACTGCAAAAAAAGCGCCCAAGCCGCAGCTGCGGCAGCGGTACTGGTACTTGCCTTTGGCTCCGTGTCCGCAGCGGCAGCCTACCACTTTTTAAATCCGTCACAGGTGGCGACGGAAGCTGACAATCCAAAGCTGGCCGCGGCCTTTCAGGAAAATGGCTCGCTGTTTATCAATGAAACCCAGACATTTGCCGATTATGAGGTCACGCTCCTTGGCAGCACCGCCGGCAAAAATATCAGCGACTCAGTCCCGGAAAACATTCCCGCGGATGAGATCTATGCCGTCCTGGCGTTAAAGCGCACCGACGGTACGCCGATCCCAAAAGCCGGCACCCCGGAATATGCAAAGGAAAAAAACTACTTTCCTTCTTTTTATATCCATGGGCTGGACCCGGCGCGCTACAACCTGGACGGCATGAACGGGAGCTATACCTTTTTTGAAAAAAACGGCGTACAGTATTATATTATCGCCATGAGCAATATTGAAATGTTTGCAGATAAGGGCATCTACGTCGGGCTATGCACCGCCGGGGAATACGGCGACTACAACCCTGACGCCTACACGCTGGACGAAGCGTCCGGAAATGTCACGCGCCAAAAAGACTTTTCTGGCGTCAACGCATTGTTCGTGCTGCCGGTAGACAAAAGCAAGGCCAACCCGCAAAAGGCAGAAAAATTCCTGCAGGAGCTAAATAACCCAGTATCCGGACAACTGCCGGCAGAAGAGCAAAAGCGCATGGAAGCCTATGAAAAAATAAGCCCTTTGGTATGGGAATACTATGAAAACACGCTGACACAGGAAAATATAACCTCGTTATGCGACCTTATTGAAGCGCAGACCGCTATGCCGGACAAAGACGGCGTACTCACCTACTCGCATCTCATTGGAAACGACTATATTGACTATTATACCGAAAAGCAGTCCATGCATGTCAAAGACGATACACCTGGCGTTTTAAACTTTGAAAACAGCTACAGCCTGGATTTCGAAGAGGACTGCCAGACGATAAAGTCCGTGGAATTTGTCACCTATCTGGTAAATCCGGACGGCTCGGTCACCAAAAGCAGATACCGGCTGAACCAAAAGGCACTGTCCGAGCTGAAGGATTTTTGCCAAAGCCGCCTTAAGGACGACGCGGCAGCAAACAGCCAAAATACAGCGAAAGTTCCCAAACCTACGCACGCTCAAGCTCCACAACGTCAAGCCGAAAAACATCCCGTTTGGGAAGCTCAAAAAGCTGGAGGTATTTGAAATCTCCTCTGCCCCGGCCGGGACATTAAACCTGTCCCAGGCAACCGGGCTGAAAACGCTTCAGATCGCGGCAATGGAGGTAAAAAAGCTGAACCTTTCCTCATATAAAAGCCTGGAAGCCTTAACCCTTTATTATACAAAGCTTTCCGGCAATACGCTCAGCCTTTCTCCGTGCAAAAAATTAAAGGAGCTTTCGGTCACAGCTGCAAAGCTGCAGCTTACCAAAAATACAAAACTGCAGATACCAGAGGTTACTGACTGCAGCCTAAAGACGCTGGACCTTACCGGATGCACCAAGCTCACAAACCTGCACATCCGCAACAACCCGCTGAACACGCTGACGGTATCCAAAAACAGCAGCAGTACGTCCAAAAAACTATTCCAAAAGGCTGTCCGGGAAAACGGCGGCAAGCTTTTGTACCGTCCGTAATTTTCCCTTGTCCCATTCCCCGTTTCCTGTTATAATCTTAAAAAAAGGGGCTTGTAAAAGCCCCTTGGGAAAAGAGGGATTTAATGTATCAGGAACGTCTGGACAGCTGCCAGGAGCAGACAGCCAGGCTGCAGGCACGATGCAGCCGCATCCGCTTCTTTAGGCTGCTCTCATTTTCGGCAGCAGCCATTTTCTTCTGCCTTGGCTATACCAAACAGCAGTACGGGGCATACGCCGCCGCATCCGCGGCGGCGCTTGCTTTTTTGCTGCTCGTAGCCTGCAGCAGCAAGCAGCAAAAACAGCTTGCCTACCTTACCGACTACGCATCCGTACTGCTGGAATACCAAGCCCGGCTTACGGACGGCTGGAAGCAGCTTTCTGTCAAAGGCTCCCGCTATCTGCTCCCGCCCTACGCGTCCCCGCACAGCAGCGACCTTGATATTTTCGGCAGCCAGTCGCTTTACCAGTATCTTTGCACGGCCAGCACCGTCTTTGGACAGGACTGCCTTGCTAACCTGCTCAGCCAGCCAGATAGGGATCCGGCAGGCATCCGTGCACGCCAACAGGCGGTCAGTGAGCTTGTACGGAAAACGGATTTTGTCCTGCGCTTTGAAGCATCTGCCAGGTGCCTGCGCGCATCCTCCTATGACAGCTTAAAAAAAGCGCTGGAGCATTTTTTTCATGCGCTGGAGCTTACAAGCCGCACACCCTTTTTTCTGCGGGCATTTTTCTGGGCAGCTCCGGTATGGACACTTGCCGCCCTTTTTTGCTATCTGCTTGGCATCGTACCGGATCAGGCGCTTGCCTGCTTTTTGACAGGCGCTGCACTCCAGCTTTGCGCCGCGCTTCTTGGAAATGGAAGGAACAGCCGCCAGCTGGCCCCGGTCTACAAAATGAACCAAACGATCACGCCTTACCGCACGCTGTTAGAGCTGCTGGCGCACGAACCGTTTGACAGCGCTTACCTGCAAAACCTCCAGCAGACTTTGGCACAGCCGGACGCATTAAAGGCGTTCAAAGAGCTGGAAGCCATTGCCGCATCCGTCGTTGTACGGCACAATCCTTACGCTTCCTTCCTATTAAACAGCTTATTCAGCTATGACTTTCATTGCACCGAGCGGTACATGAAATGGAAAAGCAGCTGCCAGCATATGCTTAAGCCATGGCTGGAAGCCATCGGCTCTGTGGAAGCGCTGATCAGCCTTGGCGTGATCGCCCGTACGAGACAGACTCATACGCTGCCGCAGCTTCTGGAAACGGACCGTCCGGCTTTATCTGCCGAGGATCTAAGGCACCCGTTGTTAAAGGAAACCGCCGCTGTAGGCAATGATCTTGACTTAAGACATCAGACCTGCATCATCACTGGCTCAAATATGTCCGGCAAAACGACCTTTATGCGCAGCATCGGGATCAACCTTGTGCTTGCCTACGCCGGAGGATTTTGTACCGCAAAGATGCTGTGTGCTTCCTGTATGGAGGTCTGCACCTCCATGCGTACAGCGGATAATGTCAGCGAGGGTATTTCTTCTTTCTACGCAGAGCTGCTGCGTATCAAAGGTATTGTGGAAACGAGCAAAAAGGAACAGCCGATGCTGTCCCTGATCGATGAGATTTACAAAGGAACCAACTCCAAAGACCGGATACTAGCCGCCAAAGAAACTGTAAAAAACCTGGCAAAGCCTTATGCGCTGACGATCCTGACGACACACGACCTTGCACTGTGCGAATTAGAACATGACGATTCCATAGATGCTGTAAATTATTACTTTACGGAGCATTATGAGGAAAATAAAATCTTGTTTGACTATAAGATCCGCCAAGGCCGCTGCACGTCCACCAACGCACGCTACCTGCTGCATCTGGCAGGTATTTTATAGTTCTTTGCGTACGAAAAAACGTAACAGCAGGCAGGTCTTTGCAGCCTGCCGCAAAGACCGTAAGAACATGATTCAGGAGTGCAAAAATCCCATCGCGAAGCGATTTTCAATGGATTTTTGCAGGTAACAGGTCACCTTGTCTGAACTGTTACGAAAAAACCGGAAGTGCACACCGTGCATTTCCGGTTTTTTTCGTATCCGCTTCTATTATCTTTCAGCGTCTATTTATCCTTTGGCACATCCTTCATACTAAAGCCGATGCGTCCCATCTTATCCTTTCCAAGGCATACAACGGTCACCATATCACCAAGTGTCAGCACATCCTCCACATGATTGATCCTTCCTTTTGTGATCTTGGAAATATGCACCATGCCTTCCTTGCCAGGCGCAAACTCAATAAATGCGCCGAACTCTTTGATACTGATAACTTTGCCCTTAAAGATCTGGCCTTCTTCGAAATTCGTCGTAATGATCTGAATCATTTCCACAGCCTTGTCCATCATCGCGCGGTCTGTACCGCAGATCGATACGGAGCCGTCGTCGCTGATGTCTATGCGGACTCCGGTACGCTCAATGATCTCGTTGATCGTCTTGCCCCGCTGTCCGACAACATCGCCAATCTTCATCGGATCGATCTGGATCTGGATGATCTTCGGCGCAAGCGGTGCGACTTCTTTTCGTGGCTCTGCGATTGCCTTGGACATTACCTCGTCCATAATATAAAGCCTTGCTTCCCTTGTACGTGCGATCGCCTCTTCCACGATCGGGCGGGTCAGTCCGTGGATCTTAATGTCCATCTGGATCGCTGTGATGCCGTCATGCGTTCCGGTCACCTTAAAATCCATATCACCAAAGAAATCCTCCAAGCCCTGAATATCCGTCAATACTACATAATCGTCGTCCGTATCGCCTGTGACAAGTCCGCAGGAAATACCTGCCACCATCTTTTTGATCGGCACTCCGGCTGCCATCAGGGACAGGCAGGACGCGCAGGTCGAAGCCATAGAGGTAGAGCCGTTGGATTCAAACGTCTCGGATACCGCACGGATCGCATACGGAAATTCCTCTACCGACGGCAGCACTGGGATCAGCGCTTTTTCCGCAAGCGCGCCATGACCGATCTCCCGGCGTCCCGGCCCTCTGGACGGCTTCGTCTCGCCTACGGAATAGGACGGGAAATTATAATGGTGCATATACCGTTTCTGCACAATATTTTCATCTAAGCCGTCTACCTTCTGCACTTCTGACATCGGAGCCAGCGTAACGATATCACAGATCTGCGTCTGTCCGCGCGTAAACATCGCGGAGCCATGCACACGCGGGATCAGGTCGATTTCCGCTGCCAGCGGACGTATCTGGTCGATCGCACGCCCGTCCGGACGTTTGCGGTCTTTTAAGATCATCTTGCGGACGGTCTTTTTCTGGTATTGGTAAACAGCCTCGCCAAGCACAGCCAGCCACTCCTCGTTATCTGCAAACGCTTCTTCAAATTTTTCTGTGATCTTACGGATATTTTCCTCGCGTACCTGCTTCTGGTCGGTAAATACCGCCTCTTCCATCTCCTGCGGCGTTACGATGCCTTTCATCGTCTCAAACATCTCCTGCGGGATCGCGCAGCTTGTATACTCATGCTTCGGCTTGCCGACCTCCTCCACAAGTCGGTTGATAAACGCGTTGATCGTCTGATTAATATCATGCGCCATATAAATCGCTTCCAGCATTTTTTCTTCTGGAATCTCATTCGCGCCTGCCTCGATCATGATCACCTTTTCCATCGTAGACGCTACTGTCAGCTGCAGATCTCCCTCATCCCATTCCTGCTGGGACGGATTGACGATCAGCTGCCCGTCCACCATACCAAGCTGCGTCATAGCGCAAGGGCCGCAAAACGGAATATCGGAAATGCTGGCTGCGATCGCCGCGCCAAGCATCGCCGTAATTTCCGGGCGGCACTGTGGATCCACGCTCATAACCATATTGTTCAGCGTAACATCGTTGCGGTAGTCCTTTGGGAACAGCGGACGCATCGGACGGTCAATGACACGGGACGTCAAGATCGCATTTTCAGACGCCTTGCCCTCACGCTTGTTGAATCCTCCAGGAATTTTGCCTACTGCGTACTGCTTTTCTTCATATTCTACACTTAACGGGAAAAAATCAATCCCATCTCTTGGTTTTTCAGATGCGGTCGCGGTGGAAAGCACGGTCGTCTCGCCGTATTTTAACAGCGCCGCGCCGTTTGCCTGCGCGCACACACGGCCGATGTCCACTGTAAGCGTCTTTCCGCCGATTTCCATAGAATAACTTTTATACATTTCTTTTCTCCTTCTTTTCCTTTCCTTGGTTTGGGTGTCAGAAGGAAAACGCCGGACACATCCGGCAGCTTCCTTTTAACACCCCAACCATATTTTGGCAGCTGCTTCGATCACTCTGGCGCCGCTACTATTTTTTCTTAAAAAAGAGCGGAAAAACTCCGCTCTTTCCATACAAAATTATTTTCTTAATCCCAGACGCTTAATCAAGGTACGATATCTTTCAATATCGCTCTTTTTCAAATAAGCCAGCAGACCTCTTCTCTGTCCAACCATTTTCAGCAGACCTCTTCTGGAATGATGGTCCTTCTGGTTAACTTTCAGATGCTCGGTCAGCTCGTTGATACGCTCGGTCAGCAACGCGATCTGTACTTCCGGTGAACCGGTATCGCCAGGCTTGTTGCCGTACTCTTTGATGATTGCTTCTTTCTTTTCCTTTGATAACATGAAACTGTCCTCCATTTATTTTATAATCGCCCTGATTGCATGATACTCAGTAAAAGGTCGGAGCGTCCATCTACCGAATATGGGCTTACTCATGCCTATCTAATATAGCATATCTGCTAGTTTCTGTAAACTGTTTTTTTAGAAAATATAACCTATCCTGCAAAACATAGGTAACAGTTCAGGCAAGCTGAACTGTTACCTGCTAAAACATCCGTCTGCAGCAGATCGGCGTGCGGTAAAAGGCATTGGATACCTTAATGCCGTCGCGGCTGTTGCTTGCGTGCACGATCTGCCCGTTGCCGATATAAATAGCGACATGGCTGATCGAGCTGCCGCTGCCATAAAAGATCAGATCGCCCGGCTGCAGCTCAGAGGTACTGACACTTCTGCCGTATCCTGCCTGCCCTCTGGACGAATGCGGCAGATAAACGCCGTATTTCGCCATGATCTGCATCGTAAAGCCAGAGCAGTCCACACCGTTTGTCAGGCTTGCCCCGCCCCAGACATAACGGCCGCCGACATAGCTTAACGCAGTCTGCACAAGCGAATATTTTGTATCCGGCACTTCTGCGCTTCTTTCCGCTTCCGTATAAGGCATTGCCTTTTTCAGCTCTTCGGAAAGATTCACATACTGCGCGTTTACAAAGCCATTTTCATCATCCAGCTTTATTTCAATCCATTCGTCGCCTTCTTCTACAACCTCCAGCTCCTCGTCTGTCGTTACGATCGTGAGGATCGTGCAGTCCGTATTCGGTTTTTCCCGGATATATACGGTCAGCGTATTGACCGTAGCCATTGTTTTTTTCAGCTTTTCAGCCATTTGTTTTGCTTTGTCTCCGGTAATGATATAATCCGCACGCACGTAGCCGCTGACCTTTCCGGAACGGATATGGTACCAGCCGTCTTTTTCGTCTAAAATCTCGCAGCCTGCATCCGCCGGCAACTTGCCGACGATCTTTTCATCCTCGCCCGCCTTTTGGCGTACATTCAAATAATTGCTGACATTGGCAATGCCGAGGTTTGTATAACCGCAGATCGTTCCGTCCTGTGCAGCTTCGCTATTTTTAGCGCTTTTCGACCTTTTTTTATTCTGGGAAGCTTCTGTCTGTGCGGTCTGCACAGCCTTTGCAACCGTCTGCCTGCCGCTGTCCGCCTTGGCCAGCATGGAAGCCTTTGCGCTTTCATGCAAATATTCCGCCATAACCGCGCCGACGCCCGCACGGATCGGTGACGCCTGCACAGACGCTGCGCCCGCACCAATGATCGCTGTTACCGCTGTCATAAAAATTGCTCCGAATTTTATAAATCTGGATTTCATTTTTTCCTCCCGCAAATATACTTGTCCGTTGTTTTTTAGCTGCCGCCGATTGGCGCCAGATTTTTCTTTCTAGATAATAAGCTTTCTTTTTGTAACGATTCTGATTACTAACAATTCTAATTTAGTAACAATTCTGAAATGATTTTATAACCTGTTTCCTATATCAGGTTACATTATAGCAATATCACCTATCACTGTCAACGGCGTTGTAATAATTTTGTAATAAAAATTTACGAAAGGTATTTTCTCCCATAAGCAATGTCTTTTTCCAACTGCTGTTTCAATGCCTCGATCCCGTCAAACTTCATTTCCGGACGTTCAAAATGCAGCAGCTCCACTTTCGCTGTCTTTTCATAGACGTCCCCATCAAAGTCATAAATGTATGTCTCTGCCCCTGGCGGGTAATCTCCATGGATCGTCGGCTTTTTGCCGATATTTGTAATGCCTCCGTATTGCTTGCCGTCCAGATGGATCTTGGAAACGTAGACGCCAAACGGCGGCAAAAGCTTCTGCTGCGGCGGCTGGATATTGATCGTTGGAAATCCGATCGTCCTGCCGACTTGGTTGCCGTGAATGATCCGCCCGCGGATAAAATACGGATAACCGAGAAGCTCGTTGGCAAATTCCAAGCTGCCCTTTTGCAGCGCCTCCCGGATATAAGTACTGCTGATATCCCGCCCCTGGTACTGCATTTTCTGTACGACCCGAACCCGATATCCATAATCCCCCGCATACTGCTGCAGTATATGGTAATCCCCTCTGCGGTTATGTCCAAAATGAAAATCCGTGCCTACGACGATCCATTTTACACAAAGCCGCGTCACGATTTCTTTTATAAAGCTCTCTGCTTCCATCTGCATCATTTCTTTTGTAAACGGGCACTCGATCAGATAATCCACGCCCCGCTGCGCAAACAGACGCTTTTTTTCCTCATTCGTCGTAATGACCTTTACCTCGGTTCCCGCTGCCTGCGCGGGCGGGATATCAAACGTAAACACAGCTGCCTTAAGCCCTTCGCGCGCTTTTTCAAATATAGATTCCATTAACAGCTCATGCCCGCGGTGCAAGCCGTCAAATTTTCCAAGGGTAAGCACAGTCGGTTCAGAAAGCTGCAGATGCAAAAAATCCTTTTCGTATCTCATGCGCTGCTCCCCCGTTTCTTCTGCTGTATATCGGCCGCGCTTCCCTGCCCAAATATTTTCACCGGGCGGTAATCGCCGCGCGCTTCATCAAATGCGTAAATGCCATAAAACAGCTCTCCTATATAAACGCGCAGCCTGTCCGCGCTGTCCGCTTCCTGTTTGGTAACCATTGCCTGTTTTGGGAGACGATTGCCGTTTTGGAGCATTTTGTGAAATTGTGCTTTCACTTCCGCCCTCGGATACGAGCAAAACAGCTGGTCAACAGGAAGCAGGATATCCTGCAGCCGCATTTCCTTTGCCAGCTGCTCGATCTGTCCCAGCTTCCATGCATCCTGCAGCGCAAAGATACCAGTCCTTGTGCGCAGCAGCTCGTCCATGCAGGCGCCGCAGCCGAGCTCTTGCCCGATATCATGACAGAGCGTACGGATATAAGTTCCCTTGGAGCAATGCACGCGCAGCCCGGCGCGCGGCGGACGCAGCCATAAAATCTCGATTTCATAAATATGGACTTCCCTTGCCTTCCGCTCGACTTCAATGCCTTCTCTTGCCAGATCGCACAGCTTTTTTCCGTTCACCTTGAGCGCGGAATACATCGGCGGAATCTGTTTGTAGGTTCCTTTATAATGTAAAACCGCTTTTTCGATCTCCGTTTTAGCCGGAAGCTGCGCGGACTCACGCAGCACCGTTCCGCTGCTGTCTTGTGTATCGGTTTCTTTACCAAGCAGCAGGACGGCCTCATACACCTTATCTTTCTCCGTAAGCAGCTCGCAGACCTTTGTCGCCGTACCCAGACAGACAGGCAGCACGCCCTCTGCATCCGGGTCAAGCGTTCCGGTATGCCCAATTTTTTTCTGACCGCAAATGCGCCGCAGCTTTGCCACTACATCGTGCGACGTATATCCCTTTTCCTTATATACATTTAAAATCCCGTTCATAGCTGTCATGGCTGCCGCTCCGTTTCTGTATCGCGCTTGCTTAGCTCCAGCTGCTTAGCGACCATTCCCAAAATCTGCTCCAGGCATTCCTCAGGCTGCAGGCTGGCAGACGCCCCGGCTGCGCGGATATGCCCGCCGCCGCCGAAATGAGCAGCGATCTTCGCAACATTAACCGCGTCTGATCCAGAGCGAAAGCTGATCTTATATTCCTTTTTCTCCGCGCCTTCATCCTTCGGATAAAAAAATACCGCGGCTTCTACGCCCTTTGTCGAACGAAGCTGGGATACAATGCCCTCCAGATGCTTCGGCAGAACACAGCACTCCTGCATATCCTCAGACGTAATAACCGAAGAAATACAGGCTCCATCAAGATGCAGCCTGCTTTTTTGGATCGCCTTTGCTAAAATCTGGTTTTGCTCATATGTCTTTTGCACATAGGTCCGATCTGCAATACCAGAAAAATCAATCCCTTTTTCCATTAAAAAAGCAGCGATACGCATCGTTTCCGGCGAAGTGCACGAATACTGGAACAGCCCTGTGTCATGAATAATCCCCGTATAAATGCACGCAGCGATCGGCCTTGTGATCCGCTCCCGATCTAGCAGGCCAAAAACCAGCTCCGAGGTCGAGCTTGCCGTCGGCACGATCCTGCTGTCGTCGCCAAACCCCGTATTGCTGATATGATGGTCAATGCAGATGACGCGCTTTGCGTTTGCGATCAGTCCCGCCGCCCTGCCCAGCCGGCCCGCGTCTCCGCAGTCCTGTACAATCAGAAGGTCCGGGCACGGCAACGTGTCCATATCGCTGATGATCTCCTGCGCCCGCGGCAGGAATTTAAAAATATTCGGAATTGGCTCTAAAAACAACTGGATCTGTATCTCTGGATAATAATCCCGGATATAGTTATAGGTCGCCAGACAGGAACCGATACAGTCCCCGTCCGGCTTCACATGGCCTGCAACCGCCACATGACGGACTCCCGAAAGCTGCTCATCCAAACTCTTGATCATGCCTCTTCCTCTCCTGCCGTCTTATCTTCCGTCCCGCCTGTTTGCTGGCTTTGTTCGTCAGGCGCTGCCTGCTGCTCCTTTTTCTGGATCCGGTCGATCAGATGCGACATATTAACACCGTATGCGATCGACTGGTCGATAATAAAGGTTATCTGCGGCGTATGGCGCAGGTTCGCGCTCTGCGCCAGGCTGCGGCGAATATAGCCCTCTGCGCTCCTTAAGCCCGCCAGCGTATCCTTTTGCGACTGTTCGTCTCCAAGCACGCTGACGTATGCCTTGCACGTCTTCAGATCCGGCGCCACCTCTACAGAAACAACACTCGTCATCGGATTGATGCGCGGGTCCTTGATGCTGCCGCGGATGATCTCACTCAGCCGCCTTAACACCTCTTCGTTGATACGTGTATTTTTTATACTGTTTTTTCTCATTTTCCATACCTCTTTACTGCTTTGCAACAGCTTTGAGCCTGCACTGTTACGCTGCCTTCACACTTAACGAGGCACTTCCACCATCTTATACGCTTCGATCTGGTCAAATTCCGCGATGTCATTAAAGCCTTCAAAGACAAGTCCGCATTCAAATCCGGTCTTTACTTCCTTCACATCATCCTTAAACCGCTTTAACGATGCCAGCGCGCCTTCGTAGATCTGCTCCCCGTCCCTTGTAATACGGCACTTGCATCCTCGTTCGAAAATGCCGTCCAAAATATAGGATCCTGCGATATTTCCAATACCGGACGCTTTGAAAATCTGGCGTACTTCTGCATGGCCCAGTACCTTTTCTTCAAAAATCGGGTCTAACATACCCTTCATAGCTGCAGATACGTCCTCGATAGCGCTATAGATCACCTTATACAGACGGATATCCACGCCTTCTCGTTCTGCAGTCGCCTTTGCTACCGGATCCGGACGCACGTTAAAGCCGATGATGATCGCATTGGAGGCGGATGCCAGATTGACATCAGATTCGTTGACCGAACCAACGCCGCCATGGATGATCTTGACTACAACTTCCTCGTTTGAAAGCTTCTGCAGGCTTTGTCTGACTGCTTCGACGGAGCCTTGTACGTCCGCTTTTACGATAATGTTCAATTCCTTCACATTGCCGGACTGTATCTGTGAAAACAGATCGTCCAGTGACATCCGTGACCGGGTTTCCTCTAACAGCTTTTCCTTGCTTTCGGAAATATACGTTTCTGAGAAATTTCTGGCTTCCTTTTCCGATCCGCATACAACAAACGTCTCGCCTGCATCCGGCACACTGCTCAAGCCTAAGATCTCTACTGGCATGGATGGTCTTGCGTCTTTGACATTGCGTCCCTTATCATCGATCATCGCGCGCACCTTACCAAAGCTGCTGCCGCACGCCACCGGCTGGCCGACTTTTAACGTACCCTTCTGTACAAGCACAGTCGCTACCGCGCCGCGTCCCTTATCCAGCTTTGCTTCGATCACAACGCCGCGGGCGTTCCGCTTTGGATTCGCCTTTAATTCCAGCACCTCGGCTGTCAGCAGAATCATCTCCAAAAGCTGCTCGATACCCTCTTTGGTATGCGCGGATACTGGAACGAAGATGGTGCTGCCGCCCCAATCCTCCGGGATCAGCTCGTGCTCAGAAAGCTCCTGTTTTACGCGCTCGATATTGGCGTTTGGCTTATCGATCTTATTTACGGCAACGATGATCTCAATTCCTGCTGCCTTTGCGTGGTTGATCGCTTCTACCGTCTGCGGCATTACGCCGTCGTCAGCTGCTACGACCAGGATCGCAATATCCGTCGAATTAGCGCCGCGCATACGCATCGCCGTAAACGCCTCGTGGCCCGGCGTATCCAAAAACGTGATATTTTCGCCGTTGCATTTTACCATATAAGCACCGATGGCCTGTGTAATGCCTCCGGCCTCCTTATCGGTTACTCTTGTATCTCGAATCGCGTCAAGCAGCGACGTCTTGCCGTGATCTACATGACCCATAACGCAGACTACCGGCGGACGGGAAACCATTTTGCTCTCATCCTCAGCGTCCTCTTTTAACAGCTCTGCAATGACATCGATCTTTTCTTCCGGCTCTGCTATGCAGTTAAATTCCAGCGCGATCTCTTCTGCGTGCTCGTAATCGATCTCCTGATTGACCGTAACCATAGTGCCTTTTAAAAACAGCTTTTTCACAATAACAGAAGGCTGTACCTTCATCTTATCCGCCAGTTCGCGGATCGTCATGTGTTCTGGAAGCGTAATGGAGCGGATCGCGTCTTCTTCCTTCGGCGCGTTTTGTACCGGCGTCTGGTTTTTCTTCTTATGCCCGCTCGTCTTTTCCAGATTGACATAGCGTTCCTGCTTCTTGCCGCCAAACCGGTCAAAGTCCTTATTATTGTTGTTTTTCTTGCGGTTATTGTCACGGCTTCTGTTATCGCGGCCTTCCTTTGCGATCTCCTCTGAGGATGTCTTTACCGAATCCTTATGGAAACGGTTGATATTCTGTTCTAATTTTCCTTTAAATTCCTTCTGGCGATTCGAACCGACTCTGCTGCCGTTTTTATCACCATAATTATTACCGGAATTCGCTCGATTATTCGAATGATTTTTCTCACCCTTTTGCTCAAATCCCGCATTTCTTCCACCTCTGTCATTCTGACCTCGTTCTGATCTTGCGTTTGTCCGTGCACCGCCTGACTGCTTCTGGCCGCTCATCGCACGCACGCCGCCTGACTGCCCGCGCTGTCCGCCCCTGCCGCCTGTCTGTCTGTCACCACGGTCATTTGCACGGTCCTGTCTATCGCCACGGTCAGTCACGCGATCCTGCCTGTCGCCGCGGTCGTTTGCACGATCCTGCCTGTCGCCGCGCTCAGCCGCACGATCCTGCCTGTCGCCGCGGTCGCTCACACGTTCTGGCCGGTTCGTCCGCTCCTGTCTATTGTCCGGTTTATTTTTATTGTCTGTCTTTTCCGGTACTGGCTTTACAATCTCATCATCCGGCACATGAGCAGACGCCCGGTCATAATTCGGTCTGTCGGCGTTCGGACGGATTGGGATATGCGGCCGCTCCGCAGGCTTTACAGTCCTTTGCCCGCGTTCCCTGTTTGGCCGGTCGCCACGCTCACCCGCAGATTTATTGCCACGGTTCCCATTGCCGTTCTGCCTGCGGTTCTGCTTGCTGTACTGTGCGTTGAATACTGCTGTAATGCTGGATTTCTTCTTCGGTCTTGCCTCGCCTTCCTTGGAAGCGGCCTTTGCATCCTGCTGCTTAGCCTGCGGCGCCTTTGCGTCCTGTTTTGGCGGCTGGCCGGCCTTTGCGTCCTGCTGTCTGGACTGCGCGGCCGTTTCCTTGTACGCACTGTCCGCCTTTACAAGCGTATCCAGGTTCGCCTTGATATCCGCTGCTTCTGCTTCCTCCAGCGCGTTTGAAGGAGTAAACCTTTTATCCTTATCCTTTGTCTTTTTATTCATATAATCCACGATTACTTTACTCGCTATTTTCAACTCTTTTGCAAGTTCATGTATTTTCTGCTTTGCCATAAACTATCTATTACCTCCATTATTCAGTTTTCTGTTTCCGTTAACCTTTTGATAATTGCTCCTCCCAGATTTTCATCTGTAACTGCCAATGACGCCCGGTATTCCTTTCCGATACAATTACCAAGCTGTTTCTTATCCGCATATTCAAAATATGGTATCTCGCGGTAAGCGCACATATCTGAAAAATGCTTTTTCGTATTCTGCGACGCGTCTTTCGCAAGGATTACCAGATAAGCCCTGCCGCCCTTCGCAGCTTTTTCCGTGGAAAACTCACCGCTTGCAATACTTCCCGCACGGGCTGCTATTCCGATCATTGACAACACCTTATCTGGCTTCAACCGCACTCATCTCCTCTTTTAACAAATTTATTACCTGCTCCGGGATCTGTGTTTTCAGCGAACGTTCCAGTCCCTTCGTCTGTATGGCACGCTGCAGGCACTCCGTATTTTTACAGATATAAGCTCCGCGCCCGTTTTTCCTTCCTGTTACATCCAGGCAGATTTCATTTTCCGCTGTCTTAACAACACGTACCATGCTCCGTTTTTCTCTTGGCTCCCTGCATCCTACACAAATTCTGGAAGGAATTTTTTTCGTTTTCACTCTGCATCCGCACCTTCCTTGCTCTCTTCGTCAGTCTCATCCGAATCCTCCCACTCGGATGATGTCATAGCGTCTGCATCGCTTTGAGTGTCATACGTGCTTTCACCCGCATTTATGTCAGACTGCTCTGGATAATCATCGTCCATAGCTTCGGATCCTTCCGCATAGCCATCGTCGGCAAGCTCCTGTTCCTCATCTGCATACGTTCCGTCCGATCCATAAGCCTCGCTGTCATAATCCTCGTAGTCCTCGTATTCGTCCGCATCCTCATAATCGTTTTCGTAATCCAGAAAGTCTCCGGCTTCTCTCGCCTGCGTCTCGCTCTTAATATCGATCTTAAATCCGGTCAGCCTTGCCGCCAGCCTTGCGTTTTGCCCTTCCTTGCCGATCGCGAGTGACAGCTGGTAATCCGGTACAACGACCTTGGCGCTTTTTTCCTCTGCGTCCGCAATGACCGAAATAACCTTTGCGGGACTTAATGCGTTTTCGATCAGCATCGCCGGATTATCATTCCAAGTAATAATATCAATTTTTTCCCCGCGCAGCTCGTTGACGATCGCATTTACCCTCGCACCGTTTAAACCGACACAGGCGCCGACCGCGTCCACGTTCGGGTCGTTGGAATGTACCGCGATCTTTGTACGGCTTCCGGCTTCTCTCGCAATGCTTTTTATCTCTACGATACCGCTCTTAACCTCTGTCACCTCGGATTCGAACAGCCGCCTGACCAGCTCTGGATGTGTTCTGGACACAAGGATCTTAGGTCCCTTTGACGTAGATTTTACCTCCAGGATATAGAGCTTGATACGCTCCGTCGGCTGGAACACCTCGCCTCTTACCTGCTCGTTTTCGGTCAGCACCGCGTCTACCTTTCCAAGGTTGATACTGACGTTCCTGCCCATATACCGCTGGACGATGCCGGTCACGATATCCTTTTCCTTGCTGTAATATTCATCACAGAGTATTTTACGCTCTTCCTCGCGGATTTTCTGCAAGATAACGTTTTTTGCGTTCTGCGTGGCGATACGGCCAAATTCCTTAGACTTGATCTCGATATTGACCATATCCCCAAGCTCATACCTGCTGTTGATCATCTTCGCATTCGCAAGGCTGATCTCCATTACCGGATCCTCCACCTCCTCCACGACAGTCTTACCTTGAAATACATGATACTCACACGTTTCCGGGTTCATATCCACTTTCACATTATCGGATTTGCCGAAATGGTTTTTACAGGCGGTAATCAATGACGTTTCAATGGCTTCGAGCAGAGTATCCTTGCTGATATTTTTTTCTTTTTCCAATATATTCAACGCTTCTAACAATTCATTGTTCATTTTTCGCTCCTCCTAATCTATGTGTACTGCTGCACTCAAAAATCTAGTGCCTGGCGAATCAGGGCAATATCACTCTTTTCAAAGGAAACTTCCACACCATCCTCCGTAACGATCGTAACCGTGCTGTCATCATATGCCTGTAACACTCCATGAAACTCTTTTTCATGCATAATGGGACGATAGGTACGGATTTCCACGTCTTTTCCAAGATTTCTGACATAATCCTTTTCCTTTTTTAACGGTCTGCCAAGTCCCGGCGAGCTGACCTCGAAGGTGTACGAACCGTCGATATAATCCAGCTCATCCAAGATCGGATTCATTTCTCTGGCCACATCCTCGCAGTCATTGACTGTAATACCGCCTTCCTTATCAATATAGGCACGCAGAAACCAGGTACTTCCTTCCTTTACGTATTCCACATCGACGAGCTCAAAATGACACTTCTCCAAAATTGGCAGGAGCAGTTCTTCGGTTTTTCGTTCATACTCTTTGCTTCTTGACATTTTTACACCTCCTTTAAATGCTGCCAGGATACGCTGCACATTTTATCAAATTGCAGTACAACGCGAATTGAGAGTGGATTGCGGTCCACTCTCAATTAACAGCTGCTTTATTCTTATTTTATAAAATAGCACTTTTGGATGGAAAATGCAAGGGTTTACAGAAAATTTTCCAGATTTCTCGGATTTTTTGTGTTTTTTGGTTTTGAGGACGCTGGCGTGTGTCTTATAATACCTATAGGGTATGATATTTCGGGTTTCAGAATCATAAATCAACACATCTGTGAGCATTTTTGTACCAGTTCCACACCCCAAATCTCCAGATTCATCAATACTTGTATATATCCTTATAGTGCATACCCATCGACATATCTATATACAGGATAAAAGTCCGCAATAGTCTTTTGGAGATTAGCTTTGTATGTCTGTTTCACATTTTTCCCTCCCTAATGTGCATAACTAATTATAATATATCACACAATGCCAAAATATTCGATTTTTTAAAAAATCTTTGTATTTTATTGCTCATTCCAGAATTATACTTTTTATCTCTTGAGAGCCTACAAGACCAAAAGAAAGAGACCGTGCCTGTCACTGTGGCATGGTCTTTTCTTTCCTCAACCATATCTTACTTTAAAGGGGGGTTCACAAAGGCTTCATTGTCTTAAATCTGTCTGCGATATCCAGCCGTTCTTCCCTTCTGTTATCCTGTCTAATTTCTCTCCCTCCGCGTCCAATTTTAGTATACCTCTTCAGAAACCACCCCATCACTTCTCCCGCGTAATCACATCCCAAGTCTCCCGTATCGCATCCAGCTCCGACTGAAATCTCTCCTGCTTTAACAATTCCACAACCTCTTCCGTTGTATGATCATAAAACCGGCTTCCCGTCCTGTCACACAGTACAAATGCAGCAAAAATACAGACCGCGATCAAAAACCGTACCTTGAAAAAGGATACCGCCCCCGCCTGCGGTTCTTCTTCGTATTCTTCTGGCTGCATATGGTGAAAGGAACGCCTGACCTCCTCGACGTATTGTTTTCTGGCCTGCGCATATTCATTTCCAAGCATATCCAACAGCTCCAAGGCTTTTTCGATTTGTTCTATTTTATGCACAGATGGCCAGGCTATTCCAATTTTTTGCAAGATCCGTTTAGCGCTGGGACAGCTCGCTTGTGATGTCCTCCCACGTCAGTCCTTTTTCTACCATAAGCACCATCAAATGATATAAAAAGTCCGCCGCCTCGTATTTGATCTCCTCTGCATCCGGGTTTTTCGCCGCGATCACGATTTCCGTCGCCTCTTCGCCGACCTTTTTCAAAATCTTATCCAGACCCTTGTCGAATAAATAATTCGTATACGAGCCCTCCTTCGGATTGATCTTGCGGTCGTGGATGACTGCGTATTCTTCCTCAAATACTTTCAGTGGATTGCGTTCAATATATTCCTTATGTACGATCTCGTTGTGGAAGCAGCTGTACTGGCCCGTATGGCAGGCTACGCCGACCTGGGATACTTTGGCGAGTATCGTGTCATGGTCGCAGTCCGCTGTCAGTACCTTGACATACTGGATGTTTCCGGACGTAGCGCCCTTGACCCAAAGCTCTCCGCGGCTTCTGCTGTAATAAGTCATTTTTCCGGTGGCAATCGTTTTGTTAAACGCTTCCTCGTTCATATATGCAAGCATCAGCACATTACCCGTCCGATAGTCCTGCGCGATGACTGGAACCATACCGTCTGAATTTAGCTTAAAGTCACTCCATTTAAGCGCCGGTTCAAAATTATCCATTTTGATCCCCTGCTCGGAAAGCATCGACTTTAATTCCATGGCGTCTCCTTTCGCGCCATTTAAAAAGCTGCCGTAAATGCCGCGGGAATGATCTCTGCGCAATATGCCCAGCATACAATCCATATCCTGCTTTTCACAAAGCGCGACATACTGCGTATCGGTCAGATTTTCCACCGAATCCAGCATTTTCGGATCCATCACAAGCATTTCATGGATCTTTTCTTTGATCACTTCTTTGTGTTTAAATACAAAGTCAATGTTTTTCACTGACACTAGGATTTTTTCATGCCCAAACCTTGAGGAAGCTTCATCTACAAGCGCAAAGCAGTACGGCCTTGAGCCATTGATCAATACCTGCTTGCATCCGGCGTAAAGCAGCTTTTTAATATCCTCTAACCGCCGCACATTGCCGCCGCCGCACGTCGGAATCTCGATCAGACGGTTCAGCTCCCGGATGGTGTGGATGTTTTTTTCATGCTCCTGATCCTCATCGGAGAGGTCAAACACAAAAATTTTATCAATGCCGCCGTCATTATAGCCCTTTGCAAGAACCTTTAGATCTCCTGCGGGAGTCAGGTCATCGGGGGCCTTTACAGGTACGCCGTCTTTTAAATACAGCGTCGCCGCTAATATTTTTCTATCCATAATCTGTAAACCTTTCTTTTTGATCCATTCATTCTTTTTCAAAACGCACACGGATCGAATTGGCGTGCGCGGTCAGCTGCTCGGATTCCGCAAACTGCACGATATCCCGGTAAACCGGCTCCAGCGCTTCCTTCGAATAAGAAATAATGCTGGATTTTTTCACAAAATCATCAACGCTCAGCGCAGAGAAAAATCTTGCCGTACCGTTGGTCGGGAGCACATGGTTTGGCCCTGCAAAATAATCGCCCAGCGGCTCGCTGCTGTATGGCCCAACGAAGATCGCCCCAGCGTTTCGGATCTTGGTCATAACCTCAAACGGATCCTTTGTCAATATTTCCAGATGCTCGGATGCAATTTCGTTTGCAGCCTCCACCGCCTGCTCCATATGATCAGCCACCAGAATATAGCCGTAATTATCCAGCGACTTTTTAATAATATCTCTGCGTGAAAGCTTTTCCAGAAAACGCTCCGTCTGCTCGGACACCTTCTGCGCCAGCTCCATAGATGTTGTAATAAGGATCGCGGAAGCCATCTCGTCATGCTCTGCCTGCGACAGCAGATCCGCCGCCGCATATACCGGATCCGCCGTCTCGTCCGCAAGCACGAGTATCTCGCTCGGCCCCGCGATCGAATCGATGCTGACATAACCAAACACCGCCTTTTTCGCCAGCGCAACGTAAATATTTCCAGGCCCTACCAGCTTATCTACCTGCGGAATGCTCTGTGTTCCAAATGCCAAGGCTGCGACTGCCTGCGCACCCCCGACCTTATAGATTTCATCCGCACCTGCCTCCCTTGCGGCAACCAATGTCGACGGGCAGACCTTTCCGTCCTTGTCCGGCGGTGTCACCATGACCACACGCTCAACGCCCGCCACCTTTGCCGGAACGGTATTCATCAGCACGGAGGACGGATAAACCGCCTTGCCGCCCGGTACATACACGCCCACTGTCTTTAGCGGCGTAACCTTCTGCCCCAGCAAAATGCCGTTTTCGCCAGAAGTAAACCAAGACTGCTGGAGCTGCTTTTCATGAAAGCTGCGGATATTGACAAGTGCCTTTCTCATTACCGCAAGCAGCGAAGGGTCGACCTGTTCGTAAGCTTCGTCGATCTCTGCTTGCGTCACCCGTACATTGTGCGCATGGATCTGTGCCCCGTCAAAACGCTTCGTATAATCAAAAACCGCTTCGTCCCGTCTGGTGCGGACGTCCTCAATGATCGCGCTGACACGTCCCTCATATTCACCATAGCTGTTCGGGCTTCTTTTTAATAGCTCGTCCAGCAGGCTTTGTGTCGTTTCTTTTGTGAGTTTTACAATTCTCATAGTATCCACTCCCTGATTCTTTATCCGAAATTACTTTTATTTATGCCCTTCCAAGCTCATGTCTGAGCATCGTGATCAGTCTCGTGATCCGCTCATGCTCCATTTTCATACTGACTGGGTTGACGACCATCCTTGCGGACAGCGGACAAACCTCCTCCAATACCTCCAGACCGTTTTCCCGCAGCGTCGACCCCGTTTCCACAATGTCCACGATAACCTCCGACAAGCCGACGATCGGAGCCAGCTCGATCGAACCATTCAGCTTAATGATCTCTACCGTCTGGTGCTTTTTATTATAAAAATAATCCTTGGCAATGCGCGGATATTTGGTTGCGACCCGGATCAATTCCCGCTTTTGCAAGTATTCCTGCGCGGACGCAGGGCCGCAGACGCACATCCTGCATCTTCCAAAGCCAAGATCCAGCACTTCATAGATCTTTCGGTTTTCCTCCAATATCGTATCTTCCCCGACAACTCCGATATCCGCAGCGCCGTATTCCACATACGTCGGCACGTCCGGCCCCTTAGCTAAGAAAAAACGCATCTTTTCTTGCTCATTGACAAAGATCAGCCTTCTCGTATCCTTATCCTTCATTTCCTCACAAGTAATACCGATCTTTTCAAAAAGCTCCAGCGTCTTTTTTGCCAGCCTGCCTTTTCCGAGGGCAAATGTTAAATATCTGTTTCCTTCCATCTGTCTATTCTCCATCCATAAACTGAATCCGCGCAGCCTGGCTGCGGCTCGCATACGCTTCGTAATCCGCTCTTGACTTATCCGCCGCCTTTAGTATCAGCTCCACGCTGCAGCCCGCGGCCCGTTGTCTGCGCGCATAAACGATCGCATCTTCCCGGTGCGCCTCATCGTATATGACAAGCTGGCTGCGCTGTCCGGCCTGCATTGCGACGCCCTGTCTGGATAACGCAGCCAGCAGCTGGTCGATCACAATGACAAAACCGATCGCTGGCGCGTCCTTGCCAAAATGCTTCATCAGACGGTCATAACGGCCGCCCTTTACAACCGGCTCGCCGCTGCCAAACGTATACCCCTTTAATATCATACCGGAATAATACTGATAGCTGCTGATCACACCCAGCTCAAAGCTGATATATTTATCAATCCCATACAGCAGGCACAAAGACTGCAGCTTTTCCAGACGCGCGATCGAAGCATATACTTTTTCATAACCGCGCGCAAGCTCTTTCGCGTATTGGAACTCCTCCGCCGACTGGTAAATTTTCCCAACGACTGAAAAAAGCTCCTGCAGCGCAGTATCCAGATGCTTTTGCGCAAGAAAGCTTTCCACGCCGAAAAAGTTATGGTTCATAATCAGGTCACGCAGCCTGTCCTCCTCTTCTTCATCCAACCCCGCGGCTTCCATCATTCCCTGCAGGATCCCGACATGGCCGACGCTTAACTGAAACTCCTTCAGCCCTGCGTGCAGCAGGCATTCGACAACCATCGACAGACATTCCGCGTCCGCGTCTGGCGTATCGTCGCCGATCAGCTCCGCGCCAAGCTGCGTATTTTCCTTGAGTCTCCCCTGCAGGCTCGAAGTATTGACAAACGTATTGCCCTTGTAGCTAAAGCGCAGCGGCATGGTTTCTTCCATATAATAATTTGAAGCAAAACGCGCGATGGACGGCGTAATGTCCGGACGCAGCACAAGCGTATTGCCTTCCCGGTCAAAAAATTTATAGAGCTCTCTGGATGGAACCGTACCGACTTCCTTTCCAAAAATATCAAAAAATTCAAACGATGGAGTTTGAATCGGATGATATCCATAAGTTGTTACTATATGCTGAAGCTTCTCTTCCAGATATCGTTTTTTCTCACATTCCTCGTTATAAATATCCCGGACCCCCTCCGGGGTATGAAGTAGATGCTGTTTCATAGGTATATACTCCTCGCTTTTGCAATATTCCGTATTCCAGTATACGGGTTTTCGATGCGTTTGTATAGTCATTTTTTGTATCATCCAATATGCCGGGGTATATCGGATAAAAATAAGGACGTAAGCCATGAACCATGGACTTGCGCCCTGTATGCCGCCGCAGCCGTACTTCTATTCCTTGATCTTATCAATATCGGTAAGATTGACGCCTGCAATATTTAAAATCGCTTTTAAAGATAAATAATCGTCTTTTAAGCTTTCATACGTCCGCACAGCATTTTCTTCCTTCGCTAACAGCATATGCTTTTGGATTTTTTGAAATTGCTCAATCGCTTCCTTCGCTACTTCCAGCGTATTTGGCATAGCCTTTCACCTCCTGACTGTAAGTTTGATACGTACCGCTTATGCTCAGTATAGCATACCCCATACAAAAAGTCTATTCTTATTCCCGCAGCAGCAGATCCTTCTGCAGCGTGTTCAAATAAGGCACCAGCAGCCCGCCTGACGGCTTAAAAATAAAATCCTGTTCTAATTCTTCGTATCGAAAGCTTTTCCTCCCGCCTTCCCGCATACGATTCCAAAATTCCAGCAGCTTGCAAAAACGCAGGTAATAAAACGTATCCCTTGCAGCATACGAAATTAAAAAAAAGGCAATCCCACCCTGCGTTTCAAAATTTTGCATAAACGCGACTTGGTGCTCATGGATATTTTGGAGCGGGAATGTATCGGTACGGCACTCCTTTGCATCAAAGCATACGGGAATTCCTTGAACAGCCCCGATATAATCGACGGTGCTTTTTTGGTCAAAATAGGCAAGCGTGATCCGTCTTGTCTGCTTGTCGATCGTAACCGGCGTGATCGGCGTCGGTATTTTCTGGATCAGCGCCAGGCCGTTTTCCAGATATTTTTCATTCGTCCGGTTGATGTATTCCTCTAGTGTGGAACCGCGCAGTCCCCTTGAAGTCCAGGTTGGCATAGCTCTAGCTCTCTCCTTATGTATGATGCTGCTTTCTCATGCTTTTTATCATACAAAATCAAAGCGCGAAAAAGCCTCCGGCAGCGGCGCAACAATCTCCTGCCCGTCAGCCAGGACAATCCGGCAGGCGTGCAAAAGCTGATGGCGCAGACCGATCTCGTTCCGGAATTTTTTATTGACCGCCGGGTCGCCATATTTCGTGTCACCGACCAACGGGTGGCCGACAGACGCGAGGTGTGCGCGTATCTGATGGGAACGCCCAGTGATCAGATGCACTTCCAGCAGCGTACAGCCATTTGCATAGCCAAGCGGCTCATATTCGGTTTCAATATACTGTCCATCTGACGAATGGATCCCGACTTTGTTTGTCTTATGATCCTTGCAAAGAAAGCCGCGTAAATGCTGTCGTTCCTTTATGCTTCCTGCCGCCACACAACGGTAATATTTTTTTACAGTGCGCTCCCGCAGCTGCTCGGACATCTGCTGCAGGCCGCGCAGTGTCTTTCCGGCGATCAATATCCCGGAAGTATTGCGGTCTAAGCGGTTGCAGACCGAGGGCCGGAACGTTTCCAGCATCTTTGGCGTAACAGCGCCCGATTCCAGCAGGTATTGAAGAACCAGCTCATTTGCAGAAATGTCAGACGGCGCAGCCTTTTGTGAAAGCAGGCCGGACGGCTTATTGATCACTAAAATATCCGCGTCCTCATAAAGTATCTCCAACGCAGGCAAAGATGCTATCCGCTCCTGTCCTTGTATATTCCCAGAAATTTTATCAGAACTAAACTTTATAATCGTTTCGTCTGATAAATATAGCGTAATCCGGTCGCCGACGCAAAGCTGAACAGAGCCTTCCGCTTTTTTGCCGTTTCGCACAATATTCTTTTTCCGGAGCATTTTATAAAAAAAACTGCTCTGCGCGCGCGGGAGAAGCTTTTTTAAATATTTGTCCAATCTCTGTCCTGCCTCGTTGGGGCCGATTTCCAATTCCTTCATAAATTAATTCCTCATTTTACTTTGTGCAATATTCTATTTATGCATAACCTTTCCCTGCTTGCGTCGTCCTGCAGTCCCTTGTCCTGCTTGCGTCTGTTTTGCAGATCTTCGTCCTACCCGTTGTTCCTGCTTTGCAGTCCTTCGCCCCGTCTGTCCCTGTTTTTTTGCCGCAGGACTTTTCTGCAGCGGGCTTTGCTTTGCAAAGTTGCGCACACCGATCAGGCACTTTTTCCCGCTGCCGATCAGATCCGTACGGCCTGCCAATGTAAGCGCTTCACGTACCAGATCATAGTTTTTCGGGTTGCGGTACTGAATGAGTGCCCGCTGCATCGCCTTTTCGTGCGGATTGTCTGCGACATAGACCGGCTCCATCGTCCGCGGGTCCAGTCCGGTATAATACATACAGGTGGATATTGTGGACGGGGTTGGATAAAAGTCTTGTACCTGCTGCGGCGTATAGCCCATATCCCGCAGAAATTCCGCAAGCTCCACCGCTTCCTTTAGCGTAGAGCCAGGATGGGAAGACATGAGGTACGGCACCAGATATTGTTCCTTGCCGATGCTGCGGTTCATTTTTTCGTAAGCCTGTACAAATTTCTGGTAAACTTCCATAGAAGGCTTTCCGAGCCTTTGCAGTACCGTGTTGGAAATATGCTCTGGCGCGATCTTTAGCTGGCCGCTGACATGATGCTCGCACAGCTCACGCAAAAACTGGCGGTCTTTATCGTAGATCAGGTAATCGTAACGGATGCCGGAGCGGATAAACACTTTTTTAACGCCTTCTAAGCTGCGCAGCTTCCGCAGAAGCTCCAGATAATCCCGGTGGTCTACGTTCAGATTTTTACACGGCCCCGGAAATAGGCACTGTTTGTTTGTACAAGCGCCCTTTGTCAGCTGCTTTTCGCACGCCGGATGGCGGAAATTGGCGGTCGGCCCTCCGACATCGTGGATATAGCCTTTAAAATCCGGTTCCTTGACCAGCATTTTCGCTTCGTTTAGGATCGATGCGTGGCTTCTGCTCTGAACGATCCTGCCTTGGTGGAACGTCAGCGCGCAAAAGCTGCAGCCGCCAAAACATCCGCGGCTGCTGACAAGGCTGAACTTCACCTCTGAGATTGCCGGAACGCCGCCTGCGGCTTCATAGGACGGATGGTAGGTACGCATATACGGCAGCTCGTATACATCATCCATTTCCAACTGGCTGAGCGGCTTGGACGCCGGATTTTGCACGACATACAAGCCGCCCTTATAAGTCTCGTACAAACGCTTGCCGCAAAACGGATCGGTATTACAGTACTGCATATAAAAACTCCTTGCGTAAGCCTCCTTGTCCATGCGAATCTGGTCAAAGCTCGGCAGCTGTACCGCGTCCCAGGAAGCCAGCGCATGATCTCTCGTCCGAAATACCGTCCCCTCGACAAACGTAATGTCTGAAACGGCAATCCCTGCCGCAAGCGCATCCGCAAGCTCTACGATGCTGCGCTCGCCCATTCCATAGCTTAGCACATCCGCGCCGGATTCTAAAAGCACCGAACGGCGGACCTTGTTGGACCAATAATCATAATGACCCAGTCTGCGCAGGGACGCCTCTATCCCGCCGATAATGATCGGCACGCTTGGATACGCCCGGCGTATCAGCTGGCAGTAAACGACCGTAGCGTAATCCGGCCGCTTCCCCATCACGCCGCCCGGCGTATACGCATCCATCGCGCGCCGCTTTTTCGATACGCTGTAATGGTTTACCATCGAATCCATATTTCCCGCTGTAACAAGAAACCCAAGCCTCGGCTCGCCCAAAGCCCGGACACTGTCAGGATCCTTCCAGTCCGGCTGTGCCAGGATCCCCACCTGATACCCATGCGCCTGCAGCACACGGCTGATCACCGCATGGCCAAACGACGGATGGTCCACATACGCGTCTCCAATCACATAGACAAAATCCAGCTGCGCAATCCCCTGCTCCTCCATATCCTCCCTGCTGATCGGTAAAAATCCTGCCATAGCCGTCTCCCTTCGTACTTTTGCTGCTTTTCATACTTTTGCCGCATTCATAACTTTACTTTTTCTCATACACATACATAAGCTTGTGCTCCTCCAGCAGTCCCAGCAGATAATATGGGTTAAAGCTTACCTCTCCCTTTCCCTCCAGATCCAGATACATCCCAAAATGCAGATGCACCGGGAAATTTCCGGTCGTGCCCTCTACCTCGCTGTAGCCGGTATCTCCCATATATCCAAGCAGCTGCCCCGCCGCCACTTCTGCGCCTTGTACAAGCCCCTCCTCATATTCCGCAAGGTGCGCATAATAGTAATAAACGCCGTGCTTGCTCCGGATACCGATCCGGTAGCCGCCCTGCGGCAGCCAGCCTATTTTTTCTACAACGCCGTCACTGACGCTGACGATGGGATAATAACCCCGCTGCTGGATAGATGCCATAATGTCCGTGCCCTCATGCCCGCGCACGCCGCCGTACGTCCGCTCTGACTGCCAGCTGTTTTCATAGGATACAAATGCCTTTTTATCGTTAGCCGCTGCGGGTACCGGAAAATAGACGGCATCCGCTAACAGGCTTTCCGCAATATTTTTAAAATCTTCATATAATTTTTTATCCGCAGACCGCTCCAACCGACGCCAGCGTTTTAGTTCAGCCTCATCCTCAGACTGGCAGAACAAATATGCCAGCAGGTTTTCGCCCTGTTCATAAGCATCCTTGGGCAGCGCGAACGTCCGCAAGACGGACAGCGCTTCTTCTTCCTTTAAGAGCTGGGATTCCTGCTGGCGGAACCCGTGGTCTTGTTCCAGCCTGTACGCCAGCGTTACGTCCAAGCTGACGAGCCAAAACAGCACGATCATCCAAAAGATACGTTTTTGATTCATGTTTCCTCCCACAGCCGCGTATACTGTTAAAAAAAATACGTGCCGTCATGAAAAAAAGGTTATCTATATTTATTATCATGCTGTTTATCCTATTCCTGCTAATTTATCCGGACGACTGTGTGAAGGCAGCCGCAAACGGGCTCATTTTATGGTATGAAAATATCCTTCCGGCGCTGCTGCCGTTTACGATCTTTTCCAATATCCTGATCCGCTCCGGTTATCTGGATGATATGCTGCGCGCCGCCAGCCCTTTGCTGAGCCGCCTGTTTTTCCATCACCCGCAGGCCGCGTATCCGATCGTATCCGGCTTTTTATTCGGCTTTCCGATCGGAAGCAAGACGACGGCAGACCTGCTGCGGGAGGGCAAGCTGACCATACAGGAAGCGAATATCCTGTGCGCGATGTGCAACAATATCAGCCCTGTCTTTGTGAGCAGCTATCTTCTGATAGCCTCCCTTGGGCTTTATGACCGTACCTGGATGACCTATGCCATCCTGTACGCACCGCCGTTTCTTAGCGGACTGCTTCTGCTGCGGCGCGCGCCGCGGCTTCCGGCCAAAAAAAATACGGCATCTGCTTCCAATTTGAACTTTCAAATGATAGATGCCGGAATTATGAATGGATTTGAAACGCTGTTAAAGCTAGGCGGATATATTATGCTGTTTTCCCTTCTGTCGCAGATGTGCACAAGACTTGCGGGAAGCAATGAGCTGCTTTTCACCGGACTGACCGGGATTACGGAAATCACAAACGGGATCCATGTGATCGCAGCCAGCCAGACGTATCCACTGTCGTTAAAATACCCGCTTATTATCGGCGTTACCGCGTTTGGCGGGCTCAGCGGATTTGCGCAAACTGCCTCCATGGTCAAAGGCAGCGGCATTTCCATGCGCTTTTACTTTGTATTCCGGCTGGTACAAACAGCCATAAGTACGGCGCTTGCTGCCTGCCTGTTTTAAACTCTTTTACTGCTCTGGCTCCGGCGGCGCTTCCATTTCCTCCGGCGCCTGCGGCGGCTCCTCCATCTGCGGCGACGGCGCTGCCTCCTGGAAAATTTCCGACGGCGCCAGCTCCGCGCGGTTTGCAGCAACAATTTCCAGCATACGCTCCATATTTGCGCTCAGCTGTGCAAAATTAGTTTTAAAAATGCTCTGTGAACCGTTTAACAGCTCTTCAATGGAATTTAGCAGCGAATCCGCATAGGCGATCGAGCCAAGACGGATCTCATTCGCGTCGTTTGTCGCCTGATCCATGATCTCCTGCGCCTGCTTCTGGGCAATCGATACAACTTCATTCGCCTGCGCATATGCCTGCTGCATGATCTCGTGCTCTTTTACAAGTTCATTTTTCTGGAACTGGGCCTGTGAAATGATCGTATCCGCTTTTGCATGAGCATCCGCTAAAATAGCCTCCTTATTGCTGATCATTTTCTGATAGCGCTTTACTTCCTCCGGCGTCCGCTGGCGCAGCTCCGCGATCAGCTCCATAATTTCTTCTTTATTGACAATGATCTTCGTACTCGAAAGCGGCTGGAATTTGCAGCTTTCAATGTAATCTTCGATTTCTTCTATGATCTGGTCTATTTTACTGCTCATACGCAATGCTCCTTATCTTCTATTTCTCAAAACCCTCGATCCCGTATTTCGCATACACCTGTCCGACAATCTGCGGCGGTACAAAGCGTGAGATATCTCCTCCGTAAGATGCGACCTCTTTTACGATCGTAGAGCTTAAATAAGCGTATTCCAAACGCGTTGTCAGGAATATGGTTTCTATATCCGCGTATATTTCATGATTGGTCTGCGCAATCTGAAGCTCGTACTCAAAATCTGTAACCGCGCGCAGTCCCCGGACGATCATTGCTGCATTCGTGCGTTTGGCATAATCAACCAAAAGCCCGTCAAATGCATCCACTTTTACATTCGTAAATTGTGAAGTCAGTTCTTTTAACATATTAACACGTTCCTGCGCGGAAAACAATGCATTTTTTGCACTGTTGTTCAGCACGCCGACAACAAGCTCGTCAACCAGCCTGGACGCACGCGCGATCACGTCCAGATGGCCCAGTGTTACCGGGTCAAAGCTGCCCGGATAAATAGCTCTTTTCATGTTTTATCCCCTTTTGACACAAAAATGTGCTTATTCGTTTTGTACTTTTTTTCCCTTTCCATCGTAAATCCAAGCTGCGCAACATAAGAAACATCCGTATCCGCAGCCGCTTCAATAATAATCACCGCATCCTCCTTCAGTAAGGACGACGACGCCAGATAGACAAGAACGTCTCTTTCCATACCAGACGCATAGGGCGGATCCAGAAAAATATAATCAAACGTTTCCTTTCCTTCCAGCGTGCGCAGCGCGCTTACAGCTTCCATCGCAAGCAGTTTGGAACGTTCCTCAAAGCGGGTAAAGCGGATATTATCCATAATGCACGCGCAGGCTTTTTTATTGTTTTCCACAAATACCGCACGATCAGCGCCCCGGCTTAACGCCTCCAGCCCGATCTGCCCGCTCCCGGCAAACAGGTCTAAAAAGCTGCAGCCTTCGATGCCAGTTTGCAAAATATTGAACAGCGTTTCTTTGATGCGGTCAGTCGTCGGCCTTGTATCCCTTCCCTCTATGGATTTTAACGGCAGGCTCCTCACAGTTCCGGCAATGATTCTCATAAGTTATCTCCTGATTTTATTTTATTCCGCTTCTGCGGTTCCAAGAAGCGTCCGCTCCAGCAGGGACAGCGCCGCTTCCACCGCAAGGGCGCGTACCTGCGCGCGTTCCCCCGCAAAGCAATGCTCCTCTATGACAGTGACTCCGTTTACATAACAGCCGATATAGACGAGTCCAACTGGCTTTTGCGGCGTTCCGCCATCCGGCCCGGCAATCCCGGTCGTTGCCAGCGCCGCCTGCGCCCCCGCCTGCTTCGCTGCCCCCTGCGCCATTTCCAGAGCAGTCTGTTCACTGACCGCGCCGTAAGTCTCCAGTGTCTCGTGCGCCACCTTAAGCAGCTTTTCCTTGGCCTCATTGGAATACGTAATATAGCCTTCTTTGTAGATGCCTGAAGCGCCTGGCACATTTAACAGCCGTCCAGCCAGCAGGCCCCCGGTACAAGATTCCGTCGTCGTAGCCGTAAATCCGCGCTGCTTTAGCAGATCCACAACACGCTTCTCAAGTGCATATTCTTTTTCGTATGCCTGTTGCATAATTCCCCTTTCCTGCAGGACACCATTTTTTTGATCTAATTCTGCTCCTGTATCACATTTTGGTTTTTATATAAATAATCCACAAGCGAAATAACCGTAAGCGCTAGTGAAAGCCAAGTCAGCGCCGAACCAAGCATCTGAAGCGACGGCTGCTTTGAATCCAGGATCAGAACGATGATCATAAGCATCTGAAATGTTGTTTTAAATTTTCCCCAATAGCTCGCGGCAATGACAATCTGATGCTCCGCCGCGATCAGACGAAAGCCGCTGATAATAAATTCTCTCGCAATTATAATAATAGCAATCCAGGACGCCAGCTTTTTCATATCAACCAAACAGATCAACGCGGAACATACCAACAGTTTATCTGCAAGCGGGTCCATAAATTTGCCAAAATTTGTCACTAAATTATACTTTCGTGCGATTTTTCCGTCAAACAGGTCGGTCAGGCTCGCTATGATAAAAATAGCTGCCGCAATGTATTTTCCGCTGTTTCCGAAAACCGGCGCCAGCAGAAAAACTACAAAAAACGGAATCAGCAGCACACGCAGCATCGTAAGTTTATTCGGCAGATTCATATTTTTCTCCTTTCCCCTTTTACGGAACGAGCTCCGCTGTCAGATCATAATCCAGCGCCCCGGTAATACGTACCTTCACAAAGTCCCCTGTCATAAGCTGCGCGTCTGTGCCAGCTATAAACACATAACCGTCCACATCCGGCGCATCCCGGTAAGTCCTTGCGATATATACCGCCTCCTCCGACAGATATCCTTCTACGAAGGCCCACACCAAACGGCCTTCCATATCCTCTGTCTGATCGAAAATAATTTCCTGCTCCAGCTCCATTACCTCGTCGCGCCAAGTCAGCTTTGTCTCCTCATCGATCTGATCCGGAAACTGCGCCGCTGCAGTCCCCTCCTCCGGTGAATATGGAAACGCGCCCAGACGTTCAAATTCCATTTCATTTAAAAACACCATCAGCTCCTCATGCTGTGCCTGTGTTTCTCCCGGAAAACCGCAGATCACGGTTGTCCGAAGGCAGATATCCGGAATTTCCCGGCGCAGCCTTGCGACAATATCCCGGATCTGTTGATTGCTCGTGCGCCGTCCCATCCGGCGTAAGATCTCATCGCTTGCGTGCTGGATCGGCATATCCAGATAATGGCACACCTTTTCATTGCGCTTGAACGCGTCGATCAGCGTATCGTCGATTTCTTCCGGATAGCAGTACAGGATACGGATCCAACGAATCCCCCGTATCTCGTTTAACGCGTCCAGCAGACGTGCCAGCGACTTTTCCCCGTACAGATCCACGCCATAGCGCGTCGTCTCCTGCGCGACTAATATCAGCTCCTTTACGCCCGCGTCCGCAAGCTCCTGCGCCTGTCTGCACAGCTCCTCCAGCGGTACGCTGCGATAGTTTCCCCGGATAGACGGGATAATGCAGTACGTACAGCGCTTATCGCACCCTTCCGCAATCTTTAAATACGCGTAATGCCCTCCGGTTGTCAGGCTCCGCTTTGTATGCAGTCCCGCAAGCCCTGTCAGCGTACCGAATTTTTCATACGTCTCTCCCGCAAGCGCGGCCTGCAGCGCATTTACTACCTCGTCGTAAGAATTAGTACCAAGCACCGCGTCAACCTCCGGAATCTCCTCCCGGATCTCCTTTTGATAACGCTGCGCGAGACATCCTGCTACAAGCAGCGCCCGACAGCGCCCGGATTTTTTATATTCCGCCATTTCCAAGATCGTATTGACGCTCTCCTCCTTGGCATCGTGAATAAAACAACAGGTATTGATCACGATCGCGTCCGCCTGTGCTTCTTCATTTGTAATGGTCCATCCATGCTCCTGCAGCATTCCGATCATAAACTCAGAATCGACCAGATTTTTATCGCATCCAAGCGAAATGAAACAAATGCTGCATGACTCTGTTACTTCCATAAAACCCCTTCTCCTTATAAAAAAGGTTGTGCGGTAAGCACAACCCTCTGCTCAGACGTCCGTCAAAAGCAATGTTTTTGTTACACCTCTGCTTCCACTTGCTCCTGCGCCGCTTCCTCCGTCACGTCCTCTTCTCCGACAATTTTTACCTTTCCCTCATACAACTCCTGTACGGCAACAGACAAAGGCTTTCTGCCAGCAGCTCTCGCAACCATCGGCTCATCTCCGCCAATAATCTGCCTTGCGCGCTTAGCCGTCGCGATCACAATCGAATAACGGCTGTTGATCACCGGCTCCTCACCGATTTCCGTCTGGTCGCTGTTAACTACCTGCATCAATTCCACATAAGATGGATGTATCATAATCCATAGTCTCCTTTCAAAACTGCTCTTCATTCCCAAATCGCCCGGCAAGCGTATCCGGCTGCAGGGCGGATATGATCAGCCTTTGGTCGTCCGTAAAGATCACAGCTCTTGTGCGGCGGCCCTGCGTAGCGTCGATCAGGCGGTTTTCTTCCTTTGCCCGTTGGATCTGACGCTTTGCGGGCGCCGAATCCGGAGTGATAATGCATAAGATCTTACTCGTATTTACGACGTTTCCAAACCCGATATTCATTAGCTTTGCCATTGCATCATCCTTATTCTATATTTTGAATCTGCTCGCGCACTTTTTCTATGGAAGTTTTTAACTCAATTCCGGTATCCGAAACAGCCAAGTCGCTTGTCTTTGACAAAATCGTATTCGCCTCGCGGTTCATCTCCTGTGCAATAAAATCCAGCTTTCTGCCGATGCTTCCTCCGGTCAGCAGCTCCTTTTTAACTGCTTCGATATGGCTGCGCAGGCGGACGATCTCCTCATCCACACAGACTTTATCCGCGTAGATCGTAACCTCCGCGGCGATCCGGCTGTCGTCCAGCTGCTTATCGCCTAGCAGCTCCTTTACCTTTGTCCGCAGCTTTTCGTGGTACTGCTCGATGATCTGCGGGGAATGTTTCTCGATAAACTGCACATCCTTAAGCATCTCATCCAGCTTTCCCACTAGATCCTGCTTTAGATTGTCCCCTTCCTTCATCCGCGAATCGACAAACAGCTCTGCCGCGCCGCGTACCGCTTCCTCCAGAACCTCTTTCAGCTCTGTCTCGTCAGCTTCCTGCTCCTGCATTGTAAAAATATCAGGAAACCTAGCCAATGTACTGACAGTAATATCATCCCGGATCTGAAACGTTTCCGCCATACGGCGCAGATGCTTTAAATATTCTCCCGCCAGCGCTTCATTATAGCAAAGGGCGCTTTCCGTCTCAGAAAAATCCTCGTAGGATACAAATACATCGACCTTTCCTCTTTGAATATATTCTTTTAAGATCGTGCGTATTGTGCTTTCAAAATTACTAAGCTTTTTTGGTATCCTGACGCTGATATCCAGATATCTATGGTTGACAGCCCGCATTTCTACTGCAATTTTCATCTTGTCCTTGACAGCCTCGAACCTGCCAAACCCGGTCATGCTCTTGATCATAATTATAGTTCCCTCCAATCGGGATTTGCATAGATATACTTATTATAGACATTTAGGCGGTATTAGTCAATTTTTTCTTGGAAAATTTTGCAAAATGTTTATAATTATTCGTAACAGTTCAGGCAGGTCTTTGCATTCTGCTGCAAAGACCGTAACAACATGATTCAGGAGTGCAAAAATCCCATCGCGAAGCGATTTTCAATGGATTTTTGCAGGTAACAGGTCAGCTTGTCTGACCTGTTACAAGGATTCGTCTACCACCTGCTCGATCCCCGAAATATCCGGACAGACAGCCATGGAGTAATTGGTATAATAAACAACAAAACCCGGCGCCGAGCCGTTTGGCTTCTTAACGTTTTTGCGCTGCAGATAATCAATCTCCAGCTTTTTTGCATCCCTGCCTTGGGAATAATATCCCGCCAGCATCGCAGCTTCTTCAAACGTACGATCCGGCAGCTCCCTGCCCTCCGCCTTTACGATCACATGGGAGCCTGGCATCTTTTTTGCATGAAACCACCAGTCCCCGCCGTTTGCAAATTTGAACGTCAGCTCCTCGTTTTGGTAGTTGTTTTTTCCAATATAAATATCAAATCCGTCTGAAGAACGGTAATGGAACGGGCGGCTTTTGATCTTTTGCTTTTTCTCATGACCTTTGCGCCGAATATAGCCGTATTCCACAAGCTCCTGCTTGATCTGCACCAGATCGTCCTCATTTTGCGCAATATCCAAAGAAGCCGCGATCGACTCCAAATGCGCGATCTCCGCTTTTGTCTCTACTGTCAACGCGGTCAGCGCTTCGTAGGTACGTTTTAATTTTTGATATCTTTCGAAATATTTCTTGGCATTTTCCATCGCGGAAAGCTGCGCATCCAAAGGGATCGTGATCATCTCGTTCGTATAATAATTCAGCGCCTCCAAGCTTTTTGCGCCTTCTTTAAGATGATAGCCGTACGTATTGAGCAATTCTCCGTAAACCTTGTATTTTTCCCGTTTTTCCGTATCCTTTAGCTGCTTGAGCTGGAGCTGGTATTTTTTATGATTGCGCTCCAGCGCGGTTGCCACAATTTTCCGAAGGTCTACAGACTTTTGCCGTATTCTCGTATACAGATCCCGCGCGGCATAAAAATGCTCCAGCAGCGCGGAGACAGATGCAACATCCTCATACTGCAGATGGCCGTACTGTGTCAGCTGTACCGAAGAAAATTCAAACGGCTGTCCGTCCTTGCGTACGATATTCGGCGTAAACCGTTCCTCTTGGATATCCTGCATCATCCATAAAAAATGGTGCGCCAGATGTGTTTTTTCCTCCTGCGTCAGCCCAGCAAGCACCGCATCGCCGTCAATGCCGGCCCGGCAGCAGATTTCATTGGCTACGCATGGACTGATGCCCGTATATACCGTATAGATAGCCTTTGCCGCTGTCAGCGGTTTGGCCAGCACAAGCTGTTCAAACTGCGCTTCATCGGCGAAAAGCGGGTTTTCCTTTCCCTGTGTCGGAATAAAATAATCCCGGCCCGGCAGCACTTCACGTACAGAGCTGACCTGCGCAGAAACGTGCTTGATGCTGTCAATGATCCGGCCAGTTTCATCGGTAAAGATCAGATTACTGTGCTTTCCCATCAGCTCCATCGTCAATGTTTTTTTCCGCAGGTCACCCAGATCATCCAAATGCTCGATCTCAAAATGAATAATACGCTCCATATCCGGCTGCCAGATCCTTACAAGCCTTCCGTTTGCGATATGCTTACGCAGCAGCATACAAAAATTTGGCGCAGTCATCGGGCTTGGTTTGTTCGTATCGGTCAGATAGATCAGCGGCAGGGACGCGCTTGCGGATAAAAACAACCGCTTCTGCCCAAAGCTGCCTTTCAGCGTCAATAGCAGCGCATCCTTTTCCGGCTGTGCAATTTTATTGATACGCGCATTTAGTACCGTGTTGTTTAACTCCGTAACTAAATTCGCGATTACGATCCCATCAAAAGCCATGTTGATCACTCCCTTCTACGGCATTGTAACGTAAATGCTTCCATACTGCAAGTTTTTTCGTATAAAATACGAATATAGCTTTTGTGCGGGAGGTGGGTGGGAAAAATTATAACAGTTTAGATATGGGGCTGCATTTTTGGATGCCTGGACGCTGGATGAGTGAAACGGCTGGTTTTCGAAAGCGGTATATGCAACTTAAAGTCAAAATGCATAGTGGAATCATGTGCGCTATCGAAAAAGTTCATGAAAAATTCATTTTCGGGTGTGTCCGATGTATTAACACCAGTTTACAACTTTTTCATAAATAAAAATACAACCCCATCTTTTCATAGTATAATTTAAGCGATCAACTAAAAAACATACGAAAGAGGATGGGTTTGTATCTACCGCTTATTATACACGAAAAATTCTGTCCTGGACAGGCTGAAATCTTATTTTAATGAATATTTTTCGGATGTGACAAAACCGACTGTAAGTAACTTGTTCCTTATTGTCGTTTCCATATCACAATTATAGCAGAAACAGGTTATTTTTGCTGAAAATTTTTTGACCGGCTTCGTCAGAATGACAATAGACTATAATGTTTCAAATGACGCTTTCAAAGATATGGGATTATTTTTCAGATTTCATAGCAAAAATGTGAAAAGCTGTTTCTGAAAGCCGCACAGGACGAATCTGTACGGCTTTCTCACCCGGACAGACATGGGAAAACGCCAATGGAAACAGGCAGAAAATTTCTATGTTTTGCACAAAACCTGTCAGCATATCCTCTCTGGTGTGACTTCCTGGATTCTTCTTTTCTGCTCAACGGTAAGCCCCTGCATCAGCCATGTGAACTGTTCCGGTGTGATCTCACGGACTTCTGACGCCGTTCTCGGCCACTGAAAGCGTCCCGCTTCGAGTCTTTTATAAACAAGCACGAAGCCGTCGACTTCCCACAAAAGTCCTTTGATGCGGTCTGTCCGCCTGCCGCAGAACAGAAAAAGGCAGCCTTTTTGAAACGGATCCAGCTAAAAATGATCCTGTACAACCCTGGCTAGGCCGTCTATTCCAAAACGCAGATCTGTGTAATCGTACGCCAGGTAAATTCGGCTGTATCGTTTGACATTACCAAGCATTGGCCAGTAACTCCATAACTTTTTGGATAAACCTGCCGAAGCAGATTAGGTTACTTCTATGGTAATATTTCCTTTTCTGATAACCGCTGCGGCCGGCGCAGGAAACTGCTCCTGACAGATATTTGCTAAAAGTTCAACAAAAGGCGATATATGCGGAGTCTGTTCTGTATTTTCCACTACCTTCCTGCGGAGTATTCTCAGTCAGTAATAATACTGGGACTCTTTAATATTCCTGTCATGACACCATTCCTTGACGGTCATGCCGCTTTCCATGCGTTCCTTTATGAGCATAGCCCAACGCTCTACGACCACATCGTGTTTTAAATCTGACATTGACTGCACCTCACTGTCAAAATTGGTATGAGTTTTCAAAGCTATGTACATGGACTATGAAAAGTTATATGCGTTTTCAAAGTTTCAATAGTAACTAATAATAGCCTTGAGAAGAATAACTTATTCTCAGAACCATTATATAAAAATTTCTTCCATATATGCACAGTACGCACTTTTTACCGTTTACCCCAAAACGTAGAATACAAGCTAAAATGTGTGATTCTCCATAACTTAGAGTATGGAAAACAGGGTTAATCAATAAAAATTGATGAAAAAGTCGAATATGTCTCCTAAACTTTCCAGTTCAGTTTCCGGGTTATTTCGTAACAACAAATACTTCAGATCGTATTGGCCCGAAGTAAATATAAAAACTATTGTTCATGCAGAAAAAACACTCCATTTTCAAAAACGGCTTTCTGCAAAATGTGATATTATTTTTTACTTATCCAAATTAACTACTTTATCAAAATATTCAAATGTAATGTGCATATATTATGATTAGGTTGTCAAAAAGGTATTTGTATTTCAACCTTTTTACGATAGGAACTTAAAAACTGAATATATTGCTGTAAATTTTCAGAAATGTTGATTATAGATGGCTTTTGTTGCTTATCGTAGATAGATATTCCGCCATTTTTTAGGCAGTTGCCATTTTGGGGACGCACTTATCCTAGCCCTGTATATATCTACAGAACTTTTTGATATTTAACGCACCTATTTTGCATCCGAAGAAGAAACGGCTCCGTATCAGTCCGCATACCGTGATTTTATCAATTCCGTATTTTCGGCACAGGATGGATGGTATTGTTTCCACCCCATTCCGAAAACGGCTGTACTTTTTATAATCTTCGCTGCTACGTTCCTTTTGCTGTTTTGCCCTCTTGTTCGATTTTGAGGATACCGTTTTCCTGCTTACACGTTTGAACATCTTATGGCGGCATTGTTCTCTATGCTGGCAATCCTGGCAATGGCTCTTTTGGAAGGAAACGGTACACTGGAAAGTTTCCTGGTTCTAGCTGCAGCTTTTCGGTTCATGCCCGCCGGGGCATTTGAGGACTTTTCTGCCATCTTCGCTGAATTCAAAATCAGCCAGGATATCCTCGGCTTTACGCCCTGTAAGGTTTGTGGTGACAAGGTGTACATTTTTTTCGGCAGCCAGTTCTTCATTCTGCGTACTGCTGTAGGCGCTGTCCGTCACGATCGTCATTATTTCAGCCTGTTTTTCCATGCCCATGCATTTTTAGAAAATTCGGAGGATAATAAAAATTCTGTGTTCCTGGATGTGTACATAAGCAGGCCCCCTGTATTCCGCAGAACTCCCCTCGGACACAAGATTACAGAACTTACGGTTGTCATCAATTATTCATCTCCAGAATCTGACTATATCCCCTGCATCTGCTGGAATGAAAATGAAAATGCATTGGCAACATCCCTGTTCCCATGCGAAACCCATATACACGCACGGGGAAAGATGTAAAGCCGAGATTATCTGAGAAAACTGAATGGGCAAGATACAATTTCGAAAAACGCATATAAAATTTCTATTTGGAAAATTTTAAGAAACTATAACTTTAGAAAAAAGCTAAATTATCAATTCTTTAAAATAATCTGCAATACCAATTGCTACTGTTTCAAAATATTTTGACTGCAGATAATCATTTTCCATCTCTGTATTATAATATCCTTCCGCCTTTGCTTCTACTATTGACTCAGTTGTGTCTTTCGGTGTTATTCCTCTATGGAAAGCTATACTCTGCGATTGTATACAAAAATCATACAAATTATCACAATTTTGAAAATCACGACCCTCAACCCCGCACTTTTTGCATAAAAAAGAAATAACCTCCGCGTCCTGCATTTGAAGCGGATTTATCCCATACAAGGAAAGAACAAGGTTCTCATCTTTCGACACCTCAGCAAATGCAAGTCTACCATCCACAAATTCCAGCTGCAAACAATTTTCATAATAATAAATCCTGTCTTCTATTTCCGCATCCCCTTTTCCAAGGATATTTATAATATCTTTCCGACTCTGCCCGAATTCAATGATACTGTTATCATTTACTTCAATTCCACATAATGGCATCATCTTTATTTTAACCATACATTCTTCTCCCTTTTTATTTAATTACTTGTTTTATTTTGCGACAGTTTCTTATCTATTTGCAAAGCAATTGCAAATAAATAATCCTTAACAATTTTTTCGTATACCTTTTCCTGAAGATAATCTGCTCCATTATCTTTTGTAAAGTGCTCTATAGAATTATATCCACACTGCTGCGCAAAATCATAGCACAGTCTTTCGTATTCATTTGCTGCTGGCAATAACTTTTTTTCTTTTATTATTTTTTTACAGACTTCATATTTTTTCTGATCATATGTTGCCGTTTCAATTAGTATATCCTCGCTTGTATCAAACCATTGATAAACATCAGCAATGGAACATTTAGATAATTTAGCATACTCATTATAAGACTGCAACACCTCATGAATCCTCTTTGCTATCATAGGTTTATAATATGACATATTGAAAGACGATGATTCAACAATTTGTGATAGAAGCGCATTTTGCAAATCATCTAAAAGCATATTATATTTTAAAGTATATACCTTATTAGCAACAATATCAAGATATTCCTGTATATTATCACAATCGAAATTCTGATTTACAAAAGAATCTGTCAACCTTGGGAAAACCACTTCTATAATTCTATATATTGATACCTCAAAGAATACTTTTTGATTTCTTAATGGGACATCATAATAGTCTTCTGGAAAAAGCATTTCAAAAGATATCTTTGTAAATGGATATACACCTATAAAATTTTTTTCAAAATCCTCTAAAAATGTATTTGAGCCAAGTTCAAAGTCCGTTTCTATATTCTGTAATCCTTTATAAGGACGACCCTTTACATATCCCGTATATTCAATATACAAAATATCACCTGTTTCTGCTCCGCGTTTCGTTACCTCTTTTTCTTCTGCGAACTTTTGCAGTTCATAGCGTACTTCATCTTGAACATCTTTATTTGATACATGCACCGTTAAAGGCGCATATTCAAGTTGCAAATTATCCGGGAGCATTATCCTATTTTTTTCTTCAACATAATATAAAATAGAAATTACCCCGATACACACAAACAATAAAATAATATGAATAATCCTTTTAGAATAGCGCATATCAAAATCCCTCATATAAATATATCCAGAAAATATATTACTATGAACAGCCCAATAGCCGTTCATAGTAACAATTCGGGCAGATATTTTAAGTTTGCTACGTAAAATCGCACCTCCACCTGAATCATGTTCTTACGGAATGCGCAGTTCATACCCAATGGGTCAGACTCGGCACATTTTGGGCTGTAAATAATAACCAGAAAATACACACCCTCTGTCACATTTCTTAGACAGCTTTTCTTATTGTGTATACCCCAGCGAACGTGTGTATGTTATCATATCATTTATAGCATAATTATATTTTGCTCCAAATTTATTACGAACATCACTGATACCAAGATTCTGCGCTCCTAAAAATTTTCCTCCTGATATTAAACTTCTCTCTCTATTTCTAAAGTCAACTGCAGCACTACTACTTCCATAACTTGCAGTTAACCTATGATCCGCTGTACGCATTCGTATACAAGGACCGCTATATGCAGACAACGGTGACACAGACTTCGAAGGCACATGGTGCTTTTGACCATCCAAAGCTTGCATAGTTCCATATTTACCACCTTCAAAATTCCACCGTTCAGTTGACCCTTTTTTTAATGCAATTGTTTTTCCATCATCTGTTGCAGTTCCAGTAAGCGTTATCGTTTCCTGGACTGAGCCTTTTGCAAGATTCCAAATATACGTTGTATCTCCTATAGGCAAATTATAAAATGTTTTTTTGTCGGTAGCATACACAGTTCCGTTATCTTTCTTTACTTCCAGCTTCATGTTTACACTATCAATAGAATCCAGGCCAACATTCGTCAAAACAATTTTATAACTTGCTGCTTGTGGTGTAATTGCACACACAATCCAATTTGGTAAAATTCTCGCATCATCAGAAGGATAATTTGTATTAATTATAACCTCCATACCATCTGGATTACCACTATCATCAACGTCGTAAGCAACTAATTCATCAGCAAATACAATTGAACCTCTACTTAAAGTAATACATAATATAAAACATAACATAAAAATAACCTTTAAAACTTTTTTCATAATACTAATTTCCTTTCATTACGCTATGACATAACCCATAAAGCAATTATGTTATTAATACTAAATTTTTTACTAAACCAACTACTTACAATAACTTGTAGAAAATAATATATTCCTTTACTTGTATATTAAATTTAAATCATCACGCACAAAATATATGCTAATATCTTTAAACATAGAAATCTAAATAGATACCGAATACAAATTTCAAAAATAAATTAATAAATAAATTTTATCAATATTTGCTCACTAATACCTATCTCAAATCATTCATATATGTATAAGATAGATTTCAATTTCTTATCAAAGCTTAATATGTCGGCAATTTTTTTACAAATGGCAAACCTACATCGTAAAACTATTCGTTACTATTCGCGGCCTGGGAACAGCTCGTAATAACGATTCGGAACGATATTAAAGTTCTGTTTCAAACAATTCGCCCCTCACTCCTGAATCATATTCTTACGAAATGCGCAATTTATACCCAAAGTGACAGAGCCTATGCATTCCTAACTTGTGAAAAGTAACAAATATCCACCTCCATCAAACTTTATTTTCATATATTTATTGCTTTTTAATGTAATATGATTTAAAATATAGGAATTTCTCTTTTGTCTTTATTTTTAGACTAGACACCTAAATTAAGCAAATCTGAAATCCTTTTATTTGAATTAATCACCTATTAAATAAAATTGTTACAGTTCAATCGCAAAGTACGGTAACAGTATTTTTTAAGTACATAACATACTATAAATAAGCGATATAAAACACCATGAACTACTGAATGAATTATTCTGTTCTATACCTACAGTTCAAGAAAATATATTATTTTCACCTCACCCAAACTATTATCACAATCTTATTTAATATCTCATTATTTGCCCATCTCTATAGTTTGGTAATGTGGTTAATTTTAATATAGTAATTAACTGCTCATCTTCTTCCTCCTTCTTAAAATATTTTACTTGAAATGTCACTTAATTTAGCAACACACAGTAAGCATAATTTACTAATTACAAATATTTCAAGCTAAAAAACTTGTTTCATAAATTATTTCTCTCCCATGTTTTGAAAATTGCTCCATATACGTTATGATATATCTTTACTTTGAAATCTTTTTATTTGTTCTTAACAAATACATTATTTATATCGGACTATATTTTAAATTCTTTATAGAATTATTAAATAAATTTAATAATATAATTCGTTTAATTTTATTTTCTATTAATATATAAAAATCGGGTAGAAGATACCCCTTACAGAGTATCAACTCCCACAGATTCCGGATATGCAAATTTCCCGCATCCGGCTCCTTGCCTTATGTTTGAGTTGCTGTCTTATAAATACTAAGATAAATCTCCGGTTGTTCTAACGGACAATATTTCATCAGTTCATTGAATTCATGTGCTGATCATGTGTTTACAGCTGAATAGACTTTACACCCTCCACTACATACGCTATAATGAGTATATCGATAAACAACGGCATCCATCGTAAAGGCGGTGAGGATATGCAGGTATTAGAGGAAATAAATAATGGAGAAATCATACAAAAAGGATTAGAAGATTTTAAGAACATTCAAGATTACATGATTCTTGCCAAAAAAGAAAATGCGACCGAAACATATGCAAAATTGAAAGTGCAGTACATTTCTTTAAAAGCATTGCTTAGCAGTTTAGGCGTAACTATGGCAGAGATTGACAGAATCAAAGAATAGCAGGCTTCCACGCAGCTGCGGCAAGGCATTGCGGCTTCTTGTAAAAATGAATGATTAAATTTCCAAAAACCTCCAGTGTAAGAAATCGTTCTGCGGATATAATAGTCTTGTAAACAAACAACGTTTACAAGCAACACGCAAGATAAAAGGAGGCAATTAACTATGAGTAATCATTCTAATCAAAACGCAGTACCAGAAGCAAAGGGAGCATTAAACCGTTTCAAATTCGAGGTCGCAGACGAGCTCGGCGTGCCGTTAAAGGAAGGCTACAACGGTGACCTGACTTCCCGCCAGAACGGTTCCGTGGGTGGTTATATGGTGAAAAAGATGATTGAAGCCCAGGAAAAACAGATGGCAGGGGAAGAATAATCCAGTTCTAAAGCTGCCTGGAAAAAAGTAGCGCACAGCCTTTGCATCAACCGCTGTGGGTGAAATGAAAAAGGACTGATGCGCTGGGAGATCCTCCCGGTGTACCAGTCCTTTTTCTCGTTATAGATTCAGCCGCTCCATCTGCCCTTCAAAATATTCGCGCGCCTTCCTGCGAAGCCCTTCGTGCTCCAAACGCGCGAGCGCACGGTCCTGCCCCAGGATCCTTTGCACCTCATCCGACGCCTGCTTTAGCACATTCGCGTCCTGATAAATATCCGCCAGCTGAAATTCCATATCTCCGCTCTGACGAATACCGAAAAAATCTCCCGGCCCGCGAAGCTTTAGATCCTCGCTCGCGATCCGGAATCCGTCGTTCGTCCGGTTAAGCACGTCAAGGCGCTTTGCCGCCCCTTTTGCATCGGAGGTATTGATCATGATACAATAAGACTGTGCATCGCCGCGCCCTACCCGTCCGCGCAGCTGGTGAAGCTGCGCAAGGCCGAACCGCTGGGCATCCTCGATCATCATGACCGTAGCATTCGGTACATTCACGCCGACCTCGACGACCGTCGTAGAGACAAGCACCTGGATATCATTAGCGGCAAACGCTTCCATCACACTGTTTTTCAAATCCGAACGCATTTTGCCATGTAAGATGGCTACTTCCATGCCGTTTGGCAGCGCTTGTCTGAGCTTTTCGCTGTAATCGGTGACGTTTTCCCCTTCCGCATTCTCACTCGCCTCGACCAGCGGGCAGATCACGTACGCCTGGTGCCCGGCTTCGACTTCCCTGCGGATAAACTCATAGGCATTCGGACGCCATCCGCGGCCAACGACACAGTTTTTGATCGGCAGGCGTTTAGCAGGCACTTCGTCAATCACTGAAATGTCCAGATCGCCGTATAAAATAATGGCCAGCGTACGCGGAATCGGCGTTGCGCTCATCACAAGGATGTGCGGGCTCTCCCCCTTTAGCGAAAACGTCTCCCGCTGCCGGACGCCGAAACGGTGCTGCTCGTCCGTAATGACAAGCGCGAGGTTGTCATAAACCGCCTTTTCCTGAAACAGCGCGTGCGTCCCGATCACCATAGCGTCTGGGAACAGCTGCAGACGCTCGTAAGCCCTGCGCTTTTGCTTTGCCGTCATCGCTCCGGTCAAAAGCACCAGATGCGTCTTTATCCCAAACAGCTCGATATACTGCGCAAACGTTTCGTAATGCTGCGAAGCAAGCACCTCGGTCGGGGCCATCAGTGCGGACTGGTAGCCGCTGGCGGACGCTAGGTACATCGCAAAAAACGCCACGATCGTCTTGCCGGATCCAACGTCTCCTTGGATCAACCGCTGCATAATGTACGGCCCATGCAGATCTTTTTGTATTTCGTCTAATACCTTGCGCTGCGCGCCGGTCAGCTCGTATGGCAGCTGGGCCAGCAGAGGGGAAAGCAGATCGTCTGTGCGGAACGTATAAATATTTTCAAGCTGCTGCCCCTGCTCCTTTTGCAGCTGCATATACAGCACAAACAAAAAAAATTCGTCAAATACAAGCCTTTTGCGCGCCTGTGAAAGCGCGTCAAAATCCGCCGGGAAATGGATCTGGGATACTGCGTAATTGTATTCGCACAGCCCGCAGCCTTGTCTTGTTTCAAGCGGCAGGTATTCGGGTAAAAGGAGCTGCTGCTCTAACACCTGCTGCATCGTTTTTTTATACAGATTGTTCGAAAGTCCTGCTGTCAGGGCGTATACCGGCTGCAGGGAATCCGCCAGCGCTTCGTACTGCTCCGGTGTATAGACCGCCGGCTGCTCCATCGATAACAGACCGCTTTTGTCTTGTACCATGCCGTATAAAATAAATGTCTGTCCTTTTTTGAGCGTATTGCGTATATAAGGCATACGGAACCATAAAAATTCCATTTTTTTATTTTGATGTGTACCGCTTAAAATAGCAATCTGCATAGATCTTGTACGTTTTACGATCACAGGCGACTCCACACACAATGTGACCGCTTGTTTTTTTCCCGCGACGGCTTCGCTGATCGTAACCGGAGCGGGAAATTTTGTATATTCCCGCGGAAAACGAAGGAGTATATCACCGATGGTGTATACTCCTATTTTTTGAAACAGCTGCTCTGTCTTTGCGCCCACGCCTTTTACGCCCGAAATGGGTGTTGTAAGCTCCATGAAATCCTCCTGACAAATCCTGCTTGCAAGCAACGGATGCTCTGCAGCCTTATTCTACTGAAACCAGATAATAATAGATCGGCTGTCCGCCGTACTGCACTTCAACCTCCAGATCCTCATGTCCCGCAGAAATTTTATCTGCAATGGCCTGCGCAGCTTCCTGCGTAACCTCTTCGCCGTAATAAATGCTGACGATCGCCGCATCGTCGTCGATCATGCTCTCTGTCATTTCCAGCGTAACCTGCTCCAGCTCACGGCCGACCGCAAGTATCGTTTTATCACCAATCCCCATATAATCATCCTGACGGATCTCTTTATCGTCGATGACTGTATCGCGTACGGCATAGGTGACTTGTCCGGTTTTTACGTTCTGGATCTCTTCCATCATCCGGGCTTCATTTTCCTCCGCCGTCTGCTCTGGGATAAAATTAATGAGTGCGGTGATCCCCTGCGGGATCGTCTTGGTCGGGATGACGTGCACCTGCTTTTGCTCAGACAGCGCTGCAGCCTGGTTCGCAGCAAGTATGATATTTTTATTATTCGGCAGTACAAATACATGATCCGCTGCAACGTTTCCGACTGCGTTTAAAATATCCTCCGTGCTTGGGTTCATCGTCTGCCCGCCTTCGATCATATAGTCCGCGCCAAGGCCGCGGAACACCTCGCTTAAGCCGTCTCCCGCGGATACCGCGATAAATCCGATGTCCTTATGCTCCTGCCGCACTTCCTCTGCCGCGTCTTGTACCTTTTGTACGGCTGCCTGCTGCGCCGCTACCTTCTGCGCGTCTTTGATCAGCCGTTCCTGATGCTCCTCGCGCATATTGTCGATCTTGATTCTGCTTAAAGCCCCATGCGCCAATGCTTCCTGGATGGCAAGTCCCGGATCATTGGTATGTACATGGGTCTTTACGATTTCATCGTCAGCCACTACCACGATCGAGTCACCAATAGATTCCAAAAATGCTTTGTATTTGCGTTCTTCCTTTTCTGAGAACGGATGGTTCAATACGATAATAAACTCCGTACAATAGCCAAATTTGATCTCCGCTTCGGTTTCCTTTGTAATTTTTTGTACCTGTACAGCCGGGCCGGCCTCGATCGCCGTATCCAGCTCTTTTCCAAGCAGCGCGTCGTACGCGCCCTGCAAAATCACGACAAATCCTTGTCCGCCGGAGTCTACCACGCCTGCCTGCTTTAATACCGGGAGCATTTCCGGCGTCTTTTTCAGTACACGCTCCGCTTCCTTGATCACCTCATCCAAAAAGCAAACAAGGTCGTCCGTCGCCTCCGCCATCTGCGCCGCTTTATCAGCCGCACCTCTTGCCACGGTCAGTATCGTGCCCTCCTTCGGCTTCATAACTGCTTTGTACGCCGTTTCCACAGCCTTTTGAAAAGCTGCGGCCAATACCGGAACCGTGATCTCCTGCTCCTTGCCGATCACCTTTGTAAATCCGCGGAACAGCTGGGATAAGATAACGCCTGAATTACCTCTTGCCCCGCGCAGGGATCCGGAAGAAATTGCTTTTGCGATGGATGCCATATCCGGCTGTGCCAGTGCGCTGACCTCCTTTGCCGCTGACAAGATCGTCATGGACATATTTGTGCCTGTATCCCCGTCCGGAACCGGAAACACATTCAGCTCATTGATCCATTCCTTTTTCGCTTCCAGATTTTTCGCTCCATTTAAAAACATTTTTGCCAAAACCGCAGCATTGATTGCATTGATCTCCACTTCCAAATCCTCCTTAATCGATTACGCGAACGCCTTCAACAAAAATGTTGATCTTTTTGATGTGCATTCCTGTAAATTCTTCTACACGATATCTGACCGTACCGATCAGATTGTCGGTGACTGTGCTGATGCTGACGCCATAGGAAATAATGACGTGGAAATTGATCGTAATCTCATTATTTTCTTCGATCACGACTTGTATCCCATGTGTCAGATAATCCTTTTTTAACAGCCGTACAATACCGTCCTTTACATTTACCGCTGCCATCCCAACAATCCCAAAGCATTCCACCGCAACAGATCCGGCATAAGTCGCGATCACCTCGCTGCCTATGACTACCTTGCCATATTCATTTTCAAACTGCCCTTTCATAGCATACCTCCAATCGCCCTTGTAAAATCAAAAAAACTAGTTAAAACATATTATAACCGCTTTTTGCAAAAAAGAAAACTATATTTTTGCATTTTCAAAAAAAATGAAAATTTCTGGATTTTATCCTTGCATTTGTGCACCGCTTCTGATAGAATAATCGTGTTGTAAGTCCAAACACTAGATGATGCAAGGAGGTGTTCCTATGGCTAAATGTTCCGTTTGTGGAAAAGGCGTTCTTTTCGGTAACAATGTGAGCCATTCACATAGAAGATCTAATAGAATGTTCAAACCAAACATCAAATCTGTCAGATGTAAGGTAAATGGGGCTACAAAGAAATTATATGTTTGTACTTCCTGCTTAAAGTCTGGGAAAGTTGAAAGAGCATAGTATAATTCTGAAAAAGAAGCTGCTGCAGGCGCAGGAATTGCCGTCAGCAGCTTTTTTTGTGGACTAAAGCCAGATGCGCCGCATATACTGGAGTAAGGACATTCCTTATTAAAGTATGAGACGAAAACGATGTGTGGTATGAAAAAAATCTGTGGTTTTGCAATGTTTTGGATTGCGGTTGGTATGGCGATCATGCTGTTTTTAGAGGCTACGTGGATTGCCATTATGATCATATTTGCGCTGTTGATCTGCGGATACAACCTGTTTTGCGGATAGGCACAGCCGCAGCTGCTATTGCTGGACACGTTCGAAACAATAAAAACTGTAAAAACGGCTTGACTGTCGTTTTTACAGTTTTTATTTCCTGTCTGACTCTGACTAAATATTCTGTTTTTCCAAAGCGTCACCCAGCTGATTTTCCAGCTCTTGCGCCGCTTTTTCCTGTGCCTGCGGATCGGTGTCTGTATTTTTATTCTTAGATGTAAACTTATTTACAAAATCCGGGATCATATCTAAGATCTTTGTGATCCCGTCCTGATTTTTCACGTTCACAAGCTTTGTCGTCCCGTTTTGAATGACGAGTACAGCGCTTGGCGCGATCTTGCCGCCCATTCCGCCGCCGCCATTGTTATTTTTTTCACTGGAAAAAGCGCCTGCTCCCACGCCAAAGGCAACATCCACAAGCGGAAGGATGATCGTATCACCGATATGCACGGCCTCTCCTACGACGGTTTTGGTTGAAATAAAGCTGTCCATCCCTTTAAATAAAGATGCGACGGTTGTGCTGAAACTGTTATCTGACATTTGTTTTCCTCCATAACTTTGTTCTGTTTTTCTAAGCTCCCTTTCGCTTCATCAGCCTGCGGACCACCTGCATAAATTGTTTATCCAAAAGCAGCCGCAGCAGCGTCAGCAAAAAGACGATCACGTGCACCTTGCCCTGCGCGGCAAGCTCGCCCTCCACATACAGCTGATCCGATGTAAAATCAGGAATAATCCTGCACGGATAACGGTACACAATAGGCATCAGGCTAAGCAGTCCGACTGCTTCACCAGTAAGCGCCGGATCAGCCAGCGAAAACGCAAGATCAGCCTTTAGCTTTCTTGGCTTATAGCTGCGCAGTATTTTTAGAAGCTCCGTCCAAATACAGCCAAGCGCATGACGATTGGATTCGTCGGTAAATTCCTTGTGAAACTGTTCATAACGGCTGCGGATCTTGGTAAAAATACCTGGCCCACGCTCTGTGCTTGACGGCTGTTTCCTGTCACGCCTGCGTTTTTGTTTCTTTTGCTTATTTTTTGCCTGCCTGCTGGCTTTTGCATCATCCGCCTGTCTGCCGGCTTGTATATGATCCGCCTGCTGGCTGGTTTTTGCCTGCCGTTTCGTATCCATATGCTGCGAACGCTCCGCTGCCTGCGCGTTTTGTGCCTGTTTGCTTTTTTCTGCTTGTTCTTGTTTTGCTGAGAACTCTTTTTTTTCTGATTGCTCTTGCTTTTCTGCTTGTTCTTGTTTTGCTACTTGCTCATTTTCTTCTGTTTGTGTATTTTCTTCTACTTGCTCGTTTTCTTCTATATGATGATCATACTGTTCCTGTCCATTGGCTTCATGCAAACACACATCGTCTGGCATCTCGCCTTCCTGTGCAGGCAGCTCTTGTGCTGCAACCGCAGCCGTTCCTTTTTGGCCGCGTCCAGCTTTTTTTTCCGTGCGTCTGCTCTCTTTTTCGCTTCTTCGCCTTTGCCTTGCTTCCTTTTTCTGACGCATACCTGCCAAAAGTCCTGGAATATCAATTCCTGCAACCCGTATCCGGCTGCTTACCCCCTGCGGTCCATAGCTGACTGTCACGCTCATCAAATGCAGCAGCCAGGTCGCCTTTAACCGCAGCTGCAGCTTAGCCGCGGGTTTCTTTTGGTTTTGTTCCGTGCTGCGTTCGTTTTGCGCCAGCACATGGTAGCGCACTGGGACAAACAGAACCAACAGCAATGCCGCAAGCAAAAACAGAAGCAATACCAAAAATGTCCACCCAAGGAATTTCAGTACGGCAAGCAAAAACAGTCCCACTGTCTGTATCATGTGACCTCACCTGCCTTTTGCCGCAGGATATAACGCTTTACCTCAAATCCGCCTGTTTTCTCATATACCTCCGTCACGATCCGCGCCGCTGTCCAAAGCGCATCCTCATAGCCCTTTGCCAGCCCCACAACATACAAGCCCTGCCTCGGATAATGCTTCTGGCAAAGCTGTTTTGCCGGAAGGATCTCCAAAAGGTTCGGCCCATATCTGCACAAAACAATGAGAAAGACATTGGAAAAGCACCTGTTATGCTTGATCTTCCACTTTATCCGTCTGATTTTTGCCTCTTTCTTAGGGAATCTTTCCCCAAGATACAAATTTTCATACCAAATCATCCGATCCCCTCGCCCGCGGCATTTGCATCAGTCCCTTATCCCTAAAAATATTTTTTGCTTCCCCACAGATTACTTTTTTTCAAGCTGAGATATTCGTCATAAGCCTGTTCCAAAATCTGCTTTTCGTTGGAAAATTTCAGCAGATGGTAAGCCTCATGAAACTTATAGTAACCGGAGTCCACAAAATACTCTTCCCATTGTGGCTTGCTGTAATAATTGTCCGCCATCATCAGATACCAGTGGACTTCTTTTTCCACTGTATCCTCCGGTACATTAAAGGTATACTGGCTCCTGCCAATATATTTAATGATCGCCGCGCTCACACCGGTTTCCTCCAGCACCTCACGGGCCGCTGTCTCCTTGTAATCCTCTCCCTGCTCGACAGTTCCCTTCGGAAGAACCCACCCTTCATACTTATTTCTATAATTTTTATAAAGCAGCAGGATCTTACCTCGGAATATTACCACACCACCACAACTCGTTGCTTCTATCATTACAACACCTCCTGATGTGGTTCTTGTCACAGGCCTGAAAGACTGCCTGAAACAAATAACTAATCAGTAGTATACCCCTTTTTTGATTTACTTGCAAGAAAATCCGCTTCTTTTTTTCAAATCAGTATCTTAGATCCGCCAAATATCCCCCATCAATATTCATTCATAAAGTCCATATTGCCGCAAAGCAGCGCTTCTGAAAAATCATAATACTTAAGCTCCTTTAATGAAAACCAGCTTTTTACCATTCTGTCAAAAAAAGTCCGGACGTCCAGATTGGTCAGCCGCAGTGCTATTAAGAAAAATACGCGTCAAATACCTTCTTTGCCACCGGAACCGCATACGTCCCGCCTGTGCCTGCCCCTTCGATCACAACGGATACTACAAGATCCTCCGCTCCCTTTTGCGACGCATAGCCTACAAACCATGCATGGCTGTCCTTTGCGCTTGTAAATTCCGCCGATCCTGTTTTTCCGGCTGCCTTGTAGCCTTGCCCGCGCAGCGCCGTCCCGGTTCCCTGCGCGACGACCTCTTCCATATACGCGCGCAGCGTACGCGCCTTTTTCGCCGTTAGCAGCCTGCCGTACTCCTGCGGCTGATAAGAGGTCACTTCTGCACCATTTTCATTTGTAACCTTATCTACCAGATACGGGCGCATTAACATTCCGCCGTTGTTGATCGCAGACGTTATCAGCGCCAGATGATACGGCGTGACGAGCGTTTTTCCCTGTCCGATGGCTGTCTGCATCCTTTCCCAGGAGGACGCCCCCGGCTGCAGCGTAAAGCTGCTTTTTTTATACGGGAGGTCACATGGAAGCTCCGTATTGAACAAAAGCTCTTCACTCGTTTTCGCAAATTTTTTTAGATCCAGCGACAGGCCAATACTGGAAAAGGACGTATTGCAGGAATGCGCAAAAGCTGATTTTAAATCTTCCTGTCCATGCACCGCGTTTCCAAAGCAATGAATCGCGTTTCCTTCCTCTGTCAAGGTTCCCTCGCACTGGTAGCCGTACGTTTTGTAGTTCTTATTTTCCTTCATATATTCCAGCAGCGTAACTATTTTAAACGTAGAACCGGGCGGATACAGTCCTTGCGTAACACGATTTAACAGCACCGAAGAGTTTGCTCCCTCCGCTGTAATGCTTTTCCAATCCGCCGCTATCGTATTCGGGTCAAAATCCGGCTTTGACACCATCGCAAGTATTTTTCCAGTCGACGGCTGCATGGCGATCACCGCCCCCTGGCGGCTTCCGAGCGCATCATACGCCGCTTTCTGCACTTGCAGGTCCAGCGTCGTTACGACCGTATCTCCTGCGTTTTTCTTGTCCTGCAGTTCATTCCATACCCTTTCTGGAAAAAAGACGTGTGAACGCAGCAGCTGGAAATTAGCTATCTGCTCCAGCCCTGCCTTGCCGTTTGTAGCAAAGCCGACTGCGTGTGCAAACAGCCTGCCATACGGATAGCTCCTTGTTTCTGCGCCGTCCGCGGCTGTTTTAGTCGTCGCAAGGACATCGCCCTGCGCAGTCACGATATCTCCCCGCCGGATACGGTCGGCAAACACATCCTGCCTGGCGTTATAGGAGCTGTTAATGAACGCCTCGCTTTTTTCTACCTGGAAATATGCAAAATACGCGATCATCCCCAGAAAAATCGCCAAAAATAAATATGTGACGACAGCAAATTCCCGGTTTCTGACCGAATTTTTGACTGGGGCAAGATCCTCTTTCGCCTGTTCATTCAGAAGCTTCCCAACGTCCTTTTTCCGCTGTTTTTCTTCCAGCTCTTCCCAATCTCTTTTCATCCGATTTCTTTTCACCCGATCCTCCTTCACCTTCTCTTATGATATACAGCCCTTGTATAATGGCAAAGATCATAAACGTACTAAGCAGCGAGCTGCCGCCATAACTTACAAGCGGCAGCGTAACGCCTGTGGACGGAATAAACTTAGTCACGCCCCCGATCGTTAAAAACACCTGGAATCCATAGACGGTGCCAAGTCCCAGCGCGATCAGCTTGTAAAACGGGTCGCATATCTGCATCGCAATGTTTAGAAACATCAGATAGCAGCTGGCACATACCATGATCAGACAGACTGCGAACACGCCGCCCAGCTCTTCGGAAACGGCTGCGAATACAAAATCCTCCTCCACGATCGGGATCTTGTTCGGCATCCCCTGGTACAGCCCCATCCCAAACCAGCCCCCGGTGCCGATCGCAAACAACGACTGGCAGATCTGATATCCCTCGTTGTCAATCACAGATAGCGGGTCTTTCCAGGCCGTCACGCGTACACGCACATGGTGAAACAGCTTGTAGGCGACAACAGCGGCAGCGCTTCCGCAAGCAAGCCCGCTGATAAAATAAAATGGATTGCGAGTCGCTACATACAGCATGACCAGATACGTGATAAAAAAGATCAGCGCCGCGCCGAGGTCCTTGGATACAACAAGTATGAGTACGTGTAAGGCAGCCACAGCCGTCGCCTTGACGACCTGTACAAACTCTGTAGATCTTGCCAGCATGGATGCTGTAAAAAACACAAACAAGATCTTGACAAATTCCGACGGCTGGACAGCGATCCCTGCGATCTGGAAAGAAAGCCTGGCGCCGTAGCTTACAGAACCAAGCACCGCGACCGCCGCAAGCAGCGCCATACCGACTATCGCATAAAGCCAAGTCAGACGGTCTAAAAAATGCAGCCTGCGGATGATAAACGGGATCAGCATCGTAAGGACGACCGCCGCCACAGCAATCTCATATTGCCGGAATGCCTTATCTGGACGCAGGCGATACAAAACGACAAACCCGATCGCGAGCAGCATACACATATTATTGACGATCAGCCCGTTAGCCCGTTTATAGATATATTTATAAATTACAAGAATGCAGCACAGCAGTGCCACCTGCATCACATACGTAAGCAATACGTCGGCTGTTTTTTGCACCGTAAAAGTAACCACAAATGCATTCAAATGAATCAAAAACATCAGCTTCGTTTGTTTTCTTAAGATGCGCTTCTGCCATCTGTATGATTTTTTCCCGTTCAATACATGAAAGCAGGTAAATGTATAGCCTGCAAACAGAAAGATCATCAGATATTTTGACAGTTCTACGATCAGATTTTCCATGTTGTCTCCTATTTTCTTGCAGCAGTCCGTTTACCGCTACTCTACTCCGCGCTTGTAATGCCCGTTCGTATATGCGCCGAGTACCTTGTTCATATCGATCGCCTTGTGTTGGAAAAACGCGGCTTGCACACTATCCAGCACCCGGCTGGCCGCCTGCTGCGTCTCAATGGTAAACCAAAGCCGGTACGCGGCGGGATGCAGCTGACAAAGCTCTTGCGCAAGCTGTATCAAAGAAAGCGGCTGCGGATTGTAGATCGTATTATAGCATTCGCTACAGACATTGCGCACTGGAAATTCTTTGGCATAGCGGTCTTTTAAATAGCAAAGCCCATGCGCCTGCCTGCATTGCCCAAACGTCTTTTTCACACACTGTGCGCTTGTCATCAGCGGCAGGTGTCCGTAAATAATAAGCTCGCTTTGCGTATTGTCTCTTGCGCGCAGCTCCTTTTTGTTCAGTTCCAGCGGTATTGTATCAAACCGCCACCCTTCTTTGATGTAGCAGTCCTTCGTTTCATTGGAATACGTATACAGGCTGTGATCCAGCACGCAGCAGTCTTTATCCATACGCATCCGCTCTAAAAATCCAAGCTCATCGATCGTCCTTGCCGCATATCCGTCCGGTCCCGCGGCCGCGATATCCTGCCAATGACGCTCATAAAATCGTACCGTCCGGTCGCGGAATACCGGAGGAAGGGCCAAATATGCCTGACGTCCGGCTGCGTGAATGTACAGGATTTGTTCTTTTAATTGTGCGGTAAATTGCTCATGGCTATACATCGCGCTGTCCAAATAAATGCGTTTGATAAAATCCCGCTCCAAAACAGCCGAAAGCTGTGCCTGCTGCTCTACAACAGCTGTAAAAGCAATCCTGTCCTCTGAAAAGCTGTCAGAAGCGATCGGTTTTGACACAACACCAATATTTTGATATGCTTCTGGTATCCCCTGACCGCTCCTGCGGTACCTGCGCAGCATTTGTTCTTGCAGCTGCCCCAATGCCTTGCGGCGCAGCTGGTTTAATTCCTGCTTTGGCAAAAATATCGCTTGTTTTGGCAGATGCACGGTTAACGCTTCTATTTCAAACGGTGTGTTTCCGGTTTTGGAAAGTTGTTCTTCGAGCATCTTCCTGCTGAGCGGCTGCTTTTGCGCTTCCTGCGTCATGCCGTACTCTGCGGATGCCGTATCGCCGCTGCAGGATACCTCCATCCGCGCGGGCCTTCCTGTTTCGAAAAACGCTTCGCCGCATACAGAAAGCTTTTTTTCTGAAAGAAACCCAAGATCCGCGGCTTCGCTTTTTTCATGACCCGGACGGTTGATGGAGATCATCTGCGGCCCGTTATGCCTTGTATAATAGCCGTCTGTAAATCCGCTGCGGTTCCCGGTTTGGAGCAGACGCTCATGATCGTGCCTGGATACCTTGGCCGAACCTTTTTCCACATATTGGTCGATGTATTTGCGGTAGATTGACGTAACACCCGCGGCATATTCTGCTGACTTCATCCTGCCTTCGATCTTAAACGAGGTAATGCCCGCCTGTATCAGCTCCGGAATCTGATCGATCGTACATATGTCCTTCGGGCTTAGCGGATAGCATTCTTTGCCCGCCATACGGCGGTGCCTATCATCGAATACTGTATACGGCAGGCGGCATGGCTGCGCGCAGCGGCCACGATTGCCGCTCCTTCCGCCCAGCATACTGCTGAGCAGGCAGCCGCCGGAATAACAATAGCAGAGCGCGCCGTGTACAAAGCATTCAATCTCCAGTTCCGACTGGCTGCGGATCTGGCGGATCTCCGCCAGGGAAAGCTCCCTTGCCGTTACGATTCGGTCGGCTCCGCATTTTTGCAAATAAGAAAATCCATCTGCAGACGCAACAGACATCTGCGTACTGATATGGACCGAAAGCCCTGGAAAATACTCGCGTACAAGCCGCATAACTCCGAAATCCTGTACAATGACCGCATCCAATCCTTGCATATAAAACGGCTTGAGATATCCGTACAATGCTTCCATTTCCTCCTGCTTGCACAGCGTATTCACTGTCAGATACAATTTTTTCTTATGCAGATGCACCAGATCGATCGCTTCTAACAGCTGCTCCTGCGTAAAATTCTGCGCATACGCCCTAGCGCCAAAACGACTGCCGCCAGCATAGACCGCGTCGGCTCCGGCAAAGATAACCGCCTTGCAGATTTCAAAGGAACCTGCCGGCGCCAAAAGCTCTGGTTTTTTCAGATTGTTTTTATCCATCACATTCATTCTCCTGTGAACACACCTGCGTAATCAAAACAGGGAACAGATTGCTCCATCCCCTTTTTGAACAGTTGTAACAGCGCTAACGTTTCCGTTTTTTGCTTTTTTTCTTTTTTTTATTTTTCTCCGCCTGCTCCTGACGCTCCAGCTCGGCAATTTGTCTGGCAAGCGCCTGGATCTCCGGATCGTCGTCGTCAGAAACCTCCGATAAAACCGAAGAAACATACTCGTCGTCATCCTCATCCGGCAGCGGCCCTTCATCGGTTAAGTCATAGCGTGCCGCAGGCGCAAGCAGCTCCTCCAGCTCTTCCTTGGAAAGCTCTGGCATTGCCGGCTTTGGTTCCCGAAGCGGGCCGAGCAGCTCCGCCAGCTCCTCCTCCGAAAGCCCTGGCGTAATGAGGATCGGTGAAGCTTTCGCAGCACTATTCGAAAGCGCTTCTTCCTGCTCATCCGCAACGTCTAAAGGCGCTTCCTCCTGTTCATCTGAAAGCGCTTCCTCCTCCATAAGAAGCTCTGTCATTGTCTCGTTGACAGCTTCACGCAGCTCCTTGATCTCTTCCCGTGAAAGCTCTGTCGGTGTCAGAAAATCCTCTGCCTCAGACATTTTTTCCGTTTCGGACGCGGCCTTGTCGTCGTCGCGTTTTTCGAAAGTTTTTTCCGCTGGTTTGGTCTTCTCCGTTGTTTCAGGAGGCTCCGCCGCGGTCGGTTGTTCCGTTTTCTCCGCAGACCCTGCCGCTATTGGCTGTTGCGTTGTCCCAATAGGCTCGGCAGATATGGATTGCTCCAATATCTCAACTGGCTCTGCCGTTATCAGCTGTTCCGTTGTTTTTGTTGGAGCTGCCGTTATCGGCTGTTCCGTTGTTTTCGCTGGCTCTGCCGTTATCGGCTGTTCCGTTGTTTTCGCTGGCTCTGCCGCTAGAGGCTGCTCCGTTGTCTCAGCTGGCTCCACCGCCAGGGGTTGCTCTGTTGTTTTCGCTGGCTCTGCCGCTAGGGGCTGCTCCGTTGTCTCAGCTGGCTCTACCGCCAGGGGTTGCTCTGTTGTTTTCGCTGGCTCTGCATCTAGTGGTTGTTCCACTATTTTCTTAGGTTCCGACGCGATCGGTTGTTCCTTTGTTTTCATAGGTTCTGCAGCTGCCCCGGAACGAGCCTCTGGCCCAGCTCCTTCACTATCTGTAATATGCTCCGCTGATGCGTTCTTTTTATCCGCTTTGCCAACTTCACCAGTTCCCGCATCTTTGCTGTTTCTGGAACGCTCCTGCACCATTTGCTGGCTGGCCTTTCCATCCTTTGTCGTAGAGGCAGCGCCGAGCAGCGCATCTGCAAGCGTTGCCTCCAGCTTTTCCTTGTTCAGCCGAAGCTCCTTATTGACCGCCTCTATCTCCCGCTTTTCCTGCTGAGTCAAACGCAGCATCTCCTCAAACTGGCGGTTGCGCTCGTCCGCTACCCTGGCGTTTCCTAGCAGCAGCTGGTACTTATCCTCCAGCTTTTTATAGCTTTGCTCCAACTGGCTTTCATGGTCAGACTTTTGGCTGCGCTCCTGCCGTTCCCGGCTCAGCTTTTCTAAAAGCTCCTCAACCTTCATCTGTGTATCTACCAGCTCGTGCTTTAGCTCAAACAGATCCTTTTCCGCCTTTTTGTAATTCTCCTCCGCAGTCTCAAACTGCTTTTTCGCCTTAAAATAATCATCCGCAATATTCAGCTGTATCAAAATGGATTTCATATCATTCGGAATCCTGCGGTATTCCTCGCGCTCCGTGATTTCCGAAATCTTTGTATTAATATAGGAAGCAACGTGCTGGAGGTATCCTTCTTCCTCATAACCGCTCAATGTGTATACCTTGCCCGCAATCATTACATCCGTACTTTTTTTAGCAGCCATCGCTTTATCCTCCGTCTTTTCATTATATCAGACTTCAGCAAAGAAGCACAACCATTATTTTACAATTCCAAAATGTTTATACGCAAGCTCTGTCGCCGTACGTCCCTTTGGCGTCCGGTTGATCAGACCGTTTTGCACTAAAAACGGCTCATAGACGTCTTCGATCGTTCCCGGATCCTCCCCAATCGACGCCGCAAGCGTATCCAGCCCAACCGGACCGCCGGAAAATTTTTGAATGATCGTCAGCAAAATGCTGCGGTCATTCTGGTCCAGCCCCATTTTGTCCACCTCCAGAAGGTCTAAGGAAAATGCAGCCACTTCTTCTGTAATTTCCCCATTATATTTAACCTGCGCAAAATCACGCACCCGCTTAAGCAGCCGGTTGGCCAGACGCGGCGTCCCTCTGGAGCGGCGCGCCAGCTCATAAGCACCCGGCGCATCAATGCCCACCTCCAGCTTCAAGGCAGAATGCAAAATGATCGTCTGCAGCTCTTCTACTGTATAAAATTCCAAATGATGGATCACCCCGAAGCGGTCCCGAAGCGGCGCTGACAATAGTCCTGCTCTGGTTGTCGCCCCTACGAGCGTAAAATGCGGCAGATCCAGCCGTATCGAACGCGCCGTCGCGCCTTTCCCGATCATGATGTCGATCGCGTAATCCTCCATCGCTGGGTACAGCACCTCCTCTACCTGACGGTTCAGACGGTGGATCTCATCAACAAACAAGACATCCCCTTCCTGCAGGCCGCTCAAGATTGCCGCCATCTCTCCCGGCTTGCCGATCGCCGGACCGGATGTAATCTTCATATGCGTACCCATTTCATTCGCGATAATCCCAGACAACGTCGTCTTACCAAGTCCCGGCGGGCCGAAAAACAGCACATGGTCCAACGCTTCCTTACGCTGCTTTGCCGCTTCAATATAAACCTTTAGATTTTTCTTTGCTTTTTCCTGCCCGATATACTCATCCAACGTCTGGGGGCGCAGGCTTTTTTCCACTACAAGGTCTTCGTCCTGAACCTGGGTGGAAATCACTCTTTTCTCCATTTCGGCGCCTGTCCTTTCTGCCTGTTAAATCATTGCCATCTTTTTTAATGCCTGTTTCAGTACCGTCTCAACATCCATATCCTCTGTGATCTCAATGCCGCTTAACGTTTTCAATGCCTCAGAGGACGAATAGCCAAGCGCCGTCAGCGCCATAACCGCCTCTGCCTTTACACCGGAGGCATCCGCCTGCGCTTCCTGCACATTGACAAGCTTTTGCTCAAACGCATCCTCCAGACTGACCTTATCCTTTAATTCCAAGATCAGGCGTTGGGCTGTCTTTGTACCAACGCCCGGCGTCCTTGCGATCGCCTTTGCGTCGTCTCCAAGTACTGCAAACCGCAGGTCGTCCGTCGTCATCACCGAAAGGATAGCGAGCGCATTTTTCGGGCCAATTCCGTTTACACCGATCAGCAGCTTAAAAATCTGCAGATCATCCTTGGTCAGAAATCCAAACAGCGTCATCGCATCCTCCCGCACCTGCAGCCACGTATGTATTTTTACTGTTTCTCCCAGCGCAGGCAGATGGTCAAGCACCTGCCCCGGTACAAAGACCTGCCAGCCGATGCCTGACACATCGATCACGATACTGCCTTCTGAAATATCCGCCAATTTTCCTTTTACATAGGATATCATAAAAACTCCTTTTCCAATACCTGTTACCGTTCACTTCCATTTTTGGGCAGACGCAGCAGTACCTCCTGCGCTGCCGCCCCGATCAGCACCCCCGTCACAACACCCGCCAGCAGCAGCGCCGGAAAATAATAAAACAGGCGCACATTTTCCACCACAAGCGCCGCCATACACAGTTGTCCGAAATTATGCGTGATCCCTCCTACCGCGCTGACAGAAATAATCCGAAGCCTGCCCGTCCGCTTTAGCATCATCATGCAAAAAAAGCTGAGCAGCCCGCCTGAGAGGCTGTACAAAATGCTAAACAGATTCCCAAACAGCAAACCTGCCAGCAAAATGCGCGAAATGGAAACAAGCAGCGCACTTTTCATCCCTACGGTATACAGCATCATAATAACTACGATGTTCGCCAGCCCAATCTTGATGCCCGGAATGCCAAAGTTAAACGGGATCAGCGATTCAACGTAGCTGCAGATCAGAGCAAGCGCCAGGAACATACCAAGATATGCCGTTTTTTTCATAGCTATCAAACCTCATTAATTTCATACAGAAAAGCTAAGTACAGCGCAGTTTACTGTGAAACTGCATCCAGCTTTGACGCTTCCTCTCCTACAACCTCTGCTACCACTTTATTTGGCAGGCAAACAATCGTCTCACCCTGCTTCGCGATCGCCCTTTGGTGTATGCAAAGCTGGTCCGGGCAGTCAGCTTCCACCATTTTCGCCTTGCCATCTGCAATCTGAAGTGTATTCGTGACCTTACCGTTAACAGAAACCGGAACTGCCTGTTCTTTTTCTAAGGAATATGTCCCATACATTTCCCCATTCACCTGAAGCTGTACCATCGATCCGGCTTGCGCTCTTTGCATCGAAACGAACCCAAGACCGGCACAGCCCGCCAACAGCAGCATTCCGAGCAGCCATACGTCCGTTTTTCCAATGCGCCTTGCGCTCTGCTCCTGCTTGGGCCTTCTGTCCGTCTTGTCACACGATGCTGCCATAGTAATAAAATCCCCGGCATTCATCCAGCCGGACGTCCACCAGCTGTCCGACAAGCTCAGCCGTCCCTGGAAGATGAACTGTGAAATTATGCTCCGTTTTTCCGGTCACAAGAGACGCGTCTTGCTCATTCACGCTCTCTACCAGCACCTCCTGAACGCTTCCTACGAGTCGCTGCGCTTTTTGCGCTGCGATCTGCTGTACCTGCGTCAGCAGACGGTCAAAACGCTCCTTTACAACCTCCTGCGGCACCTGGCCTTCCATCTCTGCTGCCGGAGTCCCACTCCGTCTGGAATAGATAAAAGTAAACGCCGAATCAAATCCGACTTTTTTTACAACGTCCATCGTTTCCAGAAAGTCCTCTTCAGTCTCTCCCGGAAACCCGACAATCATATCCGTCGTAAGCGCAAGCTCCGGCATCGCCTTGCGTATCCGCTCCACCAATGCCAGATATGCTTCTTTATCGTAACGGCGGTTCATTTTCTCCAAGATCCGCGAGCTTCCGGACTGCAGCGGCAAATGCAGATGACGGCAGATTTTTTTCGAATGTGCCATAACCTCGATCAGCTCATCCGATAAGTCCTTTGGATGGGACGTCATAAACCGAATGCGCCTTAGCCCTTCGATCTTTTCCACCTCCTGTAAAAGCTGTGCAAATGTCACCGGAGGGTTCAACGTCTTTCCATACGAATTTACATTCTGCCCCAGCAGCATGATCTCCACTACTCCATCGGATACAAGCTGTTCGATTTCCCGCAGGATTTCTTTTGGCTCACGGCTTTTTTCCCGTCCGCGGACATACGGTACGATACAGTAGCTGCAGAAATTGTTGCAGCCAAACATAACATTCACCCCGGATTTAAAAGAAAACTTCCGTTCTGCAGGCAGCTCTTCTACAATCTGCTCCGCCTGATCCCATACAGCAACGACCATTTTATCCGTCTCAAAAGAACGCGCCAGCAGCTCGGCAAACTGGTACAGGTTATGCGTCCCGAAAACAAGGTTGACAAACCGATAGCTTTGTTTTAGCTTTTCTACAACCGCAGGCTCCTGCATCATGCAGCCGCACAACGCGATACGCATATGCGGGCGCTTCTTTTTCAGGCTGTGCAGGTACCCAAGCCGCCCATAAACCCGGTTATTTGCATTCTCACGCACAGTACACGTATTATAAATAACAAGATCCGCCTGCTCGCTCTCCGTCTCCGCAAACCCAGCAAGCGTTAAAATCCCTCCCAGCTTTTCCGAATCCCGCGCATTCATCTGACACCCGAAGGTTTGCGTACAAAAGCATGGGCGACGGCTATTTTTCCGTTCAAACTCCCGAACCCATTCCCGGCATTTTGCCATATAATAGTATTGTCTGTCTGGTTCCTCTATGGGTGGTTTTGCATGAATATCTATTTTATCTAAATCAATTTCATTATACATATTCCTTGACTTTATTACCTTTCTATCATACAATATACAAAAAGAAGCGGGTTTTTACCGTACAGCTTTCTGGCTCAAGCGGGGTGCTCGTTTCTTTTTTATGTTTATCATGTCATATAAATAATGCTCAGCTTCATCCCAATCTATATTTCTTACTCACACGTTCGAGCTTTATGTTTCTAAGGTTATGATCCCCTGCTCGCTCACCAAATAGTCCATCCGGATATCCCACGCATCCGCCATAAGCCTGTCCGCAATCTGACAGCTGAACGCACACCCAACGAGCACAGCCGCACCCTTATGCGCAAAGTATCTGTCATAATAACCTTTTCCATAGCCAAGCCTGCCGCCTGCCAGATCAAACGCAAGCCCCGGCACAAAGCACAGATCCGGCTCCCGCAGATCCGGCTTATCCCCTTCTGCCTGCGGCTCCATCACATGGAACCTGCCTTCTTTCAGCTCCCGCAGATCCGAAATCTCATAAAACGCCATCTTATCACCAAATGTTTTCGGAAACGCGCAATGCCTGCCTGCTCGAAGAGCCTCCTGTATAACAGGCAGCAGAGAAACCTCCTTGCCTAACGGATAATAAAAAAATACCCGCTGCGCATTCTGATACAACTCCCAATCTAATAAATACTGTGCGATCGTATCGGACAACTGCCTGACAAGCGCATCCGGCATTGCATCCCGCTTTGTCCGGTACTCGCTGCGGATCTTGTTTTTCTCCTTCATCGCCTAACCTTCATTCTTTGTTTTCTTTTCGTATTTTTCCCCAAGGTTTACAATCGTACCGTCCTCCATCTGCATATCAATCTGATTTAACTGGCTGCGGATACTGCCCCGGATTGCCGCTACATACTGCTGGCGTAAAAGCTGCTGCTCCTTTTTTTCTTCGTCTGTTAATCCTTCCGCTTTTGATTTATGATACAATTCATTGATACGGCTGATATTTAAATCTGGCATTTTTTCTGCTCCTTTTCTTATACTTTGTATAACAGTTCAGACAACTGAACTGCAACTGCTTTATTCCTCTTTCCACACGAACTATTTGACAACTTTTGGTTCCTTTTTTATAATGAAAACCATAAAAAGCACATATCTCTTTATAGAAAGGAATCACTCTCATGCTATTCAAAAAATACATTTTAAAGCTGCTGCCGCTGCTTCTGCTCTGTCTGCTTTTTTCAGGCTGCGGCACGAAAGAGCCTATCCGCCGGAACGGATTTTATTTTGACACGATTATCTCTATTACGCTCTATGACCCGTCCAAAACAAAAGAGCTGGAGCACTGTTTTTCCATGGCGGAGACTTATGAGCAATATTTCAGCACCAGTATTCCGGACAGTGATATTTCCAAGATCAACGCAGCTGCAGGAAAGCCTGTACAAGTGCATGAGGAAACGCTGGAGCTGATCCAAAAAGGCATTACCTACGCCCAGTTAAGCAACGGAAAATTTGACATCACCCTTGGGAAATTAACGGATCTATGGGATTTTCAAGCAAAGACGCCATCTGTACCTGATGCCGAAGCAGCTGCGGCGGCCGCAGATACGATCGATTACCGGAATATCCAGATCAACGGAAATGAAATTTCACTGTCTGACCCAGACAGCGCCATCGACTTAGGAGGCATCGCAAAAGGATATATCGCGGACAAAATGAAATCTTACTTATTATCTCAAGGTGTTACCAGCGGCCTGATCAATCTGGGCGGAAACGTGCTGACCATTGGCGAAAAGGCAGACGGCAGCGCTTACAGCATCGGCATCCAACGGCCCTTTGACGAAACAGGCGCGTCGATCGCCTCCGTATCCGTCAAAGACCGCAGCGTTGTGACCTCCGGCATTTATGAACGCTGCTTTGAACAGGACGGCATCCGCTATCACCATATCTTGGATACAGGATCCGGCTATCCGTATGATAACGGTCTGCTCAGCGTTTCCATTATCTGTAAGGACTCCACGGACGGCGACGCCTTAAGCACGGCCTGCTTTGCGCTTGGGCTTGTACAGGGAATGAAGCTGGTGGAATCGCTGGAACAGACAGAGGCTATTTTTATTACCTCCGATGAAAAGCTGCACACATCCTCCGGTATCGGGACAGAAATTCCGATGAAAACGAACTGAGATCCAAAGCTCCTGCGTTTGGCGTAACAGTTTTCAGCTTCTTTTACACGATATGCTTGATCCCCTCGCAAATTTTACGCGCCACAGCCGGATTATTCATAGTATATAAATGAATACCGTCCACATCATTTGCAAGCAAGTCAATAATCTGGCTGAGCGCATAGGATATTCCGGCGTCAAACAACGCCTCCTTATTTCCCTCAAACCTATGAATGATGCGTTCAAACCGCTGCGGCAGCGAAGCTCCGCACATCGTAACCATCCGTTTAATCTGCGACGCGTTGATCACCGGCATGATCCCCGGTGTGATCGGCACGTCAATGCCTGCGATCCGGCAGTCCTCCACAAAGCGATAAAAATAATTGTTGTCAAAAAACAGCTGGGACAGCAATACCTCCGCTCCGGCATCTACCTTTTTCCGAAGATAACGCATTTCCTCCACCCGCCCGGCCGATTCCGGATGACACTCCGGATAGCAAGCTCCTGCAATGCAAAAATTACTGCTCTTTCGCAAATATGTGATCAGATCCGACGCATGGGCAAAGTCCTTTTTCTCCGCCACCTGCGGGTTGCGGTCACCGCGCAGCGCAAGTACGTTTTGAATCCCCTCTAAGGCAAGTTCTCTTGAAAACTCGTCAATCTCCGCTTGGTCATAGCAAAGGCAGGTCAAATGGACAACTGGTTCGACACCATATTCTTCTTTAATCTTTTTTGCAAGCCGAATCGTTTTATTATGGTTCGAGCTGCCGCCTGCCCCGAACGTCACGCTGATAAAATCCGGCTTTAATTCACACAATATTTCCAGTGTCTTATCAATATTTTTTAATTCCTCATCCTTTTTCGGCGGAAAGATTTCAAAAGAGAGGACATTTTTTTTCTGTTGATGTATCTGCGATAGCTTCATAACATTTCCTTCCTATTCTATACTATATCAAACTGTTTTTCGGGCTAGAGCGTGTCTTAAAATGCATCTGACAGGAATGATTTTTAAGACACGCTCTAAACACTACACAAGCTGCCCAATATCATAGGGCCGTTCTGCAATATAATCTGCTCCTGCTTGTGCCAGTTCCTGTCTGCTTCCATACCCAAACAGCACCCCGACCGAATCGATCCCATTCTGCTTTGCTCCCACAATATCATACGCCCGGTCGCCAACCATCACCGCTGATGAACGCTCTGTAACCCTCCCAGACGCAAGCGCATAGGAGATCACGTCAGCCTTTTGAGTCCGCGGCCCATTCATATCCGCGCCTGCAATGTATGTAAAATACCTACTGATCTGAAAATGTTCCAATATCCTTACCGCAAACTCCTCTGGCTTGGACGTAGCTACAAGCAGCTTCCTTCCCGCATCACAAAGCATCTGTAAAAGCTCGGAAATCCCATCGTACAGCTTGTTTTCATAAATTCCTTGATCCTTATAATACTCACGGTAATACGTAACCGCTATCTCTGCGTCCGCTTTCGAAAAACCGTAAAACGTTTCAAAAGAATCCTGTAACGGCGGGCCGATAAACGGGTAAAGCTTAGAACGGTCCGACACCTGGATCCCAAATTTTTCCAAAGCGTACATCACCGAGTTTGTAATACCAATCCCTGGATCAGTCAAGGTTCCGTCTAAGTCAAATAAAATTGTCTGATACATTTTTTTCCTTTCCTACTTTTGCAGCTGAACATTCTGTACGTCTGCCTGTGCTGCAGCTTTTTTGGATCGCCGCTGTCAGCGGATAGCAAACATATGTTTTTTCTTTATGCAGGATATTATAGCACTGTTTTGGTATGCCGTAAAGTGTTTTTTATGTACATTCATCTACTTTCCGAAATTGAAAGCGTTTTACGATGTGCCCACGGTAAACGCAAGCTTTTATGTATTCCCAAGTTTCAAATTTTCTGTTATAT
>CAJUIL010000014.1 GCA_910586225.1 uncultured Eubacterium sp. | reverse complement strand
TCCTTGGATCGGTAACCCTGCCTATGCATTCCAGAAATGCGGGTTTATTAGAATTACCCATAATTTCCTGCTGAATAAGTAATTTATGGAAATATTATACAGAAATACATAGAAGTTGTCATTACTATCTTGGAACAATAATAGTATATTTTTTTATATAACGGAACTCATAAAATCATGCGTTTACCGTGTTACGTTGCACATTTTCATTGCTTTTACGGATGGGTTGTATTATAATGCTCGTGTATCGATGTTTCTACGCAAATATACATGGAGGATGAATCATGAGTGCAGAATTTAAACCAGTCAAGGAAGGCAAAGTACGTCAGGTATACGACCTCGCAGACAGCCTGGTCATTGTTGCGACAGACCGGATTTCCGCGTTTGATCATATACTGAAAAACGATATTCCGGATAAGGGAGCCGTATTGACGAAAATGTCCCGTTTTTGGTTTGATTTTACAGGCAGTATTGTACCGAACCATATGATTTCTACGGACACAAAGGATATGCCGGAGTTTTTCCAGACGGAGGAATTGGAAGGCAAGAGCATGAAGTGTAAAAAGCTGACGATGCTTCCGGTGGAGTGTATCGTGCGCGGCTATATCACAGGAAGTGGCTGGGAGAGCTATCAAAAGGACGGGACAGTCTGCGGGATAAAGCTGCCGGAGGGATTAAAGGAGTCGGACAGGCTGCCGGAGCCGATCTATACGCCGACGACCAAGGCGGATCTGGGAGATCATGATGAGCATATTACGTTTGCGGACAGTGTGGAGCTTTTGGAAAAGCTGTTTCCGGGAAAAGGAGAGGCGTATGCAGCCAAGATCCGGGATTGTACGCTGGCGCTGTATCAAAAGTGCGCGGAATACGCATTGTCCAAACGGATTATAATTGCGGATACGAAATTTGAGTTCGGATTGGATGAAAACGGAACGGTTGTGCTGGGGGACGAGATGCTCACGCCGGACAGCTCCAGGTTTTGGCCGCTTGACGGCTATCAGCCGGGACAAGGACAGCCGTCCTTTGACAAGCAGTTTGTAAGGGACTGGTTAAAGCAGAACCCGGATAACGACGGCGTGCTGCCACAAGAGGTTGTGGATAAGACAGCGTCTAAGTACCGGGAAGCATATGAGCTGCTGACCGGGAAGTCATTTTCTTGATAAGCCTGACAAGCATAGAAGAACGGAGGTTCGAGGGATTTTTCATGGGGCAGAAGGATATGGAACAGGAGCGGCTGTCTATGGACAAGCTTGGTGAAGAATGCGGCGTCATTGGCGTTTATGATTTTGAAGGGCATGACGTTGCGTCGGATATTTATTATGGATTATTCGCTTTGCAGCACAGAGGACAGGAAAGCTGCGGCATTGCGGTCAGCGATACGAAAAGCCAGCAGAGGAAGGTAGATTCTTATAAGGATATGGGGCTTGTGAACGAGGTGTTCAACCCGGAAAACCTCGGCAGCTTAAAGGGAGATATCGGCGTCGGCCATGTCCGCTACTCTACGGCAGGGGCGTCTACGAGGGAGAATGCGCAGCCGCTTGTTATTAATTATGTCAAAGGAACGCTCGGCGTGGCGCATAACGGCAACCTGATTAATGCCGCAGAGCTGCGGCGCGAGCTGGAATATACCGGAGCGATCTTCCAGACGACGATCGACTCGGAGGTGATCGCCTACAATATCGCCAGGGAACGGCTGCATTCCAGGTCGGCGGAGGAAGCGGTCTTACGTGCGGCGAAAAAAATACAGGGAGCTTATGCGCTCGTTGTTATGAGTCCCCGCAAGCTGATCGGGGCAAGGGATCCGTTTGGCTTTAAGCCGCTTTGTATCGGCAGGCGCGATCAGGCGTATTTTCTGGCCTCGGAGACGTGCGCGCTTGAGACGATCGGGGCGGAATTTGTCCGTGACGTGCTGCCGGGCGAGGTTGTGACGATCTCGCCGGAGGGGGGCATACAGTCTGACAAGTCGCTTTGTTTGCCGCAGGAGCAGGCCGGAAGGTGCATTTTTGAATATATTTATTTTGCAAGGCCGGACAGCCACATAGACGGCGTAAGTGTTTACAATGCCAGGGTAAACGCCGGACGGTTTTTAGCAATGGACTCTCCGGTGGAGGCGGACTTGGTAGTCGGCGTGCCGGAGTCCGGCAACGCGGCGGCGCTTGGCTATTCGATGCAGTCAGGCATTCCGTATGGGATCGCGTTTATGAAAAACGGCTATGTCGGAAGGACGTTTATCAAGCCAAAGCAGTCCTTCCGGGCGGACAGCGTGCGCGTAAAGCTCAACGCGGTCAAGGAAGCGGTAAACGGCAAGCGGATCATTATGATCGACGACTCGATCGTCCGGGGAACGACGTCCGGCCGGATCGTTTCGATACTAAAGGAAGCGGGAGCGGCTGAGGTGCACGTACGCATCAGCGCGCCGCCGTTTTTATGGCCGTGTTATTTTGGGACGGATGTTCCAGAGCGGGAACAGCTGATCGCGTACAACCGGACGCTGGAGGAGATCCGGGATATGATCGGAGCCGACAGCCTTGGCTATCTGCGGGTAGAGCGGCTGGAGGAAATGGTGGACGGGCTTTCGATCTGTAAAGGCTGTTTTACTGGAAAATATCCGCTGGAGCCACCAAAGGAGGATATCCGCGGCGATTATTATGACCGTAAGAAATGTTAGAAGCGAATAGGAACTGGAGGAAGGGAAAGGAGCAGGCAGTTATGGCAGAAGCAACAGACAAATATACAAGCCCGCTGTCCGAGCGGTATGCGAGCAGCCAGATGCAGTATATTTTTTCACAGGATAAGAAATTTCGTACATGGAGAAGACTGTGGATTGCGCTGGCGGAAACCGAGATGGAGCTGGGCTTAAAGGGAGCGGACAACGAGCCAGTCATTACGCAGGAGATGGTGGACGAGCTAAAAGCACACGCGGAGGACATCAATTATGAGGACGCGCGCAGACGGGAAAAGGAAGTGCGCCATGACGTTATGAGCCATGTCTATGCGTATGGCTTACAGTGTCCGAAAGCGGCCGGCATCATTCATCTTGGAGCGACCTCGTGCTATGTCGGGGATAATACGGATATTATCATTATGACAGAAGCGCTGCGGCTTGTGCGCAGTAAGCTGTTAAACGTGATTGCGAAGCTGCGCGAATTTGCAGATACGTATAAGAGCCTGCCGACGCTTGCTTTTACCCATTTCCAGCCTGCGCAGCCGACCACGGTAGGAAAACGGGCTTCGCTCTGGTTGCAGGAATTTCTGATGGACTTGGAAGATGTGGACTATATCATCTTGACGATGAAGCTGCTTGGGTCAAAGGGCACGACCGGGACGCAGGCGAGTTTTCAGGAGTTGTTTCAGGGAGATCAGGAAACGATTGATAAGATCGACCCGATGATTGCAGAAAAAATGGGATTTGCACACTGTTATGCAGTATCCGGACAGACGTATTCCAGAAAAGTAGATATGCGGGTTGCGAATGTGCTGTCTGGTATTGCGGCCAGCGCGCATAAGATGTCTAATGATATCCGTCTGCTGCAGCATTTAAAAGAGATTGAAGAGCCGTTTGAGAAAAACCAGATCGGTTCGTCTGCGATGGCATATAAAAGAAACCCGATGCGCAGCGAGCGGATTGCGTCGCTGTCCCGCTATGTAATGATCGACGCGCTGAATCCTGCGATCACTTCCGCGGTACAGTGGTTTGAACGCACGCTGGACGATTCGGCAAATAAGCGGCTGTCCATACCAGAGGGATTTTTGGCGGTGGACGGTATTTTGGATCTTTGCCTGAATGTAGTAGATGGCTTGGTTGTGTATGAAAAGGTCATTACGAAACATCTGATGGCGGAGCTGCCGTTTATGGCGACCGAAAATATTATGATGGACGCGGTGAAAAAAGGAGGCAGCAGACAGGAGCTTCATGAGCGTATCCGCAAGCTTTCAATGGAAGCGGGCGAGAATGTAAAGAAACACGGGCTGGAGAACAACCTGCTGGAGCTGATCGCATCCGATGAAGCGTTCCGCCTTTCGCTGGAGGAGCTGCAGGCAGGGATGGATCCGTCGAAATATGTTGGGCGCGCGCCGCTGCAGGTGGAGAAGTTTTTAAAAGAGGTCGTAGATCCGGTGCTGGAGAACAATCAGGAAGTACTGGGTATGAAGGCGGAGATTTTTGTATAGGAGAAAAGGGAAGGACAGGGATTAAAGGCGTTATGGGGCGGCCGTACGAAGAAAAATGTATTTTGCTTCGTATGGCCGCCCCAAAGTGCTTTTAAGCAAGTTCCAGTGCAATTTCCATCATTTTACCAAATCCAAGCTGCCGTTCTTCGGCGCTTAATTCTTCTCCGGAATAAATATGGTCAGAAATCGTCAGCAGGCAGAGCGCTTTTTTGCCTGCTTTTGCGGCGTTCATGTACAAAGCTGCTGCTTCCATTTCCACAGCGAGCACGCCCATAGATTTCCAGAGGTCATTCGCGTTGCTGTTTGCGTTGTAAAACGTGTCTGAGGACAGGACGTTTCCTACAACGACATTTGTCCCTTGTTCTTTGGCAGCTTCGATGGCGCGGCTCATCAGGCTGTAATCCGCGGTCGGCGCGAACGTCCCCGGAAGGCCAAACTGCGCCGCGTAATTGGAATTGGTGCAGGCGCCCATAGCAACGACCACATCCATCAGCTTTAAGCTGTCTTGTAAGCCTCCGGCAGAGCCGATGCGGATGATGCTGTCGACATCGTAAAAATGAAACAGCTCATAAGAATAAATACCGATGGACGGGATTCCCATGCCGGAGCCCATCACAGATATTTCTTTTCCTTTGTAGGTGCCGGTGTATCCAAACATATTCCTTACCGCGGTTACCTGTCTTGGATGCTCCAGATAAGTATCCGCGATATATTTCGCGCGCAGCGGATCTCCCGGCATTAATACGGTTTTTGCAAAATCCCCTGCAGCTGCGCTGTTGTGCGGGGTTGGTATAGGTGTGTTAGACATTGTGTGTACCTCCTCCTTGGTTATTCACATTATTATGCTTGCGGCTTGCGCTATCGTGCGAGGATCTGCATGATCTCGCCGACATACATCGTATGCAGATCGCCGTTCTTATACCACTTATCCATGATCTCGGAGTCGTGGAAGTCCTCCGGAAGAAGCGCCGTAGCGGACATTTTCCGGCAGCAGATAACGAAATTGCCTTCATCAATAAATGGAATTTCATCATAATAGTTAACGTTCATTTTGGCGGTCTGTATCTTATCCTCTTTGCGGCCGGATACTACGCCAAAGTATTTCATGGCAGATTTGTAGCTGCTGTCGAAAAATGTGAGTGAAAAATAATCGGATTCGTCGATAAGTTCTTTTGTATAGCGGCTTTCTCTCACAAAAATGAATGCGGTGTTTTTCCCCCAGAGTACACCGACGCCACCCCAGCTGGCGGTCATGGCATTGACCTTGTCTTTGGACTTGACTGTAATCAGCATCCATTCGCTTCCAATTTTTGTAAACGGATCAAACTCAATTAAGTCGATCGGGTACGGTTGAAATGTATGCATTTTGATAACTCCCTTCTTAAATTAACAGCATCCTGCACTATTATAACCTTTTGCCGGAAAAAAGACAATATCTGGATTTTTTTTGTGAAATTTTTTTAAGGAAATACATACAAAAATAGCTGGAAAAACGCCGGGGAATGTTATAGAATACAATCAGGTTGTGAATATAACGAATATTTAGAATACTTTTTAGAAGGAATGGGAGTGGCCATGAGCATTAAAATGAACGATATCGACAATACGAAGCTGGAGGAGGCCATGCAGGTCTATATGAAGGATCAGGATAAGGAAAACCTCATAAAGCTTGTCTATGCCATCCAGGAAACAAAGCTGTTTGTTCCGGCAATGGCTGTGCAGAAAAAGGGAGGCTTCCAGCCTTATATTATTAAAAATTCGCAGGGCGATCTGTATATGCCGGCGTTTACATCGATGCAGAAGTTCCCGCAGACACAAAGATACCAGGGAATGCTGAAAATACAGTATAAACAGTGTGTGTCGATGCTGCTGGACCATCCGACGCTTGTACAGGGCATTGCGCTGAATCCGTTTTCGGACAACCTGCTGCTAAAATCACAGATGTTGGAATTAAGCAGGCAGGTAGAGCGCAGCGCAAAGGAGCAGCCAAAGGCTTATTCGGTCAAGACAGAGGATTTCCGCATGATTGTACGGCATAATGTGGAATTTCATCTGATCCCGGAAAAGCTGTTTGCCGGGAAGCTGGAATTTATCAAAAGCCTCTCAGAAGATACGCTGTGCGAGCTGTACCGCACGCCTTACATTGAAGTAGGGCAGGAGAAGGCTTATCCTTATACAAGCGACAGCTTTGAGATGATGGAGCTGAGCATCCGGGAGGACCTGAGCCTGATACAGATTCTTGCACCGTCAAAATATCTGTACCAGACAAACTGCCGGGAGCTTTATGTAGTGTGGAATCCGCTGACAGAGCAGGTGGGATATTATGTGGTAGAAAAGGGGCTGGAATCTGAAGATATCCCATATCATCTGGATATTATCCGCGAGGACGGCACCTCGGAAAAGCTGGAGGAGGCTCCGGCAGAGGGAAGCGTTATGAACCGTGTCATGGAATTGTTCGGAGGTGAGTCATGATCACGATAGGAGTGGTGATGAGCAACGCATATGCGGAACACGCGGCGCATATCATCCGTGGGCTGTGCAGACGGGCGAAGGAACAGGAAAATGTAAACCTGATTTTTTTTCCTGGCATTCTGGACAGCGACACTAAGCAGGATGGCAGGCATGAGGACTGCTACGAGGAAGCGGCCGCGATTGCTGATGTATTGATTATTTCGGACCAGAAAATGTTGGAATTGCTGCTGGAGCGTCCGGAAGGATCTTTTTTCGCAAATGTACTGGAGCATATACCGTACATTTTATTAAAGGACGATGCTGGCCAGGTATTTGACCAGGCTTGTGCATTGGCTGAGGGACGTCCGTTTGACGAGGAAGAGGAGCAGGACGATCCGTTTGCGCAGGCCGCGCGCAGTAAAGCGGAAAAGCGCGATTATTTTGAGCGTGCGCTGGAATTTGCTATGCGGGCGCATAAGGGCCAGGTACGCAAGGGCTCTTCGGTGCCGTATATTATGCACCCGATCGAGACGGCGCTGATCGCGATGACGCTGACAAGCGATCGCGATATTGTGATCGCGTCCTTGTTTCATGATATTATTGAGGATACGCGCTATAGCGCCAAGGACATCGAGGACGCGTTTGGCAGCCGGATCGCGCATTTGGTGCAGATAGAAAGCGAGAATAAGCGCAAGGGACAGGATGCGTCTGCGACATGGAAGATCCGTAAGCAGGAATTTATAGACGGGCTGGATCATAAGACGCGGGAAGAAAAGATCATTGCGCTGGCCGATAAGCTTTCGAATATGCGTGCGACCCGTCAGGGATATTTGAAAAATGACGAGCACTTCTGGGAGCGTTTTCATCAGAAGGATAAAAATATGCACGGCTGGTATTATCGGACAGTCGCGAATAAGCTGAGAGAATTTGAAGATACTGAAGCCTGGAAGGAGCTGGACCGTCTCATACGGGAAGTATTTGAGATGTAAATGAACAGGGAAAGAGGAATATAAAAAATGGTGGATCTGCCGTATGATTATTTAGAGCGCGTAAAGCGTCAGCTTGGGGCGTCTTATCCGGCTTTTCTAAAGTCTTACGAGGAAGAGCGGACATACGGGCTGCGTTATAATCCTCTGAAAATCGAAAAGGAAACGCTGCGGCAGGCATTGTCCGCGCAGCAGATTACAACCGAGCAGGTGCCGTGGGCGGCGGAAGGGCTTTATTATCCTGCGGATACGCATCCTGGCAGGCTGCCGCTGCACGAGGCGGGGGCATATTACATACAGGAGCCGAGCGCAATGGTTGCGGTCGAGCTTCTGGACCCGCAGCCGGGGGAGTCTGTCTTGGATCTGTGCGCGGCGCCTGGCGGGAAAAGCACACAGATCGCGGGGCGGCTGCAGGGAAAGGGGCTGCTTGTCTGCAATGAAGTTATTTCCAAGCGCGCAAAGGCACTTTCTTCGAATATCGAGCGCATGGGGGTTACGAACGCTGTTGTTTTGAATGAAACGCCGCAGCGTCTCGCGGAGCGTTTCCCGGCGTTTTTTGACCGTATTTTAGTAGACGCACCGTGCTCTGGAGAAGGAATGTTCCGAAAGGATGTGCAGGCGCGGGGCGAATGGAGCTACGCGCAGACGCAGCTATGTGCCAAAAGACAGCGGGAAATCTTAGCACAGGCGGTGCAGATGCTAAAGCCCGGCGGTGTTTTGGTGTATGCTACCTGTACGTTTGCACCGCAGGAAAATGAACAAAACGCGGCTTGGCTGGTGCAGGAGTATCCAAGCCTTCGTCTGACGGCGCAGGAGCAGATATGGCCGCATCTGCAGCGCGGCGAGGGGCATTTTGCCGCGCGTTTTATCAAAGAAGGAACCGTTTTTGCGCAAGCTGCAGCGGAGCTTTCGGATCGAAAGAATAGAGGGCCTGTTTCTGAGGAATTTTATCAGTTTTGCGAGCAGACGCTGACGGCGCAGGCGAGGGAACGGCTGCTGGAAGGTGTCAGATCAGGACGGCTGGCGGCATTCGGAGAACAGCTGTATTTGCTGCCGCCTGGAATCCGCAGCTTGGACGGTCTGAAAACAGAGCGTGCGGGACTGCAGCTGGGATGCTGCAAAAAGCGAAGGTTTGAGCCGGCACACGCGTTGGCGATGGCGCTCCATCCGGATGAGGTAAGCCAGACGGTAGAGTTGGCGGAGCCAGAACGCTACCTAAGGGGCGAGCAGATTGGCTGCGGGACGCAGAAGGGCTGGACGCTGGTGACAGTATGCGGCTGTTCGGCGGGCTGGGGAAAAGCGTCCGCAGGTGTATTGAAAAACCACTATCCAAAAGGGCTGCGCAGGTAGCCGGAAAATGATAAAGGGAGAAAAGGGATGCAGCAGATCGGGAAAGGCATATGGGAATGGATCGCACAGGCGGTCATCCTTGTATTAAAGCCGTTGTATCAGAAAATGGGCAAGGAGCTGACGGATGAAGCGGTTTTAGGCTTTCTGCAGTTTGTAAAATTCGGGATCGTGGGTGTCAGCAACACCGTGATTTCTTATATCTTGTATACGGTAAGCCTGCTTGGACTGCGTGCGTCAGGGCTTTGGGCGGATGCGGATTATCTTGCGGCGCAGGGCTTTTCCTTTGTGCTCAGCGTATTATGGTCTTTTTACTGGAATAATAAGGCGGTCTTTGTATTGGAGGACGGCAAGCAGCGTTCCATCTGGAAGTCGCTGTTAAAGACTTATGTGTCTTATTCCTTTACTGGATTGTTTTTAAGCACTTTGCTGCTTGTTTTGTGGATACAGGTGCTGCATATTTCGGAATTTATCGCGCCGCTTATGAATTTGTTTATCAGTGTGCCTGTAAACTTTTTTATCAATAAATTTTGGGCTTTTAAAACGAGTGATAGCTAGAGCGTGCCCCACTGGTATGCGAAAATTTGTTTTAGAGTCAGTATGTTATTTTATTGCAAAAAATAATGCTTACAGTTTACAAAACAAAAAATAATATGGATAATAAAAATAAACACAATACAAAGAGAGGGTTATGTGATGAAAAAAACCGCATTGATCATGGCTGGCGGGAGGGGCGAGCGTTTTTGGCCGAAGAGCCGCAGGAGCCTGCCGAAACAGTTTTTATCTTTGACAGCGGATGGGAGGACGATGATACAGCTTACAGTAGAGCGTATCCGTCCGCTGATACAGATGGAGGATATTTATATTTCCACAAACCGGGCGTACCGCGATCTGGTGTTAGAGCAGCTGCCGGAGCTTCCGCCGGAAAACATTTTATGCGAGCCTGCCGGAAGGAATACGGCGCCTTGTATCGGGCTGGGAGCCGTGCATATGGCAAAAAAATATGAGGACGCTTTGATGATGGTGCTGCCGAGCGACCATTTGATCAAATATAACCAGATGTTTTTAAACGCATTAAAGGATGGATGCAGCATTGCGGAAAAAGGGAGCAACCTTGTGACGATCGGGATCACGCCGGATTATCCGGAGACAGGCTACGGATATATCAAGTTCCGTCCGGATGAATCGGACGGGAACGCGTATGCCGTTGACCGCTTTGTAGAAAAGCCGGACGTTGAGACGGCCAAGGAATATTTGGCGACAGAGGAATATTTGTGGAACAGCGGGATGTTTATCTGGAAGGTGTCTACTATTTTGTCAAATATCCGCAGCTTTTTGCCGGATATGTATGACGGACTGGCAAAGATCGGGGAAGCGATTGGGACGCAGCAGCAGGAAATCGTACTGGAAAAGGTATTTCCGGAGCTGGAATCCGTATCGATCGATTATGGCATTATGGAAAAAGCGCAGGATATTTTTATCCTTCCGGGCGTGTTCGGCTGGGACGATGTTGGCTCCTGGCTGGCCGTCGAGCGTATCCGCAAGTCTAACGAAAGCGGCAATGTCGTAACTGGGAATATTATTACGATACACAGTAAAAATAATATTATCCAAGGCGGGAATAAGCTGATCGCCGCGGTCGGCATTGAGGATCTGATCATTGTGGATACGGAGGATGCTACGCTGATCTGTGACAAGGGCAGTACGCCGGATATTAAGCTGGTGCTGGAAAACCTAAAGATCTGCAACAGGGAGGAGTATCTGTAAAAAGTGCAGCTGTGTTCTTGACAGTCCCGCTTCATGGGAGTAAACTATACAACAAAGCCGGGTAAAGAACATAGTGAAGGAAGGTTAAGATAAAATGGAAAAAAAGAACATCGACTGGGAAAAGATTGGTTTTAATTATCGCAAAACAGACAAACGTTATGTAGCGGAGTACAAAAACGGCGCTTGGAACGAGGGCGGGCTGGTAGAAGATGATAAGATCGTCATCAGCGAATGCGCGGGCGTGCTGCAGTATGCGCAGACTTGTTTTGAAGGGCTTAAGGCATATACGACAGAGGATGGACGGATCGTTACGTTCCGGCCGGATCTGAACGCGGCGCGTATGGAGGATTCCTGCCGGCGCCTGATGATGCCGGTATTCCCGCAGGAGCGTTTTTTAGACGCGGTTAAGCAGACGGTCCGGGCAAACGCGGCTTATGTTCCGCCATATGGCTCAGGAGCGACCTTGTACATCCGTCCATTTATGTTTGGCAGCGATCCGGTGATCGGCGTAAAGCCTGCGGATGAATATCAGTTCCGCATTTTTACGACGCCGGTAGGACCGTATTTCCAGGGTGGTGTGAAGCCTCTGACGATCCGCGTTACGGACTACGACCGCGCGGCGCCGCATGGTACGGGCCATATCAAGGCGGGCTTAAACTACGCGATGAGCCTGTATCCGATCGTAACGGCACATGAGGAAGGCTATGACGAAAATATGTATCTGGATGCCGCGAGCAGAACGTATGTGGAAGAAACAGGCGGTGCGAATTTCTTATTTGTAACCAAAGATAACACCGTTGTTACGCCGCTGTCAGATAGTATCCTGCCTTCGATCACACGCCGCTCCCTGATGACGGTTGCTGAGCAGTATCTTGGCATGAAGGTTGAGCAAAGAAAGGTGACGTTAGATGAGGTAAAGGATTTTGCGGAATGCGGCCTTTGCGGGACGGCTGCGGTTATTTCACCGGTCGGCAAGATCGTAGACCATGGTACCGAGATTTGTTTGCCGAGCGGCATGGAGAAGATGGGGCCTGTAACGCAGAAGTTATATGATACGCTGACTGGTATCCAGATGGGGCATATCGAAGCGCCGCAGGGATGGATCCAGGAAATCTGAAACATAATTTAACGCAAGGATGTACATTTGTTTTGCTGCGGGGCAGCTGACGAATGTGCATTTTTTCGTTTGCAAAATGCCGAAAAGAAACAGTTGCATAATTTTGATTTTTATGGCAAATTATTGTATAGGTATTATAAAATACAAAGCAAAGTGATGCGAAAACGACATGAGTAAAACGGAAAAAAACGAAATCAGATCAGGGAAGGATCGAAGGAAGCGGTTGTCCCGACGCGGACATGAGCCGAAATGGGACAAGCTGGATAATACAGCCCATTTATTTCCGGTCATCGCCGGTGATGATATGACAAATGTTTACCGTATCAGCGTTGTGTTAAAGGAGCCAGTGATCGGAACGACGCTGCAAAAGGCGCTGGATATGGTGCTGCCAAAATTTGACGGATTTAACGTCCGCCTGCGGCAGGGGATCTTTTGGTATTATTTTGAGGAAAACGGCAAGCCTGCGCCGGAGGTGCGGGAGGAGAGTACCTATCCGTGCCGTTATATTTTGCAGAACCGCAACAACAGCTATTTGTTCCGGGTGACCTATTATATGTGCAGGATCAATCTGGAGGTGTTCCATGTGCTGACGGACGGTATGGGCGGGCTGAATTTTTTAAAGGAGCTGACCTACCAGTATTTGCGGCTGTCCCATCCGAAGCTGCGCGAGCAGGAGGGGGACCGGCTGAGTATCGATACATCCTTGAACCGTGAGGACAGCTTTTTACAGAATTACAAAAAAGGCCATGCCAGAAATTACCGTTCGGGACGGGCGTTTATTATGAAGGCGCCAAGGCTACACAAGCAGGAATTTGGCGTGATGCATGGGTACTTAAATATCCCGCAGCTTAAAGAAGTCTGCAGGCGGCATGAGATGAGTATTAACGAATATCTCGTGTCGCTCGTTGTATGGAGTATTTATCAGGGATATCTGCACGGCGCGCAAAGCAGCCGTCCGGTCCGAGCGGCCGTGCCGGTTAATCTGCGTCCGTATTTTGATTCCGTAACGACGAAAAACTTTTTCGTCGTGGTGTCCGCGGAGTTTTTGCCGGAAAAGGAAAATTACACGTTTGACGAGGTGCTGCAGATCGTAAAGGACAGCCTGCGCAGCCAGATACGCAAGGAAAATTTGGAAGATATTTTTTCTTATAACGTGTCAAATGAGAAAAATCTGGCGATGCGTGCGGTACCGCTGATCTTTAAAAATCTGGCGATCCGTTCGGTCTATACCAAGTCGGCGCTGGCGAATACAACGACGGTGACGAATATTGGCAATGTGAAGGTGCAGGAGGCGTATGAGCCTTATATCGAAATGTTTCATTCGTTCCTGGCGATGAGCAAGGGGCAGCTTTTGAAGGGTACGATATGCTCGTATCAAGAGACACTGGTATTTACGTTCAGCTCGGTATTTGAAAAGCCTGTTGTACAGAAGATCTTTTTCCGTACGCTGGCGGCGGAAGGGCTGGATGTAACGATAGAAAGCAACGGGGTGTATTATGAATAAATGTCTGCATTGCGGTATCCGGATAGCTGACCAGACAGACGTATGCCCGCTCTGTCAGTGTGTGGTTGATGTGGATGAGGATACGCCGGAAGCGGAGCGGTATCCGGATATCCGGCTGAAGGGGAGGAAGCTGGAGCTGATCGGCAGGATTGTCCTATTTTTGGACATCGTGCTGGGCGCGCTGGCGGTATTGGTGAACTATATGCAGGAAGGCACAATCTGGTGGAGCGGCATTGTTGTCGGCGGGCTTGGGTATATGCTTTTGATCCTGTTTTTCTTTATTGAAAATGAGCATGCAGGCTACCGCAGCAAGGCGCTGACCGGCGTGGCCTGCGGAGCGGCTTATATGGTGCTGATCGATTATATTCTCGGCTTTCGGCACTGGTCGCTGAATTATGGGATACCTTCGGCGCTTATGATCATGGATGTGATGATCGTCGCGGTGATGTTTGTTAATCTGCGCAACTGGCAGAGCTATTTGTTGTTCCAGATCTTTATGATCTTGTGCAGCGGTGTCTGCGTGCTGCTCAGTCTGTTTGGAGTGATCGAAAGGCCGCTGATGAGCTATACGGCGTTTGGCGTTTCGATCGTGCTGTTTCTGGCTGCGTTTATTATTGGGGGCAGGCGTGCCAGAAATGAGCTAAAGCGCAGGTTCCATGTAATGTAGGAGCGGCGTTTGGATCATTCGGAGATAGATTTTAAAGGGGTAGAAAATGGCTGGAGACATGACGAATCAGGAAACTGGAAAAGAATCAAAATTTGCGGCGTTTGTACGGGATATGATCGCGCGGATGACGGCGGATCGACTAATCGGTCCGAAGATCCAAAACGGGGAAATACGTAAAAACCTCGTGGAGCCGCCTTGGAAATGTCCAGCGTGTTTTCATGTAACGCAGATCGATCTTGCAAACTGCAGGGCGGAGCTGCTGAGTCTGGCGCAAAATCCGAATCTGGACCGGGTTGTTCTGCAGCTGCACGGCGGGGGCTATATCGGTGCGATGCGCAACAAATATCGTTCATTCGCCGGACTGTATAATGAGATTGGCGGTGGGATCAGCGTTTTTACGCCGGATTACCGTGTGGCGCCGGAAAATCCGTATCCGGCAGCGCTTGAGGACGCGTTGGATGCATGGAATTGGCTGCTGGAAAGCGGACGCCAGCCTGCAAAGATCGTAATTGCCGGAGATTCTGCAGGGGGCGGGCTTGCGCTTGCGCTCTGCCTGTATTTAAAGGATCATGGTATGGAGCTGCCGGAGGGGCTGATTTTGATGTCGCCGTGGACGGATCTGACGGCGAGCGGGGAATCGTATGAGACAAACTTTACCTTGGATCCGCTGTTTGGGAATACGAAGGAGAGCATGATCTACAACCGGGATTACGTCGGTAAGGAGGATGCTTCGAATCCGTATATTTCTCCGCTGTTCGGCTCTTATGATGGATTTCCGCCGATGCTGATCCAGGTAGGCTCGGTCGAGATGCTGCTGAGCGATTCGACGGAGCTTGCAAAAAAGGCGAAGGAAGCGGGCGTTAAGGTTCGCCTGAGCGTCTACGAGGGGATGTTCCATGTGTTCCAGATGGGAGAGCTGATCTTGCAGGAATCTAAAAGGGCGTGGGAAGAAGCCGGAAGGTTTTTGCGTGTGCTGGACCGCAGAAGGGAGGAGCCGCTTGGCATACTGGAAGAAGAGGATCTGTACGAGGAACATAATTTGTGAATTTATTATTAAATATTCCTTTACTGGTTGCCAAATGCGCGGGTTTTTCTTATAATGGTATAGTCTGGCTTTTGGAAGTCAGGAATTTGCAGCCGTACAAAAATAGATGGGAGTTGGATAGATTATGTCAGAACATGATTTCAGAGAAGTGGATCTGAACGGATCCAAGGAAGAGAAAAATGATGATTATGAGGAAGTCTGCTATATCTGCCATCGTCCGGAGAGTGCAGCTGGCAGAATGATCAAAATACCGAATAATATCTGCATCTGTCAGGACTGTATGCAGCGTACGTTTGACGGCATGAACCAATCTGGGTTCCGGTTGGATGATATTCTTGGCCCGATGCAGAATACGGGCGGCAGAATGCCGAATATCAGCATGATCAATTTGTCGGATCTGCAGAATATGATGCCGAATACGCAGAAGATTAAAAAGAAAAAGCCAAAGGAAAAAAAAGAAGCTCCTGTTTTTGATATCAATGCAATACCGGCGCCGCATAAAATAAAGGCAAAGCTGGATGATTATGTCGTGGGTCAGGAGCACGCGAAGAAGGTAATGTCCGTAGCGGTATACAACCACTATAAGCGCATCAGCAGCGGCCGCGAGGACGATATTGAGATTGAGAAATCCAATATGCTGATGGTCGGTCCAACCGGATCTGGCAAGACGTATCTGGTCAAGACGCTGGCAAGGCTTTTGGATGTGCCGTTAGCGATCACGGACGCGACCTCTCTGACGGAGGCGGGCTATATCGGGGACGATATTGAAAGCGTCGTATCCAAGCTGCTTGCGGCGGCTGACAATGATGTAGACCGGGCGGAGCATGGGATTATTTTTATTGATGAGATAGACAAGATTGCGAAAAAAAGAAACACCCACCAGCGCGATGTAAGCGGCGAATCGGTACAGCAGGGAATGTTAAAGCTGCTGGAAGGCGCCGAGGTGGAGGTTCCGGTTGGTGCCAGCAGTAAAAACGCGATGGTGCCGATGACGACTGTCAATACGAAGGACATTTTATTTATCTGCGGCGGCGCTTTTCCGGATCTGGATGAGATCATCAAGGAACGTCTGAACAAAGCGTCCTCGATCGGCTTTCAGGCGGATTTAAAGGATAAATACGATAAAGAGGAAAACCTGCTGTCCAAGGTAACGGTAGAGGATATCCGTAAATTCGGCATGATCCCGGAGTTTATCGGCAGGCTTCCGATCTTATTTTCCCTTGAAGCGCTGACGGAGGATATGCTTGTGCGTATCTTGGCGGAGCCGAAAAACGCGATTATCAAGCAGTACCAGAAGCTTTTGGATTACGACGAGGTGCGTCTGGAATTTGAAGATAACGCCTTGCACGCGATTGCCAAAAAAGCAAAGGAAAAGAAGGTCGGCGCCAGGGCGTTGCGGGCCATTCTGGAAGAGTTTATGCTGGATATTATGTATGAAATCCCAAAGGATGACAATATCGGCGTCGTTACCATTACGGAGGATTATGTAGAAGGAAAGGGCGGGCCGCTGATCACGATGCGTGGTGTACATGGGCTGCCGGAGCACGCAAGGGACGGCCTGGAGGCAGGCTGAGTATATAAAAAGGGTTTCTTGCGTCAAGAGGCAGGCTGAGCATACAAAAAGGGCTTCTTGAGCAGGAGGCAGGGCTGAGCATACAAAGAGGGCTTCCTGAGTAAGGAGGAAAAGATAAGGCTTCCTGTTCGGGGAGCGTAGGGTTATAAAGGAGGAATATATGTCAGAGTCATATGCAGAGGTGATCGTGCATGATGAAAAGGATATCGCGGGGAAGAAGCTGGGAGTTTGCCTAATCTTGCTTACGATGGGTTTATTATTATTCGGCGCGATGTTTCAGATGTTGTTTTTGCTGATAGGCATCGTCATGATCCCGGTGAGCTTTTCCACATTGAAAAACCGATACCGGGAGTACGAATATCTGCTTGTCTCAGATGAGCTGGATATTGCGGTAGTAAAAAATAAAAGCAAACGCAAAAAACTTACGTCGTATGCGTTAAGCGAGCTCCAGTGCATGGCGCCGGTTCATTCGCACAGGCTGGACGCCTATCATTCTAATCCGCAGCTTAAGGTGCGTGATTTTTCTTCCGGCAATCCGGAGCACCGGATCTACAGCATGATCTTTGCCAGCCAGGGGATGCTGCAGGAGGTCAAGGTGGAGCCGTCGGAGGCGATGCTGAATGAAGTCCGGATGCACCATGCGAGTATCATTTTTTCTGATTAGCATTGCAGCAGTTCGGCTTGCCGCAGCTGTGATATGGATGATATGTAAAAGCTTTAAAAGGTTGCTGTGGACCTTTTAAAGCTTTTTTCATATGATGGAATAGAAGGAAAATAGCAGGAGTTGTTTATGACAGATTGTGAAGAGGCTGTTTATTCAAACGATTATTTTGACTTTCTTGCAACAAAGGAATTTATGGAGGATGTCCCTCCAGGAGATTACTGCGTACAGGAATTGGATGAGGATTATGTAGTTGTCTATGATCATATGCGCGGCAGGCAATTAAAAACAGGTGATTTTTCTTACGGCATTATCCCGAAATGCTTTGGACTCTTGAACAACCTCGCGCTTGGCGAGAGCGGCATTTTAAAAGTGCGCGACCAGCCGAACCTGGCTCTGACTGGGCGGGGTGTGCTGATGGGCTTTATTGACACGGATTTTGACTATACAAATCCGCTGTTTTGCAATACGGATGGTACAACGCGCGTGGAGCGTATTTGGAACCAAGAGGAGCGCAGCGGTATGCCGCCCAGAGGATTTTTGTACGGGACGGAATATACGAGGGAGCAGATCAACGAGGAGCTTTTGGCTAATCACGATTCGATGACGGCAAAAATACCATATGCGGACGGTCACGGTACATTTCTGGCAGCATTGGCGGCTGGTTCGGAGGATTTTGACAACCAGTTCAGCGGCGCAGCACCGGAATGCGACATCGCGTTTGTACAGCTAAAGTCCGCAAAGCAGTACTTAAAGGATTTTTATTATATCCCGGACGATACGCCGGTGTTCCAGGAAAATGATATTATGGCCGGTATCCGTTATCTGAATATGCTGGCTTCAGAACTGCGTAAGCCGTTGTCCATCTGCATCGCGCTCGGCACGAACATGGGCAACCGCGGCGGTGCGAGCCCGTTAGCGCATACGCTCAACGAGGTATCCAACCGCAGGCAGCGCTGTGTGGCGGTGGCCTGCGGAAACGAAGCGGATAAAAGGCATCATTTTCAGGGAGGCATTAGCGGACAAAATGCGCAGGAGCGTGTGGAGATCAGCGTAGCGGAAGGCGTGGAAGGCTTTATTGCGGAATTGTGGGCAGAAGCGCCAGAGCTATATGAGGTAACCGTCATTTCCCCGACCGGAGAGCGCTTTAATGCGCTGCCAACTGCGCCCGGCAGCCATACGGAATACCGCTTTTTGTTTGAAGGTACTATGGTAACGGTCGATTACCTGCTGACAGGCGCGGCGAACAGGAACGAACTGATTTATGTAAGATTTCATAAGCCGATATCCGGTGTCTGGATATTGAACGTATCCGTACGCAATTTTACAGACGGCATTTATCATGTCTGGGTTCCAATGGAGGATATGGTTTCCGGCCCAGTATTTTTTATCCGCTCTAATCCGGACACAACCATTACGGTACCATCAGACGCGGAAGCGCCGATCACAGTCGCCGGATACAACGGCCTGGACGGAAGCGTTTTCTTTGAATCCGGTCGTGGTTATACAGCAACACGGGAGATCAAGCCAGATATCGCGGCTCCTGCCGTAGACATATACGGCCCGGTCGGAGAAGGAAAATTTGAGACCCGCAGCGGCACGAGCGTAGCCGCTGCCATTACAGCGGGCGCGGGGGCGTTGATGTTGGAATGGACTGGGGTTAGGAGGAATGATATTTCGGCTACGACGGCGAATATTAAGAATTATTTTATTCGCGGGGCGGTCAGGGATGATTCTAGGGAGTATCCGAATCGGGAATGGGGGTGGGGGCAGCTGGATTTGTATAAGACGTTTGAGAATTTTCGGAATGTGTGAGGTTAAAATCAGCGGGATGCCTGTAAAAGCAAGGTGTTCCGCTGATTTTTAGCCCTGATAATTTTTGACTGCTGAAAACAGTAAAATGCGTGTGGGATCAACATATTTTTACATATCCACAGCAGATTTCAGTAACTTGGCAAAAAATTACCACAAGGATTTCTGAAATTCTGTTTTTTGGGGCTGCTCTGTTATATTACGGATCTGACCTTTTGCCGGCAGAATGCTTTTTCGTCTGGCTGGTCAAAATATGCTTACTGATAAACGGCGGGGATGCTGAATGACAGAATGGTATGATATTAACCTGACACAATCGAGGTTGGGTGTTGTGTCTGAGGGACAGGTTGCCAGTATAAATAGAAGGCTATTAACTTATATAAATTACATTTGCTGTTTTTCATAAATTTAGTTAAAATGTATGTTATAATTACAACAAAGAATTACTGATAGAAAACACAGGACGATGGCAGGATCGTTCTCTTGAATTTATTATAAAAAATCTGTTTCCATGTACAAAGACTCTGTTTAGCGGAGCAGTATGGGGAGTAGATATGAGTAATCGTCTCAATTCTATTCTACACTTTGCTGGTCAAAAGAGAAAACGCAAGGAAAAGTATAAGGGGGAATAACGATGAATGAACAAAAGGAAAGTAAAAATAAAATAGGAGCGAGATGCCTGTCGGATTTAGAGGCCGAATTAATTATGCCAAATTACAATCGGATCTATTATCAGATAGATCAGTTTCGTACAGAAAAAACTTTTATAGGCAACTCGAAAGGACAAAAGGTAAATGGCGGAGATAAAGATCAAAAAACCAACAATATAGGAATCATAGGTGTCCGAGGAGCAGGTAAGACATCTATTTTAAAGACAATTCGTGTTCAGCTGGAAAAGAACAAGCATACGCTGCATGATATTATCCTTCCCATCATCGTTCCAGAGAATATGTCGGAATCCGGTACGTTGATGGCAACCGTTCTGGGAATGCTGAATGAAGTAATAAAGGAAAGGGACGAGCAAGAGAAAAAAAGGCAGAAAAAAAGTAACGTCGATTGCATTAAGAAAACTGAGCTTCGGAAAAAGTATGATGAAGTGATCAAGCAGTATACCTATATCCAGAAAGAATACCGGGATATCCTGATCAGCCAATACACGACGGAGAATGATTATGTAAACCGCTCAACGAGTGTATTTAATTCGGATACGGAATTTATCAATAAATTTCATGAACTGGTTGACGAATTGGTAGATGCAGGGAGACAGGATGGCAGCCTTCTTTTCCTTTTTATAGACGATATTGATTTAAGCACATATCGGTGTGCGGATGTTGTAAAGACGCTGCTTTCCTATCTGTCCAATGAAAATATTGTCACTTTTATTTCAGGGGATCTTGAGACATTTGAGGAAGCATTGACATTAGATTTTCTTAGACAGGAAAATGTGCTGAACAAGGATATTCTGGATAAGAAAATAGGCAGCAATACGCTGCTTGACAGCAAACAGAAGCTTGCTTATGAATATTTGAAAAAGATCATTCCTCCTGCATACAGGTATCACATTAAATTCTGGTCTTTAGAGGAAAAGGGAAATTACTGCATTACAGAGCGGGAAGAGATTCAGAGAAAAGAAGCGCTCCCTGATGAAGCAAATGAGAAAGGACAGAAAGCGGGAATTACGCTTTCCGAACTTTTGGTTGAGAAATTAAAGGGGTGGGTTGATCCAGCTTTTTTTTGCTATGCGCAGATCAGGCAGGACATGGAGGATGAAAAGCAGGAAGAAAGCGAGAAACGGAATCTGCCCTATACGTATCATTTATTTGACAATACTTCCCGCGGCCTGAATAATGTCTATAATGTTCTGGGCGAAATTTCAACGGAAAAGAAAGAACAAGGGAAGGATTATTCCAAAGAAAAGAAATTGCTGCTGGATACGATCATATCTTCCAAACCAATTTATAACAAATATAGAACCGATATACAGTTGAATTTTTTCCATATAGGGACAAATACAGACAGCAAAGTGTTTTTTGATAATGCGGAGGCAGTCATTTATAAGAGTAAGGATCCGGCGGACCATTCCCAAGGTCGGGAAGAATATGAGATAACAGATCCCGTAGAAAGGTTTTCTTTGTTTATTCTGGTGGATTTTGCGGCCAGGCTTCTGTACGAAGTGGATAATTATGAAGAGCAGATAAAAGAAGATGGATGTTATAAAAATCTAAAGGATAAAGCAATGAAAGACTTGTTTTTCCATCCTGTGATAGCGGAAAAGGTGATGGAGGTTTCCAATTACGGATGGGAAAGCGTAGATAAGAAAAGATCAAAAGATGAGGCGCAAAGGAAAGGGATCAAGGAATACCCGGCGCTGCAAGATATGAAGCTAAAGGATGTAAACGGCAGCTTTCTGTTAAAGGGAGATTTGATACTGAATTTGGCATACTATAAAAATCTCCCGTTAGATAGAATATTGAGATTGTATGAAGATAGAGCATCGGACGTATCAAATGCCGATATAATTTCCACAGCAGAATTGGAGCAGGATGTTGTAATTGCCATGTGGAAGTCTTTTTCATCAATAGCAAAGGTAAATTCGAAAACGACATTGGAAATAATTGCCAGGCATTACCCGGTTTTTTGGAAAGAATTTGCATATATCCGAAATCAACTGTCAAGTTCTGTCGCACAAAACATTGTGATAAGAATATTTAGTGATGAAATAAATGCGGTTGTCAAGGATGGATCGTGGGAAGAAAAAAGAACAATGAATCGGATTCTGTCAAATACATTGGCTAGAATTTTGGCAGCGCAGGATCAGGATGAAATTGAAGAAGAGTGGAAAGAGATTTATTTTGATAATTTGTATGTTGCGGATAAATCTAAAGAGGAAGGGGAAAAGGAGATCAAAGAAGATAAAGATAGAGAAGATCTGAAAAGAAAGGCAGAAGTTTTAAAGGCGATACATTCAGGCATACTTTGGCAGGTAGAAGCTGCGGAGAATGCAGCAGTTTATTTAAAAAGGATGGTAGATAGGTATCTTGAATTTATCCAAAAAGCTGTGGAAGGTGGTAAACATTGGAAATTAAAGACAAGTGACGCCGAGGAGAGCTGGGAAAATTTACAAAAAATATATGCTGGCGTATCTAATACGAAGGCCAAATGCATACGAAATAATGTCTCACGGTGTCTTGATGATAAAAAAGAAGAAGGCTTTCAGGAAGGAATGTCTTTTGAGACATACGGAAAAGTAATCAAGGAGCTAGGCAAATTAGCCGGAAATAACCGTGTCCGGTATGGGCAATATGAAGCGCAGCAGATTTTAAATGAATTGCAAAAAGCATCAGCTGAGCCAAAAATGCAAAATACAGAAGTTGAGCCAGATGAGCTGGACTGGGATACATGGGTTAAGAGGCATTCTTATTTTGCGTTTCTTTTACAATGTCTGTATAAATACAAAATGGAAGCAGAGCAGAGTAAGAATATTATACAGAATGCCCGTTTGTTATCAGAAATAGCGAAAAAATTACCAGACGCACATAAGGAGGCTGACAGACAGGTATTGGAGAATTTTATAGATGAATTGAATAAGAACTTAGAACAAAAAATAGATTCTAAAGACTTTGAAGAGTTATTTAAAGTCAATGAATAAGCAGAGGTAAATATCATGATGAATGATTCTATCAACCGCTTTCTGGGGGTTTTATGTTATCCGTTTACGTCCATGGAAGCATTCCGGGAAGATCTTATCAATGAATATATTTTTGCTGTAAAAGCGGGAGAGAAAAAGAAAGCAGAAGATATACGAAAACGTCTGAAAAGCCAGTTGATCAGCTATATCCGTCGAAACTACAATATTTATTCCTATGATGAAATATATTTGTATCTGGAAAAGTGCTATCTTTATTATGGTTATGTAGATGGAGAAAAAGGTTTTGACAATGCTTTACAGCTGTACCAATATATTATGGAAAAGATGGCGGCAGCTTTAATTTCTCACAGAGATGGACGAATCGTTTTTAAGTATTGGAGGAATAAAAACGATAAGGAGTTATTTGGTGGATTTGCAAATCATAACAAGGTAACTTTGTTTCACAGCCTGAACTGTCACATTCCGATGGACGTAATTGGGATTGTCTATATGATCATTAATCAGGAAGAACTGGATGCTAGATGTCTGGATTACTTTTATGGTAATATAGAGGTGGCGGATCAGCAGTTGTCTAAAATTCTGGAGAAAGGAGTTGCCGAGAACCACCTGCATAAAGGAGTGTCCAGAACATTCTCAAGCATATGGGACTCACTGATGGCTCCGCTTACGGTAAAAGACAGCAGTTTTTTCTGGGAGCGGAAATTTATTGACGGCACAGAAGAGCAAAATAATCGATTGATTTTTTACATATTGGGCAGTGGAATTGTCAGGGCATATCTGGCTTTGGAAATTTCATCTGTTTTGATTAAGGGGCAGAAGTCTGGACCAAATGCATATGGAGAAAAAGTGGAGGAGCTGATTGAAAAATTTCAGGAAGGACAGATGTTTGAGAAATTTTTCAGAGATAATTATGAGGATAAAGATGAAAAAGAAATTACTGCTTATTATATAGGGCTTTGGGACAGCCTTAAAGAAATTCAGCAGGAGCCTTTTTCCGAGGAACGTTTTTGTACATCTATTTTAAATGAAGATTCTGAACTTCATACTATGGATGAAAATGTTTTTTTATATTATGCGTTATACATGATGATGAACGAAAAAATGACATGGGATATGAAGCAATGTTTGATGCAGTATTTGAGGGTCAGGAATTATTTGTTCCATGTGAGCGTGCAGCAGAAGACAATAAAAGGACTGGATTATTTTCAGCAGGAGCATTATGGTGTAAATTCTGCTTTGAGCCATGCGAATATAAAAAATTTTTGGGAAACTGCAATGCGAGAACAGTTACAGAATCAGGATTTATTTAAGGTGGAATTTCGATCCTCCATACCGATGTCTTACGCAAAGTTCAGAAAGGAACTACTGAGTTTTCTGAAAGCGTATCAGAAAATATTAAAGGAAGATTATTCCTATTATGATGATGAAAAAAAGGAATATATCCTATATCGTAAAATTCCCCAGGTGGGATTGGTGATTCATTTTCTGAAAAAGCCAGATTCGTCAGTGCCGGAGAAATGCTTTCAAAATGGAAAAGACGACTGTTCGTATTTTCACTTTGGCAAACTCCAACAAAGCTATCAACAGCAGATTGAAAATTTCATTCAATTAAGGTCAGAATACAGTGAGTTGAGCAGATATTTGGTGGGAATAGATGCAGCAAGTTTGGAAAATTCAACGCCAGTCTGGGTATTTGCGCCAATCTATGAAAAAGCAAGAGACAGCAGCATAGAAAAGATTGGAAGAAGAAATGAGTATGGAGACTATACGCAAAGTCTTGGTTTTACTTTTCATGCGGGAGAAGATTTTCGGCATATTTTGTCAGGGCTGAGAAGGATTGACGAGGCTGTGGATTATTTAAAATTTCATGCAGGAGATCGAATCGGCCACGGAATTGCGCTTGGGATTTCCGCCAGGGAATGGAAAAATCAAAATCCGGTTATCATCATTCCGCAGATAGAAGCATTGGAAAATTATCTATGGGCATATGATACATTGAGTAAAAATTATAGTGATTTCCAAGCTACTATTTTGGCGTATATGGAGAAGCAGATCTATGAATTGTCTGGGAAAATTTACGGAAATAGAGAAGAATGCGCGGTAACAGAACAGGAAGGAATTGCATTGGAGCTTCTGATATCAGGTTACCACAGATTATTTGTTTTTCAAGATCAAGCATATGAAAGGGTAAAAAAGGAATTTTGCAGCAAGGTATGTGCAGGAAAGAAAATTCACTGGGATTCTGCGCTGCTGGCAGCAGCTAGACACTGTATACAATTTGTGAAAGAGATGGAAAGGCCCATTCATTATGAAATCACAGAACAGGATTTGCTGATTGTAGAGGAGCTGCAGAAAATATTGAAGAAAAAGCTGGGGAGAAAAGGTATTATTATAGAAGTAAATCCCTCTTCCAATACAGCGATTGCTGGTTTGGATGTGGTGGAGGAAAACCAGTTATACCAAATGAATCAGATAAACGATGTCCAGAATGTAATTGTCTGCATCAATTCCGATGACCCGGCGGTCTTTAATACAAATGTATCAAATGAACTGGCATATATTTATTATGGTATGTTGGAGCAAAACATTAGCCGAGAGGCAGCGCTGCAATGGATTGACAGGCTGAGGAGGAATGGGATGGACAGCTCCTTTATTCACCACCAGGAGCCGGATGAACTGTTGCTGAAAAAATTGGATGAGTTGATCGAAAGTATGTAGATAATATTTAACATTCAGAGTAACTATCACAAAATATACAGAATATTCTATTGCGTGCGGAATGCTTGCAGGATTGAACAAAGTCCCTTTCCTTGATTGGGGGAGCAATGGGTCAATATCTTGTTGGGAGTGTAAAATAAGTGTGTAAGTTAGAAATACAGCAAATCTAACTGCACACTTTATTTTTCTGTATAAAACGAGCTGTTTCAAAAAATGTGAATGAACATGATTGATACTTTAACAGTTTCATAAGCAGCTTCACTATCACGAGCAGAAGTGAAGCATAACAGAAGTGGCATACAAGTGACTCATCATTGGCTCTAATACGTTTTCCTTTCTAATTGTAAAATGCCATAATACCTTGCTGCAAATATGAAAATGTAATAGTCATTTTCTCCCGCTTACTTTCTATTGCCAAAATGCTAAATTTTTTTTAACAAACTGCTGAAATGTCCGAGGTTTTTTTCCCATAACCTGTTCAAAAACAGGAGTGACTTTCTTTGCCGTTCCTAAACGTGTCATCATATAGAGCATTCCCATAACCGTACAATAATCTTGATCCAAACCTCTGATCTTTAACCAGTACTTTTTTGCAAATGATGGATCAGGATTCGTATATATGATTTCTCTCTCTAATTCTTTTGACAAGATTTTAGCTACCTGCCAGTAGTCGATTGCTTCTGCGCCTGTTATAGAATAAGTTTTACCCTGATGTAATTCCGGCTCACATAAGACTTTGGCTGTAATTTCTCCAACATCCTCTGCGTCTATAAAACTGGTTAACGATTTTTTTACAGGAACGACGATCTTATTAAAATGCTTAATTTCAATAGCGTGTACACCGCTGATGTTCTGCATAAAAAAGCTGGGGCGAATATGACAATATGGAAGACTGGCATATTCAATATATTTCTCGATTTTATGATGCGGAGGGAATGGGTTATTTTCAACTCCTATCAAGGATAAGAAACCGACAAGCCTTATCTTGCCACCTTCTCTCAAAACGTCAATAAAAGGCTTCAGATCTTCTGGATTTCCCAAGTGGGGAGGTCGCATGATAAATACCCGGTCAATATCTTTTAAAGCATTAGGAAACGTTTTATGATCAGTAAATATATCCTTTGTGAAGTAAAGAAGTTGCCATATTTGTAGCCATAGACTTTGTAACCTTAAAAAAATTTGCTACAGCATTAGGCGTTTTTTCTCCACTTGTTTTAAAAGATATATCAGCATTCCCATTTCACTAGAACGTATTGGAAATTTTCGCTTTGTGTTGAGATTGAGCCTGCAAAATGTACTATTTATGTTAGTACATCAAGTGTACTTTGTCAATGAGAGCGGCACATTTTTGTTTTGGGAGTTTTGCAAATTTCTATTGACAAATAGTTTGTGGGGGGGGGTAGAATGAAGTTAACGATATCACAGTTAGTCGTACTTCATAAAATTTTTTCGGATATTGTATGTATCGTGAAATGCTGAAAAGGAGGTGTGCTTGTTTTTTGGATTTAGAAAGTTTTCGTTCAAAAATAGTATTTAGAAAGTTGTAGCTCAGCAGTTTTACATAGGAGTAGAATAGGGGATCTTAATTATGAAAAGGAAAAATTTTATTTATTTTTTATCTGTAGCGGCACTTAGCGGAATGTTTCTCTTGTCAGGCTGTGGGAAGCCAAAACAGGTTTCGCAGGATACGGTTGTTTCACAGAACGAATTTGAGGAGGATAATACGACAACGGTACCGGATGATACGGCGGTGCAGGATGATACGGCAGTATCGGATAATACGACAGTGCAGGATGAGCCAAGTGTACCAGATGAAACAAATATACAGGACCAGACAACGGGATCAGACGGGCAAGGAATATCTGATGGTTCGGATACAGCACAGGAAGGGGAAGAAAAGGTGCACGGTCTTTTACAGCAGATAGAATGGATGGGGATCGTGAATGACGAAGAAACAGGCGAACCTAGAACGTATTATTATGATAAGGATCTGGATTTGATAAAAAGGGTGTTAGTGGATAAGTCTGGTCAGGTAATAAGTGAGTTACAATATGAATATCTGACTGATGAAGCGGGAAATAAGGTGAAAGGCTTTAACTTGCTTGCTTATTTAAAGAATGAGCCAGGCTTTGACAGCGGGATTAGTCATTTAGATCACTTTAAGGGTATTACGGTTCATACAAACGAGAGTCTTTTAAAGAGCTGGAATGTGGATGGATCATGGGGTCAATCGTATTCATATGATCATGAGAATCGGCTGGTGAGCGCTGCAGAGGGTAGCTATGATGAGGGCTATCACGATATTTATGACGTTGTCTATGGGGATGATACAGCAGAAATCATTCCTTCGTCAGGCAATGATAGGTTTTGTCGGGAAACCGTTTCATTCAGCGAAGATGGACAGATTTTATCTATTGCAGATGAGGCGTTAATTTATAATTATCAGTATGATGAATATGGAAATCAAGTGTTTAAGAGTAGGAGCAGTAGTAATAATTATTACGAAACCGAATATGAATACGAATACGACGAGGAGGGACGACCGTGGTCCATTAAGGAAATAAGTGACGGGGATATAAGGGCTTCGGTGATTATTTCTTATGATGCAAACGGACAGGTGGCGGAAGAAACTGTTTTTGAGAATCTTAACGAAACTGATGAATGGGTACGCAGTTATACATACGGGGAGAACGGGAAGCTTGTATCCACCGCAGTCAATGATGTAACTGAATGGGAGTTGGTCTATGAAGGAGAGCAGCTGGTGCAGGCGACTCGTAATGAGCTTTACAAACATTTGGATGTTGATTCAATCCTTCAGGTAAATGATTTGGATTTCGTAAGCCAATATATTAAAGATGAAATAGGGGTGCAGTTGCCGTACGGCTACGGCTACAGAGATGGGTGTCAGTATAAATTTGTCTATGAAGGCGCATGATGCAGGGGGGGTAGGATTTATGAACAGAAATAACAAATGTTTTCTGCCTGTTATTCTGCTTGTTACGGTTTTTATCCTCACATTTCCCATAGCAGGCTGTCATAAGACAGCTGTGGAAGACAAGCAGCAGGAAGCGGGCGTCAGGGAGGCGCAGCCGGATGAGGCGGAGGGATTGCGCCGGGTAGATGAGATATCAAAAACGGATCTTGCAAAGCTGAAAGCAAAGCTGGAAATACAGATGTCCGGTTATAGGCAGCAGAGGGAAGCAGCGCAGCGATGTCAGGATACGTTAAAAGAGATCACAGATCTGTCTTTGGAAGAATTGATCCAGAGTGAAATGCTCCGATGCTATCAGGAGAATACGCTTTTAGCAGTGGAGATGAAAACGCTTGTAATGGGGAGCATCGGCGTGGAGGTTCCAGACGGCTTTTCGTCCGGCGGCGCCGTGGATGCGGCGATCGGCGAATATAAGGATTTGATTACAGATACGGTTACAGACAGTATCCTGTCGGAGATTGCGAATGACGATGTGCGTGAGATCTTGAGAAACGGGGTTTCCGGATCGTTGGAGGCATTCAGATCCAGCGGCAGCCTGACAGACGCTTTAAGCAGTGCGGCGGATTCTGTAACAAATGGCGTTACGGCAGCAATTCAGGAGATACCGCAAAAGTATGCGCTTTCTATTTTGGATCAAACGACCGGAGGGCTGGCAAGCGCGGCAAAAGGGTTGCTGGAAGGCGCATCTTATGAAGATCTGGCAGATGAGATGGCGGGCGGGTTGATCGGGGAGATCAGCGGGGTTTTGGATTATGATAAGACCCCCACGGCTCTTTTATCGCAGCTGTCGGAAAGCGCGCAGGATTCTACGCAGGAAATAGCGGCTTTTCTGGAGAAAAGCCAGGTGTCGTCCGAGGATATGGGAGAGATGATGTATCAATACTCCCAGTTTGGCAATATCTTGGAGGAGCTGGGCGTTTCTGGCGAAGGAGCTGATTTCGACTGGAAACAGTGCTATGAGAAAATGGAAACAGTGTATCGGCAGTATGTGCGCAACGAGGTCATGATTGCGATGCTGGATCAAAAGCAGTGTATGGAAAGTTCATTCGATGTGCCGGAAGATGTAGTAGAAGCTATTGGCATGGAGCTGCCGGAAGTTACGGAGGATGAAGCGGAACCTGCCGGCACACTGGCGCAGCAGGCAGAACAGTTAAAGGCGAAGATTGCAGAATATGATACTGCGTTTGAGGTTTTTCAGGGTATTCGGGATGTAGGGGAAAAGCTGTTAGAGCCGCTTAGCGGATATCGGAAGCAGATTTGGCAGATTGACTCAGACTGTCAGGCTGTCAGGAACTATTCTATCAAAAATTTTGAAGCCCAGTACGATATGGCGGGCAGCGAGTGGGTGCAAGAAAATAATCAGCTGAATTATGCAGTTGGAAAAATTGCAAAATATATTCCGGGCGGACTGTTTTTTAGTCTTGCGGCCTCTGGCATGATCGACGCCAGCGATGTTTATTACAAAAATATGGCCGATATGAATGAATCGATCAGCGATGCTTGTCTGCAATGCGTGACAGATGCCAGAGCAGCTGTAGAGGAGCTGGAGGGGCGTTTATATTTCCTGGACAGTCTTGTGGATGAAAGCTGCGATATGAGTACGAAGTATCAGAATCTGTGTATTTTGCAGAGCCTGTACGGTGACCAGGCGATCAGCCTGGAAGAATACCGCGATGCGGTCTGTGAGCAGATGTATTTGCTTGCATCTCAGATGCGTTTTGCATACCAGCTTTATCGTACGATCCTAACGGATCGCTCTCAGGCGGAAGTGTATGGGCAGCAGTATGAGGAGATTATGAAAATTATTGATCCTTCCGGCAGCGGGATATACAAAGAGCGCGTTTCTTGGGAGCGTATGGCAAAATATCTGCTCCCTATCATGAAAGCGGGACGGCAGGCGATAGAAAAACTGGGGGATGCGCCTGCGATGGACGGCAGGAGGATGGGGTTTTTCCGGTTATACGAATGGCAGACCGGAGACTACAACTCTGAGATTTCTTATTGTATGCTGGATCAGTCGGTGGTCGCTATGTACGGTTATGTAAATATTTTTTATGTCGAGGACGAACCATTTTTCGTAAATGGAATATACTTGTATGATGGGATCGCGTTAAATCCGGTGCAAGGTACAGACGCGGCTGTGCTTACGGAAGAAGCGAAGTGGATGTCCGGCTTGCCGACGAGCGTCAGTATGCAAAATGAATTCTATGAGCATGGAAAAAATTATCGTGCAGCGCTGGGGCAGGATGAAAACTAAAACAGATTGCGCATTCAGAAAAAATGATGACCGCGCTGGCTGGTAATTACGATACGAAACCGGACGGCGCATCGTCAGTGGATTTTGTGACGCAGGGCGATAACAAGGGAATCCCGTTGGTGGATTTCCTGTTATTTGCAATATTTGGAATTTACAGGAATCATACAGAAAATTTCGGGATGCCGGGTGTCTTGTTTCTGGCTCAAAAAAAATAGAGCGTATCATGGTTCACGCTCCATCTTTTCAAATACTGCTTCTTTGCTTCTGATACCGGTGAAATCTCTCTCGCCTCCTATTCCTTAATCTTATCAATATCAGTAAGATTAACACCCAAAGAAGTTAATACTGCTTTTAATGATAAATAATCATTTTTCAAACCTTCATATGTTTTAACTGCATTCTCTTCTTTTGCATTTTTCATATGTGCTTGCACTTTCTGAAACTGATCAACGGTATCTCTTACAATTTCACCGTTACTTGGCATACGATCACCCTTCCTTGCATTTTTTCTATATTATATCAGATTGTCACCTATTTTCAAGACTCAAATATATAATCATAGGATACCATCTGCATAAAATTAAATCAGCACGCTTACCATAAATACCATCAATTTTAAGACACACTCTAAGCAGGACGGCGCTCAGGGCCGGGCCTGCCTGCATTCTGCCTTATGGGCGCTGTTTTCCTGCCGGCGCGTCTAAAAAACGCTTTAGCTTTTCATACATTTCCGTTTCAATTTCATCATTATGTCTCCCTCTGCGGTTATAAACGGTAATAATCCGGATGATATCGTCGTCTGTCAGGCGGTGATTTTTCTCATGGTAAAGAGCAAAAAACAGTTCCAGCAGATGGGTGTGCATAATTCCTGTGGCAATGTTGTGAAGAAAGCTGTAGTCTTCATAAACGGTCAGAAATTTTTCCAGCAGATAGTAAGTCAGATATCCGCGCAAAATGCGTTCCGTATTCGGATGATGGACATGCAGCTGCTCCAAAAGCACACTGAGCTTTGTATCTCCTTTGGCGGATGTCAGCCATTTAAATTCTTTCAGGTATGTCCGGCATAGGCTATATAAAAACGGTGAGACCATCTTTAAAAAGATGTGATAAAAACTGCCGGTCAGCATCGCGTAAGTAATATCATGCGGTATGATAAAAGGAGTGTCCGCTTCCCGGATATGGGCGGCAAGATCCGTGTGCACCGGTTTGCTAAAGTAAGAACTTTTTGAACCGTCTGATAGAGCATAGTTTGCAATATAAGACTGCTGCAGAGCTTTTGCGTAAGATAGCAGTCCTGTGTAAAGCATGGGACGCGGCAGGGGATGATTCATAATCTGCTCCGTTAACGCAAGACGGATTTCCACTAATTCCTGCAAATATTCGGCGTCGTCATTCGTTCCGGATTTTGCGTAGGATACGTTCCGGTCTGTCGTTTTATAGCATAAATGATCCAAGTTGTTTAAAAATAACCTGCAAACCTGTGGACATGCAAGAAAAAGCGACTCTTCGGCAAAATATCCATAGTTTATTCTCTGACGAGGGAAAATGCGGCATACGTCAGAGAGATATTCTTCGCCAAGGGAAAGCTGGATCTTGCAAAGCAGGTCTTTTGACAGAAACGGACACTTTCTTCTTGAACCTTTAAACAGGATCGCCCCGTTATGGCTTGTGAGGCTGCTACGCAGCCAAAGACCCTGACGGCCCTTTTTTTCCATATATTTTTGCACCGTGTCATGATCTAATACAATCTGCCAGCCATGGCAGCAAGTGTTGGGGCAGCTTCCCATTGCGCATTGAAATTTTGAATAAAAACTCAGTTCATGTACTTTCATAACAGCATTGTAGCATATGTTTCGGAGAAAGGAAACGGTTTTACGGCAATCGCAGCATTGAAAGCTGCTTTCGTTATTTTTTATTCGGGTTAAAAAACAGTTCTTTTATTTGAGCTGTTTTTTAACCCGATGCGGAATCTGGCAGAAAGAGGCAAAATCTTTTCCAAACTTTTTCTTCTCATATCTTTTTTCGGCTCTTGTCATTGTAAAATTTCCTTTGTCAAAGATAGATATCCGAAGTGAGAAATCTTGCGTTTACTGTGGCCACTGGAAAGCGAGCATTTTGGTTTTTCTGTTTTTTCCTGCGTTTCTTCTATTTCCGGCGTCAGGCTGTAACCCATTCCATATGCAGTTTTTGTTTACTTTCCCTTTTCTTGGGTATTCCCTGGCTATTGTACCATCCAGGCTGTTTGATCCGCCATAACCACGTATGCTGCGGTATGCTTCTGCAACTGACGGGATGCTCCCGTCTTTGTACCGGATCAGGAAATGCCAGCCGTTTGAATGACTTTGTTTCGCAGTCATGTCCACGAAGTTTTTCAAGCTCCCCCACATCCATCCTCGTTTTTTCTATATTATATTAGACTGCCACCTGTTTTCAAGAAAAAATATGGGCGGTTTTGAGCCGTTATGCAAAGTGATAAGATAGTCTTTTTTTCGTGTCTGCAATCCTAATTGAAAAAATAGGCATTTCATATTATAATGTAACCTATGTAACGATTACCAGCAACAAGCAAAATAAAGATAAAATACAGAAGGGAGATTTTTATGGGACTTATCAAAGCAGGAGTGGGCGCATTGGGCGGAACGCTTGCGGATCAGTGGAAGGAGTTTTTTTACTGCGACGCGATGGAAAAAGATGTTATGGTTACAAAAGGACGCAAACGCACAGTCTCTCGTTCTTCAAATAAAAAAGGGAATGACAACATTATTTCAAACGGAAGCGGGATTGCGGTAGCTGATGGTCAGTGCATGATCATTGTAGAACAGGGAAAAGTGGTTGAGGTATGTGCGGAACCAGGAGAGTTTCGGTATGATATGTCTACGGAGCCGAGTATTTTTACAGGCGGACTTTCCAAAGGGATTTTAGAGACGTTTCGGACGATTGGCAAGCGTTTTACATATGGCGGAGATACCGGCAAGGATCAGCGTGTGTATTATTTTAATACAAAGGAGCTGACAGACAATAAATTTGGTACGCCGAATCCGATCCCTTTTCGTGTGGTAGATTCAAAAATCGGATTGGATGTGGATGTTTCCATTCGATGTTCTGGGGTATATTCGTATAAAATAACGAATCCATTGCTGTTTTACGCGAATGTCTGCGGCAATGTGCAGGAGGATTATACGCGTGATGAATTAGAAAGCCAGTTAAAAACGGAATTTATCAGTGCTTTACAGCCTGCGTTTGGCAGACTATCTGCGATGGAGATGCGCCCAAATCAGATCGTTTTGCATACGACAGAACTGGAACAGGCGATGAACGCCGCGCTTTCGGCGAAATGGGAGGAGCTGCGGGGATTAAAGGTGGTCAGCATTGCGCTTGGTTCGGTAACCCTGCCGGAAGAAGACGCAGAGATGATCAAACAGCTTCAGCGTACAGCTGTGATGCAAAATCCGAATATGGCAGCGGCTACTTTGGCAGGTGCGCAGGCAGATGCTATGAAAGCAGCAGCGGCTAATCCTGCCGGAGCGATGAATGGTTTTGTAGGCATGGGCATGGCGATGAATGCGGGAGGCGGCATGAATGCACAAAATTTGTTTGTGATGGGGCAGCAGACAGGACAGCAGCAGGCGCAGACGGAAGCATGGAGATGTGCGTGCGGAGCGTCGGCATCCGGCAATTTCTGTCCGGAATGCGGCGCTGCAAAACCAGTAAACGGCGCCGGATGGACTTGCTCCTGCGGTACGTTAAATAAGGGAAAGTTCTGTCAGAACTGTGGTTCTAAGAAACCAGCGGGTACGCCGCTCTATCGATGTGATAAGTGTGGATGGGAACCGCAGGATTCTGCGCATCCGCCAAAGTTCTGCCCGGAATGCGGCGATAAATTTGATGAGAATGATATAAAATAGAGCATCCATGAAAAAACAGGAAGTTACGAGGAAAGAAAATGGCAGCAATACAAGAATATAAATGTCCGTGCTGCGGCGGTGCCATTGCTTTTGACAGTACGTCGCAGAAAATGAAGTGTCCATACTGCGATACGGAATTTGAGGTGGCAACGCTGGCAGGCTATGACAGCGAGCTGAAAAACGATCAGCCAGATGAACTGAAATGGGAAGAGGCTGCCGCAAGCGAATGGCAGGACGGCGAGGCAGATGGTCTGCGTTCTTATGTCTGCGGATCTTGCGGCGGGGAGATTGCGTGTGATGAAAATACGGCGGCTACATCCTGCCCGTTTTGCGGAAATCCGGTAGTTATGATGGGACAGTTTGCAGGCGCGCGAAGGCCGGATCATGTGATACCGTTTCAGTTGGATAAAAAAGCCGCAAAACAGGCGCTATCCAATTTTTATGCCGGCAAACGGCTGCTTCCAAAAGCATTTAAAGACGAAAACCATGTGAATGAGGTAAAAGGCGTATATGTTCCGTTTTGGCTGTTTGATGCCGGAGCCGATGTAGATATGCGCTACAAGGCAACCAAAGTCCGGACATGGAGCGACAGCAGGTATTTTTATACCGAAACAGATTATTATCATGTCAGCAGGGGCGGAAGCATGGAATTTAAGCACGTTCCGGTAGACGGTTCGACAAAAATGGCCGATGATTTAATGGAATCACTGGAGCCTTTTGATTTTTCAAAAGCGGTGGATTTTCAGACTGCGTATCTGGCAGGCTATCTGGCGGACAAATATGATGTGGATAGTAAAGAAAGCATCGGGCGCGCCAATGAGCGGATCCAAAAAAGCGCGCAGGAGGCTTTTGACGCAACGGTGCGCGGTTATGCAACTGTCAGGAAAGAGTCAGGAAGCATCCGGCTGCACAATGGCAAAGTAAAATATGCACTATTTCCGGTTTGGCTGCTGAGTACGACATGGAACGGACAAAATTATCTTTTTGCCATGAATGGTCAAAGCGGGAAAATGGCGGGAGATCTGCCGCTTGATAAGGCTGCGTACCTGAAATGGCTGCTTGGACTTACAGGGATCACAGGTGCGGTGCTGTATATTCTTTTCTACATCATGTGGATGATATAGGAGGAGAGAGGATGCAAAGGATACAAAAGAGATGGTATATCGTATGTTTGGCTCTATTACTGTCGGTTGCTTTCCTATGTCCGGTATTTGCTGCTAAGGACGCAGGGCCAAGGCTTACGGATCAGGCGGATCTGCTTACAGACGCCGAGGAAGCCCAGCTGTTGGAGCTGCTCGACGAGATCAGTAAAAGGCAGCAGGCGGATATTGTAGTAGCCACAAGAAAATCGTTGCAAGGAAAATCTGCGGTGGAATACGCCGACGATCTCTACGATCAGAAAGGTTACGGTTTTGGTGATGACAAAGACGGGATACTTTTTTTGATCAGTATGGAAGAACGAGATTGGTATATAACAACGAGCGGATTTGGGATCACAGCAGTAACAGACGCAGGCCTTAAGTATATGTCAGAACAGTTTCTAAGTGATCTAAAGAAGGGGGAATATGCGGCAGCGTTTACGGTATTTGCCCGGCTGTGTGATGATTATCTGACGCAGGCACGAGCGGGAAAGGTATATGATAACGGGCATCTTCCAAAAAAACCGTTTGCGTTTTTTAAATATTTTATGATTGCTTTTGGTGCAGGTTTTTTGATTTCGCTCATAGTGGCAGAAACGATGAGAAGCAGGCTAAAGTCTGTGTACAGTCAGTCGGCGGCAGGCAGTTATGTTGCAGAGAACAGTATGAGGCTGACGAAAGAAAAAGATATGTTTTTATATCGGCATATGGAACGCAGAGAAAGACCGAAGGATAAGGAACGTACGGGCGGTTCTTCCACACACAGATCATCTTCCGGCGCAACACATGGAGGAGGGGGTGGAAAATTTTAGACAATGAGTAACAGATATAGGCTGTTAAGCAAGGCGCTTTCCCGTAATCCGACAGCGGTGATCCTTGTAAGCTCGCTGTTGAAAAATAAGGCGTCGGTTCCGGAAGGGACGCGGATCATGATGCTGGACAGATATGTGAAGGGATTTCCGAAGCATTCTGTGTTTGCGACGTTTGACTATGCGAGGGCAGGCAAGGAGATCGCGGAAAAATGCGTGCGGGATGGGAACAAAAATATCGCGGTATTATGCGAGGATGTTAGCTTTACAGATGACAAAAGGTTTATAGAAGCGGTATCGGAAGTGTTTGAGAGTGAAGGCTGCTATTTTGAGGTTTTCGCAGCAACGGATCCTATGAAATTTAACAGGGCGTTTGACGTGCTGTATGCGGCAGATTCGTTTGATGCGGTAATTGCAAGGTCTGATGAAGATGTTGACAGCCTGCATATGGCAAAAGAAACCTTGCGCCTGTTATCGGTCAAAAATGCGACAAGCAAAGCGATTCGAAGGCTTCTGCCGCTGTTTAAAAAGCAGTCCGGCATTGATGTCAAGGTTATTGAAGTGCCTTATGATGAGCTGCGCAGAATGGTATCGAAGATGCAGGCGGGACAGGAAACGGTTTTCGACCTTGTGCGTATTGATATGGCGTGGATGGAAAAGGATGGCGAGCGTATTTACCAAGAGCTGGATATGGCGCTATGGCGGCTCCGGTCATTATCGGCGGGGTGCTGTCTGTTTTCAGTAAAATCGAAAAGGGCGGCAGTCTCGGTGATCTGCGTCCGGTTTGTACAGAAGTCCAAAAACAAGCTGAATGTATTGTTTGAATACGGCGTGCTGATTCCATGGCTTTTGCCGAGCACATTGATCGCGTTAGGACTTACTGTAGCTTATGGCGATAAAAATCCGCTGATCTTCAACAAAGTGCTTGTAGGAACGACCGTGATCTTATTGATTGGCTATACGGTGATTAAACTGCCGTTTTCCTGCCGGATGATCAAAGCGGCGTTCTTCTCGCTGGACGGCGACTTGGAGGAAGCAGCAAAATGCATGGGTGCAGGCGCGTTTACTACGATGCGCAAGGTGATCCTTCCGGTAATCTTCCCGATGGTCATGTCGGTTGTGATCAAAGCAGCGTCCGATGAATCCGCATCTGTGGATGCCAGGGCGATGAGTTTTGTCTATACAGTCGTTTTGATGATCTTATCTTCCGTCGCTTTGTATTTCGGACAGGGCAGCGGTATGGACAAGATCAAGAAAATAAAGCAGAGGCGGCTGGAAAGACGGGTAGCAAGAAACTAAACTTTCAGATTGGAAAGGGGGGGGGCGTCCGCATGGGACAGTGGTTTTTAAATTTGATCAGTGAAGCTGAAAATATGCGTATTTTTTCCGGTATCCTGCGGCTCTCCCTTTCCATTTTATGTGGGGGAATCCTGGGCATCGAACGGGGCAAGGCAAACCGTTCGGCTGGGATGCGCACCTATTCGCTGGTGTGCATGAGCGCGGCGCTTGTGATGCTGACAGGAGAATATATGTATGAGGAGTTTCATACCGGAGATCCGGCCAGGCTGGGCGCCCAGGTCGTCAGCGGGATCGGGTTTTTGGGAGCGGGCAGCATTATTATTGAAGGCAATACAAAGATCCGAGGGCTGACGACAGCGGCAGGCTTGTGGGCTGCCGCGTGTATCGGCCTTGCGATTGGGATTGGGTTTTATGTGGGCGGTATTCTTGCTACGGGAGCGGTTTATATTGTTGTGACGAAGTTTCGCGGTATTTCCGACCATTTTACACACAATGATATGTGGATGCGCGTCTATGTCGAGTTCCATGATGTGGTAAAACTCCAGGAAATCCGTTCTGCTGCGGAGGCGTTCGGGCTGAAAGTCGGCAATGTGATCTTGAACGAGCCAAAGGACGGCGGGGTATACAACGCGGTCATTTCCTTAAGGCTCCCGGAGGATCGCAGTAATGCGCAGGTTGTCTATTATCTTGAAAAAATGCAGGGGGTGTATGCAGTTAAGCAGATTTTTTAAGTGCTGCGCTGTTTATGGGTCAATATATTAGATTATCTTTTTTTAATTTCTGCCGATAAATATAACACGACTTTACAACTTTTATCCATCCGTAGCGAGTCTTGGGTGATATGCGGTAACGTATTGTGGGGGCTGATACTCTGTAAGGGGTATCTTCTACCCGATGTTTCATATAGAAATAGAAAATGCAGCAGTGCCAGGAACACTGTTGCCGCCTTGCAAACTTTACATCATACCAGATACAACATACCGCCTGCATCTGTATTATAACATCTGCCGGCAGGAAATTGAGAGAAAAAGTTTAAATACAAAAATAAAAGAAAGGATTATAGAAAATGTCAAAACAACAATTACTTGAACATCTGATCGCAGATGTACCCGAAAGCAAACTGGATATCATCCTTGCCTTTGTAAAATTCATCCTGCATGAAGAAACAGATATTAACAACGCATTCTTAAGCGAGCCAAGTCTTGCCAAAGACTGGCTGCGGAAAGAGGAGGACGATGCATGGAAACATTTATAAAAGGCGATGTCATCGTGCTTCCATTCCCATTCACGGATCTAAGCTCTGCAAAAAGGCGCCCCGCCCTCATACTTTCTGGCATAACGGGCGACGACTATATCATGCTGCAGATCACGTCCAAGAATGTCAACGACACATACGAATACCCCTTGCAGAAGCAGATCTCGTATCCGGCTCACTCCATCTGGACAGTAACATCCGTCCAAACAAAATATTTACGTTAGACCGAAAAATCATCTTATATCGAATCGGTCATTTGAGTGACGAAAAACTATCGGAATGCATGGACAAAGTTTGTACAATTATTAACAGTTAAATTGAAATATCAAATGGCAGCAGTAATCGTAACACCGCTGTCAGAATGCAAAGCGTATATCAACCATGCCAGATACAACATACATCATCTGCACTTATTATTATAACACTTGCAGGCGGGAAATTTTTCGCGCTTGTTGGACCGCTCTACGGAAGTCCTTTTGGCGTATTCCGTTTCCCACTCACTACTCCCGCGCGGCGGGTCAGTAACCAGCATTGGATCATCAGAGGCCCTTGTGTGTACAGTCCTGCCATAAGCGCTGTTGCTGCATGGTGTTTCACACTGGCAGCCATTTCTGCCATCCAGCGGGTATTTTTTGAAGGTGAGCTGTTTGTAAATGATATTTGGCTCGTTCGAATGGAAATACAGAAGTGATGGTTTCTTTTTTTTCAATTTCTGTCGATAAATATAAGAGTGCGTTTATTTTAAATCGACGGAGGATATAAAATGAGAGTTGAGACGAATGACTGGAGACCATATGGTAAAATTATTTATCAGAAACAAAATTTTATAGTCAAACAGGTGGCGATGCTGCCTGAAAAAGCGGCTGAGTATGACGCTGCGCCTGATTATACGTGCTGTCCGATCCAATCCTGGCAGCATACGGATTTTCATAAGTTGTTTGACGATTGGCGTAAGCAGTTTGCAAAAGCGCCGGGGAATGGGATCTGTAGACGTATCCCATGTATCTGTTATCCGAGTGATATGACGTTTCGGTCAACTTATTTAGCCGGACTCAAACATAGCACGTTTATGAAGGCTATGCAAGACAATCTTAATAATGGATGGGAAAAGGCAAGGATTGTTGCGCATGATACAGTAATGAAAGCGATAAAATCCAAAGATATGAAAGAAATCTGCAAAGCGATCGGTTATCCGCCATTTATAATAGCTGCACTTGGCAAAGCGCTCCTAAAGTTTGAGGACGGAGCTGCAATGCCGCTGGTGGCCAAATTTTATGAAGAGCTGATCACAGGTATCCTTTATGTGCCGGTAGACAAGCTTGATGAGCTGGCATTTAAGATTTCTGATAAAACATGGGAAGTGATTGATACAACTGAGTTTCAATATTAAAGTTGTTGTTACTTGAAATGATACGAAAAAGCATTGCAGAAGAGAGTATGCAGTGCTTTTTTCAGTCTTTTTTTATTGACTTTTTGATAAGATTGTAGTAGTCTATACAAAAGGGACTACTATAGTCTTATCAAGAAGGAGCATAAAATATGGATAAAAAAGTAGAAAAGACGTTGGCTTCGTGTGAAAGGACAGGGATATTGTCTGGAATTAAAGTAATGTATGGGCCGAGAATGTTTTTATGAAAGAGTTGAGGTGGTATGTATGAGTTTATTACAAATGAGTTTTTCAGGAGCAATCCTTATTATCGTGATCATAATACTGCGGGTAGCGGCAATTCATCGACTGCCCAAAAAGACATTTCTGATTTTGTGGGAGATCGTGTTATTAAGGCTGCTCATTCCTTTTTCTATTCCATCTATATTCAGTGTGTATACACTTATGAGTAATGATCGTTCCACGTCTATTTTTTCTGGAACAGGAGTGGGAAATCTTATGCCTGCTACGCTACAGCAAGAACAGATTCTTACAGAGCAAAGAACAGGGCAATTAGTGACAGAAGCCTCGCTGCCTGTGTCGGTCTGGCATATGGTCTGGCTGATTGGAATGATACTTTTTACGGCATTTTTCGCCGTGTCTTACTGGCGTTGTTTTAAAGAATTTCAGACTTCTCTGCCGGTTCAAAATGAATATGCAGGACAGTGGCTAAAGCAATGGCCCTTAAAGCGTTCAATTTCAATAAGACAATCTGACCGCATTTCTGCTCCGTTGACTTATGGTATTTTTCGACCGGTCATTTTAATGCCGAAAAAAATAAGCTGGGACAATGAAAGCCAGCTGCAATATATTTTTTTACATGAGTATGTGCATATTTATCGTTTTGATGCCATTGCAAAGCTGTTTGTAACAGCTGCTTTGTGTATGCACTGGTTTAATCCTTTGGTCTGGGTTATGTATATTCTTTTTAATCTTGATATCGAACTGGCTTGCGATGAAGGTGTGGTGCGGCAGCTCGGCGAAGGGTCAAAATCGGAATACGCACGAGTGCTCATTGACATGGAGGCAAAGCAGAGCGGTTTATTCCCGCTTTGCAACAGCTTTAGCGAAAATGCTATCGAAAAAAGAATAAGGTCGATTATGAAAACGAAGAAAGCGACGATCGGCTTAACGATCAGCAGTATGGCATTGGTATTGGCCGTTATGGTGTTGTTTGTAACTTCAATGAAAAATCAGCAAATGGTATTTGTTTCCGGCAGGTTATTTGTGACGACGAATCAGGATGTCTCCGAAATGGTGGCTGAGGGAACAGAAGCTATGACGCTTCCTATCGGAGCAATCCGATCTGTTGTCAGCAGAGCGAAAGAACCGGCTGAGGAGCTGCAATCCAACTTTGGAAATATCGGCGCGGAAATTGTATGGAACGGTGCTGGCATTGCCGTCGATCTGAATGGAAAATGGATACAATTCGATCCGCGGGACAGCATGGAACAACCGGAAAAAGATATACGAAAGACGGTAAATCAAAGCGTAAAAAATGAAGAGACTGTGGCAGCGCTTATAAAGGAGGTTTCAGCTGATAGTATTACAGTCGATACGGTAGAATTTATCGAAGCGGTTGATACAGATAGAATAACAGAATTAGAACTGACAGAAGCGGATATGCCGGATGGATATTATATATTTAATCCAAGCAAGGAGCTAACAACATGGAAATGCAATGCAGACACAGTCTTTACATTTATGGACTGGCATATTGATTTTACAAAAGGAGATTGCCCGCAGGAGTATACGACAATGGATATAGCGGAATTTCAAAAATACATAGAAAGCTATCAGAATGCAGAACCTAGAATGCCGTTTTTCTTTACGATTGAAAATGGATATATTCAAAAGATCATCGAAAAGCCTCTTGCATAGCAGCCTGCGGTGCAGATTTGTTTCGGAAAAAATAGATTTTTTTAGGATCATATGGTATGCTTACATATATCATTTGCTTTTATGTGCGGGAATATTGCGGACAATAGGATGAGAAGGGAGCTATGTATGATCGTTGTGGAACAAAAGAAGCGGCAAAGGATACCGGTAAGATCAGGGAATACAGAGGAAAAGGATCCAAACAAAGAGGAAATGAAAAAGGGCGAAAATGCAGCGAGTGAAAGTAACGCAGATACACGACAGCAAAAGCAGAGTGAAACGCTGGCTAAGACCGCGAGAATGCCATTGAACTTTAGCGTAGCTGAAATTATAAATGATATATTGTGCTTAAATGGGCCGGAAATAAAACAAGCACTAACAAGTTCAGCAATGGCGATCCCTGTTATCGGCGATGTGAAAAGTATCGCTCACTTTCTTATGACAGAAGAAAAAACGGTTTCTATCAAAAACAGACATATGATGGATCTGATCGTAAGGATAGAACAGATAAAGGAAAGCTGTTCCGCGAATCCTGGAAAGGCAGCAACCGGAGCGAAAAAGGTGAGGAATCTAGTAGAAGCTGATCATACGCTGAATCGTGGAAAGTGGGTGGGCAAGCTGGTCACTATGTATGGAAAAGCATCGTTCGACGTGCCTGCGGAATTTGCAGAAGAAGCTGGCATTCCGCGTTATACAGAACGAGAGCAGCTACCGGCGGACTGGCATACGCCTATGGTGATACCAGAAGCAAAGCCGCAGAGCATTTCGCCAAATGAGGATGTCAATAAAGCATGGGGTGTATTTTTAAAAAATCTAAGAGCGCCATTTTATTATATTGAGATTATTAAAAAGAAAAAAATATTTATTCGACTCGGACACGATGTTACAAAAGCAGGTGGATTTACCGGGGCTTATCATAAAGAGCTGCCTGAAAGAACAGTCAGTGACGAGATCGGGCTTTCGCTGGCAAAAGAGTTATATAAAATGGGGTATGATATTTATGTCTATCGTTCTGCGGACAGGACGTTTGGAGGAAAAAATGTAGCGGCGCAGGCGGCAAATGCAGGAATTAAAGCAGCGAATGAATGGGGAGCGGACTATTTTATCAGCTGTCATGCGAACAGCTTGGATGCAAAATTGGTCGATGTTGAAAAGTATTATGGAACGGAAATATTGTATAACGCAGCAACAACAAATGCCGAGCACGCGCGTAAGATATTGGATACGATTATGGAAAGCCTGTCTTTGCACAGGGAGGCGAAGATCGAAAAAATAGCGTCGGAAAAGGGCGTTCAGGTAGATGCATATAAGAAAAAGCTTATAAAGGTAGAACGTGCAAGACCAGGCAGTGTAAACGAAATGCGCAAGACGGCCATGCCAGCTGTTTTGCTTGAGCCGGTTTTTATTAGCAATTCTATTGATCGTACCGCGTACAAGGATTGCAGCGGTGAGCAGATTGGTATTGCGCTTGCGAAGTGTGTTGACAGTTTTTTTTAAGTATCTTGGAAAAATCTGAAACTATTCGTCGGACTGACTACTCTAAAACTTTGCTTTTTCTTCGATCGTCGGTTACAATAAAGAAAACCGTTTTCAAAAGGAGACTGCAATGCGAAGATTTTTAAATAAAGGCAACGAGAAATTTGCCAGGTTTACAAAAACCAAATACTTTGTAGACAAGACAGCATTTCTCAATAAGCGGCTGGAGTTGGATGATAGCGAGAAATTTGTCTGCAACAGCAGACCACGCAGATTTGGAAAGTCGGTAACGGCAGATATGTTGGTTGCCTATTTCAGTAAAGGCGCAGACTCCAAAAGCTTGTTTGAACCACTTGCCTGTGTGAAGGATGCATTGTTTTTGGAATCGCTCAATCAATATGATACGATATTTGTGGATATCCAGGCACAATATACAGAGGCATATAAAAAACGCGCAGCCCCGAACGAATATATCGAACAAAATAATCTAAAGGAGCTGCGCGCAGAATATCCGCAGCTGATCACGGGTCAGGAGACGTTAGCAGAATCGTTGGCGAAAATCTATTACGAAACCGGTAATCAGTTTGTGGTTATTTTTGACGAGTGGGATTATCCGATCAGGGAATTAGGAAAAGACAGGCGGGAGAGAGAGGAATATAAAGAGCATATGTGTGTTCGGGCAGTATCAAAAAGGTGTTAGTAAAAATAAGAGTGATCATCAAGGCAGGGCTTTATGAATTATTTGGATATTTTTATATTTGTAATGGAAATCATCGGTACGATCGCGTTTGCTTCATCTGGAGCTATGCTTGCGATCCAAAAAGAAATGGACCTATTTGGAGTAGGTGTGCTGGGCGTTACGACGTCGGTTGGCGGAGGTATGATACGTGACCTGATCTTGGGCGTGATACCTCCGCTGATGTTTCAAAAGCCTGTTTACACGATAACGGCAATTACGACCTCTCTGCTGCTGTTTTTTATCATTTATGTAAAGCGAACGATAAAAAATGACAAAATTACAGCAGCTTATAATAAGATCATGCTTATTTTTGATACAGTCGGGCTTGGGATATTTACGGTGACTGGTATCAATACGGCGAAAAATGCCGGCTATGACCAGACCTTTTTGCTGATCTTTGTCGGCGTGATCACAGGGGTTGGCGGCGGCCTGCTGCGGGATATTATGGCGCAGGAAAAGCCTTATATATTGACCAAGCATATTTATGCGTGTGCATCCGTCCTAGGTGCGGCAGTATGCGTTTGTCTGGATCCTGTCATGGATGATCTGGCGGCTATGGCGGCAGGTGTGTGTGTCGTTATACTGGTAAGAGTGTTTGCGACGCATTACCGCTGGAACCTTCCGAAGATAAAGCATGGAGGCGATGATCCGGCAGCGGCGCAGAGTAACAGGAGCGAGCAATGAACTTAGAAGAACTTGTGAATGATAAGTATGATCTTTTGACGGCAAATGACCGGGAGATCCTGACAACCGTTTTTCGAGACAAGCAGTCGGTCAAGGAAATGAACAGCACACAATTAGCGTCCTTTCTGCACGTTTCAAGGACGACGATCGTTCGTTTGATGAAAAAGCTGGGGATCGATTCCTATCAGGAATTTAAGCTGCTTTTAAATCGGAAAGAAGAGGAGCATACCGTGTACGCATATGATCTGCAGGATATTGTAAAAGAGTATCATATGATGGTTGACGAGCTGAAAAAGCATGAGACATTTGCCGGGTATGGTAAATGTCTTTTTTCGGATGCAAAAGGCTGGAACTGTTACTTGCAATTAGCTCCGTATATGTATATAATAGGAAAATAGCCGAATAAAAATCAGAAAAAAGAGGTATATAGGACAGATAAAGTAAAAGTATAAAAACTCAGAATAAGTGTTTGCTTTTATAAGTTTTATTGATAGAATAAAGTATAGACATTAAGAAGAGATTTCACTTATGGGTAAATATTATTCTATCAATGAATTTTCAAAAATATTAGGAGTGTCAGCACAAACATTGAGGAATTGGGATGAAAATGGCAAACTTCATCCGCATCATAAATATGAAAACCTTGACCTTATAGGGAATGCATGGTCTGATTCCGTGATTTATGATCTGCCGCCACAGCAGACCGTAAAAAGGGGACGGGCAGCAGCAAAGGGATTGAAATGCTGGTAAACCTGATCAATATCGCATACTGCGCCATGAAAATATTACCGTATCAGGATAAGGCATTTTACAAATATCAGACAGAAAGCGTGCAGGAGTTTCGGTTTGCACTGAGAGAACAGATCCGCCAGCAGGGGTATCATTTATAAAGTTGAAAGTGGTGTAACTGTATTTAGTTGTAAATTGCAAGGTAAACGTGCAAATAAGGCGAAAAAGCTTGTAAAAGAACTTATAGAAGACGGTGGTGAAAGAGATGATAAAAACAATTCGGGTAATGCTGATGCCAAATAATAAACAAAAGACAAAATTATTTCAGTACGCAAATACTGCCCGATTTGCTTATAATTGGGCGTTAGGCAGAGAAAAAGAGAATTATGAAAACGGTGGGAAATTTCTTTCGGATGGTGAGCTGCGAAAAGAGTTTACACAGTTAAAGAAGACAGAAGAATATGCATGGTTGAATAAGGTTTCGAACAATGTAACAAAACAGGCAATCAAAGATGCTTGTGAAGCATATAGAAGATTTTTTAAAGGATATTCGAGATTCCCTAAATTTAAAAGTCGTAAATTCTCTGTACCGTCATTCTATCAAGACAACGTAAAAATACAATTTACGGATACTCATGTAAAGGTTGAGGGATTTGCAGCTTCCAGGAAGAAGGGGAAGCAAAAATTGAATTGGATTAGACTCGCAGAACACAATCGAATTCCTACAGGTTGTAAATATGCAAATCCTCGTATTAGGCACGATGGTTTAAACTGGTATCTTACTATTGGGGTTGAATCTGAATATTTTGCTGTTTTTTCATCAAAGGAAGGTATTGGGATAGACTTAGGATTGAAAGATCTTGCAGTATGTTCGGATGGAGAGAAATATCGGAATATAAATAAAACGCAAAAGATCAAGAAGTTAGAGAAAAGGAAACGTAGGTTGCAGCGTTCCATATCAAGAAGATATGAGAAAAATAAGAAAGGAGAATGTTATTGTAAAACGAGCAACATTATAAAAAAGGAAAAGCATTTATTAAAGTTAAATCATAGACTAACGAACATTCGTCAAAATTACTTACATCAGACAACATCTTCTATTGTAAAACGAGAACCAAGTTTTATTTGTATCGAAGATCTGAATGTCAGTGGGATGATGAAAAACAAGCATATATCCAAAGCAGTCCAGCAGCAAGGTTTCTATGAATTTAGAAGACAGATTGAATACAAATCCGAATGGAATAATATTCAAGTAATTATTGCAGACAGGTTTTTTCCGAGTTCTAAATTATGTAGTTGTTGTGGAAAAATCAAAAAAGATTTGAAATTGTCAGACCGTATTTACGTGTGTGAATGTGGGAATGTAATTGACAGAGATTATCAGGCAGCTTTAAATTTGAAAAAATTTGGAGAAAATATTTTCAAACATAAATCTGTGGCATAACATTTTCAAGTTCATACAGATATGTACTGATTCGTTAGTCAGGAATTTACGCCTATGGAGTGTACAAGAATTTGTAAGTAGATATTGTAGAAATACAAATCAAAAGCATATACAATGAAGTAGGAATGGAACATAAAAGTTTATAGCTTTTTATAAGTTTTCAGTAACGGGTTGCAATGGAAGATAAGGAATATATGGACGTACAGCGGCAGGAGGACGTACAAGAGCCGGAAGAGGAAAATAAGAAGCGGTCTTTATGGCGTGAGCTGCTAAGTTTTATTGAAATATTTGTGATCGCGTTTTTGCTGGCGCAGTTTATGACGCGCTTTGTACTGATCAACGCGGAGGTGCCGTCAGAATCGATGGAAAATATGATCGAACCGGGCGACCGGCTGTTTGGATTCCGGTTGGCGTATACGTTTGCCGAACCGGAGCGTTATGATGTTGTAATTTTTCGTTATCCTGTGGATGAGACACAAAACTATATTAAGCGTGTGATCGGGCTTCCGGGAGAGACGGTGGAAATACGCGGCGGGAAGATCTATATTGATGACGCGGATACGCCGCTGGAGGAGCCGTATCTGCCGGAACAATGGGTGGAAGATAATGACGGTTATTTTTTTGAAGTGCCGCAGGACCAGTATTTGGTGCTGGGGGATAACCGGAATATTTCGGAGGACGCAAGATTCTGGGCGGACCGGGCGCTGGAAAGTGGCGTCGCGTCAGACAAACAGGAGGCAGAGCAGTATACGTATGTGGATGAAGAGCAAATCCTTGGAAGGGCGATCGTGAAGTATTATCCACATTTTGAATCGCTGCTGTCTTATTAAGAGCAACGGAACAGGAGGCACAGGAGCATATGACAAAGAAAACGAAACATCAGGAAGAGGAAGAACAGCTGCAGGAGGAGAAGCGCCCCTGGTGGCGTGAACTGCTAAGCTATGTCGGAATCATTTTTTTCGCCTGTTTATTAGCAGTCGTCGTGAACCGATATGTGGTGATCAACGCAAAAATACCGTCCGAGTCGATGGAAAATCTGCTGAAAAAAGGCGATCGTATATTTGGCTGCAAGCTTTCCTATTTGCTGGAAGATCCAGAGCGGTATGATGTGGTGATGTTTCGATATCCGGTGGACGGAGAAACGATCTATATCAAGCGTGTCATCGGGCTTCCGGGGGAAACGGTGGAGATTAAGGACGGGTTGATCTATATTGACGGTGCGAGCGAGCCGCTGGAAGAGGATTATCTGCCGGAGGAATGGGTGGTTGGCAACGACGGCTATTTTTTTGAAGTACCGCAGGACAGCTATCTGATGCTGGGGGATAACCGGAATATTTCAGAGGATTCAAGGTACTGGGCACAGTGTGCGATCGACGATGGAGTAGCAGCTGATCAGGAGGAAGCGCAGCAATATACGTATGTCCACAAAGATATGCTGATCGGGCGTGCGGTTATAAAATATTATCCGAATTTTCATCTGTTTTTGGATATCTGATCTTCATTTGCTGAATGTCTGCGTTTATCATGAAGTCGGAGGTTTCAAAATGAAGAAAAAAGAGAAAACAAATGTAATGCGTCTGCTGGATCAGCATAAAATAGCTTATGAGAGCCATTTTTATATGGGATCCGGGGCGGTTGCCGGGCTGGATGTAGCAGCCGTACTGGGGCAGGATCCGGCACAGGTGTTTAAAACGCTGGTTACGGTCGGAAAATCCGGGCAGCACTATGTATTTGTAGTTCCGGTCGTATGTGAATTGGATCTAAAGAAGGCGGCAGAGGCGGTCGGAGAAAAAAAGATTGAAATGATACGGGAGAAAGAGCTGCTGCCTCTGACCGGGTATGTGCATGGAGGCTGCTCTCCGGTCGGGATGAAGAAACAGTTTCCAACTGTGATTGATAGAAGCGCCGAACAGCACCAGACCATTATGGTCAGCGGGGGTAAGGTTGGCTGTCAGGTAGAGCTGGAGCTGCGTCAGCTGGAAAAGGCGGTTCCGATCCGGATTGCGGATGTGGCAATACGTACGGATGGATAAGGAGATCTGGGGAACACCTGGTATTTTTTATTTTTAAAAATTTGAAAAAAACTGTTGCATATTTCGATATCTTGTGTTAATATAATTTTCGTAGGCAACAAAAGGCCGCTGTGGCGGAATTGGCAGACGCATACGACTCAAAATCGTACGGGAAACCATATGGGTTCAAGTCCCATCAGCGGCATTTCAAATCAGTGTATGGGATAAGTAAAGGTAGTCGGAATACTTGAAGATCACAGTATTTCCGGCTGTTTTTTAAATTATTTTCTGGTAAAATAACGCCTGTCATGGTATAATCATAATTATGAAAATTCGGAGCAGCTTCTTTAACACGTGAACAATAGACAAAGCATTGACAGGAGGTTTATGGATAAATACGGTATACTGAAAAAATATTTTGGCTATCCGGATTTCCGGGAAGGCCAGGAGATTTTAATTGACAGCATTTTAAGCGGGCAGGATGTGCTTGGCATTATGCCGACCGGAGCAGGTAAATCCATCTGCTATCAGGTGCCGGCGCTGCTGCTGCCCGGAATTACACTCGTTATATCCCCGCTGATCTCCCTAATGAAGGATCAGGTGCAGGCACTCAATCAGGCTGGCATTCATGCTGCCTATATTAACAGTTCGTTGAGCGAATCGCAGATTTCCAAAGCATTGCGGCTGGCAGCCGCGGGACAATATAAGATCATTTACGTTGCTCCGGAACGGCTGGAGACGTATGAATTTCTGCAGTTTGCGCAGCAGTCGGAGATTTCTATGCTTACGGTGGACGAGGCTCATTGCATTTCCCAGTGGGGGCAGGATTTTCGGCCGAGTTATGTAAAGATCGTACAGTTTATCCGACATTTGGAAAAAAGGCCGATCTTAAGCGCGTTTACGGCGACTGCGACGGAAAGAGTCAAAGAGGATATTGCCTGTGTGCTGGGACTGGAGCAGCCGCAGATGCTGGTCACTGGATTTGACCGGAAAAATCTGTACTTTGCGGTGGAAACGCCGCGGAAAAAGGACAGCTATGTAATGGAATATGTGCGGGAGCATTCGACGGAGAGCGGTATTATTTACTGTGCAACGCGTAAAAATGTGGATCTGGTCTGCGAACTGCTGTGCACACAGGGGATCGCAGCAACGAAATATCATGCGGGACTAGGGACTGAAGCGCGGAGGAGGAACCAGGAGGCATTTATTTATGACAGCAGCCCGGTTATGGTAGCGACGAATGCGTTTGGTATGGGGATCGATAAGTCCAATGTGCGTTATGTGATCCATTATAATATGCCGCAGAGTATGGAAAACTATTATCAGGAGGCAGGAAGGGCCGGGCGCGATGGTGAACGCGCGGAGTGTGTGCTGCTTTACAGCGCACAGGATGTGGCGGTGAATCGTTACTTGATCGAAAATAAAGAGCAGAATCCGGAGCATACGTGGGAGGAGCTGGAGCTTTTGCGGGAGCGGGATGAGGAGCGGCTGCGTACGATGACGTATTATTGCATGACAACAGGCTGCCTGCGGGAATATATTTTGCGGTATTTTGGCGAAATGGGGCATGGGAGGTGCGAAAACTGTCTAAACTGTGCAAAGGAATATGAACAAACAGATGTGACGGAGGAAGCGGCAAAGATCATTGCGTGTATTTTAGAGTGCAGACAGCGCTATGGGATCAATGTCATTGCTGGGATCCTGGCAGGAGCAACGCGTGCCAAGCTGCGGGAATACGGGGTATTTGATCTTGACGCCTATGGCAGCCTAAAGCAGCTGCAGGAAATCGAGATCAAGGCGATCATCAGCCAGATGGTGATCGAGGGGCTGCTTGTGACCTCAAAGGATAAGTACGCGATCTTAAAAGTGCCCCGCTCCGCGGACGAGCTGCTGCGGGGAGAACGAAGGATGATATGGAGAAGGGCAAAACAGGACGAGCAAAAGGCGAACGCCAGCCGCCCGTCCTCCAACGGCAAGGTGCGCAGGTCGGATATCCTCAATTCGAAAGGTCTGGAGCTGTTTGAACGGCTGCGCGCTCTGCGTACAGAGATCGCGAGAGAAGAAAATATGCCTCCTTATATTATCTTTTCGGATAAGACACTCGTAGATATGTGCGTCAAGGCGCCGATGCAAAAGCAGGAGATGCTGCTCGTTACAGGTGTGGGCGAGAATAAGCTTGAACGGTACGGAGAGCGGTTTCTGAAAGCGATTTTTGATTTTGCCGGAGGCAGACGTGAAAAATACTATTTTGGCGATGCCGGAGAGCTCGCCATACAGCCGGAGTCTGGCGGAGCGGGCGCTGCGTCCAGAGGAAAAAAAGAGGATTTCTATCTTTTGCAAAAACAGGCGGAGGCGTTTCCGTATGCAGAGAAATATCTGGCGGCCGAGCTGGCGGAAAAGCTGAATGAGCTGCGTGACGCGGATCGAGTAAAAAAAATATCTGGCGCTGAGATTTCTCGCAGGATGCAGGCGATGGGATATGTGCAGGAAGTAGTCAGGGACGGTATCCGAAAAAAAGTGGTGTCCCAGCAGGGTATGGACGCGGGTTTGTTTTTAGGTATGCGTACCAGTAAAAATGGATTTGAATATGAGGATATTTATTACAATATAGCTGCACAGCGAATAATTGTAGCTATGGTGTGCGAAAAATAAAGGAGAGGAACGAAGGGAGGATTTGCTGCAGATGAAGAAAAAATTACGAAAGAAAATGGTCTGTTTGATGGCGGCGGCTGTTATTTCCAATTCGCTGATCGCGGGGAATACGGCGCTGGCGGTTGGAAAAAGCTTATCTGTGAACGAAATATCTCTGGCGGGATATGTGCAGGAGGCGGAGGCAGAGCGGCGTTTACAAGAGCTGGAACAGCAGGAGGAATCCGACGAGCCAAATCAAGCGGAAGAGCCAGGTCAGGAGGAAGAACCAGTTCAGACGCAAGAGCCAGACCAGGCTGGTGAATCGGACGAACCGAATCCATCCGGTGAACCAGATAACGCGCAGGAGCCAGAGCAGCCGCAGGAGCCAGACGAAACAGAAGAACCAGAGCAGCCGGAAAAACCAGACAAGCCTGCTGCTGTCAAGCTGAAAAAACCAGTGTTAAAAGCAGCATCAAAGCCGAACGGTACGATCAAGCTGAGCTGGAAAAAGGTGGCTGGGGCGGCTGAATATGTGCTGTTATGCAGTACGAAAAAAGACAGCGGCTTTCATCAGATCTATTCATCGAAAAAAGCAGGCGGGGTCTATCAGGATAAAGGCCGCGTTCTGGGCAAGGTGTATTATTACCAGCTGGCCGTATTTTCCAAAGGGCGCGCCAGCCGGGCGAATAGTAAGATCGTTGCGGGACGATCGCTGGAGAAGGTAACGCTGACAGAGCTTTCCAATCTGTCCGGTTCCAGGACGCTGCGGCTTTCATGGAATCCGGTAAAAGGTGCCGCTGGTTATGAAATCCTGCGGAAAAACGCGGCGACTGGAAAATATCAGTCTATAGGCGCTGTGAAAGGTGCAAAAACCTCTTATACAGATGGCGGGCGAGAGGGCGGAACATTCTATTCTTATAAGGTATATGCAAAAGATGCTTCTGGCGGACGCAGCGGTTACAGCCAGCCTATGAGCCAGATGGCGATCGATAAGGATAAGAAAATGATTGCGCTGACATATGACGACGGGCCGTCCGCGTATACGCCGGTCGTATTGGATGCGCTTGCCAAATATGGCGGACACGCAACCTTCTTCGTTGTAGGGAGCAGCGTGGATCGTTATGCGGATAGTATCCGGCGGGCAGTGTCGCTGGGCTGTGAGATCGGCAACCATACGTATGACCACAGTAATCTGAAAAACTTAAGCGGTACGCAGGTACAGTCAGTATTAAGCCGGACAAACCAGGCTGTAAAAAACCAGTCCGGCGCCGATATCAGGCTCTTGCGTCCGCCGTATGGCAGCTATAGCTCTGCGACATTTGGAGCGGCGGGAATGCCGGTCATTATGTGGTCGATCGATACGCTTGACTGGAAAACAAGAAGTACCTCCGCAACGATCCAATGCGTCCAGCAAAAAGCTTATGACGGCGCTATTGTGCTGATGCACGACCTTCACCGGCCAACGGTGATGGCGGCGGATGCTATTATGAAATATTTAAAAAGCGCGGGTTATCAGCTGGTAACGGTGAGTGAAATGGCAGCTTACCGGGGCGGGCTGAAAAAGGACGCGGCATACAGTCAGTTCCGGGGTTAAAGTATGAGGGAGCAAAACGGCAGGCAAGTGATACCCTTGCCTGCCGTTTTTTAAGATGGTACGTTTTCCCATTGTATTTCATAGTCTGTGCCGATCGCGTCTGCAATATTGTTTACATAGTTAAGGATCAGGGTCCGTGCCCGTTCTTTTGCCTGAAGCAGTAGTGTCTGGTCATTTTGGACTGTTTCCAGCATATTTTTTTGAGCTTGTGCAAATGCCTCGCTCTGGTCTTGTGCGGTTATTTTGCTGCCGCCGAATCCTTTTTCTTCAGAATAAAAATTTTCCTTAGACAAAGAAGCTTCGTCTACCTTACAGCTGAATATTTCCGCATCCGGCAATACGATCGTAACAAGGCTGCCATCTACCTTGAGGTCAAGCTGGCTGATGTCAATGCCGACCTTTACAATTCCGGAATACTCGATCCACAGCTTTTTGCTTGTATTCCAAAACAGTATCTTTTTTTCAGAGCTTAATTTTGCTGTATTGTGGTAATAGCATTCCAGTGTGGCCAATTCGCATACGGACTGCAGCTGGCTGATATTTAAGCATTCATCAGGATTGTCTGGTTTTTCCGAACTGTCTGGCGCGCCGCAGCCAGTCAGGGAAAGGAACAGCAGGAGCAAAAAAATCAAAGCGGCTCGTCGTTTATGACACATAAGGAGCACCTCCTTTTCCTGCAATTTTTAAGGTATATTCCTTGTTCTGCGCTAAAAATGGCTGCATCAAGGCTTCTACCGTACGGACGGCGTTTTCCCTTGCCAATGTAAACAGCTCTTCGTTTGAACGGCAGTCCGCTTCTGCGTCAGCAATACAGGAAGGCAGCGAGGTGACGGAAACGTCGGCGGTGTCTGCATTGCGGTCTTTAAAAATATAGTCCAATGAGCCGGGGTCAACATTGACGTCGGCGATTTCTGCATCTGGCAGGGTTACCTGCATCAGCTTGTTTTCCGGGTCGGTATCGTCGATGCTTACTTTGATCTGGTCCATTGCCAGTCCAATACTGACCTGCGCGTTATACGCGGTATGGTAAAGCAGGACTCCGCTGTCGTCCGTTACATCGGCAACACCGTTAAAGGTAACCTGGTAGGTAGATAATTCGCTGATCTGCAGCACTTTTTCCAACCGGGACGAAGTTTCTACTGTGGTAAGCTCTTTTTTCTCAGCGCTGTCGCTGAAAAACTGCCGCCAGATCATAAAAATGACAAGGAGCAGTATGCTGAGCAGAATCAGTGATTTTATTCGTCGGATGATGTCTATGAGCCTGAAGGTACGGTCTGGCTCGTTAGAAGGGTGTTCGGGTTCTAGCATAAAGGCTTCCTCCTGTGTGTAATCTTATTTTTCGTAACAGTTCGGATACTGTTGCGATTACTATTTTTCTACTATGGCTATTTTAACATAGCCGCACTTCTCTCACAACCTGCAGTTCCAAAAATAAACAGTATAAAACAGTTGACAACAGTTAAATACTATTATATACTGTTTATATTGGAAGGAGGGAATCCATGAATATCATCATCAATAATTCTTCGATGCAGCCGATCTATGAACAAATTGTGGCGCAGATCAAGGCTAAGATCATGAACGGAGAATTAAAGGAAGAGGTTATGCTCCCGTCTGTCCGGGCCTTGGCAAAGGAGCTAAAGGTTAGCGCTCTGACCGTAAAGAAAGCATATGATGCGTTGGAGGCGGAAGGGTTTGTCGTGACGGTGCATGGGAAAGGCAGCTTTGTCACACTGGCAAGTCAGGCTTTGATGCTGGAGGAAAAAAAGAAGGAAGTAGAAGCCGATATGGATATGGCAGTTCGTAAAGGAAAAAGCTGTGGGATGAGTCAGGAGGAGCTTTTAGAGTTATTTCAAATTGTACTGGAGGAATGAAAGATGCTGAAACTGGATCATGTAAAAAAACGCTATAAAGATTTTGCGCTGGATTGTTCGCTGCAGGTGCCGCAGGGATGCGTAACGGGTCTGATCGGGAAAAACGGAGCCGGAAAGAGTACGACCTTTAAAATGATTTTGGGCCTAGTGTCTGCGGACAGCGGCAGGATCGAGATATTTGGAAAGCCTGTTTGTGAGCTGGGAGATCTGGATAAAGAGGATCTTGGGGTTGTGCTTGCAGATTCCGGCTTTAATGGATATTTGACGATCGCGGATTTTGTTCCGGTGCTTGCAAGGATGTATCATCGCTTTGACCGGGAAGGATTTTTAAAGAAATGCAGACGCTTTGATTTGCCGATCGACCAGCGGATCAAGGAATTTTCCACTGGGATGAAGCAAAAGCTGCAAGTGCTTGCCGCGATTTCACATGAAGCGAGACTGCTTATTTTAGATGAGCCGACGGCTGGGCTGGACGTGGTGGCCAGAGATGAACTGCTGGATCTGCTGCGGGAATATATGGAGCATGAGCAGCGCGCGGTTTTGGTCAGCTCTCATATTTCAAGCGATCTGGAAGGGTTCTGCGATGATCTTTATATGATAGACGATGGTAAAATTGTCCTGCACGAAGATACGGATGTGCTGCTTGGAAATTACGCACTGTTGAAAATGACGAAGGAACAATACCAAGACATGGATAAAAAATATATTCTGCGCATCAAAAAAGAAGCATTTGGAGTGAGCTGTCTGACAGACCAGAAGCAGTTTTATGTGGAAAACTATCCGCAGGTAGTTGTGGAAAAGGGAACGATTGACGAGTTAATGTTTATGATAATACGGGGGAATGGCATATGAAGGGATTGTTGATCAAGGACTGGAAGATTATTCTGACGCAGAAAAATGTTATTTTTATAGTTTTGGGAATATGTTTTGCTTTTTTGATCAAAGGGCAAAACGTGGAAAATGTTGTGACGTATGCAACAGCGATGCTGTCGCTGCTTGTGACGAGTACGATCAGCTATGATGAAATGGATAACGGGATGGGATTTTTGTTTACGCTTCCGATCAGCCGGAAAAAATATGTGCTGGAGAAATATACATTTAGTTTTTTAATGGCAGGAAGCACTTCATTTTTAGGAAACTTAGCCGCTATGGCGATTATCATTGCAAAGTCGGCGCCTTACAGTTTGCAGGTTTTTCTGACGGGGCTGTTCAGCTCGTTAGCTGTGGCAATTCTTATGATTACGATTTTGATACCAGTGCAGCTGAAATTTGGCTCAGAGAAGGGCAGGATCGTATTGTTTATGATTTCCGGCTGTATATTGGCGATAGGGTATCTGTGCAAGAAGGCTGCGGAAATATTTTCCGTGGATCTGCTCGGATGGCTGCAGGGGTTGGGGCAGACAGAGGTGTTTGTATACATCGGGGTATTGCTGGCAGTGTCGTTGGGAATTTCTTATCAGATCTCTGTTGCCGCTATGCAAAAAAAACAATTTTAAAGGAAATCCGGCGCTTTCCGAAAGGGGAAGCGCCGGAACGTAATTTTTGGCTAAAGCAGCAGTCCGATCCGGTATACGAGAAATGTAACCGCCCAGGCTACGGCAAGCTGGAACAGCGTGACAAATGCGGTCCAGCTCCAGCTGTCGGATTCTTTTTGGATCGTAGCCAATGTCGCCGCGCATGGAACATACAAAAGGCAGAATACCATGAGGCAGAAGGCGTTTAACGGCCCAAAGCCGATTTGACGCAATACTTCGGAAAACGCAGCCATTCCAGACGCGGAGTTTGCATTCACAATACCGAACAATACCGCGCAGCTGGATACAACGACCTCCTTGGCGGATATACCAGCGATCAGCGCGACAGCGATCTGCCAAAAGCCAAGGCCGACAGGAGCAAAGACAGGGACCAGCCATTTTCCGATCATTGCGCCGAAGCCCTCGGACATATCCGGGGCATATCCGTGCGGCCCAAAGTTCAAAAGAAGCCAGATGATCAGTGTCGCAAGGAATATGGTTGTGCCTGCTTTTGTAAGATAGTCTTTTACTTTATCCCACACGTAAATGCCGACCGTGCGCACGTCCGGCATTTTATATTCCGGCAGCTCGATCAGCAGATAGTTTGCGCTTTTTTTTCGGTCCAGCAGATGCAGGACGAACGAAACGAGCACAGCGACGACGATGCCGATCAGATACATAGAGTAGGCTGCAAGCATCGCATAGCTGCCAAAAAACATTTCCGCAAACAGTATGTAAATGGTCAGACGGGCGTTGCAGCTCATAAACGGAGTGACAAGCATGACCTTGTAGCGGTCTCTTTTGCTTTCCAGTGCCCGTGAAGCCATAATTGCCGGAACTGTGCAGCCAAAGCCAAGCAGCATCGGGATAAACGCTTTGCCCGAAAGCCCCATCCGGCTCATCAGTCCTTCCATAATATAGGCGACACGCGCCATATAGCCGCTGTCCTCCAGAAAAGCAAGCGCCAGGAACAGGATAAAAATATTGGGCAGGAAGGTGATGATGGTGCCGACGCCTCCAATTATACCTTCCACAACGAGCGATTCCACTACGGTATGGGTATGCATCGCGCGAAGTCCGCTTACGGTCATACTTGAGATCCCATCGATCGCGGTTTCAAAATAGCCCTTGATCCAGTCTCCGACGGCAAAGGTCAGAAAAAATACAACCGCCATAATGCCGAGGAATACCGGGATACCAAAAATACGGTGTGTCAGCACTTGGTCTACCCGTTCGGTAAATTGGTCCTGCCGTTTTTTATGGAGCAGCACCTCGTCGATAATTTCTTCGATAAAATCATATTTTTCATTAATGATCTGCGATTCGTAATTGTGATCCAAAACCCCCGGCAGGTCGACCGGATATTTTTCGCTAACTTCGCTGTCGTGTTCCAGCAGCTTGATGGCGTGCCAGCGGCAGTTGGTAAGATCCGGGTATTTTTTGTGCAGCGCGCTGATCAGCTGGTCTATTTTATCCTCGATAGAGTCGGAATAGACCATAGCAAATTCCGCATGGTGGTCATGGGCGTGATGTCCGGCGTCCTTATGATGGTGGATCAGGCTGTCTGGATCCGCCTGGCCTTTATGATGAGCTGCGGCGTGCAGCAGGGAATCCAAGCCCGTACGTTTTCTGGCGGATACCGGAATGACCGGGATGCCAAGCATTTCCGGCAGACGGTGCAGGTCGATCTCCATACCGCGCTTTTCAACGATATCCATCATATTTAAGGCCAGGACGACTGGCTTGCCAAGCTCTAAAATCTGGAGCGTCAGATATAGATTGCGTTCCAGCGAGGAAGCGTCGGCAACATTAATGACAACATCTACCTCATCGCTTAAGATAAATTGCCGGGATACCGTTTCTTCCATTGTATAGGAGGTCAGACTATAGGTTCCGGGCAGGTCTACAAGCCGGATATTCAGATCGTGGTCGCGGATGGCGCTTTCGACCTTTTCGACCGTAACGCCGGGCCAGTTGGCGACCTTTAGATTGGCTCCGGTATAGGCATTAAAAAGTGTCGTCTTTCCGCAGTTCGGATTGCCGATAAATCCGATCGTTAAATTTTCTTTCAAGTTGTTCACCTCACTTCACGTACCGTTATGTTTTTTGTCATGTTATAGCCCAGTGCAAACCGGGTACCGCGCAGCTTGATGATCATAATGCCCTTTCCCTTGCGGTTTAAGACGGTGATTACAGATTCTCTAGTCATTCCAAGCGCCTCCAGACGACGTTCCATCTGAGGCGGAAGCTCCATATGTTCTACGACGCAGCTTTGTCCCGCATCCACATCCTTTAAAACCATGTCACAATCCCTCCTTGCCTGTGATGTGTTGTGCTTTCAGTATAACATGAGCGGAGCAAAAATAGAATAGGAGATTGCACCCGTTCGCATGGTTATGTCCAACCGGGTGACGGACTGGTTATTGTGAAAAGTATATAAAAAAGTAGTGGTATATTTGGATAAATACAACAAAATAAAATTGGGGGATGGACAGTAAAATTATTTTATAGTAAAATCTGTATATAGAAAACAGGAAAGCACATACCAGGTTGTGACTTTAAGTAGGCAAAGCTGGATTGTACTCACAGAAACACAATAAACGGTTGTGGTAGTTGTTAATGAGTATGATGCAGTTTTTTTATGTCTTGACAGAAAGGTGCTGTAACAGGCGCTTTGATTTGTCTGGCGCAGTAAAGCGCTTTATGTAAAATGTGCAAAGCTGTAAAATTAAGGAGGAAAACATTTATGAAATCATTTAATTACGTAATTACTGACGAGCAGGGTGTTCATGCAAGACCAGCAGGAATTTTGGTAAAAGAGGCTAAAAAATACGCGTCTAAGATTACGATCAGCGCAGGTGGTAAAAACGCAGAAGCTACAAAGCTGATGGCGATTATGAGCATGGGCATCAAAAAAGGCACAGAGGTTACGATTTCTGTAGAAGGTGATGACGAGGACGCTGCAGCAGCAGAAATGGAAAAATTCTTCCAGGAAAATTTATAAGAGGCACGGTTCGGACAGGCTTGCCTTTTCTATGAGATCGTCTGCCGCATCGGGATGTTTGTTCTGACATTCCCAGTGCGGCAGATTTTTTTGCAATTTTTCAGTTGACGGGAATGCGGTAAATGGTTATGATAAATACCGGACTGAACGGGGAAACAGGTGTGAATCCTGTGCGAGCCCGTCGCCGTAAGGCACTGGTGCATCCGATCGGATGCAGGATGCCGCTGACCTGACCAAATGCCACAATTTGGAAGTATGCCATTGGACGAGATCTGAGAAGGCTGGACAGCGGCTTGCCGAGCCGGAATATCCGTACAGGCCGAAACCTCTGCAAAGAACCGCGGGCGCCGGTTGAGGGAGGAAAATAAAAAAACAAAGGAGATACGAATATGAGGAAAAAGCAGGATCAGAAATTCCTGTCATGCATCCTTTGTATCGTGCTGACTGTGGCTATGGCACTGTTTACAACTGGTTGTAATGGCAGTACTGCAAAAAAGGATTCGCCGGATGCGCAGACCGAGGAAGGCGCAGATAAGGAAGCAGGCGGAACGCAGACGCAGGCGGATACAAGCGGGGCGCAGACAGACGGAGACGCTCAGAGCGGCGCAGACGGGGATGCCCAGAATGACACAGATGTAGATGCTCAGAGTGACGCAGGCGGGGCACAGACAGATGGAGACGCTCAGAGCGGCGCAGACGGAGAGCAGGCAGGTGTATATGGGGAAGGAAGCGCCCAGTTTTTGTTCACAGTTGTAGATAAAGACGGAGAAGAAACAAGGATGGAGATCCATACGGATAAAAAGACCGTTGGAGAAGCCTTGGAGGAGCTTGGGATCATTGAAGGAGAAGAGAGCGAATACGGCTTGTTTGTAAAGACGGTCAATGGTATTACGGCTGACTATGAGAAGGACGGTATGTACTGGGCATTTTATATCAATGACGAATATGCGCAGTCGGGTGTAGATGCTACAGATATTACAGAAGGCGACAGTTATGCTATGAAACTGGAAAAAGCATGAAGCTGACCACGAAAGAGATTACCAGCTTTGCGATGCTTGGGGCGGTTATGTATGCTTCTAAGATCATTATGGAATTTGCACCAAATATCCATTTGCTGGGTGTTTTTACGATTGCATTTACGGTAGTTTACCGGAAAAAGGCACTGTATCCGATTTATATTTATGTGCTGCTCAACGGGATGTTTTCTGGCTTTTCGGCGTGGTGGGTGCCTTACTTGTACGTATGGACCGTACTGTGGGGCGCGGTTATGCTGCTGCCAAGAAAAATGCCGGCGATTATACGTCCGGTTGTATATATGTCGGTATGCGCGGCGCATGGCTTTTTGTTCGGCACCTTGTATGCCCCAGTGCAGGCGGTGATGTTTGGATTAAGCTTTGAAGGGATGCTGGCGTGGATCGCCGCTGGGCTGCCGTGGGATTTTTTACATGGGGTCAGTAATTTTTTCTGCGGAATTTTGATCGTTCCGCTGATCTCTATTTTGCAGATGGCGCAGCGGTATGCGCAGAAAAGCGTTTGAGAGGCTGTGCTTAGTACACTAGAAATGGTGACGCGGGAGGAAGTATAAATCCTATGGCAAAACGGTAGATGCGATCGCGGAAAACGACATAACCATAACACTTGTCCGTGATACAAAGCCAGCCGGTCTGTTCAGCTATTTTAAAGAACACGGTTATTTTAAGAGAACAAAACGCTCTAGAAAAAGGTATAAAAAGCGGCATGGAAAAAGGTATTCGAGGTGCGGTAGATATACTGCGGGACTTTGGACGCGGAAATGATGAGATCAAAACACTGATCATGCAAAAATACTGCCTCACTGAAAAAGATGTTAGTGAATATTTATAATGTACCCTATAAAGTACACACGACAAGCGCAAAGCCACATCAAAGCCTTTGCGCTTGTTTATTAGGCTGTCCTGACAAACATTCTGCCAACACATTCTTATCTTTGTAGATAAATATTACATATCTATACAAAAAACCACACCAGAAGGACTTTTTCCTTTCAACTATTTTAACTTTGCATTTGAACATTTAAGATACAGCATGACTTCTTTCAGGCTGGTCCGAAATACTGTTCTTTACAGGCTTTGTTACTGCCTCTTTCGGAAAATATTTCCGGTAAGTAAAAACAAAGAGCACGACCGAAAGAGCCGTCGTCAGATAATCAGTGATCGGCTGCGCAGCCGCCAGCATTGTAGCGGAATGAAAAATCTGACGGAATAAAAATAAAACGGGCAGGTAGATCAGTCCTTGGCGGCTGACCGATAGGATCAGCGCTGGAATTGCCGCGCCGGCGGACTGGATGGCATTGATGAATACAAACATCAGGCCAATGACCGGGCCGGAATAGATGTAAATGCGCGCAAAGGACATCCCATAAGCAAAAGCGTCCGCGTCCTCTAAAAATGCATGGACGAGCGGATCTGCGCCGCAGTAGCAGATGACTGTCATAACAGCGCTCAATCCAAACGCCAGGATCAGTGAAAATTTCAGCACGTCCAGATAGCGTTTGCGGTTACCGGCGCCGAAGCAATAGCCCAAGATTGGCTGGATTCCGGTTCCAAGCCCGATGAGGAGCATTACGACGATCATATTGACCTTCATAGCGACGCCGAGTCCTGCAACTGCCATATCCCCGTAGCCTGCCATAATATTGTTGACGACGATATTGGAAAGGCTCATTAAAATGCTGTTGAGCGATGCCGGAATGCCGATTGCAAGCACGCCGGAAGCAATGCCGTTTCCTGCAAGGAAATATCTTGGATGGATGGAAAGCATAGCTTTTTTGGAAAGCAGGTGGCGGATGTAAAAGACGGCTGCAAAGACATTGCCGAGTACAGTTGCGATCGCGGCGCCCGCTACATCCCAGCCAAAGCCCAGGATCATGACCGGATCCAGTACAATATTGATGAGGTTACCGATGATCATACCCATCATAGCTACTTGCGCGTTACCCTCCGCGCGGATAATATTGCTAAAGCTGTTGCTGATGATCAAAAACGGGATGGCGGTAGAGACGATACGAAGGTATTGGGAAGCATAGCCAACCGTATCCGCACTGGCGCCGACCGCCATACTGACCGGGACAGCGGCAAAAAAGACGGCGACCATAGAAATAATTCCAATCCCAAGTCCCGTCCAAAAGCAAAAGGAGGAAGCGTTTTTGGCTTTTTGTGCATTGCCTTCACCCAGCGTCCGGGAGATCAAGGACGTACCGCCAATGCCAAACAGCATACCGATTGCCATAAACAGCAAAAAAGCTGGAGTGGCAACGGAAACGGCAGCTACCATATAAGCGTTTTTTGTCTGCCCGATAAAAAAGGTGTCAGCGAGATTATAAACCAGCACCATGATCATACTGATGATTGATGGGATCACATTGCTGATGACTGCTTTTGGTACCGGAGCATCTCTGAATATTTCTGTCGTTTTGTCTTTCATATGAAATTCTCCTTTCGTTATTTAAAAATTTTGGAAGGCGTCTGATTCCAGATTTTCAAGAATCTGCATAAGCATTTGCTCTAAAAGATGCAGCTGAGTTTCGGAAAGCTTTGCAAAGACAATGCCATCCAGTGCGGGGCAGCGTTCGTTGATCTTAGCAACGACCTGCTGTCCGTTCTGCGTCAGCGAAATGGTTTTTGTGCGGGCATCTGCAGATGCGCATTTGGAGATCATACCCTTTTTTTCTAATATTTTCAGTACGTGGATCACACTCGTATGACGGACGCCAAAGTAAGAGGAAATACCAGTAAGCGTATTTGGGCTTTCCGTGTGATAAAAAAGATAGGCAAGCACGTCAAACTGGGTACAGGTCAGGCCGTAATTGCGCAGGGCACGGGTAAAGCTGGCTTCCAGCTGGTTATGGATCTTTTTAAAATAGCATTTCAGCTCGTCCATATACGGATACTCCCTTCGGATATGTAGCAAGCTACATAATAAATCAAAATCCAGAGATTGTCAATATAAAAATAAAATAGACTTTGGCTTTTTTATGTGCTATAGTAAAAGTATCCAAGAAACAGTTTTTTGAGATTAAGGGGGAGTGATGATATGCCATCACAAGCGGATATTGTAAAAGATTACGTGACAGAGCTGTCTAGGCTGCAAGACTGGATGATACCGATTAAAGATAAGGTGCCGGAAGTATATGAGTCTATGTATAAAAGATATGTAGAATTAAAAGTAGTTTTGTCAAGCATGGGTGTGAATTTGACAGAGCTGGACAGGATTAAGGAATAGGAGGAGTTATTTGCGCCAGATAATGAAAGAGAATACGACGGATATTTATTTGATCAATTAACGATATTAGAACGGTTAGAGCGTATTGCAAAGAAAACAAATGATAAAGAAGTAATGGAAGAAATTTCTGTAATAAGAAAAGAAGTAGAACGTAAATTATATCGTCCAGGAAGTAAAATGGGATAGGAGGCGGTACATCGTTCATAAAATATTTCACCAGTGCGTAAGGCGGCGCAATTTGCCTCTTGACAGTCGCTTCCATCTGGTATATGATAGCCTCATTAGTAAAATATATAAGGAGACAGGAATATGTTGTGCATAAGTGTAATGGAGAATGGTGCAAACTAAATAGTTGCAAAGGGATAGCTGTGTGATGTGCCGTATAGGAGTATACGGGAGCGAAGAGCAGCAGCTTGTCCTGATACCAGTGGTTGTCTACTGGTACATCCGCCTTACAAAGTGCTTACATAACCTGCTGATATTTGAAGAGAACGAAAGGAAAAGCATGGCTGTATGGTCATGTTTTTTTTGTACACTTTTGTTTTCTTCGTTAAGACCATGTGGCAGACTGCTTTGCAGGGCAGGAGCGCATGGTTTTTTATGTTGTGATTTATTTATGAAGGAGGTTTTACATGAAAAGGATTCGTACGTATATTGGAAGATGCTGGCTTGCATATTTTCTTGCGGTCAGCTGCATGGTTATCGCGATCGTTCTGGATATGGTGTATCCCAAAATTACGCAGAGCATTGTAGATGATGTGATCTTGGACGGCAAGCAGGAGCTTTTGACCTTGCTGTTAGTGGGAATTGTCGTTGTCGGCATCGGGCGCAGCGTGTGTGGGTATCTCAAGGAATATCTGTTTGACGTGCTTGCTTCCAAGCTTGGGTCGCAGCTTCGAAAGGATCTGTTTGCGCATATCCAGACGTTGTCTGCACGGTATTTTGACAATGTGAATACCGGGGAGCTGATGGCGAGGGTGAAGGACGATGTGGATAAAATATGGAACGCGCTTGGCTTTGTCGGGATGCTGACGATCGAAGTGACGATTCATATATCGATTGTTTTATATTGTATGTTTACATTGAGCCTGCGGCTGGCGCTTGTTCCGCTTGCCGCAATGCTGGTGTGCGGTGTGACAGCGATTGTGATGGAACGCAGGCTGAATGGGGTTTATGAGGATATGAGTGAGGAAAACGCGGCACTGACGACGGTTGCGGAGGAAAATCTGGCAGGTGTGCGTACTGTCAAGGCATTTGCGCGTGAAAAGCATGAGATCGCAAAGTTTCTGTCGCACAATCAGCGGTATTACGAGCTGAATATTACACAGTCGAAGATCTTGGTGCGGTATTATCCATATTTCCAGTTTATCGGGAAAGCGCTTCCGGTGTTTATGGCGGTACTTGGCGGAAATCTGGTCATGCGTGGGGAGCTGACGCTTGGCGCGCTGGTGGCGTTTATCGAATATAGCCGCAACTGTACGTGGCCGATGGAAATGATGGGCTGGCTGACAAATGACTTATCGGCGGCAGTCGCTTCGTATAAAAAGCTGCAGAAGATTTTTGATGAAAAGGCGGAGATCACAGATGTTGCGGACGCGTGTGTACTGGATGAGGTGCGCGGTGAGGTTGCGTTTGAGCACGTATCGTTTGGGCTGGACGGCAAACAGATTTTGTCAGACATTGATTTTCGGATCCCGGCAGGTCATACGCTTGGGATCATGGGGGCTACAGGCTCAGGAAAATCATCGCTCATTTGCCTGCTGCAGCGTTTTTACGACGCGGATGCGGGAACGGTGCGTTTGGACGGTGCAGATGTACGCAGCCTGACGCTGCAGCAGTTACGGGGCAGCGTAAATGTCGTACTGCAGGATGTATTTTTGTTTTCGGACACGGTCGAGGAAAATATCAAAATGGGAAAACGCCGGGAACTTGCGATGAAGGAGGTGCGTAAGGCGGCGCAGGATGCGCAGGCGAGCGGCTTTATCGAACGGATGGATGAGCAGTACCAGACGGTGATCGGAGAGCGCGGCGTCGGACTTTCCGGCGGGCAGAAGCAGCGTATCAGCATTGCAAGGGCATTGGCCAAGAAAAGTCCGGTGCTTGTGATGGATGATTCGACGTCCGCGCTGGATATGGAGACAGAGCACGAAATACAAAAAATGCTGCAGGGGCTTGCGCATACGACAAAAATCATTATTGCGCACCGGATTTCTGCGGTTTGTCAGGCGGACGAGATCCTTTATCTGGAAAACGGATGTATCGCAGAACGCGGGACACATCAGCAGCTTATGGAGCAGCGAGGCCTTTATTATCAGACTTTCCAGGCGCAGTATGGGATGTTTCCAGAACAATAGAAAGGGGTATGTTATGGCAGTAAATTCTTATCGTGATGATGAACAGATGGATCATACGAGCAGAAATAAGATTATGCGCCGGCTGCTCGGTTATTTAGCAGGATATAAAAAAGCGGTCTGTGGCGTGATGTTTATGATGGCGGGAGCAATCGGCATTTCCCTGCTCAATCCGCTTCTGATCGAAAAGGCGCTGGATCATTATGTGGCGCAAAAGGATCTTGATGGTCTTGTAAAGCTTGGGGTATTCGCTCTGGCGCTGAACTTGTTGTTTATTGTACTTGTAAAGCTTCGGATGTACGTCATGTCGGTCGTTTCCAATAAAATCCTGCTGGAGATCCGTCAGGATTTGTATGAGCACATCCAGACGTTGTCGTTTTCCTTTTTTGACAGCAGGCCGACAGGGAAAATACTGGCGCGGATCATCGGGGACGTAAATTCGTTAAAAGATGTATTTGTCAATTCGGTCACGACGCTTATACCGGAATTTGTAACCGTTGCGGGCGTTGTCGTTATTATGGCGGTCAAAGACTGGCGGCTGGCGGCGGCTTCGCTCAGTACGATCCCGGTTATGGCGGGCGGCGTGTGGATGGTACAAAGAGCGTCGCATAAGCGCTGGCAGATCTTTCGGAAAAAAGCGTCGAATCTGAACGCTTATGTGCATGAGGATATTGCCGGGATGCGGGTCGTACAGAGCTTTCGCGCACAAGACGAAACGGCGGAGATTTTCGGGAGACTGACGGACGAGCACAGGGATTCGTTTCAGGATGCGTGCAGGTACGCGGATCTATTTGGTCCGGTAGTAGATTTTTGCTGGGGCTTTGGCGCGATGATGCTGTATCTCGTTGGCGTACGCGTGCTTGGCATCGGGCAGGTATCGGTTGGACTTCTCGTAGCATTTGGAAGCTATATTAATATGTTCTGGAACCCGATCTTAAATCTGAGCAGTTTTTATAACAGCCTCGTGACGAACCTGACAGCGGCAGAACGGATTTTTGATATTTTAGATACGCAGCCTGATATTACAGACGCGGACGATGTCAGGCCGCTGCCTGCGATTCGCGGGAGCGTGGAATTTTCTCATGTCAGCTTTACGTATGATAAGGGTACTCCGGCGGAGACAAAAGTATTGTCGGACGTTAGTTTTCGGGTGCAGCCAGGGGAGACGATCGCGCTTGTTGGGCCGACGGGAGCCGGAAAGACGACGATCGTTAATCTGATCAGCCGTTTTTATGATATCGAAGAAGGCGTGATTTTGGTAGACGGTTATGATCTGACGAAAGTTTCGATCGAGAGCTTCCGCAGGCAGATGGGTGTTATGACCCAGGATAATTTTATTTTTCACGGAACGATACGAGACAATCTTTTATATGGAAGGCTGGATGCCTCTGAAGAAGAGATGATCGCGGCGGCAAAGGCAGTCCATGCGCATGAGTTTATTATGAATATGGAGCATGGCTATGACACAGAGTTAAAAGAGCATGGCGCGGGCCTGTCGATCGGGCAGCGGCAGCTCCTCGCGTTTGCCAGGACAATGATCTCCATGCCGAAAATACTGATCTTGGACGAGGCGACCTCAAGCATCGATACACATACGGAGCTGCTTGTACAAGAAGGGATTGAGGCGCTGCTGGCAGGGCGTACCAGCTTCGTCATTGCCCATAGGCTGTCAACGATCCAAAATGCCGACCGGGTATTTGTGATCGATCAAGGCGGGATTTTGGAGCAGGGCAGCCCGAAGGAGCTGATGGAGAAGAAGGGGGCTTACTATCAGCTGTATATGGCGCAGTTTGCAGGGATTTTACCGATAAAGGATAAGAAATAAAAAAAGTAATAAAAATACTTGCAATATACCCGATGGGGGTATATAATAAGAGCCAGATAAAAGTAAAGCGTATCCGAACGCATACAAAAGAAAGCGAGGAAATACAATGTCGGAAGATACCAGCACAGGCTGCTGCGGCAGTCCTGCGGACAGCTCGAAAACAAAGGAGCGCACCTGCCAGGAATACAAGGAACTGGTCCATCGTCTGAACCGGATCGAAGGACAGGTGCGCGGTATCAAGGGAATGGTGGAAAAGGATGCATACTGTACGGACATCCTAGTTCAAGTGGCGGCTGTAAACGCGGCGTTGAACAGCTTTAACAAAGTACTGCTTGCGAACCATATCAAAACCTGCGTAACGAGAGATATCCGCGACGGCAAGGAGGAGACCGTTGACGAGTTGGTGGCTGTCCTGCAGAAATTGATGAAATGATCTGTCAAACGGGTATGCAGAAAAGGAGGGATAAATAAGGATGGAGCAATATACAGTTACCGGAATGAGCTGCGCCGCCTGCAGCGCGCGCGTGGAAAAGGCGGTATCTAAGGTGCCGGGCGTTACGTCCTGCTCGGTCAGCCTGCTGACAAATTCTATGGGCGTGGAAGGTACAGCCAATGCAGAGACGATCATTAAAGCGGTGCAGGACGCAGGCTACGGTGCGGCAGAGAAAAATGCCGCTTCGTCCGCAAGGACTGCCGCACAAGAGGAAGAGCTGCTTGCAGACCATGAGACGCCGGCATTAAAACGGCGGCTGCTTTCCTCCGTTGGATTTTTGCTCGTGCTGATGTATCTTTCCATGGGCCATATGATGTGGGGATGGCCTCTGCCGGATGATCTAAGTAAAAATCATGTGGCGATAGGGTTGCTGCAATTACTATTAACCGTTATAATTATGGTAGTGAACCAGAAATTTTTTATCAGCGGTTTTCAGAGCCTATGGCATCGTGCGCCGAATATGGATACGCTTGTCGCGTTAGGCTCTGCGGCGGCGTTTGGGTACAGCACATATGCGCTGTTTGCCATGACCGATGCGCAGCAGCGCGGCGATACGGCCGGGGTAATGGCCTTGATGCATGAGTTTTATTTTGAGTCAGCCGCAATGATCCTAACGCTGATTACGGTAGGAAAAATGCTCGAAGCCCGTTCCAAGGGAAAAACGACCGATGCGCTCAAGGGGCTGATGAAGCTTGCGCCAAAAACGGCGAATGTAATAAGAAACGGTGAAGAAACCGAGATACCGATGGAGCAGGTGCGTATCGGAGATATCTTTGTCGTCCGTCCAGGCGAAAATATACCGGTGGACGGTGTAGTGCTCGAAGGCAGCAGCGCGGTGAACGAAGCTGCGCTGACAGGCGAAAGTATTCCGGTAGATAAGGCGTCGGGCGACGCCGTATCTGCAGCTACGGTGAACCAGTCTGGATTTTTAAAATGCGAGGCGACCAGGGTTGGTGAGGATACCACGCTGTCTCAGATCATCCGTATGGTCAGCGACGCGGCGGCGACGAAGGCGCCGATCGCCAAGGTAGCCGACCGTGTTTCTGGGGTGTTTGTCCCAGTCGTTATTTCGATCGCCGCCGTGACGATATTGGTATGGCTGCTTGCAGGCGAGGGGATTGGTTTTGCACTTGCAAGAGGCATTTCTGTACTGGTCATCAGCTGTCCATGCGCGCTGGGGCTCGCGACGCCGGTTGCCATTATGGTCGGCAGTGGCGTAGGCGCTAAAAACGGAATGATGTTTAAAACGGCTGTTTCACTGGAAGAAACAGGAAAAACACAAATTGTCGCGCTCGATAAGACCGGAACGATCACAAACGGGACGCCAAGGGTGACGGACGTGATACCCGCAGAGGGTATCGGTGAGCAGGAGCTGCTGTATTTGGCGAACGCTCTGGAGCAAAACAGCGAGCATCCGCTGGCTGGCGCGGTACGCGACTATGCAAAGGAAATGGGAATGACTGCGCCAAATGTACAGGATTTTACGGCGCTTCCGGGCAACGGGCTTACCGCGGTATGCGAGGGTGCAAGGCTGGCTGGCGGCAGCGCTTCGTTTATCAGCAGTCAGGCGGAGCTTTTACCAACGCTGCGCAAGCAGTCTGAGCAGCTTGCCGAACAAGGAAAAACACCGCTGTTTTTTGCAAAAGACGGGCAGCTGGCGGGCATTATCGCCGTTGCGGACGTGATTCGCAAGGATAGTCCCAAGGCCGTACGCGAGCTGCAGAATATGGGGATCCGCGTCGTTATGCTGACCGGAGACAATGAACGTACGGCAAAGGCCATCGGTGCACAGGCAGGCGTGGACGAGGTGATCGCAGGCGTGCTGCCGGACGGCAAGGAAAGCGTGATACGTTCGTTAAAGGAGCAGGGCCGTACGGCAATGGTCGGAGATGGTATGAACGACGCTCCGGCTCTGACGAGGGCAGATATTGGTATTGCGATTGGTGCGGGGACGGATATTGCGATCGATGCCGCGGATGTGGTATTGATGAAAAGCAGCCTGCTGGATGTGCCTGCAGCTATCCGGCTCAGCCGTGCAACGCTGCGCAATATTCATGAAAACCTATTTTGGGCATTTATCTATAACGTAATCGGAATACCGCTGGCAGCAGGCATCTGGATACCTCTGTTCCACTGGCAGATGAATCCGATGTTTGGCGCGGCGGCGATGAGCTTGTCAAGCTTTTGTGTGGTAACAAACGCGCTTCGCCTGAATCTGGCGTCGGTATACGATGCCGGGAAGGATAAAAAAAGAATAAGAGCTGCGGATCAGAAAAGCAGCCGGAAAATGGAGGAAAAAATAATGGAAAAGACAATGACGATCGAAGGAATGATGTGCGGGCACTGTGAGGCAAGAGTAAAAAAATGTCTGGAAGCGCTGCCGCAGGTGGATGAGGCGGCAGTCAGCCACGAGGCGGGTACGGCAGTCGTACGTCTGAATGCGCAGATTGCGGATGAGGAGCTGAAAAAAGTGGTAGAGGATCAGGATTATCAGGTGACAGGCATTCAGTAAAGCCAGACAGATCAGATAGAAAGATAATAAGGATGCGGAAAAGGTCAGCGGTTCTTCCAGCTGACCAGTTTCGCTTGTATATAGAAAAGAGGAAAAGTATGCACGATAAAATGACCAGAAAAGACATTGCGCGAATGGAGGAGGAAATAGAATACCGCAGGCTGGTAGTACGCAAGGAGGCTCTGGAGGCGGTCAAGGAAGCACGCGCCCAGGGAGATCTGAGTGAGAATTTTGAATACCATGCAGCCAAAAAGGATAAAAACCAGAACGAAAGCAGGATCCGGTATCTGGAACGTATGATCAAGACCGCGCAGATCATCGAAACGGATTCCAATGCAGATGAAGTCGGTCTGGACAATACGGTGACCGTATATTTTGAAGAGGACGATGAGACAGAGACGTTTAAGCTTGTTACGACTGTGCGCGGAAATTCGTTAAAGGGGATGATCAGCATCGATTCGCCGATCGGCAAAGCAATCCTGGGGCATAAGGTCGGCGACCGGGTGTCTGTAAAAGTCAATCAGGACTACAGCTATGATGTAATCATCCGGTCGATCGAAAATACGGTAGACGACGGGACGGATAAGCTGCGGAGATTTTAGGTAGTTCAAATTGTTTTTAAGAAGGAGGATTCCTATGAGGAAAATAAACCACGTGTGGGCAGTATGCCTTTGTTTCCTGATTTTACTGGCAGGAAGCTTTTTTCATTCTTCTGCGAAAATACAGGCCAGCGCCGCTTCGCAGGCTTTGAATCTGGATCAGATCGAGCAGGCTTTTGCGCAGGCGATCAAGGCTGGAGATCGTACGGTTACGTTTACAGCGCCAGCGTCATATTCGACGTCGCAGATGCAGAATGCGCTGAACAATGCTGCGAAGAGCCAGAACCGTCTTCTGGCTGGAAGCGTCCGTTTCCGCAAACAGACAAACAGCGCCAGCGCCAACGCAAAGTATACGTTTGAGCTGTCCGATGATGCGTTTATAAAGATCAAGCGGCTCAAGTCGGAAGCAGCGGCGGTCAAAGCAGCCGCAAAGGCGCTAAAAGGCAGAAAATATTCCGTCAATTATTACAGCGATACTTCTTATTACCAGATTTTTGTAAAGATGCTCCAGCAGCATCCGGAATATAATTACAACACAGTCGTATGGCGCAATACGAACGGAACATACGGCTATCACAGAGGGAATGCTTTATCCAAAAAGCAGCAGGATACAAAAATAAAAGCAGCCGGCCAGGCGGCAAAGGACGCGGTCAAGGCGTGCATTCGTCAGGATATGTCTGCAAAGCAGAAGGCAAAGGCGATCCATGATTATCTGATCCAAAAATGTACATACGATCACGAGGTGGCGGCGCTGCCATCCAGCCAGTACGACGACGCGTTTACAGCATATGGAGCGCTTGTAGATGGTTCGGCAGTCTGTCAGGGATATGCAGCCGCGTTTAATCTGATGGCACAAAATTGCGGCCTGCAGTCTATGGCTGTGTGCGGCCGGGCCGGAGGAGTTGCGCACGCATGGAATTATGTAAAGCTGGGAAGCAGCAATCGTTATATTGATTGTACATGGGACGATACGGATAAAAAAGGGATCCGCTATGATTATTTCAATGTGACCGAAGAGAAGATGCGGGAACAGCATACTTGGACTGCGGCTGATTTTCCGGCAGGGGACATTAAATACGCGAAGTATTTTCTATAAAAGGGGACTTTCATATGGCAAGAACAGCAGCGGTCGGTGTGCAGGATTTCGGCAAGATCATCGAAAATCAGATTTTTTATGTGGATAAGACACATTTTATAAAAGAATGGTGGGATAGTAAGGATGACGTGACACTGATCACCCGGCCGCGCCGTTTTGGGAAAACGCTTGCGATGAATATGCTGGAATATTTCTTTTCTGTCCGGTACGAAGGAAGAAGCGATTTGTTTGAAACGCTTGCTGTCTGGGAGGATGAGGCATATCGGAAGCTGCAGGGGACGTATCCGGTTATTTTTCTGAGCTTTGCTGGAGTGAAGGCAAATAACTATAATGATGCGCGGGAAGGACTCTTACAAGAATTTGTGGATGTGTATAATCGTTATGACTTTTTACTGGAAAGTGACCGGTTAAGCAGTCGTGAAAAAGAAGCTTTTTTGAATGTGAAAGAAAATATGAGCGATATGACTGCCGCAAGGGCTTTTTTGCGTTTATCGAATTTCTTATATCAATATTATGAAAAGAAAGTGATCATTTTATTGGATGAGTACGATACCCCGATACAGGAAGCCTATGCGGGCGGTTATTGGCGGGAAATGACAGATTTTATGCGTGGTCTGTTTAACTATACCTTTAAGACAAATCCATATCTGGAACGTGCGGTCATGACTGGGATTACAAGAGTCAGCAAAGAATCTATTTTTTCCGATCTGAATAACCTTGAGGTGATCACGGCCGCTTCCAAAAAGTATGAGACGGCGTTTGGCTTTACGCAAAGGGAGGTTTTTCAAGCGCTTTGTGAGTTTGGGCTGTCGGACCAGGCCGACGATGTGAAACGCTGGTATGATGGATTTCGATTTGGAGACTGTGATAATATTTATAACCCATGGTCTGTGATCAAATTTTTGGATGAAAAAAAGTTTGCCCCGTACTGGGTGAATACCAGCTCCAACCGATTGATCGGAAGGCTGTTACAAAAGGGAAGCCCAAAGCTGAAAACGGCGTTTGAGGATTTGCTGCAGGGCAGGGAAGTTTGCGCAATGTTCGATGAACAGGTAGTTTTTGACCAGCTGGATGAGGATGAAGCTTCTGTCTGGGGGTTTTTGCTTGCTGCAGGATATGTAAAAATTGCTGGATATCATACGATCCACCCAGGCTTTGGTACAGAAGGCATTGCGTATGAGTTAAGATTGACAAACCTGGAGATCGAGTTGGTATTTCAAAAATTAATACGTGGGTGGTTTTCCGTATGCGGTTCTTCGTATGAGGATTTTACGAAAGCTTTTCTGTTGCATGATGTCAGACATATGAATATTTTTATGAACCGCATCGCGTTGGCAACGATAAGCTTTTTTGATGCGGGCAGCCGTGCGTCACAGATTTCAGAGCCAGAGCGCTTTTATCATGGACTCGTGTTAGGACTTATGGTAGACCTGCGGGACAGATATACCATTACATCAAATCGGGAAAGCGGCTTTGGGAGATATGATGTGCTGTTTGAGCCATACAGGGATACCGACGATGGGATGATCTTGGAATTTAAGGTGGCAGAGCAAGGGGAAAGCCTGCAGGATACAGCAAAGGCAGCAATCCGGCAAATCATAAACAAAAGATATGCGGCAGGACTGGAACAAAAGTGCAGAAAGGATAAGATCCGATTGTACGGTTTTGCATTCCGAGGGAAAGAGGTATACATTGACGGCGGGTATCTTGGAGAGCTGGAAGAATCCATGCTTTCGGTGTAGCCAGACTTTCATCGATAACCAAACCAAAAGCAATGCCGCTGCCAAATGGAATATTGGCAGCGGCATTGCTTTTATGGGGAATTAAATGCTTTCTTTTTCGTTTAAGCCTGCTTTTGCATACGCTTCTTTTCTATCTGAAGTTTCTTAAACTCGTATTTTTTTACCATTTTCGAGCTGTTATCATCGGTAGTAAACTGCTTGAGCGTTTCGGCATCCATTTTTACCCGGTTATCCATAGTATGCATAACGTCTGCGATCTGGATCGTTTTGCTGATCTTTGGATCGCTTAGGTCAAGTACCTGGTTGTAGCGGAAGCTCAGTACGACCGGATGGTTGAAATCGCGTTCGTTTGTTTCCAGCACCAGTCCTTTATCTCCGTTCGTCAGATCCACACAGCAGCCGACTGGCATAATATGGATACATTTTGCCAGCGCGGATACGACGTTTTCCGGATAAGATTCCGGATGGTCAACGAGGTAGCGGATCGCGGATATTTCGGAATTTGGTTTGCGGCTTAAGCTCATCGCGGTCATGCGGTCAAACTTGTCTGCGACGGTTAAAATAGCCGTACCTGTCAGCCATTTGCTGCGGTCGACTTTGTCGCCTTCTGCGCGGCCTGCCTGGATCATCTGGGTGATCATTGCGAGAGAATCGGATGGAATGCTATAAGGGTTCGTATCCGCGTGCAGCAGCGCAAAAGCTTTTTCCCGATATTTGGAAATCGTGCTGTTTTCCAGGTCAGTAATATCCTCGCCCTTTTTCATGATCTCCGCCGGAACATACAGATAACCGAAATCATACATAAAAGCAGCCGTTACAACAGAAAGCAGCGTGCTTTCACGCAGTCCCATCGCATGGCCGATCATAGCAGAGATAATAGCGACGCCGATAGAATGCTTATACACAAAATCGGTGTTGCTTCGGATCGTCTGGGTAAAATGCACCTTGTGGTCTAAGGTACCGAAATGATCCACAACATCCTTGGCAAGGCCTGCCAGATCGTTTGGCATCTTTCCCTTGCTGATATTGACAAGATTGTCACGCAGACGGAACATATAAAAGGTCTGGAGCTGTTCGAACTCCTGTTCTTCTCTTGTAATAGGAGGAAGCGGTTCTGCCGGTTCCAGGATAAAAATGCCGATCAAGCCGAAATTTGTCAGATTTACGATATTTTGGATAGTCAGCTTTGTATTTCGGTCGAACAGCAATACTCCATTTCTGTTGTAAACTGGTTTGGCAAGACGCATTCCCGGTTTGATGTCCTGTGATTCTACAAATAGCATAGTACCCTTGGCTGCTCAAAATATGGACAGACAAATCCTGGTTGGTATCTGTCTAGCAGCTTCTCCTTTCATTTCTTTATCATCACGCTGTTTGGACTTCCGTATTTCCTCGAAAGACAGCTTTTTGTAACAGTTCAGGCAGGCTGACCTGTTACAGCTTTTTGCTGTTAGAAGTATGTAACTAATGTTCTTGGCATTTTTTGTTCAACCACACATACAACTATGATAGCATAAGTTGCCAAAAAAAACAATCAAAAACAGAAGGAAAATATATACATTGTGTAACATAAATGATATAATAACTTATAATATTGTTAATATTGTTGTAATAGTCAAGCAGGCTGGTTTGATTGTTGCAGAGGTCAAAAGAAGGAGTAGTGCCGTATGAAGCAAAAGAGAAAGGTGTGCAGGATCGCGTGTTTGCTGTGCGTAAGTATCTTGTGCAGCAGCCGGGCGTACGCGGGAGCCATACAGGATCGGATTGACAGTACCGGAGAACGGATTGACGAACTGGAAAACGTTCTGGAGCAGACGGAACAAAATATCAGTGCATGGGAAAAAGAGCAGCGTGCGCTGGAGCAGGAGATTGCAGTCGGACAGGAGAAGATCAGCCAGCTGTCAGACGAACTGGATCATACGAAAACCGCGATCAAAGACACACAAAAGGAGATCAGACAGACACAAAAAGCACTGGAGCAGTCTAAAAAAGACAGTAAAAAGCAATATGAACAGATGAAACAGCGGATTCGATTTATGTACGAAAACAGTACGAATGATATGCTTATATACATATTAGAAGCAGGGTCTATGCCAGAAGCGCTGCGCCGCGCAAATTATTTTCAGGCGGTGTTTGCTTATGACAGAGCAAAGCTGCAGGAATTTAAGGCTACGACAAAACGCATCGGACAGGCTAAAAATAAGCTGGTTAAAGAAAAGGATCATATGGAAGCGCTGGAGGAAAAGCAGACTGGACAGCTTGCGGATATTGACCAGGCTGTAGCGGACTTAAAACAAAAGCTTGGCAGCAAGCTCGCGCAGATCAATAACTCGAAGGCGCTAAAAGAAAAGTATGGACAGGAGCTAGAGCGCCAAAAGCAGTATGAACAGGAGCTGGAACGCCAAAAAGCAGAGGAGGATTTAAGACGTGAGGAAGAGATCAGACGCCAGGAGGAGGAGCTGCGGCAAAAACGTGAGGAAGAAGAGCGCAGGCGCAGGGAGCAGCAGCGCAGGCAGGAGCAGGACGGCTCTTCAAGTACTTCCGGCAGCTCTGGCGGTGGGAATGCTGGCAGCGGCAGTACTGCGGCAAGCGCAGGAGATCTGGAGCTGCTATCAACGATCATCTATTGCGAAGCTGGCAACCAGTCTTACGAAGGACAGCTTGCGGTAGGAAGCGTGATTATGAACCGTGTGGCCAGCGGCAGCTTTCCAAACAGCATCAGCGGTGTTATTTACCAGAGCGGGCAGTTTTCCCCGGTTGCCAGCGGCCGGTTTGCGCACGCGCTTGCTTCCGGGCTGGGAAGCAGGTGCAGGGCAGCCGCGCAGGAGGTGCTTGGCGGAAGGCGCAACGTAGACTGCCTGTATTTCCGGGTAAATAACGGGATCATTGACGGGATTGTAATTGGGGATCATGTGTTTTATTAAAGAAGGATATGGAAAGAGCTTGCCGGAAACTGCGGCTGCGTGGGTACGAGCGGGTGTATCCACGCAGCCGCATGAGCTGGCACCTGCCTGTGGTTTTAGCTGCAGGTTCGGCAAATGTGGATACAGAAAACGAATACTGTCGTCGGGTTAATCGGCAGATTTTATAGTTTTATTGTTATAATTTATAAAAAATTAGGAAAAATCAGAATTATTATGAAACTTTTAGTTGCCAAAAACGTGAATTTGTGGTATGCTGGATATAACAGTTGAGTCTTACATATCTAAAGACGTTTTATTTTTTTTGAAAAGATTGTTAAATTTTTAACATCTTATCCATTCATGAAAAGTTTGTAAAGGAGACGAGAAAATGGCAAACAAAGTAGTTTTAGCAGGCGCATGCCGTACCGCGATCGGCAAGATGGGTGGAGCATTAAGCAATACTCCAGCAGCAGATTTAGGGGCAATCGTAATTAAGGAAGCATTAAACAGAGCTGGTGTAAAGCCGGAGCAGGTTGACGAAGTATTAATGGGCTGCGTAATCCAGGCGGCTCAGGGACAGAACATAGCACGTCAGGCTTCTATCAAAGCCGGCTTACCAAATGAAGTTCCGGCAGTTACATTGAATGTGGTTTGCGGTTCCGGTCTGAAATGTGTCAACGAAGCAGCAGCTCAGATTATTTCCGGACAGGCTGATATCGTTGTTGCAGGTGGTATGGAAAATATGTCTATGGCGCCATATGCTATGACGAAAGCTCGTTTTGGTTATCGTATGAACAATGCTACGATTATCGATACGATGGTAAACGATGCGCTGACAGACGCATTTAACCAGTATCATATGATGATTACAGCAGAAAATATCTGCGACGAATACGGACTTACAAGAGAAGAGCTGGATGCATTCGCAGCAAACAGCCAGCAGAAATGTGAAAAGGCTATCGCAGAAGGCAAATTTGATGATGAAATCGTTCCGGTACCGGTTAAGGTTAAGAGAGAAATCGTTGAATTTAAGAAGGATGAAGGCCCGCGTGCAGGCACAACGGCTGAGAGCCTTGCAAGCTTAAAATGCTGCTCTGGCAAGCAGGGAGGCCTTGTAACAGCTGGTAATGCATCTGGTATCAATGACGGTGCAGCAGCGATCGTAGTAATGAGTGAAGAAAAAGCAAAAGAACTCGGCGTAACACCGATGGCTACATGGGTAGCAGGTGCGCTTGGCGGTGTAAGACCGGAAGTTATGGGTATCGGCCCAGTTGCTTCTACAAATAAGGTACTGGCTCAGACAGGACTTTCGATCGACGATATGGATCTGATCGAAGCAAACGAAGCATTTGCAGCACAGTCAGTTGCAGTTGCGAAGGATCTTGGATTTAATATGGACAAGGTAAATGTAAACGGCGGCGCGATCGCACTTGGACATCCAGTAGGAGCATCCGGATGCCGTATCCTCGTTACTTTATTATATGAAATGCAGAAGAGAAATGCTAAGAGAGGTCTTGCGACACTGTGTATCGGCGGTGGTATGGGCTGCTCTACGATTGTTGAAAGAGACTAATCAAACAGTTATTTTTCTAAAACATACAGATTTACCCGGAGCAGCCTTGCTTTCGGGTAAATCTATTGCAGGGAAAACGGTGCGGATGTTTTAGTCCGCGGTACTATATAGACAGTTAAAATTTAAGGAGGAACTACAATGAAAGTAGGAGTTATCGGCGCAGGAACGATGGGTTCCGGAATTGCACAGGCATTTGCACAGACAGAAGGATATGAAGTGTGCTTATGCGATATTAACGAAGAATTTGCGGCAAACGGCAAAAACAAAATTGCAAAAGGCTTTGAAAAAAGAGTTGCAAAAGGCAAAATGAACCAGGAAGATGCTGACAAGATCCTGTCTAAGATCACAACTGGTGTAAAAGATATCTGTACAGACTGCGACTTGGTAGTAGAAGCAGCTCTGGAGGTTATGGATGTAAAGAAACAGACATTCAAGGAATTACAGGATATCGTAAAGGCTGACTGTATGTTCGCTACCAATACCTCTTCCTTATCTGTAACAGAAATCGCTGCAGGTCTTGACAGACCAGTGATTGGTATGCATTTCTTCAACCCGGCTCCTGTTATGAAGCTGATCGAGGTTATCCAGGGTGAAAATACACCGGATGAAATGAGAGATAAGATTGTGGAAATCTCCAAAGCGATCGGCAAGACTCCGGTAGAAGTTAAGGAAGCTCCAGGCTTTGTTGTAAACAGAATCTTGATCCCAATGATCAACGAAGCGATCGGCATTTACGCTGACGGCGTTGCATCTGTAGAAGGCATTGACACAGCTATGAAGCTGGGTGCAAATCATCCGATGGGACCTCTTGCGTTAGGCGACCTGGTAGGACTTGACATCTGCCTTGCAATTATGAACGTATTGTATGATGAAACAGGCGATCCAAAATACCGTCCGCATCCATTATTAAAGAAAATGGTACGTGCAGGCAAATTAGGTATGAAGACAGGCAAAGGCTTCTACGATTACAGCAAATAATTTGCAGTACATAATGCATGGATGCTTGCTCCGGCAGCAGCAGCCCAAAGCAGGGCTGTGCAGGATACCGGCGGTAAGGGATGTGTGAAATATGCGTGAAGTATGGAAGAAGCGATGCTTTCAAATATGTGATGCAGGACGCAGATTTGAGAACAGGAGCTTTGGATAGTAACAGACAGATAGTTAGAATAAAAAACAGGCTGTATGGGCAGGCACAGACGGTTCGCCTGTCCTGCGCCGGGCAGTTCCTTTGGAAAGAGGTATATCCGTATGGCGCAGCCTGTGTAATTAAGTAAATGGAGGAGTAAGAATCATGGATTTTTCTTTAGATAAGAAACATGAAATGGCGAGAACTTTATTTAAAGATTTCGCTGAAACAGAAGTAAAGCCTCTTGCCCAGGAAGTAGACGAGACAGAGGCATTCCCGGCAGAAACAGTTGCAAAAATGGCTAAAGCCGGATTTTTAGGGATTCCGGTGCCGAAGGAATACGGCGGACAGGGCTGTGATCCGCTGACCTATGTTATGTGTGTAGAGGAATTATCAAAAGTCTGTGGTACAACAGGCGTTATCGTTTCCGCACATACTTCCTTGTGTATTGACCCAATTATGACCTATGGTTCTGAAGAACAGAAGAAGAAATTTGTAACTCCGCTCGCAAAGGGTGAAAAGCTTGGTGCATTTGCACTGACAGAGCCAGGCGCTGGTACAGACGCACAGGGCTGCCAGACAAAGGCTGTGCTGGAAGGCGACGAGTGGGTATTAAACGGTTCCAAATGCTTTATTACAAATGGTAAGGTTGCGGATGTGTATATCGTGATCGCGATCACAAGCGTTACTGAGGATAAGAGAGGCAGAAAGAAGAAAAACTTCTCTGCATTTATCGTAGAAAAAGGCGCTCCGGGCTTCTCCTTTGGTACAAAAGAAAAGAAGATGGGTATCCGTGGTTCCTCTACATATGAATTGATTTTTGAAGATTGCAGGATTCCGAAGGATGCGCTCCTTGGACCGGAAGGCAAGGGCTTCCCGATCGCAATGCATACACTGGACGGTGGACGTATCGGTATCGCTTCTCAGGCGCTTGGCCTTGCAGAAGGTGCGCTGGAAAGAGCGATCGAATATACAAAAGAAAGAAAACAGTTTGGCCGCTCCATCGCACAGCAGCAGAATACACAGTTCAAGCTGGCTGATATGGCCGCTCGCATTGATGCGGCGAAGTTCTTAGTTTACCGCGCGGCAGTAGCAAAAGCTACACAGAGAGTATACTCTGTAGAAGCAGCAAAAGCAAAATTGTTTGCAGCTGAGACAGCTATGGCAGTTACGACAGAGGTTGTACAGCTGTTCGGCGGATACGGCTACATTCGTGAATACGATGTAGAACGTATGATGCGTGATGCTAAGATTACAGAGATTTACGAAGGAACATCCGAGGTTCAGCGTATGGTTATCTCTGGTGCGTTATTGAAATAACAGGCAAATTTTAATATAGAATATAAGGAGTGAATCTACCGTGAAAATCGTTGTATGTATTAAACAGGTACCAGATACCAAAGGCGGCGTGAAATTTAACCCGGACGGTACGCTGGATAGAGCAGCCATGCTTGCGATCATGAACCCGGACGACAAAGCAGGACTGGAAGCAGCACTTAGAATTAAAGATGAAATCGGCGCAGAAGTTACAGTTCTTACAATGGGACTTCCGAAAGCTGATGATGTACTTCGTGAAGCAATGGCAATGGGTGCTGATAAAGCGATCCTTGTAACAGACAGAGTATTAGGCGGCGCTGATACATGGGCTACCTCCTCTACCATTGCAGGAGCATTAAGAAACATTGACTATGATCTGATCATTACAGGCCGTCAAGCTATCGACGGTGATACCGCACAGGTTGGCCCGCAGATTGCAGAACATTTGGATCTGCCGGTTATCTCCTATGCAGAAGAATTAAAGGTTGACGGAGATTCCGTAATCGTTAAGAGACAGTATGAGGACAGATATCATGAACTGAAAGTAAAGATGCCTTGTCTTGTAACTGCACTTTCCGAATTGAATGTTCCTCGCTATATGACACCAGGCGGAATTTTTGACGCATATGACGAAAAAGAAGTAACCGTATGGGGCAGAAATGACTTAAAGGATCTGGATGACGCTAACATCGGTCTGAATGGCTCTCCTACAAAAATCGCAAAAGCATCTGACAAGGTACGTAAGGGTGCAGGCGAAAAGGTTACACTGGATGCGACAGAATCCGTGGCTTATATCATGGGTAAGTTAAAAGAGAAACATGTAATCTAATAAGATGAAGGAAAGTGGTGAAAAAAATGGGTTTAGAAGAATATAAGGGCGTATATATCTACGCACAGCAGGTAGATAATGAATTAAGCAGTATTGCCTTTGAATTAATCGGAAAAGCAAAAGATCTTGCAAAAGATCTGAATACAGATGTAACAGCTGTTCTTCTTGGATCAGGTGTAAAAGGGCTTGTTGACAAGCTGGCTGAATATGGAGCTGATAAGGTTATCGTTGTTGATGATCCAGCGCTTGAGGTATACAAGACAGAGCCTTATGCTCACGCATTATCATCCGTGATCAACGAGTATAAGCCAGACATCATGCTGGTTGGCGCTACTGCGATCGGAAGAGACTTAGGCCCTACGGTATCTGCAAGAGTAGCAACTGGTCTGACTGCTGACTGTACACAGCTTGAAATCGGTGATTTCCCGTTAAAAGCGGTAGAAGGCAAGGAACAGAAGCACAACCAGTTATTAATGACCCGTCCTGCATTCGGCGGCAATACGATCGCAACGATCGCTTGTCCGGATAACCGTCCGCAGATGGCGACAGTACGTCCTGGCGTTATGCAGAAGATTGAGCCGATCGCTGGTGCAAAGGCAGAAGTGATCGAGTACAATCCAGGATTCGAAGTAAATCACAAATACGTAGAGATCTTGAATGTGATCAAGCAGGCAAAGAGCGCGGAAAACATTATGGATGCTAAGATCCTTGTATCCGGTGGCCGTGGCGTTGGTTCTGCAGAAAACTTCAAAATTTTACAGGATCTTGCTGACGTAATGGGCGGAATGGTAAGCTGTTCCCGTGCCGTAGTAGAAAACGGCTGGAAGCCGGTGGACTGCCAGGTTGGTCAGACAGGTAAAACAGTACGTCCAAACGTATACTTTGCGATCGGTATTTCCGGTGCAATCCAGCACGTAGCTGGTATGGAAGAAGCGGATATCATTATCGCGATCAATAAGGATGAGGACGCTCCGATTTTTGACGTAGCTGATTATGGTCTTGTTGGCGATCTGAATAAGATCGTTCCGGCATTGACAGCTGCTTTAAAGGATGAACTTGGAAAATAATTTTATTTACTAAGAGATATCGGCCAGGTACGGCATTCTAGCTGTACCTGGTATTTTTTTGCCGTAAATTTTTTATTTCCTATTGACTCTGACGTAATGTCATAGTTTATACTTTATTTACACGGAAGGAGGGAATCAGGATGATGACGGTTCATGAGGTTAGCAAGCTGGCGGGAGTAAGCGTACGCGCTCTCCATCACTATGACAGGATAGGGCTGCTCCATCCGGCGGAGGTTTCAGATGCCGGATACCGGCTGTATGACGATACAGCGTTGGAACGCCTGCAATTTATTTTGCTGTTTAAAGAGCTGGAATTTCCGCTTAAAGAAATCCGGGAAATACTGGACAGACCCGGCTTTGACCGCGGGAAGGCTCTTAAGCAGCAGATTGCGCTGCTGGAAATGAAAAGTATGCGGCAGGCGGCAGTATGACACAAAATATCGATGCGGCAGGAGGAGATGGAACGGCGGAATTTGCTGCTAAGGCTATTCAGGCGTATTGCAGATAACTTCGCAGAGAATATTTAGGATTTTAACCCACTTAAATTACCTTGCTGATTTGCGGGGACTGATTTTCTATATGTGCTATTGGCAAATCAGTCCAGCGAAGCAGTAAGGTATTTTTGCTTAGTGTACTGGCTCGCTGGTATTCATGGCAATCGTACTTCCTGTTTTGCCATCTGCTTCGTTGGATTTTCTAGCCGTAGCCACCACTACGTCGTCGAAAATCCGCCTTGCAGAGTGACAAAATATCCAGCACGCTTACCATAAATACCAGCGAGTCAGTACACTAAAATAATTTCCACTTTTTCTTAAGTTTGATAAGAAACTGATGAACTGCAATTTCGTCTTCTTCTCCCCCCCAGTCTGTATCATTGAAAAGAACATATTTTTGTCATAAGAACAATATTTTGTTGACAAAATTTAACACTTGGATATATACTGGTATGGTGTGGTGAAGAAGGCGGTGAGTGTCCATATGAGCATTGGCGTAGGACAATTTATTGTATTTTAAGTGTTTCACAGGAGATGAAATGGCAGCAGATCAAACTTTTAAAGAATATATGAAAATGGAACAGAAAGCAGCATGGTACGCGGCAGGTATTTTGGCGTCGGCATTTATGGTTTTTGGAGGAAAGACGTATGCGGCAGGCGCGCAGCTGCAGACCCCATATGTGGGAGAGACGGCATATGTGCAAAACGGCAGGCGAGAGATTGACGAGGCGCGCTACTATTTTTATCCGGGAACGGGTCAGATGGTAAAAGGCTGGCAAGTGATCGACGGAAACCATTATTACTTTTATCCGGAAACGGGTCAGATGGTAAAAGGCTGGCAAGTGATCGACGGAAACCGTTATTACTTTTATCCGGAAACGGGCCAGATGGTGAAAGGCTGGCAAGTGATCGACGGAAACCGTTATTACTTTTATCCGGAAACGGGCCAGATGACGACAGGCTGGCAGGAGGTTGACGGAGAAAGTTATTATTTTTCTCCAGAAACAGGCCAGATGGCGACTGGTTGGCAGGAAATTGACCGGGAGCGGTATTATTTTGTGCCGGAAACAGGCCAAATGGTGATCGGTTGGCAGGAAATTTATGGGGAAGTCTTTTATTTTGTGCCGGAAACAGGGCTGATGGCGACCGGCTGCTGGGAGATCGAGGATGAAAGCTATTATTTTTCTCCGGAATCTGGAGAAATGCTTACCGGTTGGCAGGATACGGAAATGGGACAGCGTTATTTTTCAAAGGAATCGGGCCGGATGGCGACTGGTTGGCAGAAGATCGGAGGAAACAAATATTATTTTTCTTTAGAAGAGGGCGTGCTTGTTACCGGGCTTGCGATGATCGACGGAGAATACTACCTGTTTCATGAAGCAGGACAGCTGGCAAAGTCAAACAAGACCAGCCTTGTGACCGCAGGAAGGCAAATATATTGTGCAGATAAAAATGGAAAACCAACAAGCGGCTGGCAGGTGATCGGAAATAAGCTTTACTATGCTACGAAGTCTGGAAAAGTCAAAAAGAATACGACTTATCATGGAATTACGTTTGGCAGCAATGGGGCTGCGAAAAATAATCTGAATGCGAAATTGAAAATAAAGGCGATGGAGCTTGTCGCATCTATCACAAAAAAGAATATGACAAAAAGCCAAAAGCTTGCCAAATGCTGGGATTATGTTATAGGAGACAGCTTTCGCTATGCGGCAAAATATCCGGATCTGGAAGCTTCCGGCTGGCAGAGAAAGGCCGCTTATGATATGCTGACGTCCCGTTCCGGAAATTGCTACAGCTTTGCCTGTGTTTTCGCGGCGCTGGCGGAGGAGGTCGGTTATCAGCCTTATGTAGTATGCGGCCGGGTACGCGGCTCCAGAGACAGGATGTCGGACGGATATACACGCCATGCGTGGGTTAGGATCGATGGAAAGTATTATGACCCAGAAGCACATTATGCCGGATGGAGGCGCGGGATCTATGGGAACAGCGTTTATCCGGTGTCGCATAGTATACAAAAGATTGTTGCATATTAAAAAATGGTTATGGCGGATTTTCAGCCGTGGGCTTTTTGGTACTCCTGCAGACAGATACGCTGCAGGAGAAGGATCATAGATTTGAAAGATACGCGGCACAGCTTCAGGTTTCATTGTGGTTGAGATTGATGCATTCATCGATGATGCTTTCAATGATCCGCACTTCTGCGGCGGTCAGCTTGTCCAGCTTTTCTGACAAAAGCAGCTTGTCCTTGTCAATAATATCTCCAGTCAGCAGGTAATCTGTACTAACGCCAAGGGCTGACGCAATCTTCATCAGGTTTTCCGGCCGCATGGCCCGTTTTCCGGATTCAGCATAGCTGACAAACTGGGTGGTCAGATCGCTCATCTCAGCCAGTGCTTCTTGGGTCAATCCAAGTTTTTTTCTGCGGTCCATGACCCGCTTGCCGACCTCATCTAAATACAATTTTATATCTGTCATTTGTATTCACCATCTCCTTTCGATCGTTAAATTTTAGCAACTATAAGGATAAATAATAATAGCTTTTTGTTGAAATTTATCAACAAAAAGCTATTATTGATTCTGTTTATGGTATCAGCGGCAAGTAACTAGACTTCCTGTTTTACAGGATAGTATGGACTGGAAATGTATCATTCACATAAACTGGTCGAAAGCCATATAATTTCTAGGCTGAATGATATGCAGGAGCATGAGCTTTTTGATAAAATAAAAGTGTTTACTGATAAAGTCAAAAAAATGGAGTGAATAATTTTGGATTTAATTTTAAGGATGCTAACATTATTTATGTGACGCAGATCGGTGATCTGGAAGCAGCTAGTGTACTGGTTTGTTGCTGATAAGGACAGGAGCATTATAAATGCTGATAGTATTTTCTGTTGTGAAAGCAGGAGTGAGACATATCCAGTCTGTCATATGCAGCGTTGATTTCCTGCATGATCTGTAAACCGCCGCCATTATCAGGATGATGCAGCTTGAAACTTCCTTTTTGCAGCGGCAATCTTGAAAAGCTGGAGGATTTATGATACGATAAGGGCGAATCAGAAAGTGGGTGGTAATTTTGACAGTGACGGAACAGATTGACCAGCAGCATCAAGAAGATTTGCAACGGCTTAGAGGTTTTCGCCTGCTGGACGACGATTTTTTAACAAAGTGTTTTGAAGGCGATCCCCAATCTATTCAGCTTGTGCTGCGGATTGTGCTGGAAATGCCTGATTTAGAGGTCGTAGACGTTCATACGCAGGTGTTTGTTGAAAATCTGCTTAACCGCTCTGTGCGGCTGGATGTTCTGGCAACCGACAGCGCGGACCGCAAGATGAACGTGGAAATTCAGCGGGCTGATAAAGGGGCGGGGCGAAAACGTGCAAGATACAACAGTAGTATGATGGACGCTAACCTTTTGCGGAAAGGCGAGGACTTTGACGCGCTGCCGGAAACCTATGTTGTGTTCATCACCGAGCACGATGTGATAGGCAAAGGAAAGCCGCTATACCGGATCGGCAGATATATTTTTGATACTGGCGAGAACTTTGACGATGGTTCACATATTCTGTATGTGAACGGAGAGTACCGAGACGAAACGCCCATCGGTAAACTAATGCACGATTTTTCCTGCACAGATCCGGCAGATATGTACTATGATAAATTGGCAGACAGAGTTAGATTTTTCAAAGAAAGTAAGGAGGGTGTTGCTATCATGTGCAAGGTCATGGAAGATATGCGAACGCAAGCTGCAACGCAAGCTGCTTTAGAACGGGCAAAGACGGTCGTATACCGTATGCTGGCCGCAGGCAAATACTCGTTGGAGGAAATTGCAGATATGACAGAAGTTTCCTTGGATGAGGTAAAGAAAATGAAAGCAGCAAGCGAATCGTTCAATCATTAAAAATAGTATAGAAATCAAAAGAATAGTATACTGTAAATGCACCAGCTTCAGCAAAGATATTCCACAGAAGTTTTGGAAACCGATATCTGGCGCAAAACACTGAAAAAGGGAGGATTCCAGCACTTCATCTGCCCGCGTACCGAAAACGTACCAGACAAAATCTGTTCTCGATTTTCCTTAGAAAAGATGTTAGGCTGTGCGTAAAATAAATACTGGAATGGAAAAGATGAAAGCAGGAGTATCAGCATGACAGCAATCAGACAAGAAGCAATTCAAATGTTGGAAAAAGTGCCGGAAGATAAACTTGGCTTTGTTATTCAGAGTGAGTAAAAAAGGAGTACATCGTAAAATTAAAATAAAAAAATGCCCTGCAAATCCGAGATTTACAAGGCTTCCCAAGGGTTAAATGCGGAAGATGGGACTTGAACCCACACGACATTGCTGCCACAAGATCCTTAGTCTTGCTCGTCTGCCAGTTCCGACACTTCCGCATTTGCTGTCAAGCTTTCTTGACGACTTATACAGTATAGCATCTGTCACGAAGAATGTCAATAAAAATTTGAAAAAAATTTTTAGAAAAAAATTTAAAAAAGTGCTTGACGAAAGAAGGAAAGTATTGTAATATATCTAATGTGCTCAGCAAGAGCAAGCAACACGAAGTAACACGCAGAAGTGGCGGAATTGGCAGACGCGCAGGCTTCAGGTGCCTGTGGTAGCAATA